>NZ_LMAZ01000018.1:0-5796 GCF_003444685.1 Pseudomonas abyssi | reverse complement strand
GCGCACAAAGAAGAACACCCTGACCATTTCTGATCAGGGTGTTCGGTATAGGCGCTTGACGATGACCTACTCTCACATGGGGAGACCCCACACTACCATCGGCGATGCATCGTTTCACTTCTGAGTTCGGGATGGGATCAGGTGGTTCCAATGCTCTATAGTCGTCAAGCAATTTGTTGCTGCCCGCTAGGCGTGCAGCTTAAAAAGCTTGGATGTGTGACAGAAGCTAAGGTGTTTGCAATCTCGCAAGTTCGCGAAGTTGTTTAAATCTGTCTGGCTCGATAACACCAGATTGCTTGGGTGTTATATGGTCAAGCCACACGGGCAATTAGTATTGGTTAGCTCAACGCCTCACAGCGCTTACACACCCAACCTATCAACGTCGTAGTCTTCGACGGCCCTTTAGGGGAGTCAAGCTCCCGGTGAGATCTCATCTTGAGGCAAGTTTCCCGCTTAGATGCTTTCAGCGGTTATCTTTTCCGAACGTAGCTACCCGGCAATGCGTCTGGCGACACAACCGGAACACCAGAGGTTCGTCCAACCCGGTCCTCTCGTACTAAGGTCAGCCCCTCTCAAATCTCAAACGTCCACGGCAGATAGGGACCGAACTGTCTCACGACGTTCTAAACCCAGCTCGCGTACCACTTTAAATGGCGAACAGCCATACCCTTGGGACCGGCTTCAGCCCCAGGATGTGATGAGCCGACATCGAGGTGCCAAACACCGCCGTCGATATGAACTCTTGGGCGGTATCAGCCTGTTATCCCCGGAGTACCTTTTATCCGTTGAGCGATGGCCCTTCCATACAGAACCACCGGATCACTAAGACCTACTTTCGTACCTGCTCGACGTGTTGGTCTCGCAGTCAAGCGCGCTTTTGCCTTTATACTCTACGCACGATTTCCGACCGTGCTGAGCGCACCTTCGTACTCCTCCGTTACTCTTTGGGAGGAGACCGCCCCAGTCAAACTACCCACCATACACTGTCCTCGATCCGGATAACGGACCAGAGTTAGAACCTCAAAGTTGCCAGGGTGGTATTTCAAGGTTGGCTCCACGCAGACTGGCGTCCACGCTTCAAAGCCTCCCACCTATCCTACACAAACAAATTCAAAGTCCAGTGCAAAGCTATAGTAAAGGTTCACGGGGTCTTTCCGTCTAGCCGCGGATACACTGCATCTTCACAGCGATTTCAATTTCACTGAGTCTCGGGTGGAGACAGCGCCGCCATCATTACGCCATTCGTGCAGGTCGGAACTTACCCGACAAGGAATTTCGCTACCTTAGGACCGTTATAGTTACGGCCGCCGTTTACCGGGGCTTCGATCAAGAGCTTCGCCGAAGCTAACCCCATCAATTAACCTTCCGGCACCGGGCAGGCGTCACACCCTATACGTCCACTTTCGTGTTTGCAGAGTGCTATGTTTTTAATAAACAGTTGCAGCGGCCTGGTATCTTCGACCGACATGGGCTTACGCAGTAAATGCTTCACCCTCATCGGCGCACCTTCTCCCGAAGTTACGGTGCCATTTTGCCTAGTTCCTTCACCCGAGTTCTCTCAAGCGCCTTGGTATTCTCTACCTGACCACCTGTGTCGGTTTGGGGTACGATTTCTAGTTACCTGAAGCTTAGAAGCTTTTCCTGGAAGCATGGCATCAACCACTTCGCGTTCTAAAGAACACTCGTCATCAGCTCTCGGCCTTAAGCGCCCGGATTTACCTAAGCACTCAGCCTACAACCTTAAACACGGACAACCAACGCCGTGCTGGCCTAGCCTTCTCCGTCCCTCCATCGCAGTAACTAGAAGTACGGGAATATTAACCCGTTTCCCATCGACTACGCCTTTCGGCCTCGCCTTAGGGGTCGACTCACCCTGCGTCGATTAACGTTGCGCAGGAACCCTTGGTCTTCCGGCGAGGGAGTTTTTCACTCCCTTTGTCGTTACTCATGTCAGCATTCGCACTTCTGATACCTCCAGCCAACTTCTCAATTGACCTTCACAGGCTTACAGAACGCTCCTCTACCGCTCATCTTACGATGAACCCGTAGCTTCGGTGTATGGTTTGAGCCCCGTTACATCTTCCGCGCAGGCCGACTCGACTAGTGAGCTATTACGCTTTCTTTAAAGGATGGCTGCTTCTAAGCCAACCTCCTAGCTGTCTAAGCCTTCCCACATCGTTTCCCACTTAACCATAACTTTGGGACCTTAGCTGACGGTCTGGGTTGTTTCCCTTTTCACGACGGACGTTAGCACCCGCCGTGTGTCTCCCGTGCTGACACTCACTGGTATTCGGAGTTTGCATCGGTTTGGTAAGTCGGGATGACCCCCTAGCCGAAACAGTGCTCTACCCCCAGTGGTGATACACGAGGCGCTACCTAAATAGCTTTCGAGGAGAACCAGCTATCTCCGAGCTTGATTAGCCTTTCACTCCTATCCACAAGTCATCCGCTAACTTTTCAACGGTAGTCGGTTCGGTCCTCCAGTGCCTGTTACGGCACCTTCAACCTGCCCATGGATAGATCGCCCGGTTTCGGGTCTATACCCAGCGACTAAACGCCCTATTAAGACTCGGTTTCCCTACGCCTCCCCTAGACGGTTAAGCTCGCCACTGAATATAAGTCGCTGACCCATTATACAAAAGGTACGCAGTCACAGAACAAGTCTGCTCCCACTGCTTGTACGCATACGGTTTCAGGTTCTATTTCACTCCCCTCACAGGGGTTCTTTTCGCCTTTCCCTCACGGTACTGGTTCACTATCGGTCAGTCAGGAGTATTTAGCCTTGGAGGATGGTCCCCCCATGTTCAGTCAACGTTTCACGTGCGCCGACCTACTCGATTTCACAGCTAAGAGTTTTTCGTATACGGGGCTATCACCCACTATGGCCGCACTTTCCAGAGCGTTCTACTAAACTCAAAACTGCTTAAGGGCTGGTCCCCGTTCGCTCGCCACTACTTGGGGAATCTCGGTTGATTTCTTTTCCTCAGGGTACTTAGATGTTTCAGTTCCCCTGGTTCGCCTCACACACCTATGTATTCAGTGTGTGATACCTAGCTTATGCTAAGTGGGTTTCCCCATTCAGAGATCTCCGGATCAAAGGTCATTTGCCACCTCCCCGAAGCTTTTCGCAGGCTATCACGTCTTTCATCGCCTCTGACTGCCAAGGCATCCACCGTATGCGCTTATTCACTTGACCATATAACCCCAAACAATCTTAAGTTAACGAATTAACTCAGATTATTCAGTGATATCGGTTTAAAACAGAATTAACGACAATTCCGGAACTTGCACTTGAGATTACAAGTTTACCTTAGCCACACAACATGCAGTGATACATGCCATGTGTCTGTACTTCTATCACATATCCAAATTTTTAAAGAGCGTCTGGTTCAGAGACCAGATATCAACAATCAACACATTGATTGTTCATATATGAACTCTGAGTTCCATTCATGGCGTTGTACTGCGTCGACCTGGTGGAGCCAAGCGGGATCGAACCGCTGACCTCCTGCGTGCAAGGCAGGCGCTCTCCCAGCTGAGCTATGGCCCCGTTCAGACCTGTCACCTCGACAATTGGTGGGTCTGGGCAGATTCGAACTGCCGACCTCACCCTTATCAGGGGTGCGCTCTAACCAACTGAGCTACAGACCCAATCGCCTTTCTTTATGAATCAAGTAATTCGTGTGAGTGCTTGAAGAAGCGCTGAGATCTGTCGATTAAGGAGGTGATCCAGCCGCAGGTTCCCCTACGGCTACCTTGTTACGACTTCACCCCAGTCATGAATCACACCGTGGTAACCGTCCTCCCGAAGGTTAGACTAGCTACTTCTGGTGCAACCCACTCCCATGGTGTGACGGGCGGTGTGTACAAGGCCCGGGAACGTATTCACCGTGGCATTCTGATCCACGATTACTAGCGATTCCGACTTCATGGAGTCGAGTTGCAGACTCCAATCCGGACTACGATCGGTTTTATGGGATTAGCTCCACCTCGCGGCTTGGCAACCCTCTGTACCGACCATTGTAGCACGTGTGTAGCCCTGGCCGTAAGGGCCATGATGACTTGACGTCATCCCCACCTTCCTCCGGTTTGTCACCGGCAGTCTCCTTAGAGTGCCCACCATAACGTGCTGGTAACTAAGGACAAGGGTTGCGCTCGTTACGGGACTTAACCCAACATCTCACGACACGAGCTGACGACAGCCATGCAGCACCTGTGTCAGAGTTCCCGAAGGCACCAATCCATCTCTGGAAAGTTCTCTGCATGTCAAGGCCAGGTAAGGTTCTTCGCGTTGCTTCGAATTAAACCACATGCTCCACCGCTTGTGCGGGCCCCCGTCAATTCATTTGAGTTTTAATCTTGCGACCGTACTCCCCAGGCGGTCAACTTAGTGCGTTAGCTGCGCCACTAAAATCTCAAGGATTCCAACGGCTAGTTGACATCGTTTACGGCGTGGACTACCAGGGTATCTAATCCTGTTTGCTCCCCACGCTTTCGCACCTCAGCGTCAGTATCAGTCCAGGTGGTCGCCTTCGCCACTGGTGTTCCTTCCTATATCTACGCATTTCACCGCTACACAGGAAATTCCACCACCCTCTACTGTACTCTAGCCAGACAGTTATGGATGCAGTTCCCAGGTTAAGCCCGGGGATTTCACACCCATCTTATCAAGCCGCCTACGCGCGCTTTACGCCCAGTAATTCCGATTAACGCTTGCACCCTCTGTATTACCGCGGCTGCTGGCACAGAGTTAGCCGGTGCTTATTCTGTTGGTAACGTCAAGGTTGCAGCGTATTAAGCTACAACCCTTCCTCCCAACTTAAAGTGCTTTACAATCCGAAGACCTTCTTCACACACGCGGCATGGCTGGATCAGGCTTTCGCCCATTGTCCAATATTCCCCACTGCTGCCTCCCGTAGGAGTCTGGACCGTGTCTCAGTTCCAGTGTGACTGATCATCCTCTCAGACCAGTTACGGATCGTTGCCTAGGTGAGCCATTACCTCACCTACAAGCTAATCCGACCTAGGCTCATCTGATAGCGTGAGGTCCGAAGATCCCCCACTTTCTCCCGTAGGACGTATGCGGTATTAGCGTTCCTTTCGAAACGTTGTCCCCCACTACCAGGCAGATTCCTAGGCATTACTCACCCGTCCGCCGCTCTCAAGAAGAAGCAAGCTCCTTCTCTACCGCTCGACTTGCATGTGTTAGGCCTGCCGCCAGCGTTCAATCTGAGCCATGATCAAACTCTTCAGTTAAATACTGATTGGGTTTTGAGAAAACCCTAAACTTGGCTCAGCTTTACAAAAAACTCATGAATTCACAGAGTTACTTGCTAGGCTGATAATCTTTCTGATCATCGAGCACATTCAGCAAGCACCCACACGAATTACTTGATTCAAATTGTTAAAGAGCGATTCGGTCAGCGTTTCCGCTCAACCAAGGCCGCGCATTCTACGCTAACCTTCTGTTCTGTCAAGCATTTTTTTGAAGTTTTTTAGAAGCTTCAAAACCTGCCTGAGCGACCCAAAACAACCTTTCCGTTCCGGGTCAGGGAGGCGCATTCTACAGGATCAAACCCTGCTGTCAACACCTTCCAAACAACCTGATGAGAAGCTCTCATCTCACTCGATCCGGGCTCTTTCGAAGCACCGTTTCGAGGTGGCGCATTCTACGCCGTTTCGCTGGACTGTCAAGCCTTATTTTCAAGCTAACTTATTGATTAATAAGCGCTTTCGAATGAGCGTCCTGCCCTGCGAGAGCGCGAATTATAGAGACCTCAGCGGGCGCGTCAAGCC
>NZ_LMAZ01000017.1:0-8249 GCF_003444685.1 Pseudomonas abyssi | reverse complement strand
GTAAACCTCTGCGCAAACACGGGTCAGTGCAGCTGTCAGAGTAGTTTTACCATGGTCAACGTGACCGATGGTGCCTACGTTCAGGTGCGGTTTGCTACGTTCGAACTTCTCTTTAGCCATCGAGAGATCCCCTATTCGTGAGAGCAATGCGCGTGTCACGCGACCATTAAATAAAAGGCAGATATTCGCATATCTGCCTTGATATTGGAGCTCATGAGCGGATTTGAACCGCTGACCTCACCCTTACCAAGGGTGTGCTCTACCAACTGAGCTACATGAGCTTACACACCATTGCATGGTCAGACTGGAGCGGGTAGCGGGAATCGAACCCGCACCATCAGCTTGGAAGGCTGAGGTTCTACCATTGAACTATACCCGCCAAGTAGCCTGACTACGCGAAATCTGGTGGAGGGGGAAGGATTCGAACCTTCGAAGGCTAAGCCGTCAGATTTACAGTCTGATCCCTTTGACCGCTCGGGAACCCCTCCGTAAAAGAGGCGCCATTTTCATCACTTGGCGACCCCCTGTCAACACTTTTGTTAGCAAAAACACTTACTTGAACCATGTTTCTGCCAACGCAGACCCAATCAGCAAAAAAGGGTCGTCGTGAAGCGGGCGCAATTCTAGGGCAACTCGCCCAACTTGGCAACGGGGGAACAGGCCTGATATTGATGTTGCAGGGCAGGAAAGTCATTGCGCAGACGCCCAAGTAGCGCCTGATCCACCAGGCGCCTGGCCGCAGGCTGCACCTGCACCAGGTACTGACTGCGCATCTTGTCTACCGACTCAACTCGCACATCATTGCCGTCGGCGAGTAATTGCGCCTGCCGCGCCTCGGCGTAATCCAGACGGGAAAACACACCCAGGGAGATATTGCCCGCCAGCGGACCACGGGTAATGACAAAGCTCTCGATGCCCTGCTCCTGCAGCAGCGACAGCCGAGCCAGGGCATCGACACTGCCGCCCGAGACGGGCATGACCAGCCAGTAATCGGTACTGCCGACCACGTCATCCTCAATCAGTCCGGCCTGCACGTCCAGAGCCAGCAGCCGCTGTAGCAACTGCTCGGCCTCTCGGCGCTCAGCGAACACGCCCAAGGTGATGCACAACGCGGCCGGCGGCGCCTCTTCAACGGCCTCCGAACGCGCAATCGGCGCAGTCTCCGCCACCGAACCTGCGCTGTCGGCTGGCACCCGCTCCACCCCGCCCAGCTCTTGCGCGGGCAGCACGCTGTCGGGCCTTACGCTGGCGGCCTGCAACTGCCACAGCGCGTAAAGAATGTTGAGCAGCAGCAGAAACAGAAACAGCGAACGCATCAATCGATCTCCATGGGACACGCCAGCGCCAGGCCATCGAATACAAGGTCACTAATAATGTGGCAGCTCTGGGGCAAGGCTTCGGCCATGCGCTCGGCGTCACCACCGGTGAGGATGACCACCATTTCATCCCCCAGCGCCTGGCGGGCTACGCGTAGCTGCTCACGCACAAAGCCGACCAGCATCAGGTCACAGCCAAACTCGACCGCCTCCGCGGTACTGTCGCCCGGGCGCGGGGTTGCCAGGTCGCCACGCAGCGACTGTTCATAACGAATCAGCCGGGTGTGACGCTTCAAACTGCCGCGCAGCAACTTGCTGCCCGGGGCGATGTAACCGCCCAGATGCTGTCCGCCGGCATTGACGAAGTCGACCGTCACCGCTGTGCCAAGATCAATCACCACACAGGCGCGCCGACAGAGATGGTAGCCAGCAACCAGCGCCAACCAGCGATCCATGCCCAGCTTGGTGTAATCGGCATAGCCGTTGCGCACACCAGCCAGCTCGGCAGCACTGCGCGCCAGGACCGGATGCAACTTCAGCCAACTGGTCAACTGGTCCAGCACCACCTGATTCTCTTCCGCCGACCGCACGGACACCAGACGACAGCCGTGTATCTCACGCTCCTGCCCGCCCAGCAGGCGCTGCAACTCAACCAGGTCCGGCGCCATATCGCGATCGCGCACACGCCCCTCCCGATCAAGCAGGCGCCATTTGATCAGGGTATTCCCGCAGTCCAGCTCAAGTAGCATCGTTCAACCTCAAACTGACCTCTCCCCCACTGATCTCCTGCACACCCTGCTCCTGCTGCAGCACGAGCGCGCCGCGCGCATTGACGCCGGCAGACAGCCCTAGTTGCTGCTGACTACCAGACACCACACGCACCGGCTGCCCGGCCCAGGCATCGCGCTGTTGCCACGCCTCACGGAAAGGGGCAAAGCCTTCGGCACGGAAGACATCCATCGCCGGTGCCAGACGTCGCAAGAACGCAGCCACCAGCTGGTTGCGATCCAGCGTCGCCGATTGCCCGGTTCGATAAAGCGAGGTCCAGGCCTGGTCCACCGCCTCAGCGGAATCCATCAGCACATTGACGCCAACACCGATAACGACCAGCGCCTCGCCGGTCAGATCGCCACTGATCTCCAGCAAAATGCCGGCCAGCTTGGCGCCGCCCAACAGCACGTCATTGGGCCACTTGAGCTGACACCCCTTGTAGCCAAGGTCTTCCAGGCCCTGCACCAGACAAAGGCCAACCAGCAGGCTCAACCCTTCAAGACCGTGGGCACCGCCGGAAACCGGCTCCACGATGGACAGGTAGATGTTCTGCGCGTAGGGACTACTCCAGGGCCGCCCGCGGCGGCCGCGGCCAGCCGTCTGCTGCTCAGCCAGCACGATCAGGGGGCGCGGCGCACCCGGGGCCAGACGGCGCTGCGCCTCGGCGTTGGTCGAGTCAACCTGCTGATGCAGGTGCCACTCCCAGCGCTCAGCCAATACAGCCGGCAGCAGGGAGCGGATCGCCGCCGCATCGAGCAAACAGGCACCACGCGGCACGCGATAGCCTTTGCCTCGCACACGCTGCAAGGGGTAACCCTGCTCCTCCAGGCGCTTCAGCGCCTTCCAGATAGCAGCGCGGCTAACGCCCAGCGTCTCGCCCAGCGCCTCGCCAGAATGAAAGCGCCCGTCAGCCAGCCGTGTGAGTATCGCGCCGAGCATCTATGCTGTTACCTTTTGAAATGAACGGCACATGATAACGCCGGGGCGCGCGA
The DNA here is from genome assembly GCF_003444685.1 of Pseudomonas abyssi. Taxonomy (NCBI): domain Bacteria; kingdom Pseudomonadati; phylum Pseudomonadota; class Gammaproteobacteria; order Pseudomonadales; family Pseudomonadaceae; genus Pseudomonas; species Pseudomonas abyssi. Next base: position 5,170 of record NZ_LMAZ01000017.1, on the reverse strand, counting down.
CCGGCTATCCTCGCGTTTTGCGGCGCCACCAGGGCCGCGCCAACTCCTCCAGCGCATCGCTACGGGTAATCCCTGCGTCCTGCAGCTGCGCAGCACTCATGCCCGCCAGTAATGCATGCTCGTAACGACGGCGCCGCCAGCGACGCCATGCCTCGATAAACCGCACTATCCCTCGCATCTCGGTGTCTCCACTCACCACCAAACCATGGCTAAAGTCTGGCGAGCGGCTTAAGATCAATCCAACGAATGTTTCTTATGCAATACATCCGGAGAATTGATCAATGGCGCACTTTCCGACCATCGATAGCGAGCTGCTGCGCACCTTTACCGTGATCGCCGACCAGGGCGGCTTCACCCGCGCGGCCGATCAACTCAATCGCACCCAGTCAGCCGTCAGCATGCAGATGAAGCGATTGGAAGAAGATGTTGTTCAACGCCCTCTGTTCAGCCGGGAAGGGCGGCAGGTTCAGCTGACGGCAGAGGGAGAGCTACTGCTGGGATATGCGCGACGTATCTTGCGCCTGCAGGGAGAAGCACTGAACAGTCTGCGCACACCGGACATGGTCGGGCTGGTACGCATCGGTACGCCAGACGACTACGTTGCGCGATTTCTGCCGGGCGTCCTGGCGCGCTTCGCACACAGCTTTCCGCTGGTTCAGGTGGAAATGCACTGCGAGCCGTCGACACAGCTACTGCAGCGCCATGATCTGGATCTGACCATTGTTACCCGCGAACCGGGCAAGGAGATTGGCGAGCTGCTACGCCAGGAGCAACTGGTCTGGGCCCAGGCCACGGGCGCCGGGCTACAGCATCTGGAGCAGCTGCCTTTGGCCATGTTCAACGGGGACTGTTTCTGCAGGCACTGGGCCTGCAATGCGCTGGAAGCACAGCAACGCAATTACCGCATCGCCTACACCAGCCCGAGCCTGTCGGCCATTTTTGCCGTGGTCGGCGCAGGCTTGGCGATCACGGCCCAGCCGCGCAGCCTTATTCCTGACAGCATGCAGATGCTCGGCCCGAACGAAGGCCTGCCGGAAATGCCGCAGGCGAGCATCGTATTGCTGCGCGACTCACGACGCAGTTCCGCCGCCAGCGAATCACTGGCAGCGCACATTATCGAAGGCTTTCGCCACTAGGGAAGCACATCAGCCCCAGTAAAGCGTCTGCGGTTGTGTGTGCCCGGCAACGAACAGGTGCCCGACATCCGGCACGGCGAAACAGCGGTCGCCGCGACGTGGCTGCCAGCTATGATATTCGGCATGGGTGATACCGACCTCCCACAAGGTATCGCACTGCCAGCCGCAGGGACGCAGCTCCAGCCGCACCTCGGCACCAATCAGGTTGATCGCCTCAACCTGCAGCGGCAGATGCGCGTGCCCGACCGGACTTAGCTGCAGGCGCACCTCGTGCGGTCGCAGATAGAGCTGCGCCTCACCCGCTGCCGCCGGCTCTTCCGGGAACCGCACCCAGGCGTCACCACTTGCCAGCCGATTACCTGCAAGCGAACCTTGAAGCACATTGACGTGCCCCAGAAAATCAAACACAAAACGCGAGTCAGGCTTGGCATAAAGCGCCTCCGGCGTATCAACCTGCTCGATATGTCCGGCGCTCATCACCACAACCCGGTCGGACAACTCCAGCGCCTCTTCCTGGTCATGGGTAACAAACACACTGGTGAAATTGAGTTCGTCATGCAGGCTGCGCAGCCAACGGCGCAGATCCTTGCGCACGCGAGCGTCCAGGGCTCCGAAGGGCTCGTCCAGCAGCAACACTTGAGGCTGCATCGCCAGCGCGCGCGCCAGCGCGATACGCTGTTTCTGCCCGCCGGATAGCTGGGCCGGAAAGCGATCAGCCAAATGCGACAGTTGCACCATCTCCAGCAGATTGCCAACGCGCTGGCGAATCTCCGCAGCGGACGGACGCTGCTTACGCGGCAACACGTCCAGACCGAAGGCAATATTCTGCGCAACGGTCATATGCCGGAACAACGCATAATGCTGGAACACAAACCCCACCCGACGCTCACGCACGTGCCGGCGGGTGACATCCTCACCGTGGAATAGAATCCGCCCGCTGTCGGCACTCTCAAGGCCGGCGATAATCCGCAGCAGTGTGGTTTTACCGGAGCCGGAGGGACCCAGCAGGCCGATCAACTCCCCGTCCGGGATATCCAGCTCGATCCCCTGCAGCGCCTTGAAGGCGCCGAAGGACTTGTCGATTTGCTCAAGGGTAATGCTCATGTAGTTCGATCCGATTGAGTGCTCACCGGTCGCATCTGGCGGGCCTGCCGCCACTCCACTGCGCTTTTGATCAACAGGGTCAGCAAGGCGATACCAGCCAGCAGAGACGCGCTGGCAAAAGCGCCGACCGCATTGTAATCCTGATACAGCAGCTCGACGTGCAACGGCAGGGTATTGGTCTGGCCACGAATGTTGCCCGAGACCACAGACACGGCGCCAAACTCGCCGACGGCGCGTGCATTGGTCAGCACAACGCCGTAAAGCAGCGCCCACTGAATGTTGGGCAGGGTAATCTTGCGAAACAGCTGCCAGCCGGAAGCGCCAAGCACCACACCGGCCTCCTCTTCCTCCCGCCCCTGCTGCTGCATGAGAGGAATCAGCTCACGCGCGACAAAGGGGCAGGTGACAAAGACCGTTACCATCACGATACCCGGCCAGGAGAACATCAGCTGGACATCCCGATCCATCAACCAGCCGCCGAGCCAGCCGTTGCTGCCGTACAACAGCAGATACAGCAGACCCGCCACCACCGGCGAGACGGCGAAGGGGATATCGATCAGGGTAATCAACGCCTTGCGTCCAGGGAACTCGAAGCGCGTCACCAGCCAGGCAAGGAAGGTCCCGAACACCAGGTTGATCGGCACGGTCAGCGCGGCAACAAACAGCGTCAAGCCGATCGCGTGGAGCGTGTACTCATCGGTCAGGTTATCCCAGAACGTCGCCGCGCCCGCAGAGAACGCCTGGCTGAAGATCATCACCAGAGGTACGACCAACAGCAGGACAACCAGCAGTAGCGCAAACCCGATCAGCGACCATTTGATCCAGGGCTGATCACCCGCCCGCAAGCGGCCTTGAGATTTCATAGCACCTCCTCAGCGGCCATGCAGACGGCGCAGATAACGCGCCTGCCACAGGTTGATTGCCAGCAGCAGCACCAGCGAGGCGATCAGCACCACGGAAGCGATCGCGCTCGCCGCACCGTAATCAAATTCCTGCAGACGGATAAAGATCATCAGACTGGTGATCTCACTGGCATACGGCATATTGCCGGCAATAAAGATCACCGCACCAAATTCACCCAGGCTGCGGGTGAACGACAGGGCAACCCCGGTCATCAGCGCGGGCCAGAGGCTGGGAAAAAGAATTCGGCGAAAGACCGCGAGATCGGAAGCCCCCATGCTGATGGCAGCCTCCTCATCCTCGACCGGCAGGTCCTCCAGTACCGGCTGCACGGTACGCACCACAAAAGGCAGACTGGTAAAGGACATGGCAACGACAATACCCAACGGCGTGAAGGCCACCTTGATACCCAGTTCCGCCAGCAGCTGGCCATACCAGCCGTTCTCGGCAAATAGCGCCGCCAGCGTAATACCGGCGACGGCTGTCGGCAATGCAAAAGGCAAATCGATCAGCGCATCGATCAGCCGCTTGCCCGGGAATTCGTAGCGCACCAGTACCCAGGCCAGCAGTAAACCGGCGATACCATTGAACAAGGAGGCTATACCGGCGGCCCACAGCGTGACCTTGTAGGAGGCGACAACACGCTCGTCGGTGATAACGCCCCAGTATTGCTCCCAGCTCATGCCTGCGGTCTGAACCAGCAAGCCGGTCACAGGGAGCAGCAGGATAAGGCTGATAAACAGCAGCGATATCCCCATACTCAACGCAAATCCCGGCAACACACGTTTGCCGGGATTGCGACGTAGCGGCGACCAACGGCCGCCTGACAGCTCACTCATGCTGATTCTCTCAGCGGCGCTGCAGCTGATCCAGCTTGCCGCCGCTAGCAAAATGCTCAGTCATCGCGGTTTTCCAGTCACCGGCAATCGCCTCGATCGGCAACAGCTCCAGCTCGGGAAAGCGATCAGCAAATTCCGCCTTCACCGTCTCATCGTGTACGCGGTAATTGAAACCGGCGATCAGGCGTTGCGCCTCTTCGCTATACAGATATTCCAGATACGCTTTGGCGACATCAGTTGTCTCGTTGCGCTCGACACTGCGGTCAATCCAGGTGACAGGGAACTCCGCCAGGAAGCTCACCTTGGGCACCACCACCTGATACTCGCCGTCGGACTGGGCGGCGATGTTGTTCACTTCAGATTCGAAGGTCAGCAGGACATCACCGATGCCGCGCTCAACGAAGGTGGTGGTCGCGCCACGTCCGCCCGTATCGAATACCGCGACGTTGCCGAGAAACTCACGCAGGTAGTTGTCGATGGCTTCCTGATCATCACCAAAGGTTTTCTGCGCATAGCCCAGCGCAGCCAGGTAGGTATAACGGCCGTTGCCCGAGGTTTTCGGGTTGGGCAGCACAGAACTCACGTCATCGCGAACCAGGTCATCCCAGTTCTGAATGTTCTTCGGGTTGCCCGCGCGCACCAGGAAGGCCATGGTCGAATAATAAGGAGAGCTGGCGTTAGGAAAACGCTCGCGCCAGTCCGCAGGAATCAAGTTGCCGCGCTCATGCAGGATATCGACATCGGTCACCTGGTTGTAGGTCACCACATCTGCCCGTAGGCCCTGGATAATTGCTTGCGCCTGCTTGGAGGAGCCACCATGGGACTGGTTAATCTCGATGGTCTTGCCGGTCTCCTGCTGCCAGTGCTCGGCGAACAGCTCGTTATACGAAGCAAACAGCTCGCGAGCGATATCGTAAGAGGAGTTCAGCAGTTCCTGGTCGGCGGCCTGTGCCGATGCGACACCGAGACCACTGGTGACCGTCAGGGCCACGACCAGCTGTTTGATCAGTTTACGCGGGGATTGCAACATGTCTGTCTCCAACTGCACAGGGCCGCTTGGGCGAGCACCTTTCTCAATGGGCGCCCAGATTACCGCCCAGCATCAGTTAGAACAACAAGCAGGTTAGACGGATTTGCTTATTACTTCTAACGCTAAAGCATAAGCCCGCCACCCGCCCAGAACTTTTCCGT
>NZ_LMAZ01000016.1:0-8421 GCF_003444685.1 Pseudomonas abyssi | reverse complement strand
CACGCGCTTAACGGCAACGAGGATTTTCATGGACGTTAGTCCTCCACAAGTCTTGAGACGCCCGCGGGCGCATGACGTTAAAAGGGGTGCATAGGATACCGGGCAGAGTGAGCGCCCGAAAGTACAAATTGTCGCTTTGTTGGACAAAAATGCCGGGTTAGTGACCGATTGTCGCCAACCCGGCAGTCCTGAAGGGAATTACGCGGCGCCGAGTTGCGCTGCGTAAGCTTCCAGGTGGTGGTCATCATCACCAAACTGGTGGCTGATCATGACCAGGCGCTTGGCGTAGTGGGCGCCGTTGTACTCCCAGGTCATGGCGATACCGCCATGCAGCTGGATGCACTGCTCGGCCACGTAGCGACCTGCGCGGTTGACGATGAACTTGGCGGCGGCCAGCTTGGCGCTGCGCTCGGCGCTGTCGGCATCGTCTGCCAGCGAGGCGGCCAGAATGGCCATGGAGGTGGCACGCTCCAGTTCGCTGATCATGTCGACCATGCGGTGTTGCAGGACCTGGAACTTGCCGATCGGCACGCCGAACTGCTTGCGGGTCTTCAGGTAGTCCAGGGTCAGGTCGCAGGCAGTGCGCATGGCACCGACCGCTTCGGCACACAGGGCAGCGATGGCGCGGCCGCTCTGGTAGCGAATGGCGTCGAAGGCCTTGCCGGCTTCGCCCAGCAGCTCGCCTGGCGCGTTGTCCAGGAACAGCTCGCAGGCTTTGCGACCGTCAATGGTGGCGTACACGCGGCGGGTTACGCCAGCTGCGTTCGGGTCCACCACGAACAGGCTGATGCCTTGCTCGTCACGGCTGTTGCCAGCGGTACGGGCAGAGACCAGAATCTTGCCGGCAGTCTGACCGCCGATCACAACACCCTTGCGGCCGCTCAGGCTCCAGCTGCCGCCTTGCTCGGTGGCCGTGGTGGTGACGTTGGCCAGGTCGTAGTGGCTGTTCAGCTCGTCCAGTGCAACGGCGGCTTGCAGCTCACCGGTAGCAATGCCGCCCAGCAGCTCTTCTTTCTGCGCGTCGCTGCCCAGCTGGCCGATCAGGCCGCCAGCCAGCACTACGGACTCCATGTAGGGTTCCAGGCAGATGCCCTTGCCCAGTTGTTCCATGATCAGCATGGTTTCAACGCCGGTGCCGCCGAAGCCGCCCAGTTCTTCAGAGAACGGAATGGCGGTCAGGCCCAGCTCACCCAGCTGCTGCCAGAAGGCGGTGCTGAAACCGGCTTCGCTGGCGCTGAATTTGTTGCGGCTTTCGAAATCGTAAACGTCGCGAACCAGGCGTTCAGCGGTTTCTTTGAGCATTTGCTGCTCTTCAGTCAGTTTGAAATCCACGGTCGGCCTCCTCAGAGCTCAAGAATCATTTTCGAGACGATGTTCTTCTGGATCTCGTTGGATCCACCGAAGATCGACAGTTTGCGCATGTTGAAGTACTGCGACGCCGGGGTGGCCGCGTAGTCGTCAACCAGCATTTCGCCGTCGTAGTCCAGTTCCATTTCTTCCGGCAGGAAGGGCAGGGCATACGGACCCAGCGCCTTGCGCATCAGGTGCGTGATGGCCTGACGGATTTCGGTGCCTTGCACCTTCAGGATGGAACTCTCGGAGCCCGGTACGCCGCCTTCGGACGCTGCGGCAACGATACGCAGGGTGCTCATTTCCGCCGCCATCAGCGACATTTCGACTTCGGCGATCTGGCTGCGGAACAGCGCGTCTTCGAGCAGCGGCTTGCCGTTCTTCTGCTGCTTGGAGGCGATGCGCTTGAGGTTGGTCAGCGCGGCCTTGGACGCACCGATACCAGCCAGGCCGGTACGCTCGTGAGTCAGCAGGTACTTGGCACAGGTCCAGCCCTTGTTCTCTTCACCGACCAGGTTCTCGACCGGTACCTTGACGTCGTCGAAGAAGACTTCGTTGACTTCGTGGTCGCCGTCCAGGGTGATGATCGGGCGAACGGTGATACCCGGGGTCGCCATGTCGATCAGCAGGAAGGAGATACCACGCTGCTGCTGGGCTTCGGGATCGGTACGCACCAGACAGAAGATCCAGTTGGCATGCTGGCCTAGGGTAGTCCAAGTTTTCTGACCGTTGACGATGTAGTGATCGCCATCACGCACGGCGCGGGTCTTCAGCGAGGCCAGGTCGGAACCGGCGCCCGGCTCGGAGTAACCCTGACACCACCAGTCAGTGCCATCCAGAATGCGCGGCAGATAGGTGGCTTTCTGCTCTTCGGTACCGAACTTGATGATCACCGGAGCAACCATGTTGACGCCGAACGGCACCAGGCGCGGCGCGCCGGCAGCGGCGGACTCTTCGTCAAAAATGTGCTTCTCGATCGGGCCCCAGGTGGTGCCGCCGTGCTCTACCGGCCAGCCCGGCGCGTACCAGCCGCGCTTGGACAGGATTTTCTGCCAGCGCTCGTGGTCTGCCTTGTGCAGGTGTTTGCCCAGCTTGACCTTCTGAGCGATGTCGGCAGGCAGCTCCTGCTTCAGGAATTCACGCACTTCATCACGGAAGGCGAGCTGTTCGGGAGAAAAATGGATTTCCATTGTGGTTCCTCGTTGTAATACGGGTATCCGACGGTCAGCCCGTGGGCTGACCGTACTGATTCATCACAGGTCGGCGAACTTGCGCCCTTCCTTGGCCAGTTTTTCCAGCAGAGCGGCCGGCTTCCACCAGGCGCCATGTTGTTCGTGGAATTCGCAGATGCGGGCGTACACGCGATCCAGGCCGACCGCGTCAGCATAGAACATCGGGCCGCCCTGATGCGCGGGGAAGCCGTAGCCGTTCAGGTAGATGACGTCGATGTCGCTGGCGCGCTGGGCAATACCTTCTTCCAGAATCTTGGCGCCTTCGTTGATCAGGGCGTAGATGGTGCGCTCGATGATGTACTCATCGCTCAGCTCACGACGCTCAATGCCCTGCTCCTTGGAAGCGGCTTCCATGATGGCCGGCAGTTCCGGGTTGGGCAGCGGGGTGCGCGAGCCCTTCTCGTAAACGTAGAAGCCTTTGCCGGTCTTCTGGCCGAGCAGGCCGGCTTCGGCCATCTTATCCAATACGACCGGTAGCTTGAACTCGGCCGGCAGGGTCTGACGCTGACGGGTACGAATCGCCAGGCCGATATCCAGGCCGGACAGGTCGCGCATGGCGAACGGGCCCATCGCCAGACCGAACTTGCGCAGCGCGCCGTCGATCTGCTCCGGGGTACCGCCTTCTTCCAGCAGGAACTCGGACTCGCGGCCGTACTGGAATACCATGCGGTTGCCGACAAAGCCGTCGCACACGCCCACCGGCACCGAGACTTTCTTCAGCTTCTTGCCGATCGCCATGGCGGTAGCCAGTACGTCGTTGGCGGTTTTCTCGCCACGCACCACTTCCAGCAGGCGCATCACGTTGGCCGGGCTGAAGAAGTGCAGGCCAACCACATCCTGCGGGCGCTTGGTGAACTCGGCGATGGCGTTCAGGTCCAGCGAGCTGGTGTTGGAGGCCAGAATGGCGCCGGGCTTGCAGTTGGCGTCCAGTGCTTCGAAGACCTTCTGCTTGACGCCCATGTCTTCGAACACGGCTTCGACAACAACGTCGACGTCGGACAGGTCGGCATAGCCGGTCACGCCGCTGATCAGAGTCATGCGCTGTTCCAGCGCGTCCTGGCTCAGGCTGCCGCGCTTGACGCTCATGCCGTAGGTGTCACGGGCGCGCTCAAGGGCTTTGTCGCGGGCTTCTGAGCTGATTTCCAGAATCTTCACCGGAATACCGGCGTTGGCGAAGCAGATGGCAATGCCGACGCCCATGGTACCGCCACCGATGACCGCGGCCGACTTGAAGTCGCGCACCGGGGTGTCTTTCGGCAGGTCGTTGATCTTGGAGGCCTGACGCTCGGAGAAGAAGGCGTGAACCAGCGCGGCGCGCTGCGGCGACACCAGGCACTCGCCGAACAGCTCGCGCTCGCGCTTCAGGCCCTCAGCCAGCGGCAGGGCAAAAGCGGCTTCAACGGCGGAGACGCAGCGCTGGGGCGAAAACAGACCCGGCATCTTCTTCTCGATTTCGGCGCGCTTGGCAGCAACAGCGGCGGCGTTGTCGACGCCGTCGAGCTTGTCGGTACGCTCACCGGTGCGACGCGGACCCTTGCCTTCGGCCAGCAGCTTCTCGGCAAAAGCGATACCGGCAGCGGTCAGGTCGCCCTCAACCAGCTCGTCGATCACGCCCAGATCGTGCGCTTCCACGGCACCGATCGGGTTGCCGCTGACGATCATGTCCAGGGCCTTGGCAACGCCAACCAGGCGCGGCAGGCGCTGGGTACCGCCAGCACCCGGCAGCAGGCCGAGTTTCACTTCCGGCAGACCCACCTTGGCGCTCTTGACGGCGATACGGTAGTGGCAGCTGACGGCCACTTCCAGGCCGCCGCCCAGGGCGGTGCCGTGGATGACAGCAACGCTCGGCTTGCTGCCGGCTTCGATGCCGTTGACCACGTCAGGCAGGCTCGGCTCCTTCGGCGGCTTGCCGAATTCCTTGATGTCCGCGCCGGCCATGAAGGTCATGCCTTCACAGACCAGGACGATCGCCTTGACGTCCGGATCGGCTTCGGCAGCTTTGAAGCTTTGCTGCAGGCCTTCACGCACGGCGATGCCGAGGGCATTGACCGGGGGATTGTTCACGGTAACGACCGCGATGGCGCCTTTGCGCTCCAGAGTGACCACATCAGACATGCTCGATCTCCGTCTGTTTTGTTGGGTGTGTTTCACTACGCGAAATAGCGGAATCATGTTTCGCTAGGCAAAATACAAAAAATAAAACCGCTTGTCGATGCCTCGGGAAAAGGAAATGGGGGTTTATTAGTTAAGGTGATGAATCCGGCCGTCGCTAGCGATGGCCGGATTCATCACAGCTGCAAGCTGCAAGCTTCAAGCGAACCCCGAACCGGAGGGGGCTTGTTTCAGGTGGGCACAAAAAACCCGGCTCACACAGGTCCGGGTTTTTCTTGCCGCTTGAAGCTTGCCGCTTGAAGCTTGCCGCTTGCAGCTGGGGTCAAACCCCAAGCCTTTCGATATCGCGCGCGAGCATGGCGAGCTGGTGGGCCAGCTGGGTTTTGACACGCTCTTCGGAGACCAGGTAGGAGGGGGCGCCGCAGGTGAGTACCATCAGGCTGCCGTCTTGCAGGCGCAGCGGCACGCCGGCGGCGTTGACGCTGCGATCCCAGTCGCCGAGTGAAAGGCAGAAGCCGTGCTGCTGGTACTCATCAAAGCTGCGCTGCAGCGAGGCCTGCAGTTCCGGCCAGGTATCCGGGTTGCGGGCTTCGATCGCGCTCAGCAGGTAGCTGCGCTCGTCGTCCTTCATGGCGGCCAGATAGGCGCGTCCGGCGGCGGTAGTGGCCAGCGGCAGACGCTCGCCCACATCCATGCGCAGTGAGGTGGATTCCGACGGGCGGCAGTTTTCGACATAGATCATCGACAGGCGGTCGCGGCAGGTCAGACCGACCGAGGTATTGGTGTTGCGGGCAAACTCATCCAGGTACGGCTTGGCCAGCTGGCGCACACGCAGGTTGGAGACGTAGGCATAGCCCAGCGCCAGTACGCCGGAGTCGAGTTGGTACTTTTCCAGTTGAGTGGAGTAGCTCAGGTAGCCCAGCTTGGTCAGCGTGTAGGTCATGCGCGAGACCGTCGGCTTGGGCAGTCCGGTGATGCGAGCGATATCCTGATTGCCCATGACCACGGAACCCTGGCTGAAGGCGCGCAACACGTCCAGCCCGCGTGACAGCGCTTCAACGAATTTGCGGTCCTTGGCAGGGGCGTCCTTTACTGTTGGTTCCAGCTCATCTTTCATCGGGTCATGTACCTTGTGGCGCATCAGGGTGATGCGGCCGAATGTGGTTTGGTGCCTTATCAGGTATTGCTGTCGCCAGCGCGCGGAAAGATATCACGATCAAAAGCCCGGCACAGTGACACACTGATACTCTGTATCTGTTTTGTTAATGGCGGCAGTGCGAAGTGTCTCGATCATTGCACAGCCCGCCTTGAATAGACTAGCATCTTTTTGGTATTTCGTTCCGCAGTGCAAAACAATAGTCCAAAAACAAGAGGCTGAGATGTCTACACCTGAGCACTATGCCGTCAGTGCGCAACTGGCAGAACTGGGTCACACCACGATCTTCGATATCCTGGAACAGTCCTGCAGCCGCTATGGCGACAGTCCGGCATTTTCTTGCGGCGCCGACACTCTGACCTTTAATCAACTGCGTGGCCGCGCCGACGCTTTTGCTCGTTATCTGCGCCAGCATGCCGGTCTGCAGCCCGGTGACCGCCTGGCCATTCAGCTGCCCAACCTGCTGCAGTACACCATTGCCATCTTCGGAGCTCTGCGTGCCGGCCTGGTGATCGTCAATACCAACCCGCAGTACACCTATCACGAAACTCGCCACCAGTTTGCCGACTCCGGCGCTCGCGCCGTGGTCGTGCTCGACAAGCTGGTCCCGCTGGTGCGCAAGATCCAGGGCGCCACCGAGATCGATACGCTGATCGTCACCAGTATGGATGATTACAGCAACCCGCAATTCGACAGCAGTGAGTCGGACGAGGTGCGCTTTATGCAGGCGCTGCGGCTGGGCGACGAGCTGCCGGCCATCGAGACGGAGCGCGGCCTGGATGACCTGGCGCTGCTGCAATACACCGGCGGCACCACCGGGGTGTCCAAGGGGGCGATGCTGACCCACCGCAATATTCTCTGCAACGTGCTGCAGGCGGTAAGCATCCTCAAGGAAGGCGATGTGGATTACGGCAATGAAGTGCGGGTGTCGCCGCTGCCGCTCTACCATATCTTCGCCTTCACCGCGAACTGCATCGCCTCGGTGTTTACCGGTTTCCACACCATCCTGATCACCAATCCGCGCGATCTGGATGGGCTGATTGCCGATCTCAAGCGTCACCCCTTCACCCTGCTGACCGGTATCAACTCGCTGTTCGTGTCGCTGATGAATCACCCCGAGTTCGACAACGTCGATTTCAGTCGCCTGAAGTGGGTCAACTCGGGCGGTGCGCCCCTCAATACCGAGATCGCTCGCCGCTGGCAGGCGCGCACCGGCAGCGTGGTGCGTGAAGGTTACGGCCTGACCGAAACCTCGCCGGTGGTGGTCGCCTCGACCTCCAAGACGCCATATAAAGAAGGCTTTATCGGGCAGCCGGTGATCGACACCTGGGTCAAGACCGTGGATGACAATGGCAACGAAACGCCACGCGGCGAGCCGGGCGAAGTGCTGGTCAAGGGCCCGCAGGTGATGCAAGGCTACTGGCACCGTCCAGACGAGACGGCTGCTACCTTCTCGGACGACGGCTGGTTGAAGACCGGTGACGTCGGCGTGCTGGATGAAGAGGGCTTCCTCAAGCTGGTCGACCGCAAGAAAGACATGATTCTGGTCTCCGGTTTTAACGTTTACCCCAACGACGTGGAAGACGCCGTGATGCTTCATGCCGGTATTCGTGAGTGCGTTGCCGTAGGCGTGCCGGACGAGCGCACCGGTGAGGCGATCAAGATCTTCGTCAGCCTGAACGACGCCACGCTGGATGACAGTGCCATTATTGGCCACTGTCGGGAACACCTGACCGGCTACAAGGTGCCCAAGCACGTCGAGATCCGCGACGACCTGCCCAAGTCCACCGTCGGCAAGCTGTTGCGACGGGTACTGCGTGACGAAGCGCGCGGTGAGGGCAAGGCGTGAGTGAGCCACTGCAGTTCAGCCTGCAGGACGGGGTGGCTGAGATCCAGCTGGACGACGGCAAGGCCAATGCGTTGTCGGAAACCATGCTGGAGCAGTTGCTGGCGGCCATCGCCAAGGCGGCGGAGGCCGATGCAGCGCTGCTGATCAGCGGTCGCCCCGGGATCTTCAGTGGTGGCTATGACCGCAAGCTGATTGACGCCGGTGGCCCGGCTTGCGACGCCATGCGCGCCGCTGGTGATCGGCTGACGCTGGCGCTGCTGGATTACCCGGCACCGGTGGTCATCGCCGCCACGGGCCATGCAATGGCCAAGGCCGCCTTCATGCTGCTGCTGGCGGATTACCGGCTGGGCACCGAGGGTGACTACCGGGTATCGCTGAACGAGGTTGCGATTGGCATGACCATGCCGGATGGCGCCATGCTGCAGGCGCGCGCGCGTCTGTCGCCGCAGTGGCTGAACCGCTGCGTCCTGCAGGCCGAGGTATTTGCCTCGGCCGGCGCGCTGGAAGTCGGTTTCTTTGATGAGTTGCAGCCGGCCGATCAGCTGCTTGAGCGTGCCCGCGCCAAGACCCGGCAGCTGGCAGGGCTGGACCGTCGTGCCTACCGCGAGACGCGGGCGCTGCTGAATGCGCCGTTGCGTGAGGCGTTTGTCGGCTTGCTGGGCTGAGTATCGGCATGGTTTCTGGTAGTTCGCTTTTCGCCTTCACGGCGAGCTAAGGGGGGG
>NZ_LMAZ01000015.1:0-8787 GCF_003444685.1 Pseudomonas abyssi | reverse complement strand
ACCCCCCCTTGGCTCGCCGGAAAAGGCGAAAGGCGAGCAAGAAAGCGGCGTAGTGAGCGAGCCAACGGTGCGGTGGTGTTGGTCGCACGGCCACGGCGTGCCGTGGCCCTACACGAGGGGCGTGTCCTTGCCGCCGGTACAGGAGCCATCGGCAAACTTTGCTGCAAGCAAAAAAGGCGCAACACCCAGTGCTGCGCCTTTCTCGTTTATCCCGCCAGCAAACTTATTTGCCGATCAGCGCCTCAACCTCGGCAATGCGCGCTTTCAGCGTCGCCATATCCGGGCAGCGCAGTGTCGCGTGGCCGACTTTGCGACCGGCCTTGAAGGCCTTGCCGTAGTGGTGCAGATGGCAGTGCTCAATCGCAGCGACGGCGTCGACGGCGGGGACTTCGCCGATAAAGTTGAGCATCGCGCTTTCACCGACCTTGGCGGTTGAGCCCAGCGGCAGTCCGGCGATGGCGCGCAGGTGGTTCTCGAACTGACTGCACTCGGCACCTTCGATGGTCCAGTGGCCGGAGTTGTGTACGCGCGGGGCGATCTCGTTGGCTTTCAGGCCGCCGTCGACCTCGAAGAATTCGAAGGCCAGCACGCCGACGTAATCCAGCTTATCGAGTACGCGGCCAACGTAGTCTTCGGCCAGCGCCTGCAACGGATGATCGGTACTGGCGATCGACAGCTTGAGAATGCCGTTTTCGTGGGTGTTGTGCACCAGCGGGTAGAAGCGCGTTTCACCGTTGCGGGCGCGTACGGCAACCAGCGAGACTTCACCGCTGAAGGGCACAAAGCCTTCCAGAATGCAGGGCACGCTGCCCAGCTCGGCAAAGGCGCCAACCACGTCTTCGGGGTGGCGCAGCACTTTCTGGCCCTTGCCGTCATAACCCAGGGTACGGGTCTTCATCACTGCGGGCAGGCCGATGCGCTTGACCGCAGCGTCGAGGTTGTCCTGCGACTGGATGTCGGCAAACTCCGGGGTCGGGATGCCAAGATCCTGAAACATCGACTTCTCGAACCAGCGGTCGCGGGCGATGCGTAGCGACTCGGCGTTCGGGTAGACCGGGACGAACTGCGCCAGGAAGGCGACGGTTTCGGCCGGAACGCTTTCGAACTCGAAGGTCACCACGTCCACTTCATCGGCCAGCTGGCGCAGGTGATCGGTGTCGCTGTAGTCGGCGCGGATATGTTCACCGAGGGCCTGGGCGCAGGCATCCGGGGCCGGATCGAGAAAGGCGAATTGTTGGCCGAGCGGGGTGCCGGCCAGTGCCAGCATGCGACCCAGTTGTCCACCACCGATGACACCGATCTTCATATCCGATTCCTCACGCCTGACGCGGGTCTGGGTTGTTCAGCACGTTGTCGGTCTGCTGGCTGCGGAAATCCTGCAGCGCCTTGCCGAACTGCGGGTGTTTGCCGCCGAGGATGCTGGCCGACAGCAGCGCCGCGTTGACCGCACCGGCCTTGCCGATGGCCAGGGTAGCGACCGGCACGCCGGCGGGCATCTGCACGATCGACAGCAGCGAATCGACACCGGAGAGCATGGAGGACTGCACCGGTACGCCGAGCACCGGCAGGTGGGTCTTGGCCGCGCACATGCCCGGCAGGTGGGCTGCGCCGCCGGCGCCGGCGATGATCACTTCGATGCCGCGATCGGCCGCTTCTTCAGCGTATTGGAACAGCAGATCAGGCGTGCGGTGGGCGGAAACCACCTTCACTTCGTAGGGAATGCCCAGCTGTTCAAGCATGTCGGCCGTATGGCTCAGGGTGGACCAGTCGGACTTGGAGCCCATGATCACGCCAACCAGTGCGGTCATCTGTAGTGCCTCGCTCATCAGGGCCGCCTCGGCGGCAGAAACCAACAAGCCACGGCAGCGAACTGGCGTGGCTTGCTTGGAGAGTGCAGGCTTATCGAGGGCCTGCCGCTAAACAGACGGCGCAGTATACCTGTAATTGCGTAAATACAGTAATGCGCCCGTCGGTTAGCCCGCGTTGCGGCCGGGGTAGCGCGCGCGCGGTGTGGCCATCGGCAGCGGGCCCTCGCCGATCTGGCGGAACTCGTTGGTATCCGAGTCGTAGGCACGAATGTGCGCGGTCTCGATGTCATACACCCAGCCGTGAATGAACAGCTCACCACGGGCCAGACGGGATGCAACCGAGGGGTGGGTCGCCAGGTGCTGCAGTTGGGCGATCACGTTCTCCTCGGTCATCATCGAGAGTTTGTCGTCGCAGCAGTCGCAGTTGTCTTCGACCACAATCTTGGCGACTTCGGCGTGACGTAGCCAGGCCTTGACGGTCGGCAGCGAGTCGAGGGTTTCCGGGGCCAGTACCGCCTTCATCGCGCCGCAGTCGGAGTGACCGCAGATAATGATGTGCTGCACGTTCAGCGCCAGGACCGCGAACTCGATGGCGGTGGACACGCCGCCCATCATCTGGCCGTAGGGCGGTACCACGTTGCCGACGTTACGGGAGACGAACAGATCGCCTGGCGCGCTTTGGGTGATCAGCTCCGGCGCCACGCGCGAATCCGCGCAGGTGATGAACATGGCGCGCGGAATCTGCTCGTGGGCCAGCTGCTTGAACAGTTCCTGCTGCGCCGGGTAGACCTCGTTGCGGAAGCGGTTGAAGCCGTCGACGATTTGCTTGAGGGCTTCTTCGGCACTCTCATTGCGTCTGGAGTCGTTATTCATGTCGCAGTCTCAATTTCGGGTTGGGCTGTATGGATAGACGATCAGTATTCCTGTGACGACACCGGCCTCTGGTGACGCCGGTGCACAAAGGGTCAGCGGGTGTTGCCACCCGCTGCAGTGCGGCAACTCAGGCTTCGATCTCGATCAGGATCTCGCCCGGATTGACGCGATCGCCCTTGGCGACGTTGACCGCCTTGACGGTGCCGGCGATGGCCGCCTGGATCTCGCTTTCCATCTTCATGGCCTCGCTGACCAGCACGGCCTGACCGGCCTTGACGCTGTCGCCGACCTTGACCAGCACGTCAACCACGTTGCCCGGCATGCTGGTGGTCACGTGACCCGGCTCGCTGGCCTGCTTGCGCTTGCTGCCACCGTCACCGACAAAGGCATTCAGCGGCTCGAACACCACCTCTTCCGGCATGCCGTCGAGGCTCAGGTAGAAGTGACGCTTGCCGTCGCCCTTGACGCCCACACCGGTGATGTCGACGCGGTAGGACTCGCCGTGCACATCAATGATGAACTCGGTCGGCACGCCTTCGCTCGACGCGGCCGGCGCGCCTTCGCCCGGTGCCGGCAGCAGTTGCTCGGGCTTGAGGGTGCCGGCTTCGCGTTCTTCGAGGAACTTGCGGCCAATGTCGGGGAACATGGCGAAGGTCAGCACGTCTTCTTCCGATTTGGCCAGGGCACCCGCTTCGCTGCGCAGGCGGTCCATTTCCGGCTTGAGCAGGTCGGCCGGGCGCACGTCGATGACCTCTTCGCCGCCAATGGCCTGACGGCGCAGCTTCTCGTTGACGGTACCCGGTGCCTGACCGTAACGGCCCTGCAGGTACAGCTTCACCTCGTTGGTGATGGTCTTGTAGCGCTCGCCGGCCAGTACGTTGAATACCGCCTGGGTGCCGACGATCTGCGAGGTCGGGGTAACCAGCGGCGGGAAGCCGAGGTCTTCACGTACGCGCGGGATTTCGGCAAACACGTCCTGGATGCGATCCAGTGCGCCTTGCTCCTTCAGCTGGTTGGCCAGGTTGGACATCATGCCGCCCGGCACCTGGTTGACCTGTACGCGGGTATCCACGCCGGTGAAGTCGCTCTCGAACTGGTGGTACTTCTTGCGTACGGCGTGGAAGTACATGCCGATTTCCTGCAGCAGCTCCAGATCCAGACCGGTGTCGTACGGGGTGCCTTTCAGCGCGGCAACCATCGACTCGGTGCCCGGATGGCTGGTGCCCCAGGCCATGGACGAGATCGCGGTGTCGATGTGGTCGGCACCGTTCTCGATCGCCTTGAGCTGACACATGGAGGCCAGGCCGGCGGTGTCGTGCGAGTGAATGAACACCGGCAGATCGAGCTCGGCCTTCAGTGCCTTGACCAGCTCGCCGGTGGCGAACGGGGTCAGCAGACCGGCCATGTCCTTGATGGCGATGGAGTCGATGCCCATCGCCGCCATGTCTTTCGCCTGTTTGACGAAGGTTTCAACCGTGTGCACCGGGCTGGTGGTATAGGCGATGGTGCCCTGGGCGTGTTTGCCGGCGGCCTTGACTGCTTCGATGGCGACCTTGAGGTTGCGCACGTCGTTCATGGCATCAAAGATGCGGAACACGTCGATACCGTTCTCCGCGGCCTTGGCAACAAAGGCGCGCACCACGTCGTCACTGTAGTGACGGTAGCCGAGCAGGTTCTGACCGCGCAGCAGCATCTGCAGGCGGGTGTTCGGCAGCGCCTTGCGCAGGGCACGCAGACGCTCCCACGGGTCTTCTTTCAGGAAGCGCACGCAGGCGTCAAAGGTCGCACCGCCCCAGACTTCCAGCGACCAGTAACCGACCTGGTCGAGCTTGTCGCAGATCGGCAGCATGTCTTCGGTACGCAGACGGGTCGCCAGCAGAGACTGGTGGGCGTCGCGCAGGATGGTATCGGTAACGGTGATTTTGCGTGTGTTGCTCATTTTCTGTTCCTCATCAGCTGCAAGCTTCAAGCGCCAAGCTGCAAGCGGTGTGACTTGTCGCTTGCGGCTTGAAGCTTGCCGCTAGTGTCATAGTCCGGCGTGGGCGGCAATCGCGGCTGCGATGGCGAGCGCCAGTTCCTCGGGTTTGCGTTTGATCGAGTAGTTCAGCAGCTCGGGGTGGGCTTCCACGAAGCTGGTGTTGAACACGCCGGAGCGGAACTCGGCATTACGCAGGATCTCCTGGTAGTACGGGGTCGTGGTCTTGACCCCCTGCAGGCGCATGTCGTCCAGCGCGCGCAGGCCACGGTCCAGCGCCTCTTCCCAGGTCATGGCCCAGACAATCAGCTTCAGACACATGGAGTCGAAGTTCGGCGGAATGGTGTAACCGGTGTAGATCGCGGTATCGACCCGCACGCCCGGACCGCCCGGTGCGTAGTAGCGGGTGACCTTGCCGAAGGAGGGGAAGAAGTTGTTCTTCGGGTCCTCGGCGTTGATCCGGAACTGGATGGCAAAGCCCTGATGCTGAACGTCTTCCTGCTTGATCGACAGCGGCAGGCCGGAGGCGATGCGGATCTGTTCGCGAACGATGTCGACGCCGGTGATCTGCTCGGTAATGGTGTGCTCGACCTGAACCCGGGTATTCATTTCCATGAAATACACTTCGTCGTCGGCCAGCAGGAACTCGACGGTGCCCGCGTTCTCGTAACCGACCGCCTGCGCTGCCTTGACCGCCAGGTCGCCAATGTAGGCACGCTGTTCCGGGGTCAGCTGCGGGCTGGGCGCGATCTCGATCAGCTTCTGGTTGCGGCGCTGGATCGAGCAGTCACGCTCGAACAGGTGCACGGTGTTGCCGAAGCTGTCGGCGAGAATCTGCGCTTCGATGTGTTTCGGGTTGACGATGCACTTCTCGAGGAAGACTTCCGCGCTGCCGAAGGCCTTGGTGGCTTCGGAAATGACCCGCGGGTAGGCCGATTGCAGCTCTTCGCGGTTGTTGCAGCGACGGATACCGCGACCACCACCACCGGACGTTGCCTTGAGCATCACGGGGTAGCCGACGCGCTCGGCTTCGCGCAGCGCCTCGTCGAGATCCGCCAGGTTGCCTTCGGTACCGGGGGTGACCGGTACGCCGGCGGCAATCATGCTGCGGCGCGCTTCGGTCTTGTCGCCCATGCGGGTAATGACCTCGGCCGCCGGGCCGATGAACTTGATGCCGCGCTCGGCGCAGATCTTCGCCAGCTCGGCATTCTCGGAGAGAAAACCGTAGCCCGGGTGCAGGGCGTCGCAGCCGGTTTCTACCGCCAGGTTGACCAGCTGGCGCGGGTTCAGATAACCCGCCAGCGGGTCGCTGCCGACGTTGTAGGATTCGTCCGCACGCTTGACGTGCAGGGCATAGCGGTCGGGATCGGTATAGACCGCAACCGAGGTAATGCCCATCTCCGCGCAAGCGCGGACGATGCGAACGGCAATCTCGCCCCGGTTGGCAATCAGAATTTTCTTGATCACGTACGCGTTCCTCGTGGTGGTGATCGAGTGGATGCGGTGAACATCTTGCGTGTCGGGGTGCGTGGCCCCGGGCAACACATTGCAAAATGTGTCCTGCATACCCTAAGGGGGCCGGCAGTATTCTGTGAAATGAATAATACTTGGCTTATCTATAAGTGATTGCTTATATATACTGCGACCATGCAAAGCCGCCCCGTCCATCAAGGCTAGACCATCATGCGCAAATCATTGCTGCGAATGACCCTGCGCCAGTTGCAGGTATTCCGCGCTGTCTGTGAGTTCCGCTCCTACAGCCGCGCGGCCGAAGCCATGGCGCTGACCCAGCCGGCGGTCAGTCTGCAGGTTCGCCAGTTGGAAGAGCAGGTGGGCTTGCCGCTGTTTGAATACGTCGGCCGCAAGCTCTATCTGACCGAGGCGGCGGAGTCGCTGCTGGCTGCATCCGCTGACATCTTTGATCGGCTGGACAGCCTCGACATGAACCTGTCGACGCTGGAAGGCAGTTTGCGCGGCGAGCTGAGGCTGTCGGCGGCGAGTAGCGCGCAGTATCTGCTGCCGCATCTGCTGGCCGCGTTTCGTGAGCGCTACCCGCAGGTCACCTTTCGTCTCGACGTGACCAGCCGGGCGCAGATTATCCAGCGCCTGGCAGACAACCTCGATGACTTGGTGATCATGGGGTTGGTGCCTGCCGATCGGGCGCTGGAGTTTTTTCCCTTCCTTAATAACCCGATTGTGGCGGTTGCCCGCCCGACCCATCCGCTGGCCAGGCAAACCCATATTCCGCTGGCTAGACTGGAAGAGGAAATGGTCCTGCAGCGCGAGGCCGGGTCGGGTATCCGCAAGGCCTGTGATGAGTTCTTGCAGCTCAAGCGTGTGCACCTGGGACAGACCATGCAACTGGGGTCGACCGAGGCATTGGTGCAGGGCGCCATCGCCGGGCTGGGCGTCGCTCTGGTACCGGGGCACGCGGCGGCGGCGTGGATTCGGCGCGGTGAGCTGGTCTGCCTGAATATCAGCGAGCTGCCGCTGATGCGCAGCTGGTGCGCAGTGCATGCGCGAGGCAAGCGCCTGAGCCCGGTCGCAGAAGCGTTTTTGGCTTTTCTGCGCGAGGAAAAGGCGCTGATCCGTCAGTTGGCGGAACCCTTCGAACCCACCGTTGCCGATCAGTAGAGACGATGCGAACGATGAAAGTCGGTCTGACCAAGCAGTTCGGGAAAGTCACTGAAAGACGCCTGCAGCGCCTGACTTTCGCGGTAGTCTTCAATGGCGCGGCGATAGGCCATGCGCTTCTTGTCTTCCTGGCGGCGGCGTTCGCGGCGCTCGCTGGAAGCGGAGTGAGTGTCACCTGCAAAATCCGGATCAAAGGCCATGTTGGCGTCTCCCGAGTCGTGATGGGTGCGGTTTCACGGGGGCATGATGCGCCGCCCTGCATGACCGGGTGATGACACAGGAGTGAACTATGTTTGAACTGGACCGGCATTTGGCCCAGGACATTGTCGACCGGGCGATGGCGATCTTGCCCTACAACGTCAACGTGATGGATCGGCAGGGCGTGATCATCGGCAGTGGGGACGCCCAGCGCGTTGACTCTCTGCATGAAGGCGCCCAGCTGGTGCTCGCCAACCAGCGTGTGGTAGCGCTGGACGAGCAGGCCGCAGCCTGTCTGCAGGGTGTCAAACCCGGTATCAACCTGCCGCTGCTGCACGCGGGGCGGCTGGTCGGTGTGCTGGGCATTACCGGCGATCCGGAGCAGGTACGGCCCTTTGCCGAGCTGCTGCGCATGACCGCCGAGATGCTGGTCGAGCAACGGGTGCTGCAGGCCGAGCAGCACTGGCGCGGACAGCAGCAGGAGGCCTGGCTGGTCAACCTGCTGGAGCGGGGCTATCCGCTGGCCAGCCTGGAAGCCGACGCCGAACGTCTGCGCATGCGCTGGAAGTGGCCGTTGCAAGGCTGCCTGCTGTGTCTGGCCAGCGAAACCGATCACGAGTTGGCGCAGGGCCAGTTGATCAGCCAGATGCGTTTGCGCCATCCGCAGGACATCATCTTGCCGCTGGGCCTGCACGATGTGCTCTGGCTGCGCAGCGGCAAGGCCGAGACGGTGCGGCGCAGCTGGCTGGAGCAGGCCGATCAGCGCGGCTGGCCGGTCGGTCGTTTGTTGCTGGCCGAAGCGGTGGAGTCGCTGGCGGACCTGCGTGAAGCGACCGAGGCGCTGATCAACCTGCGTGATTACGCCCAGGAAATGCGTCTGTCCGAGCGGTTGGTCGGGTTGGGGGATTACCGTCTGGCGGTGCTGCTGCATCAGCAACAGGGCAGTTGGACCGTGCAACGTCTGCTGGCGCCGCTGCAGCCGCTGCGGCGGGCCGATGGCAATGGTCAACTGGTCGCCACCCTGCGCAGCTGGCTGCAGCATAACGGCCATACCCAGGCTTGCGCCGTCGCTTTGCAGGTGCATCGCAATACCTTGCGCTATCGGCTGGACCGGATTGCCGAGATTACCGGGCTGGATCTGGATCGGATGACGGATCGGATGCTGTTGAGTATTGGGTTGGCGTTGTTTCCGGAGTAGCTGGGTGGCGGCTGCCGCTCCGTTCTTACTTGAATACGCGCTCCGCGTTGGTTTTTTTTGTGCTTAGTACGGGCTGTAGCACTGCCTGATTGTCCGTTTTT
>NZ_LMAZ01000014.1:0-15476 GCF_003444685.1 Pseudomonas abyssi | reverse complement strand
ATAAACCTCTGCGCAAACACGGGTCAGTGCAGCGGTCAGAGTGGTTTTACCATGGTCAACGTGACCGATGGTGCCTACGTTCAGGTGCGGTTTGCTACGTTCAAATTTTTCTTTAGCCACGGTTGATAACCTCTTTAATTAGCCTAGGTTCAAGTTAGCCTTGCTTCTTGATGATTGCTTCGGCGATGTTCATGGGTGCCTCGGCGTATCTCGAAAACTCCATGGAGTAGCTCGCACGTCCCTGGGACATGGAGCGAACATCCGTGGCGTAACCGAACATTTCACCAAGCGGAACCTCAGCGCGGATCACCTTACCGGAAGGAGAGTCTTCCATACCCTGGACCAGGCCGCGACGACGGTTCAAGTCGCCCATTACGTCACCCATGTAATCTTCAGGGGTGACAACTTCGACTTTCATCATCGGCTCGAGCAAAACGGCACCACCCTTTTGGGCCAACTGCTTGGTGGCCATGGAGGCAGCAATCTTGAACGCCATTTCGTTCGAGTCGACATCATGATAGGAACCATCATAGACGGTTGCCTTAAGGCCAAGCAGCGGATAGCCGGCGAGCACGCCGTTCTGCATCTGCTCCTCGATACCCTTCTGGATAGCCGGGATGTATTCGCGCGGAACCACACCACCGACAATTTCATTAACGAATTCAAGCTTCTCTTCGTTGCCCTCGGCCGGCTCAAAGCGAACCCAGACGTGACCGTACTGACCACGACCGCCGGACTGACGTACAAACTTGCCTTCGATTTCACACTTGTTGCGGATCGCCTCACGATAGGCCACTTGCGGCTTACCGATATTGGCCTCGACGCTGAACTCGCGCTTCATGCGATCAACGATAATATCCAGGTGCAGCTCACCCATCCCGGAGATGATGGTCTGACCCGACTCCTCATCGGTACGCACACGGAAGGACGGATCCTCCTGCGCCAACTTGCCCAGCGCGATACCCATCTTTTCCTGGTCAGCCTTGGTTCTCGGCTCGACAGCCACCGAAATAACCGGCTCAGGAAACTCCATGCGCTCAAGAATGATCGGCTTGTCGATGGCACACAGGGTGTCCCCTGTCGTCACATCTTTCATGCCGATCAGCGCGGCGATGTCACCAGCGCGCACTTCCTTGATCTCTTCGCGGGAGTTGGCGTGCATCTGAACCATGCGGCCAACGCGCTCCTTCTTGCCCTTGACCGAGTTCAGCACCGCATCACCCGAAGACAGAACCCCGGAATACACACGAGCAAAGGTCAGCGTACCGACAAAGGGGTCGGTTGCGATCTTGAACGCCAGCGCAGCAAAGGGCTCGGCATCATCAGCATGACGCTCGTCCACGCGCTCTTCGTCATTCGGGTGCACACCCTTGATCGCGACGACCTGATCCGGCGCAGGCAGGAAGTCGATCACCGCATCCAGCACCAGCGGCACGCCCTTGTTCTTGAAGGACGACCCGCAAACGGCCGGGACAATCTCACAAGCCAGGGTACGCTGACGCAACCCCGCCTTGATATCCTCGATGGAGAGCTCACCCTCCTCAAGGTATTTGTTCATCAGGTCTTCGTTGGCTTCTGCAGCCGCCTCGACCATCTTCTCGCGATACTCGTTGGCCTGATCAAGCAGCTCGGCAGGAATCTCTTCCTCAACAAAGCTCATACCCTGATCTTCGTCATTCCAACGAATCGCCTTCATGCGCAGCAGATCAATCTGCCCCATGAAGTTTTCTTCAGCACCGATGGCCAACTGCACGGGCACGGGCGTATGACCAAGACGCTTCTTGATCTGCTCGACCACGCGCAGGAAGTTGGCGCCCTGACGATCCATCTTGTTTACATAGACGATACGCGGGACGCCATACTTGTTGGCCTGACGCCAAACGGTCTCGGATTGCGGCTCGACGCCCGACGTACCACAGAACACCACGACCGCACCGTCAAGCACCCGCAGCGAACGCTCAACCTCAATCGTGAAGTCAACGTGACCGGGGGTGTCAATGATATTGACGCGATGCTTGTCGTACTGCTTCTCGGAACCCTGCCAGAAGGCGGTGGTAGCAGCAGAAGTAATGGTAATACCACGCTCCTGCTCCTGAGCCATCCAGTCCATGGTGGCAGCGCCATCATGGACTTCGCCCATCTTGTGGTTCACGCCTGTATAAAACAGGATCCGCTCCGTCGTCGTGGTTTTGCCCGCATCAACGTGCGCGCAGATACCAATATTACGGTACAGATTGATCGGGGTTGTACGAGCCACAATAGTCTCCTGAGCCGTTTAGAAGCGGTAGTGAGAGAACGCTTTGTTGGCTTCAGCCATACGGTGGACGTCTTCACGCTTCTTAACAGCGGCACCCTTGCCGTCAGCGGCATCAGCCAGCTCACCGGCCAGGCGCAGAGCCATGGACTTCTCGCCACGCTTACGGGCAGCATCAACCAGCCAGCGCATCGCCAGAGCGTTGCGACGGGAGGGACGCACTTCAACCGGAACCTGGTAGGTGGCACCACCTACACGGCGAGATTTAACTTCCACGAGCGGAGCGATCGCATCCAGAGCCTTTTCGAACAGCTCAACCGGATCTTCGGCCTTGGCGCGCTCTTTCAGCTTGTCCAGCGCGCCGTAAACAATGCGCTCGGCAGTGGACTTCTTGCCGCTTTCCATTACGTGGTTCATGAATTTCGCGAGAATCTGGCTGCCGTACTTAGGTTCTGGCAGGATCTCACGTTTTGCCGCTACACGACGTCTTGGCATGATAAGCCCTCAAACGGTCTTCAGGTTAGCCCGGGACTGTAACGATCTGGTTACGCCCGACCTTACTCTTATCGACACAGGTAAATTGAATTCGGTATTACTTCGGACGCTTGGCGCCGTACTTGGAACGACCCTGCTTACGATCTTTAACACCGGAGGTGTCCAGAGAACCGCGAACAGTGTGGTAACGCACACCCGGCAAGTCTTTTACACGGCCGCCGCGAATCAGAACGACGCTGTGCTCTTGCAGGTTGTGGCCTTCACCACCGATGTAGGAAGAAACTTCGTAGCCGTTGGTCAGACGAACACGGCAGACTTTACGCAGAGCCGAGTTCGGCTTCTTCGGCGTAGTGGTATACACGCGAGTGCACACACCACGACGCTGCGGGCAGTTCTGCAGGGCCGGCACGTCGCTCTTTTCAGCAACGCGCTTGCGCGGCTTGCGAACCAGCTGGTTGATTGTTGCCATCTAGCAAACTCCACTGATGTCGGAATGACATACGTTAATAAAAAATGGCAGGACGAAGTGCCCCGCCAATTTTAGGGGTACGAGATCATATAGAGACCGCACCCTGTCGTCAAGGCGCCCGGCCCTTGCGGGCCGGGCCACCTATCAGCCTTCGCTTGAGTTCAGTGCATCAGACAGAGCCTGTTCAACTTCACTCGCGCTGACTTTGACCGGCTTGTCAGCTTGACGCTGACGCTTGCGCTCGGCGTGGTAAGCCAGACCAGTACCGGCCGGGATCAGACGACCGACGACCACGTTTTCCTTCAGACCACGCAGCTGATCGCGCTTGCCGGTAACGGCCGCCTCGGTCAGTACGCGGGTGGTCTCCTGGAAGGAGGCCGCGGAAATGAAGGACTCGGTCGACAGCGACGCCTTGGTGATACCCAGCAGGACGCGATCGTACTTGGCCGGGAATTTGTCCTGACCACTCAGCTCGGCGTTCTCTTCCAGCACCTGGGTCAGCTCTACCTGATCGCCCTTGATGAAGCTGGAGTCGCCGGACTCGGTGATTTCGACCTTGCGCAGCATCTGGCGAATAGTCACCTCGATGTGCTTGTCGTTGATCTTCACGCCCTGCAGACGGTAAACGTCCTGAATCTCGTTGACGATGTACTTGGCCAGCGCGCTGACACCCAGCAGACGCAGGATATCGTGCGGGTTGCTCGGACCGTCGGAGATAACCTCACCCTTGGTAACCTGCTCACCCTCGAACACGTTCAGGTGACGCCACTTCGGAATCAGCTCCTCGTACGGATCGCTGCCATCGGTCGGAGTGATAACCAGACGACGCTTACCTTTAGTCTCTTTACCGAAGGAGATGGTGCCGCTGATCTCCGCCAGAATGGACGGCTCCTTCGGACGACGCGCTTCGAACAGGTCGGCAACACGCGGCAGACCACCGGTGATGTCGCGAGTCTTCGAGGTTTCCTGCGGGATACGTGCAACAACGTCACCCACATTCACCTTGGCGCCATCGGACAGGTTGACCAGCGCGTTGGCCGGCAGGAAGTACTGTGCCGGCACGTCGGTACCCGGCAGCAGCAGCTCTTTGCCGTTCTCGTCTACCAGCTTCACCGCCGGACGGATGTCCTTGCCGGCAGCCGGACGATCTTTCGGGTCCATGACCTCAATGTTGGTCAGACCGGTCAGTTCGTCAGCGGTACGCTTGATGGTGATACCTTCGTCCATACCGAAGAAGGCAACGGTACCGGAAATCTCGGTCACGATCGGGTGAGTGTGCGGATCCCACTTGGCCACGATGGCGCCGGCATCAACCTTGTCACCTTCCTTGATGGAAATGACCGCACCGTAGGGCAGCTTATAGCGCTCACGCTCACGACCGAACTCATCAGCAACCGCCAGCTCACCGGAACGGGAAACCGCAACCAGTGCGCCGTCGGCACGCTCAACGTGCTTCAAGTTATGCAGACGGATGGTGCCGCCGTTCTTGACCTGTACGCTGTCGGCCGCGGAAGTCCGGCTCGCCGCACCACCGATGTGGAACGTACGCATGGTCAGCTGGGTACCCGGCTCACCAATCGACTGAGCAGCGATAACACCGACCGCTTCACCGATGTTGATCAGGTGGCCACGGGCCAGGTCACGACCATAACAGGTCGCACACACACCGTAGTGGGTGTCACAGGTAATCGGCGAGCGCACGATGACTTCATCGACGCTGTTCTTTTCCAGGAACTCGACCCACTTCTCGTCGATCAGGGTACCGGCCGGCACGATGGTCTCGTCACCACCCGGCTTCAGCACGTCGCGGGCAACCACACGGCCCAGCACGCGCTCACCCAGCGGCTCAACGATGTCACCACCTTCAATGTGCGGCGACATCAGCAGGCCGTTGTCGGTGCCGCAATCGGTTTCGGTAATAACCAGATCCTGCGCGACGTCAACCAGACGACGGGTCAGGTAACCGGAGTTGGCGGTTTTCAGTGCGGTATCGGCCAGACCCTTACGCGCACCGTGAGTGGAGATGAAGTACTGGAGTACGTTCAGACCTTCACGGAAGTTCGCGGTGATCGGCGTTTCGATGATGGAGCCGTCCGGCTTCGCCATCAGACCACGCATACCGGCCAGCTGACGAATCTGAGCAGCGGAACCCCGCGCACCGGAGTCAGCCATCATGTACATGGAGTTGAAGGACTCCTGGTCCACCTCGTTGCCTTCGCGGTCAATAACACGCGTGCTCTTGAGGTTGTCCATCATGGCCTTGGAGATTTCATCGTTGGCCTTGGACCACAAGTCGATGACCTTGTTGTACTTCTCGCCCTGGGTTACCAGACCGGAGGCGTACTGGTCTTCGATTTCCTTCACTTCCTCGGTCGCCTCATCAATGATGCGCGCCTTCTCATCCGGGATGACGAAGTCGTTCACACCAATGGACGCACCCGAGATGGTGGAGTAGGCGAAACCGGTGTACATCAGCTGGTCAGCGAAGATCACGGTTTCCTTCAGCCCCACCACGCGGTAGCACTGGTTGATCAGCTTGGAGATCGCTTTCTTCTTCAGCGGCTGGTCGACCATTTCATAGGGCAGACCTTTGGGCAGCACCTGGAACAACAGCGCACGGCCGACAGTGGTGTCGACGATACGGGTTTCCGTGGTCCAGCTGTCGTCCTTGTGCTTGACCGTTTCGGTGATACGCACCTTGACCATAGCGTGCAGTTCAACCTGACCGCTGCGGTACGCCATCTCAACTTCGTTGACGTTGGAGAAGGCCATGCCTTCGCCGCGGGCGTTGATGCGAGTACGGGTCATATAATACAGACCCAGTACCACGTCTTGGGACGGAACGATGATCGGCTCGCCCGATGCCGGCGACAGGATGTTGTTGGTGGACATCATCAGTGCACGCGCTTCCAGCTGGGCCTCAAGGGTCAGCGGAACGTGTACAGCCATTTGGTCACCGTCAAAGTCGGCGTTGTAGGCCGCACAGACCAGCGGGTGCAGCTGAATTGCCTTACCTTCGATCAGCACCGGCTCGAATGCCTGGATACCCAGACGGTGCAGTGTCGGTGCACGGTTCAGCAGAACCGGGTGTTCGCGGATGACTTCAGCCAGGATGTCCCAAACCTCAGGCAGCTCGCGCTCAACCATCTTCTTGGCGGCCTTGATGGTGGTCGCCAGACCACGGTGCTCCAGCTTGCCGAAGATGAAGGGCTTGAACAGCTCCAGCGCCATCTTCTTGGGCAGACCACACTGGTGCAGACGCAGGGTCGGACCTACCACGATCACCGAACGACCGGAGTAGTCAACGCGCTTACCGAGCAGGTTCTGACGGAAGCGACCCTGCTTACCCTTGATCATGTCGGCCAGGGATTTCAGCGGGCGCTTGTTGGTGCCGGTGATGGCACGGCCACGGCGACCGTTATCCAGCAGCGCATCAACCGACTCCTGCAGCATGCGCTTTTCGTTGCGCACGATGATGTCAGGCGCAGACAGGTCAAGCAGACGCTTCAGACGGTTGTTACGGTTGATCACACGGCGATACAGATCGTTCAGATCGGAGGTCGCAAAGCGGCCGCCATCCAGCGGTACCAGCGGACGCAGATCCGGCGGCAGAACCGGCAGAACGGTCATGACCATCCATTCCGGCTTGTTGCCGGAGCCGTCAAAGGCTTCCATCAGCTTCAGACGCTTGGACAGCTTCTTGATCTTGGTTTCCGAGGTGGTCTGCGGAATTTCTTCGCGCAGCTTGCCGATCTCGTGAGACAGATCCATAGCGGTCAGCAGCTCGAAGACAGCCTCGGCACCCATGCGGGCGTCAAAGTCGTCACCGAACTCTTCCAGCGCTTCAAAGTACTGCTCGTCGTTCAGCAGCTGACCCTTTTCAAGGGTGGTCATGCCCGGCTCGATAACCACGTAGCTCTCGAAATAGAGTACGCGCTCGATATCACGCAGGGTCATGTCCAGCAGCAGGCCGATACGGGACGGCAGGGACTTCAGGAACCAGATGTGAGCCACCGGCGAAGCCAGTTCAATGTGACCCATGCGCTCACGACGGACCTTGGCCAGCGCGACTTCAACGCCACACTTTTCACAGATCACACCGCGGTGCTTGAGGCGCTTGTACTTGCCGCACAGGCACTCGTAGTCCTTCACCGGGCCAAAGATCTTGGCGCAGAACAGGCCGTCACGCTCCGGCTTGAAGGTACGGTAGTTGATGGTTTCCGGCTTTTTAACTTCGCCGTAGGACCAGGACCGGATCATCTCCGGGGATGCCAAGCCGATTCGAATGGAATCGAACTCTTCAATCTGTCCCTGGGACTTGAGCAGGTTCAATAAGTCTTTCAAGGCCTATACTCCTCGCAGTGTCTCAAGGGCGGCGCTCGCCGCCCGAGACGTGGGCAGTTGGTGATTATTCGGATTCCAGTTCGATATCGATACCGAGCGAACGGATTTCCTTGACCAGTACGTTGAAGGACTCGGGCATGCCGGCCTCCATGCGGTGGTCTCCGTCCACGATGTTCTTGTACATCTTGGTACGGCCGTTCACGTCGTCCGACTTCACTGTCAGCATTTCCTGCAGGGTGTAGGCGGCGCCGTAGGCTTCCAGCGCCCAGACCTCCATCTCCCCGAAACGCTGACCACCAAACTGCGCCTTACCGCCCAGCGGCTGCTGGGTAACCAGGCTGTAGGAACCGGTGGAACGCGCGTGCATCTTGTCGTCTACCAGGTGGTTCAGCTTGAGCATGTACATATAGCCGACGGTCACCGGACGATCAAAGGTGTTACCGGTACGGCCGTCGTACAGGCGCATCTGACCGCTGTCCGGCAGGTCCGCGAGACGCAGCATGTGCTTGATCTCGGTTTCTGCCGCGCCGTCAAATACCGCTGTCGCCATGGGTACGCCGCCACGCAGGTTCTTCGCCAGCTCGATGATTTCAGCATCGCTGAGATCGTCCAGGCTTTCCTGACGGCCGCCTACCTTGTTGTAGACCTCGTCAAGGAAGCTACGCAGCTCGGCGATCTTGCGCTGTTCTTCCATCATCCGGTTGATCTTCTCGCCCAGACCTTTGGCCGCGAGGCCCAGGTGGGTTTCAAGGATCTGACCGACGTTCATACGCGACGGTACACCCAGCGGGTTCAGAACGATGTCGACCGGCGTGCCGTTCTCATCGTGCGGCATGTCTTCGATCGGCATGATCACGGAGATAACACCCTTGTTACCGTGACGACCGGCCATCTTGTCGCCCGGCTGGATGCGGCGCTTGATTGCCAGGTAGACCTTGACGATCTTCAGTACGCCCGGCGCCAGGTCATCGCCCTGCTGCAGCTTGCGCTTCTTGTCTTCAAACTTCTCGTCGAGCAGTTTGCGACGGTCAACCAGGTACGCCTGGGCGCGCTCGAGCTGCTCGTTCAGGGCGTCCTCGGTCATGCGCAGCTTGAACCACTGGCCGCGCTCGATACCGGCAAGAATGTCGGCCGACAGCGCGGTGCCTTTCTTCAGGCCTGCGCCGCCTTCAACAGTCTGGCCGTCCAGCGCAGAGGCCAGACGCTCAAAGGTCGCAGTTTCAACGATGCGGAACTCTTCCTGCAGATCCTTGCGAATCTCGTCGAGCTGTTCTTTCTCGATGGCCAGGGCGCGAGTGTCACGCTCTACACCGTCACGAGTGAAGACCTGCACGTCGATGACGGTACCCTTGGTGCCGGTGGGCACACGCAGGGAGGTGTCCTTCACGTCAGATGCTTTCTCACCGAAGATCGCACGCAGCAGCTTCTCTTCCGGCGTCAGCTGGGTTTCGCCCTTGGGCGTTACCTTGCCGACCAGAATGTCGCCCGGGCCCACTTCGGCGCCCACGTAGACGATACCGGCTTCATCCAGTTTACCCAGTGCCGCCTCGCCCACGTTCGGGATGTCGGAGGTGATCTCCTCCGGCCCAAGCTTGGTGTCACGGGACACACAGGTCAGTTCCTGGATGTGAATAGTAGTGAAACGGTCTTCCTGCACAACGCGCTCGGACACCAGGATGGAGTCCTCGAAGTTGTAGCCGTTCCAGGGCATGAACGCGACGCGCATGTTCTGACCCAGCGCCAGCTCACCCATGTCGACGGAAGAACCGTCAGCCAGGATGTCCTTGCGAGAAACCACGTCACCTTTTTTCACCAGCGGACGCTGGTTGATGCAGGTGTTCTGGTTGGAACGGGTGTACTTGATCAGGGTGTAGATATCGACACCCGCTTCGCCCGCTTCCACTTCGTCGTCGTTGACACGAACAACGATACGGCTGGCGTCGACGGAGTCGATCACGCCGCCACGGCGAGCAGTCACACACACACCGGAGTCGCGTGCTACGTTGCGCTCCATGCCGGTGCCCACCAGCGGCTTCTCGGCGCGCAGGGTCGGTACCGCCTGACGCTGCATGTTCGAGCCCATGAGTGCGCGGTTGGCGTCATCGTGTTCAAGGAACGGAATCAGCGAGGCGGCAACAGACACAACCTGACGCGGAGATACGTCCATCAGGGTGACGTCTTCCGGCGCCTTAACGGTGAATTCGTTCATATGACGGACGGCCACCAGATCGTCCACGAGCTTACCGCCTTCGACCTTGGCGCTCGCCTGGGCGATGACGTGGTCAGCCTCTTCAATGGCCGACAGGAAGACGATCTCGTCGGTCACTTCGGCGTCTTTGACACGGCGGTACGGGCTTTCCAGGAAGCCGTACTGGTTGGTACGCGCGTAGGTCGCCAGGGAGTTGATCAGACCAATGTTCGGACCTTCAGGGGTCTCAATCGGACATACGCGACCGTAGTGGGTCGGGTGTACGTCACGGACTTCGAAGCCGGCACGCTCACGGGTCAGACCGCCCGGGCCAAGAGCCGACACACGGCGCTTGTGGGTGATCTCGGACAGCGGGTTGTTCTGGTCCATGAACTGGGACAGCTGGCTGGAACCGAAGAATTCCTTGACCGCGGCAGCCACCGGCTTGGCGTTGATCAGATCCTGCGGCATCAGGCCTTCGCTTTCGGCCATGGACAGACGCTCTTTGACCGCGCGCTCGACGCGCACCAGACCGACACGGAACTGGTTCTCGGCCATCTCGCCAACGGAGCGGATACGACGGTTACCCAGGTGGTCGATATCGTCAACCACGCCCTTGCCGTTACGGATGTCGACCAGGGTCTTGAGTACTTCGACGATGTCTTCCTTGCTCAGCACGCCGGCGCCTTCGATCTCTTCGCGACCGATGCGACGGTTGAACTTCATGCGGCCAACGGCGGACAGGTCGTAACGCTCGCTGCTGAAGAACAGGTTGGCGAACAGCGTTTCGGCGGCGTCCTTGGTCGGCGGCTCGCCCGGGCGCATCATGCGATAGATTTCTACCAGCGCTTCGAGCTGAGTGGTGGTGTTGTCGATGCGCAGGGTATCGGACACGAACGGACCGCAGTCGATCTCGTTGGTGTACAGCGTTTCCAGACGCGCGATCTGCGCCTTGGCCAGCTTGGCGACCAGATCAGCGGTGACTTCGGTGTTGCAGTCAACCAGGATCTCACCGGTAGCCGGGTGCACGATCGGCTTGGCGATGGTACGGCCAATCAGGTAGTCGAACGGCACTTCCAGGCTGTTGATGCCGGCCTTCTCGAGCTGATTGATGTGGCGCGCAGTAATACGACGGCCTTTCTCGACAATAACCTTGCCCTTGGCATCCTTGATATCAAAGGTGGCGATCTCGCCACGCAGACGCTGGGGCACCAGCTCGAGCATCAGGCTTTCGCCCTGCACTTCGAACACGTTGGTGTCGTAGAACATATCGAGAATTTCTTCGGTCTGGTAACCGAGGGCGCGCAGCAGCACACTGGCTGGCAGCTTGCGGCGACGGTCGATACGCACGAAGACACAGTCTTTGGGGTCAAACTCGAAGTCCAGCCAGGAGCCGCGGTAAGGAATCACGCGAGCGGAGTACAGCAGCTTGCCGGAGCTGTGCGTCTTGCCACGGTCGTGGTCAAAGAACACACCCGGACTGCGGTGCAGCTGGGACACGATGACGCGCTCGGTACCGTTGATGACGAAGGTACCGTTCTCGGTCATCAGGGGGATTTCCCCCATATAGACTTCTTGCTCCTTGATGTCCTTGATCGCCTTGTTTGACGATTCGCGATCAAAGATGATCAGGCGCACTTTTACGCGCAGCGGCACGGCGAACGTCACGCCCCGCAGTACGCATTCCTTGACGTCGAAAGCCGGGTCGCCAAGGCGGTAACCGACGTATTCAAGAGCCGCATTACCCGAATAGCTGATAATGGGGAAAACAGATTTGAAGGCCGCGTGCAGACCGATATCACGGACGCCACCCTGAGCAGATTCAGCCTGGAGGAACTCACGATAGGAGTCCAGCTGAATGGCCAACAGGTAAGGCACATCCATCACATGCGGCAGTTTGCCAAAGTCCTTGCGGATACGTTTTTTCTCAGTATATGAGTAAGCCATCAGCGTTCCCCAGCTTGGTCACCTGCTTGATTGGCCTCCCCGCGGCGCGGGAAAACCTGAAAATGCGTGCAAGCCCTGAGTCTTGCTCACTCCTCTGGAGTGCCTCGCCGTACGCGCCAATCAGCGCGATACAACGGAAAAAGGCCGGTGGCACACAGGCCACCAGCCATCAATCTGACCGGTAAAATCAGATTGTCGACGCAAGGTCGGGCGAGCTTACTTGAGCTCGACCTTGGCGCCTGCTTCTTCCAGAGTCTTCTTGGCAGCTTCGGCCTCTTCCTTGGAAGCGGCTTCTTTGATGGTGCCCGGAGCGCCGTCAACCAGTGCCTTGGCTTCTTTCAGGCCCAGACCGGTCAGCTCGCGAACTGCCTTGATGACGTTAACTTTCTTGTCGCCAGCTTCGGTCAGAACGATGTCGAACTCGGTCTGTTCTTCAGCGGCAGCAGCAGCACCGGCAGCCGGGCCAGCAGCAACAGCAGCGGCAGCGGATACACCGAACTTCTCTTCCATGGCGGAGATCAGTTCGACAACCTGCATTACGGACATTTCGGATACGGCGTTGATGATATCTTCGTTGGTCAGAGCCATGACTCTAAATTCCTGTATTGGGGGACGGCTGATGCCGTCAAAACATTAAAAGCGTTAAAAGCAAGCGAGGCGCCTATCAGGCTGCTTCGGCTTCCTTCTGATCGCGGACTGCAGCCAGAGTACGAACGAACTTGCTGGTAGCGCCTTGGATAACGCTCATCAGCTGTGCGATTGCTTCGTCGTAAGTCGGCAGAGAAGCCAGCTTGTCGATTTCGGATGCTGCAAGGAAGTTGCCTTCGAACGCAGCTGCTTTGATCTCGAACTTGTCCTGGCCCTTGGCAAATTCCTTGAACAGACGAGCGGCAGCGCCCGGATGTTCGTTGGAAAATGCGATCAGAGTCGGACCCACAAAGGTTTCGTTCAGGCACTCGTAATCAGTACCTTCGATCGCGCGGCGCAGCAGGGTGTTACGTACAACACGTACGTAGACGCCAGCTTCACGCGCATCTTTGCGGAGACCAGTCATAGCAGCAACGGTCACGCCGCGGGCATCAGCCACAACGGCAGACAGCGCACCTTTGGCAGCTTCGTTGACTTCAGCGACGATGGCCTTTTTGTCTTCGAGCTTAATTGCCACGGGTTTTACTCCTGGATTTACCATTAACCGCCCTTTTGGGGCAGCGTGTTTTGGTGTCTGATCCAGCCTGCACTGAATCGGGAGCACCATCTGCGTAGGCTTGCATGTTTAAGGCTTTCGCCGCCTACGGTCTTGGACAGCCCCCGCATGCAGGGACCCCAATAAGAAAGGCGCACCGCGTGAGCGGTGCGCCTGAACCATCAGATGTTCAGGGAAGCCTGATCGATCTGTACGCCCGGCCCCATGGTGGTGCTCAGGGTCACGCGCTTCAGGTAAACACCCTTGGAGGTGGACGGCTTGGCCTTTTTCAGGTCAGCCAGCAGCGCCTCGACGTTCTCTTTCAGCGCGGCGGCGTCAAAGCCGACCTTGCCAACAGAGCAATGGATGATGCCGTTCTTGTCGGTGCGGTAGCGAACCTGACCGGCCTTGGCATTCTTGACGGCGGTAGCAACGTCAGCAGCAACGGTACCTACCTTCGGGTTCGGCATCAGGCCACGCGGACCCAGAACCTGACCCAGCTGACCAACAACCCGCATCGCGTCCGGAGAAGCGATAACAACGTCGTAGTTCAGGTCGCCAGCCTTCATTTCGGCAGCCAGCTCGTCCATGCCTACCTTGTCAGCGCCGGCAGCCAGAGCGGCTTCTGCGTTGGCACCTTGAGTGAACACAGCAACGCGTACCGTTTTGCCAGTACCGTTGGGCAGCAGCGTGGCGCCACGAACGACCTGGTCGGATTTACGCGG
Organism: Pseudomonas abyssi; assembly: GCF_003444685.1. NCBI lineage: Bacteria > Pseudomonadati > Pseudomonadota > Gammaproteobacteria > Pseudomonadales > Pseudomonadaceae > Pseudomonas > Pseudomonas abyssi. Next base: position 1,871 of record NZ_LMAZ01000014.1, on the reverse strand, counting down.
GTCAACACCCAGGTTTACAGCGACGTCGAAGGACTCAACGAACTTGACGTTGGACACTTCAGCCAGAACAGCGGCTGCTTCTTCGAAGGTGTAAGCCTTGTTAGCCTGTACCTTTTCGGCGATTGCCTTTTGACGCTTGGTCAACTTAGCCATTACACACCCTCCACATTCAGGCCCATGCTGCGCGCGGAACCAGCGATGGTACGCACAGCGGCATCCAGATCAGCAGCAGTCAGATCAGCCTCTTTGGCTTTAACGATCTCTTCCAGCTGAGCGCGGGTAACGGTACCCACTTTCTGGCTGTTCGGACGCGGAGAACCGCTCTTCAGACCGGCTGCTTTTTTCAGCAGAACGGCTGCGGGCGTGCTCTTGGTTTCGAAAGTGAAGCTGCGGTCACTGTATACAGTGATGATCACAGGCGTCGGCAGACCCGGCTCAACGCCTTGAGTCTTGGCGTTGAACGCCTTGCAGAATTCCATGATGTTTACGCCGTGCTGACCCAGGGCCGGACCTACCGGCGGACTCGGGTTAGCCTGACCGGCCTTGACTTGCAGCTTGATATAAGCCTGAATCTTCTTTGCCATTGTCTTTCTCCGAAGGGTAATAGCGCCTTGCGGCTTCCCGTTTAAAAACATTCCCCGACTGACAACAAAACCCCGCAACGCATAAGCACTGCAGGGTTCAGGGAATCAGATGAGGTCAGCCCTTTTCGACCTGGCCGAACTCGAGCTCCACTGGCGTGGGGCGACCAAAAATGAGAACCGCCACCTGAACTCGGCTTTTCTCATAGTTAACCTCTTCGACAACCCCGTTGAAGTCAGCAAAGGGACCATCGGTAACGCGAACCACTTCGCCCGGCTCGAACAGCGTCTTGGGCTTGGGCTTGTCAGTGCCATCGGCAACACGACGCAGAATGGCTTCTGCTTCACGGTCGGTAATCGGCGCAGGCTTATCAGCCGTACCGCCAATGAAGCCGAGTACGCGCGTGGTGTCTTTCACCAAGTGCCAGGTGCCTTCGTTCATTTCCATTTGAACCAGAACGTAACCCGGGAAGAACTTGCGCTCGCTCTTGCGCTTCTGACCGTTGCGCATTTCCACCACTTCTTCAGTGGGGACCAGAATCTCGCCGAATTCGTCTTCCATTCCGGCCAGCTTGACACGCTCCTGCAAAGAGCGCATTACATGCTTTTCGAAGCCCGAATAGGCATGCACGACGTACCAACGCTTAGCCACGGAGCACCTTTAACCAATGAACTGAGAAACGATCCAGCCCAGCAGGCTATCCAGACCCCAGAGAATCAGAGCCATAACCAGAACCACAGCCACCACGATCATCGTGGTTTGTGCGGTTTCCTGCCGAGTAGGCCATACGACCTTGCGTATTTCGATACGCGCTTCTTTCAGCAGCGACCAGAACGCCTTGCCCTTGGACGTCTGCAGCGCGACAAAGCCCGCCACCAGACCCAGAACAACCAGCGCGATCGCGCGGTACAAAACAGGCTCGGCAGAGAAGTAGGAATCTCCGAACACACCGACGGAGACAATTAAAGCCACAACAACCCACTTGATCACATCGAAGCGGTTATCGTTAAGCTCTGCCTTAGCGCTCATGAATCTTCAAGTCCTGTTTTGGAAGCCAGATATTAATCTGGCAGGCCAGGAGGGAATCGAACCCCCAACCTGCGGTTTTGGAGACCGCCGCTCTGCCAATTGAGCTACTGGCCTGTAATCGCAGTCGAGCCGGCAATACTACCGGCCCGACCATTCAAGATCAATCGATTATTCGATGATCTTGGCTACCACACCGGCACCAACGGTACGACCACCTTCGCGGATCGCAAAGCGCAGACCGTCTTCCATCGCAATCGGCG
>NZ_LMAZ01000013.1:0-15935 GCF_003444685.1 Pseudomonas abyssi | reverse complement strand
TTTATTTTCAATCCACGCAAAAAAGCCCGGTCCTCAATGAAGGACCGGGCTTTTCGCCCCATACGGGGCAAGCGATCAGACCGACAGATAACGACTGATATGGTCCTTATCGATCTGCTCGCCCACCGCCTCATGCACGATCTTGCCCTTGTCTATCACCAACATGCGATCCGCGACCGTCAGGGCAAAACTCAGCACCTGCTCTGAGACCACGATGCTGATCTTGCGCAACTGCTTGATCTCGTTGAGCGTGGTTGCCAGCTGCTTGATGATAGAAGGCTGAATCCCCTCGGTTGGCTCATCCAGCAGGAGTATCTTGGGGTCGGCTGCCAGCGCTCGTCCGATCGCCAGCTGCTGCTGCTGTCCGCCCGACAGGTTGCCCGCCTTGCGGTGGCGCATTTCCAGTAGCACCGGAAACAACTCATAGATGTCATCCGGCACCTTGCGCCGACCGGTCACTTCCAGGCCGGCCATGATGTTTTCCTCTACGGTCAGTGTCGGGAACACCATACGACCCTGAGGTACATAGGCCACGCCACTGGCGACCCGCTGGTAGGACTGCAGCTTCGACAGCTCCTTGCTGTTGAAGTTGATCTCCCCGCCACTGCAGGGAATCATGCCGATCAGCGATTTGAACAGCGTGGTCTTGCCCATGCCGTTGCGCCCCATGATGGCGACCGTCTCATTCTCACCCACGTCCAGGTCGATACCGTGGATGACCTCACTCATGCCATAACTGACCCGCAGATCACGTACGCTCAGCATGCTCATGCTCCTTTGCCGTTAGTGGCCGAGGTAAACCTCGATAACCTTTTCGTTTGCCTGAACCTCGTCCATCTTGCCTTCGGCGAGTAATTTGCCTTGATGCAGCACGGTTACGCGGTGGGCGATGTCCTTGACGAAGTCCATGTCGTGCTCGATCACAATCACCGAGCGGTTCTGGCTGATCCGCCCGAGCAGCTCGGCGGTGGCTTCACGCTCGGACACACTCATGCCGGCCACCGGCTCATCCAGCATCAGCAGCTCCGGGTCCTGGATCAGCAGCATGCCGATTTCCAGCCACTGCTTCTGGCCGTGACTGAGCAGACCGGCACTGGTATCGAGCCGATCACTCAAGAAGATGTCTTCCGCTACCGCCAACACCCGCGCATTGACCTCGTCTGTCACCTTGAAGAACAAACTGCCGAACACGTTGCGCCCTTTCGGGTACGACAGCTCCAGGTTCTCGCGCACCGTGAGGTTTTCGTAGATGGACGGGGTCTGAAACTTGCGCCCGACCCCGGCCTTGACGATGTCGTGCTCGACCAGCCTGGTCAGCTCGGTGTCCTTGAACTTGATCGAACCGGCCGAGGCCTTGGTCTTGCCGCAGATCAAATCCAGCAGTGTGGTTTTGCCGGCGCCGTTCGGCCCGATCACCACCCGCACCTCGTTGCGTTCGACGTACAGATTCAGGCCATCGACCGCCTTGAAGCCATCGAACGAAACCGTCAGGTCTTCGATAGCCAGCAGAATGGGAGAAGTCATCAGCGCGCCTCCTGAGCAACGGCCTTATCGCCCTGCGACTCGGCATTCGACTTGCGCGAGAACAGTTTGGCAACCTGTGGACGGACGTAATCTTCGTAGATGCCGGCCAGCCCCTGCGGAAACAGCAGCACGACCCCGATGAACAGCGCGCCCATAAAGACGATCCACAGCTGCGGGAAGCTTTCCGAGAGCAGTGTCTTGGCCAGGTTGACCAGCAGCGCGCCGTAGACCGCACCGATCAGCGACAGACGCCCACCGACCGCGCAGAAGATCACCATTTCAATCGAGGCCACGGTGCCGACAAAGGACGGTGACATAAAGCCGACCTGCAGCGCGAACATCGCGCCACCCAGCGCCGAGAACACGCCGGCCAGGGCAAACACGAAGATCTTGATATTGGCGACGTCGTAGCCGGAGAAACGCACCCGGTCTTCCTGGTCGCGCATGGCGATCAGCAATTTTCCGTAGCGACTGTTGAGTACAAACTGCCCCACCAACAGGCAGGCAATCAGCAAGATGCAACAGAGGAAATACAGCAGGTACTTGGCGCTGTCCGGACGGATGTCCCACCCCAGCAAGGTGCGCAGGTCGGTAATGCCATTAATGCCGCCGGTATAACCCTGTTGGCCGATGATCAGAATGGTCGCGATCGAGGCGATGGCCTGGGTGATGATCGCAAAGTACACACCGCCTACCCGGCGCTTGAACATCGCCGCGCCGATCAGGAAGGCAAACAGCGCCGGCACCGTCATGATCAACAGGATGGTCAGGGTCAGACTATGGAAGGGAATCCAGCCCAGCGGCAGCTCGGTGATCTGGTTCCAGTCCATGAAGTCCGGAATACCCGGGGTACTTTGAATCGCGGTGTTCTCGGGGCTGGATGCCTCCAGCTTGAGAAACATCGCCATGCAATAGCCACCGATCCCGAAAAACACCCCCTGCCCCAGACTGAGAATCCCGCCGTAGCCCCAGCAGAGCACCAGGCCGACCGCAACAAAGGCATAGGTCAGGTACTTGCCGACCAGGTTCAGGCGGAAGATATCCAGCGTCAGCGGCAGGATCACCATCAGCAGGACGGCCAGCGCCAGCAACTGCAGCAAGCGTTGCCGCCCCCCAAATGCTGCTATCCATTTATCCATTTCAATAACCTCCAGCCAGTACGCCGCTCAGCGGCGCACCTTGCTTGCAAAGAGCCCCTGGGGACGGAACATCAGAATGGCTACCACCGTCAGCAAGGTGATCACCTTGGCCATGGAACCACTTAAGAAGAACTCGAGAATCGACTGCGACTGGGCAATACCGAAGGCCGACACCACAGTGCCGAAAAGGCTGGCAGCACCACCGAACACCACCACCAGGAAGGTGTCGACGATATAGAGCGAGCCAGTAGTCGGGCCGGTCGAGGCGATAGTCGTGAAGGCGGCACCTGCGACGCCGGCAATGCCGCAACCCAGCGCAAAGGTAAAACGGTCAACCCGCTGGGTATTGATCCCCGCCGCGTTGGCCATCAACCGGTTCTGCGTGGTGGCGCGTACCTTGATGCCCCAGCGCGAGCGGTACAGCAGAATCACCACCAGCACGGTCATCAGCGCGGTAATGCCCATGACGAACAGGCCGTTAAGCGGGATATCGATGATGTCGGTCGGCGCCCAGGAGCCCATCAGCCAATCTGGCATGACTACACTCACCTCGCGCGGACCAAAGGTGGACCGGTAGATCTGCTGCATGATCAGCCCCAGCCCCCAGGTGGCCAGCAGGGTATCCAGCGGGCGCGCGTACAAGCGCCTGATCAACAGCATCTCGACCAGATAGCCAAGTATGAAGGTACCGAGAAATGCCAGCGCAACCGCCAGCGGAAAATAGAACTGCTGCATCCAGGGCCAGGTTTCCGTGGCCAGTTTGGATACCATCCAGGTGATGTAGGCGCCCAGCGTAAGAAACTCACCATGGGCCATATTAATGACGCCCATCTGCCCGAAGATGATCGCCAGCCCAAGGGCCATCAGCAGAAAGACGCAGAACAGACTCAGGCCACTGAATCCCTGCATCACGAAAATGGCCACGAGCTCCTGACTTGAATATCCGCCCATAATTACTCTCCTAGAACGGGTGCGGCCACCTGGACCGCACCCTGTTGCATCACTTCAAACGGACGTCTTACTGGTAGCCTTCCGGGAAGGGGTTCGGTTCGATCAGGTCGGACTCGTACACCACGGTGGCCTGGCCGTCAGCACCCCATTGACCCACCCGCAACTTGCTCCACAGGTGGTGGTTCGGGTGAATGCGCACGTAGCCTTCCGGCGCAGTAGTCAGCTCGATTTCGGCAGAGGCTTCAGCCACGGCGTCGACATCGAAGCTGCCGGCTTTCTCGACAGCAGCCTTCCACAGCCACGGGCCAAGGTAGGCAGCCTGTGTTACGTCACCGATGACGCTGTCTTCACCCCAGCGGGCCTTGAACGCTTCAACAAAGGCCTGGTTGTTTTCGTTGTCCAGCGACTGGAAGTACTTCATCGCGGAGTAGAAACCTTCCATGTTCTCGCCACCGATACCCAGCACTTCGTCCTCGGTCACGGAGATGGTCATGATGGTCTGACGATCCGCAGTGATGCCGGCAGCGTTCAGCTGTTTCCACCAGGCCACGTTGGAGCCGCCAACAATGCTGGAGTAAACGACGTCAGGCTTTTTCAGACGGATCTTGTTGATCAGCGAACCGAAGTTGGTGTTGCCCAGCGGGTAGTACTCTTCACCGACAACCTCGCCGCCCAGCACGTCTTCAATGTGCTTGCGCGCGATCTTGTTGGAGGTGCGGGGCCAGATGTAGTCGGAGCCGACCAGATAGAAGGTTTTGGCGTCCTTCTCTTCGGCAATCCAGTCCAGGCCGGCAATGATCTGCTGGGTGGCTTCCTGACCGGTGTAGATGACGTTCTTGGACTGCTCCAGCCCTTCGTAGAAGGTCGGGTAGTAGAGCATGCCGTTTTCTTTCTCGAAGACCGGCAGCACCGCTTTACGCGAGGCGGAGGTCCAGCAGCCGAATACCGCCGCTACGCTGTCCTGCACCAGCAGCTTGCGCGCCTTCTCAGCAAACGTCGGCCAGTCGCTGGCGCCATCTTCCTGAATGATTTCAATCTGACGACCCAGCACACCGCCCATGGCGTTGATCTGCTCGATGGCGAGCATCTCCGCTTCCACCGAGCCGGTCTCACTGATCGCCATGGTGCCGGTAATGGAGTGGAGAATACCGACCTTGACGGTGTCGTCGGTCACGGCCAGTCCGGTGGTATTGACCTCAGCCGTCGGCATATCTGCCGCACCCGCCATGCTGGCCAGGCCCAGACCTGTGCCCAGCGCCAGACCGATCAGGCCACGCTTCCAGGCTGGCTTGCTGCGTTTTGAGTCTTGCATAGGGTGAATCTCCTTGATGTGAGTAGAACCGGCTGGCAGACCTCTCTCCCCGGCCTGCCTTGCCTGTCACCAAGGCCTACAGCAACCACTGTGCCAGCGCGCCAGAGTGCGCACTGTCAAACCGCCATGACGGCCAAAAATCCTTTGCAGATCAATCAACTGCATAGCTGTATCAAAATCTTCCGAGCGCTCCGTTGCCGCCAATGTCAAGCAACGGCCGGGGGAAATGACAATCTGCACCTGACATTGTCATGACAATGTCCAACATCACTTAGTGACATTGTTAAACCCGCCCGTCTCAGCGCCTGACAATGCGCCGAACAATTCGCTTAAGACCCTGATATATAAGGAATAATAAAAACAAAACAAAGCTGGCACGGCTTCTGCTCAGGGAACAGTACGGTCCATCCACGGGCCCGACTCATCACCCAAGCAGAGGATTCGCTGTCATGGCAGAAACACTGATCAAGATCGACCTGAGCAAAAGCCCCCAGGAACACGACAACATCCACAATCGCTGGCACCCGGACGTGCCCATGGTGGCGACGGTCAAGCCCGGCTCGGACTTTATTGTCGAGTGCATGGACTGGACCGGCGGCCAGATCGGCAATAACGACAGCGCTGAAGACGTACGCGACGTCGACCTCAGCAAGGTGCACTACCTCAGTGGGCCAATTGCGGTCGAAGGCGCCGAGCCGGGCGACCTGCTGGTCGTTGATATCCTCGACATTGGCGCCTTTGCCGATCAGATGTGGGGCTTCAATGGGGTCTTCGCCAAGGAAAACGGCGGCGGCTTTCTGACCGAACACTACCCGGAAGCGCGCAAGACCATCTGGGACTTCAACGGCATCTATACCAAGTCGCGCCATATTCCGGGCGTGGAATTCATCGGCCTGATGCACCCCGGCCTGATCGGCTGCCTGCCGTCGCAGGAGCTGCTGGACGAGTGGAACACCCGTGAGCAGGCGCTGATCGACACCGACCCCAATCGCGTGCCCGGCCTGGCCAACCCACCCTACGCACCGACCGCCCACGTCGGCCGCGCCAGCGGCGATGCCGCGACCAAGGTCGCCGCCGAAGGCGCGCGTACCGTGCCGCCGCGTGAACACGGCGGCAACTGCGACATCAAGGACCTGACCAAGGGCTCGCGCGTGTTCTTCCCGGTGTACGTCAAGGGCGGCGGGCTGTCGATGGGCGACCTGCACTTCTCCCAGGGCGACGGCGAAATCACCTTCTGCGGCGCCATCGAAATGGCCGGCTGGATTCACATTCGCGTCAACATCATCAAAGACGGCTGCAAGAAGTACGGCGTGAAGAACCCGATCTTCCAGCCCAGCGACATGGCGCCCAGCTACAAGAAGCATTTGATCTTTGAAGGCATCTCGGTCGACGAAAGCGGCAAGCAGCACTACCTCGATGCGCATGTGGCCTACCGTCAGGCCTGCCTGAACGCCATCGAGTACCTGAAGAAGTTCGGCTACAGCGGCGCCCAGGCGTACTCGCTGCTCGGCACTGCGCCGGTACAGGGCCACATCAGCGGCATTGTCGACGTGCCGAACGTCTGCGCCACCATCTGGATTCCGACCGAGATCTTCGACTTCGACATCATGCCGAACGCCGAAGGCCCGACCATCGCGGTCGACAGCCCGGAGGTCCCGACTGCCCTCTGGAAAGGCTGATAGCAACGCAGTGGCCCGCACCAGCTTGGGCGGGCCGCATCCTCTATTTCGCACTTTTCGGGAGCAAAAAATGCCTCTGTACGATTTTGAATGTGACACCTGCGGGCCTTTTGAAGCCCTGCTACCCAGCAATGAACGCAACCTGCCGCGGGCCTGCCCGATGTGCGAGCGGCCCATGCAGCGGCGCCTTAGCGCCCCGCGCCTGCAGACACTCAGCGCCCATCAGCGCAAGGCCCATGAGACCAACGAGCGAAGCGCCCACGCGCCCAAGGTGAACCACGGGCACAGTTGTTGCAGCTCCGGAAGTTGCCAGCACACCAAACGCAAGGAGGGAGAACCTCCTGCCCTCAAACAACAGTCTGGTCCACGACGACCCTGGATGATCAGCCACTAATACCGCCTCGGTATCCAGTACAGCGGTGACAGGTCGCGTGGATTTTCGCCAACGCGGAGGACCTGCTCATCTTGAATGTCACTCAGGAACGGACGGCCCAACAGATGATGAAGCGCGAACTGATCGTCATTCTGGAGATGGCCAAACTGCTGGAGAAGCCACTTGATGCCCCGCGCACCATTCAGGGCATCCTGCGCCTGCTGGCCCAGCTGTATGGTCTGAACTGCGGACGGGTGAGCCTGCCCGACCCCGGCTCCAAGACGCTGCAGGTGAAGTATGCCTACGGCCTGGCACCAGAGGACCTCAAGGCCGGGCGCTTCAATCTGGACATCAACCAGGGTGTGACCGGCTACGTCATGCGCACCGGCTCGATTGGTCTGGTCCCCGACGTCAATAACGAGCCGCTATTCGTGCGCCGTATTACCGAGCTGTCGCATCATAGCGGCGGACGCATGGCCTTTATCGCCGTGCCCATTCTCGAATCAGGCACCCCCATCGGCGTGCTCTCGGTGCAGCGCGAAGGCATGCACGAACGCCCCTTCGACGAAGATATCAGCCTGCTGCGCGTGGCCGCCGCAATGATCGGCCAGGTGCTGCGCATCCATCAGTTTGTCGTCGACCAGACCGAGCACCTGGTCAAGGAAAACCAGAGCCTGCGCCACAGCATCGCGGTCGAAGGCATGCTCAAGCAAAGCCTCGCCCACGGCATTCTTGGCAGCAGCCCGGCGCTGATGGACGCGGTGCGCTCAACCATTCAGGTCGCCCATAGCGACGCGCCGGTCATGCTGCTGGGTGAGTCAGGTACCGGCAAGGAAAAATTCGCGCGGATGATCCACCAGCAGAGCGATCGGCGCGAGAAACCGTTCATCTGCATCAATTGTGCGGCCATCCCGGCAGACCTGCTGGAGTCCGAACTGTTCGGCCACACCAAAGGCGCCTTTACCGGCGCCTCGCAGAACAAGCAGGGCAAGATCGTGCAGGCTGACGGCGGCACCCTGTTCCTCGATGAAATCGGCGACATGCCGCTGTCCCTGCAGGCCAAACTGCTGCGCGTTCTGCAGGAGAAGAAGGTCGACCCGATCGGCAGTCACGACTCCGTCGCCGTCGACTTTCGCGTCATCACCGCCACCCACGTCAACCTGCAGGCCTCGGTCAATCAGGGCGCCTTCCGCCTCGACCTGTTCTATCGCCTGCATGTGGTGCCGGTGCATCTGCCGCCGCTGCGCGAACGCCAGGAAGACATTCGCCAACTGGCCCTGCACTTTCTCAACGAACTCAATCACCACTACGAACGCAACTGGAGCCTCGCCCCGGAGGCGTTCTCCGTTATGGAGAACTTCGCCTGGCCGGGCAATATCCGCCAGCTGCAGAACGTACTGGAACGGGCCGCGCTGACCAGCGATCAGGAGCTGCTGGAGGCGGACAAGCTGCGTCAGGCGCTGGCCTCCGAAAGCGCCATCACCATTCCGGCCAACCGCCAGAGCAATCCGCCGCCCAGCGACGATGCGGCCATCGAGCCCCCGCGCCAATATGGCCGGGCCTACAACTGGGTGCAGGAAGACGAAGCCGACCGCATCCGCGCCATGCTCTCGCAAACCAACAACAACCAGTCCGAAGCCGCCCGGCGCCTGAACATCAGCCTGCGGCAACTGCGCTATCGGGTCGACAAACTCGGCATCGGGCGCAACTGACTGCAACTCAACCGCAACGAAGGAGTTACCCATGCGTCACGGAGATATTTCCAGCAGTCCCGATACCGTCGGTGTCGCCGTCGTCAACTACAAGATGCCGCGCCTGCACACCCGCGAGGAGGTACTCGACAACGCGCGCAAGATTGCCGACATGATCATCGGCATGAAACAGGGCCTGCCCGGCATGGATCTGGTGGTGTTCCCGGAATACAGCACCATGGGCATCATGTACGACGGCGACGAGATGATGGCCACCGCCACCACCGTACCCGGCGATGAAACCCGCATCTTCAGCGAAGCCTGCAAAAAGGCGAAAACCTGGGGCATTTTCTCACTGACCGGCGAGCAACATGAAGAGCACCCGAACAAGGCGCCCTACAACACGCTGATTCTGATCAACGACCAGGGCGAGATCGTGCAGAAGTACCGCAAGTGCATTCCCTGGTGCCCGATCGAGGGCTGGTATCCGGGTGATCGCACCTATGTGTCCGACGGCCCCAAAGGCATGAAGATCAGCCTGATCATCTGCGACGACGGCAACTACCCGGAAATCTGGCGCGACTGCGCGATGAAAGGCGCCGAGCTGATCGTGCGTTGTCAGGGCTATATGTATCCGGCCAAGGACCAGCAGGTGATGATGGCCAAGACCATGGCCTGGGCCAACAACTGCTACGTGGCCGTGGCCAACGCTACCGGCTTTGATGGGGTTTACAGCTACTTTGGCCACTCCGCGATCATCGGCTTTGACGGCCGCACCCTCGGCGAATGTGGCGAGGAAGACATGGGCGTGCAATACGCGCAGCTGTCGGTCTCGCAGATCCGCGATGCGCGGGCCAATGACCAATCGCAGAATCACCTGTTCAAGCTGCTGCACCGCGGCTACACCGGCATGTACAACTCCGGCGATGGTGACCGCGGCGTGGCTGATTGCCCCTTCGACTTCTATCGCACCTGGGTTCTGGATGCCGAGAAAGCCCGCGACAATGTAGAGGCGATGACGCGCACCACCATCGGCGTGGCTGACTGCCCGGTGGGCGAGCTACCGCATCCGGGCAAGGAACGGGAGGCCGGCGCCTGAGCGCCCGCCCATGCCGTTCATCAACGAGCTACTGGCCGACAACCAGCAGCAGAACCTGCGGGCGGCGCCGCGTACTGCGGTCTCGCGCTTCGAGTTTGAGCCGGACGCTATCGCCCAGCGCCTGCAACAGCGCATTCTAGGTCAACCCGCAGCGCTGGCTGAGATTGCCGGCAGCCTGGCGGTCGTCAAGGCGGAGCTGGGCGACCCCCGTCGCCCGCTCGGCGTATTCCTGCTGCTCGGCCCGACCGGCGTCGGCAAGACCGAAACCGTGCGCTTGATCGCCGAAGCCATCCATGGGCGTGCCGACGCGCTATGCCGCATCGACATGAACACTCTGGCTCAGGAGCACTATGCAGCGTCGCTGACCGGCGCCCCGCCGGGTTATGTGGGCAGCAAGGAAGGCACGACGCTGTTCGACCGCGAGACCATCGAAGGCCGCTTTGGGCACCCCGGCGTGGTGTTGTTCGACGAACTGGAAAAGGCCAGTGACCCGGTCATTCGTGCCTTGATGAACATCCTCGACAACGGCCAGCTGCGACTCAGCGCCGGCAACGCCACCCTGGACTTTCGCAACAGCCTGATCTTCCTGACCAGCAATCTCGGTGCCCAGGCGGCGCAGCGGCTGGAGCAGGGATGGGGCCGCCTGCTGCCAGCCTCCTGGCGCCAGCAGTTGCAGCAACGCAGGCAGGTCCGCGCGCTGCACAACCGCTTTGATCCTGAATTCATCAACCGCCTGGACCACCGTATCAGCTACCGGCCACTGGGTGCAGGTCAGTTGGATCAGCTAGTCGACCTGGCTCTAGAACAACTCAACCAGCGCCTGGTACGCCATCAAGTACAACTGCTGCTCAGCCCCGCGCTTCGGCACTATCTGGCTACCGAAGGCTACGACCGCCGCTTTGGTGCCCGCGCCATGGCCCGCACCTTCCGCCATCAGTTGGAACCGGTCCTGGCCCGCACTCTGCTGGAGCGCAAGCCTGCGCCCGGCGCGCTGCTGCGTGCGGATCTGCTGCAAGGCAAGATAGTGATCGATCTGGATTGAACCCGCTGAACGGACACAAAAAAACCCGCCGAAGCGGGTTTTTCATTCAACGCAATGCCGTTCAGATGCAGTCTTCGACCGACTTGAGCGGGTAATGCGCCGGGTACGGCAGGGTCGCTACGCCAGAATCGATGGCAGCCTGGGCAACAGCAGCCGGCACCTTCTCGATCAGACGAACGTCCATCGGCTTGGGAATGATGTACTCACGACCAAACTCCAGCTTGATACCGCCGTACGCCTGGGAGATGTACTCCGGTACCGGCTCTTTGGCCAGTTCACGGATCGCGTGTACAGCAGCAATCTTCATTTCTTCGTTGATGGCAGTTGCACGAACGTCCAGCGCGCCACGGAAGATGAAGGGGAAGCCCAGTACGTTATTGACCTGGTTCGGGTAGTCGGAACGACCGGTCGCCATGATCACGTCAGGACGCGAAGCGTGAGCCGCCGCGGGGTCGATTTCCGGATCAGGGTTCGAGCAGGCAAACACGATCGGGTTTTCGGCCATCAGCTTCAGATCAGCCGGCGGCAGCAGGTTCGGACCGGACAGACCAACGAACACGTCGGCGCCTTTCAGGGCGTCAGTCAGAGTGCGCTTGTCAGTCTCGGTGGCGAAAATCGCCTTGTATTCGTTCAGGTCATCGCGACCGGCGTGGATCACGCCTTTACGGTCGAGCATGAAGATGTTTTCAGCCTTGGCACCCATGCTGACCAGCAGCTTCATGCAGGCGATAGCGGCAGCGCCAGCGCCCAGGCAGACGATCTTGGCGTCTTCGATGACCTTATCGGCCAGCTCCAGCGCGTTGATCATGGCGGCTGCGGTCACAATCGCAGTACCGTGCTGATCATCGTGGAATACCGGGATGTCGCACTGCTCGATCAGCGCGCGCTCGATTTCAAAGCACTCGGGCGCCTTGATGTCTTCCAGGTTGATGCCACCGAAGGTGCAGGAAATGCGCTTAACGGTGTCGATGAAGGCCTGCGGGCTCTCGGCTTCAACTTCGATGTCGAAAACGTCAACGCCAGCGAAACGCTTGAACAGAACACCCTTGCCTTCCATAACCGGCTTGCTCGCCAGCGGGCCGAGGTTCCCCAGACCGAGAATGGCGGTGCCATCAGAGATAACGGCAACCAGGTTGCCCTTACCGGTGTATTTGTAGGCGTTTTCCAGATCCTTGGCGATTTCACGCACCGGTTCTGCTACACCCGGGCTGTAAGCCAGTGCCAGATCACGCGCGGTCGCGGTCGGCTTGGTCAGTTCAACGCTCAGTTTGCCGGGGCGCGGGTTGGCGTGATAGTCGAGTGCATCAGTTCTCAAATCAGACATGGTCAATAACTTCCGGTCAGGTTGCTCATGCGGACGACGGAGAGTACATAAAAGCACTTCCACCCGCAAGGTCATTCACGAGATCAATGTCAAGGACAAAACCTTACAACTTTGAGCCATGTTGACGGGGTGATTACTTGCTGCTCACTTGCCACTGCGCCGGGTGGCGCAGGCTGATCATGTAGCGCCGAAACCCGTCGCGCACGGCCTGCCGCCCCCGCCGATCGATAACCCAGCCACGCACCTCGACTTGCTGGCCAACCAGCTCGGCACCGGGCTCAGCGTCAAAGTAACCCAGGTCTCGGCGCTCCAGTCTCAGGGTCAGCGGCCCGTCCAGGTCAATCCACAGGGCATGGCGGGAAGGCGTCACCGCCGCCACTCGTCCGCGCAACAGCAGGAATCCAGCGCTATCAAGATCGTCCAGCGAGAGAATCTGCGGGTTCTGCCACAGCCCGCGCTGCGCCTGCCGCGCTTGCTGCTCGGCGGCCTGGTGGCAGTCGGCGAGCAGATCGTTCGGCGGAATCACCAGCGCATAACCCAGCCCTTCGCTGAGCAGCAGCGCCTCAATGTTGCGCCCCTGCTCGTCAAACAGATAGCCCAGCGCGCGACCGTAATGATCACGGGCATCCTCACCCAGCATCAGCTGCAGTGGCTGATGCTCAACCAGCGCTTGCAGAGCCCGACGCGCGGCCTGGGCGTAGGGCTCGGACGGTGCGCCGTCGCGGCCTATTTCCGGCGTGTTGATACCGATCAGGCGCAGGCGCCGCCCATCGCTGAGGCGCAGAGTGTCTCCGTCGGTGACACTGCGACTGCGCACCGGCTGCGCCGTCTCCGGCATACTGCAGACGGCAGGCAGCGCCGCGGGGGCTTCGCTCTGAGCCGGCCCGCAACCCAGCAGCGCACAGGCAACAAAAAAGGCGCCCCAGAGGGACGCCTTTTTGTGTTTCGCCAGAGCCATAAGGCTCAAAGAAACCGATTACTTGCTGCTGACTGCGCCGAAACGCGCCTTGAAGCGCTCGATACGTCCGCCAGTGTCCAGAACCTTCTGCTTACCGGTGTAGAACGGGTGGCAGGAGGAGCAAACGTCCAGGTGGATCGGGGCGCACAGGGTGGAACGGGTAGTGATTACCGCGCCGCAGCTGCAGGTCGCTTCGATTGTTTCGTAGTTCGGATGCACATCAGCTTTCATGGGAAAGTCCTCGGTTGGTTTGTGCCGCCACCGGATCAACCTGATCGGGCACCGCACGCAATAGCTGTCTACCGGACCGTACCTGGATGCCACAAGGGGCGCAAACAGACTGACCGGAAAATAGGCCGGCGATAATAACAGAATCCAGCAACGACGCAAGCACCGCAGCTTTCCACCTGTCGGTGGT
Source organism: Pseudomonas abyssi (assembly GCF_003444685.1). Taxonomy (NCBI): domain Bacteria; kingdom Pseudomonadati; phylum Pseudomonadota; class Gammaproteobacteria; order Pseudomonadales; family Pseudomonadaceae; genus Pseudomonas; species Pseudomonas abyssi. The sequence goes on along the minus strand of NZ_LMAZ01000013.1, from coordinate 2,425 downwards.
ACCATCCCACTCCCATAAGGAGTGATTTGTGTGACCGGACCCATCCTGCAAGTAGCCCTGCCCTCTCCCCTGCGCCGCCTGTTCGACTACCGCGCGCCGCGGGGCGTGGCCGCGGCTGACCTGCAGACCGGCCAGCGCGTGCGGGTGCCTTTTGGCAAACGCGCGCTGGTCGGCCTGATCGCCGGCATCAGCGATCACTCCGAGGTCCCGGAAAACCGCCTCAAGCCTGCCGAAGCCCTGCTCGATCACGCCCCGCTGCTGCCCGACAGCCTCTGGCGCCTGTGCCAATGGACCGCGCGTTACTATCAGCACGGGCTGGGCGACACCCTGAGCGTGGCGCTGCCGGTGCTACTGCGCCAGGGCGAACCGGCGCTGGCACGCCAGGATCAACTCTGGCAGCTGCTGCCCGGCGCCTACCCGGAACACCCGGCGATTGCCCGCGCACCGAAACAGAAGCAGGCGGTGCAAGTCCTGACGCAACATCCGCACGGCCTGTCCCACGCGCTGATCAGCCAATGGGGGCTGAGCCGCGACACCCTGAGCACCCTGGAAACCAAGGGGCTGGTGCAACGCATTGAGCAATCGCCACACCATATTGCTGAACCGCTGCCTTTATTAAGGGAAGCGCACCTGACCGCCAATGACGAACAGCGGGCAGCGCTGGATGCCATTCTGGGCGCCGAGGGCTTTCACACCTGGCTGCTCGAAGGCGTCACCGGCAGCGGCAAGACCGAGGTGTACCTGCAGGCGATCGAACGCTGTCTGCTGAGCGGCCATCAGGCGCTGGTGCTGATCCCCGAGATCGGTCTGACGCCGCAGACGCTGAACCGCTTCCAGCAGCGCTTCAGTGCGCCCGTGGTGATTTTGCACTCGGGCCTCAACGACCGCGAGCGGCTGGACGCCTGGATAGCCGCCCGCGACGGCGAGGCCGCCATCATCATTGGCACCCGCTCGGCCATCTTCACGCCGCTGGCCCGTCCCGGCCTGATCATCGTCGACGAAGAGCACGACCTGTCCTATAAACAGCAGGACGGTCTGCGCTACAACGCCCGCGACCTGGCCGTCTATCGCGGCCATCTGGAACAGACGCCGGTGATTCTCGGCTCCGCCACACCCTCGCTGGAAAGCCTGCACAACGTAGAGCAGGGCCGCTACCGACACCTGCGCCTGACACTGCGCGCCGGCAATGCCAAAGCGCCGTCCTTTCAATGCTTGGATATCCGCAGTCGCCCGCTGGAGGGCGGCCTGTCGCGTCCGCTGACCGAGCTGATCGGCCAGCACCTCGGACGCGGCAACCAGGTACTGGTATTTATCAACCGCCGTGGCTTTGCACCCACCCTGATGTGTCACGACTGTGGCTGGATCGCCGAATGCCGCCGCTGCGACGCGCGCATGACGGTACACCAGTCGCCGCCCCACCTGCATTGCCATCACTGCAACAGCCAGCGCCCGCTCGATCGCCACTGCCCCAAATGCCAGAGCGAAGACCTGCGCCCGCTGGGTGCCGGCACCGAGCGCACCGAGGAGTTTCTCAAGGAGCGTTTTGCCGACACCACGGTGCTGCGCATTGATCGCGAAAGCATGAGCCGCAAGCGCGCCATGCAGGACATGATGACCATCATCCACAGCGCCCAGCCGTGCATTCTGGTCGGCACCCAGATGCTCGCCAAGGGACATCATTTTCCCAACGTGACCCTGGTCGCCATTCTGGATGCCGACGGCGGGCTGTTCTCCGCCGACTTCCGTGGCCCCGAACGCATGGCGCAGATGATCACCCAGGTTGCAGGCCGCGCCGGCCGCGCCGAGAAGCCGGGCCAGGTGATCATTCAGACCCACATGGCCGAGCACCCGTTGCTGATCGAACTGACCGAGCGCGGCTACCCGGCGATTGCCGAGCGCGAACTGGCCGAGCGCGAAATAGCCCAGCTGCCGCCCTATCGTTTTATGGCGCTGCTGCGCGCCGAAGCCAACCACGTGCGTGCCGCGGAGGACTTTCTCGAAGCCGCGCTGGCGCAGGCCGAGGCGTTGGTCGCGCAGCATCAGCTGGCAGATATCGAGCTGCTCGGCCCGGTGCCCTCACCGATGGAACGCCGCGCCGGCCGCCACCGCGCCCAACTACTGATGCAAGCCGCCCAGCGCTCGGTGCTGCACCAGCTGGTGCACATGCTGCTGCCGGCACTGGAGCAGCACCCGCTGGCGCGCAAGGTGCGCTGGTCGATTGATATTGATCCGCTGGATATGTTTTAGCAGTGCAGTGATGGCTTCCGCGCTCCGCCAGACCGGGCGCAGAGCGTCCTTGCAGGCATTCCACGCAGAGCGAGGGACGATCAGGGGTGTTGCAAGGCGTGAAGACTGCACGGACCAACTCCCCGTTTACGCGGGCGAGTAGCGCAGGGCTGGCGGGAAAGAGGACGGCAGCATGTCT
>NZ_LMAZ01000012.1:78439-87144 GCF_003444685.1 Pseudomonas abyssi | reverse complement strand
GCTAGGCACTCATGCAGCCAGCGGCACTTTGCCCACCAGCCCGCAAGCGTGGGCATATCTGATTTGCCCTCTGCCACTCACCTTGATGCGGCCTCCGACTTAGAAATCACCTCAACAATGCGCTGCGCTTCGTAATCAGTTAACCCTCGCTCCCCCACCCATGAAGGCGACAGCAACAGAAACCACGCGGCGAGACCAGATACAGAGGTGACCTTACTCTCCGAACTGGTCGCTAACAATGTATTGCCTTCGCTGTCTGCCAACGCGATTTTGTAGCCAGTTTCCGCACACCCAACGGATGGGATTAGCCCTAGCGTCAGCACCGTTAGCATGGGCTCCGAAAAGCACGCACCGGTCTGCATCGACTCTAACGACAGCAGGTACTCAGAAGGCGCTTCACCAACTGATGGAACAACGGAGGCTGCAAGGCCTTGCTCGGTTAATGCTTCCGCAAGCCACTGCTCACCCAATCCCTGGGAGCTACCGACATCAACCAGTACAGTGCCGGCGAGCAGCGTTGTTGCCCTACGGGGCTGAAGGTCGACAGAGCGAATTTCGTAGGCTGAGCAAGCTGAGATTAAAAGGCAGATTGTGAGCAGAGCTGTATTTTTCATTTATTGACCAAGAGGCAGCTGCAATTTCTTCTTGAGGACGTCTTAGTGAGCGAAGCGAAAGACTAGCGCCAGATGCTAGAGCTCAGGGAAAGCTACGTCCGTAGATGGTTTGAGTTTAAGTGCTGCTCTGCTCGCAGCGACAACGCTCGAAATGTGATTCCGAAATGCTGGCGCGTCGTTTACAACGATGTAGCAGGCGATCACATTCCGTTTTGAGGTTGTTAACCCACTCTACGTCTCTTTCTTCTGCTGCAAGGACTGCACGAAGACGACGCTCGGATTCCGCCTGCCAGCCTACGAGCCCAGCAGATACGCCTGCATGGTAGTGGCTCCACACGTCTGACGAGCGAGTCTCTTTGCTATTTAGATGCTCGGCGACTGCGTGAAGCGTTGCAAAACGCTGGCGGAAGTGAAGCACTTCCTGCTTTGCCCGAGCGGCGACTCCTGCCACTGCGCTCTCGAAGGCCTCGAGGTTTTCCCCGCTCGTAAACGAGTCGACACGGTAGCCATCATCAAACGACAAGAAGTCCTTTGTATACCAGAGCCAGAATGCCCCCACATTCAAGTAGGTGCCTTTAGACCATCCGGAGGGCTGAAACTCAACGACCGTAACCCACCAGTGATGGTCGTCCAGCCATATGCGAGACCGCCCCTTTTGGATACATCCAATAGGACGAAGCGCGGTCCGGGCTGCTTTGGTGATAAGAGTGTTGTGAGTAACCTCGGCCACGATCTTGAGCTCTAACGTTGGAGTTAAGCCGCGCCGTTAGGCGTCGGCTTGAACGATTAGTTAGACTTGGTGGAGGATATATTCCGCTTTCGCAACATGCCTTCAAAAGGATTTTCTGGTGAAACCTTTCCATTTTGACCAAGTTTTTTTCCTAAGTCCCATGAATTCATGTCATAGCCCCATGATACTAAAACCTTTCTTTGTTCTGGGGATACAATAAGCTGCTCGCTGTTGTAGAGCGCAAAGTCCCAAGTTGGCCTTGTGTTTAGATGCTTGTACCTGATACTTTTTCCGTTATAACTTATTACATTCTTCCTTGTATTTTCCCGTCTGCCCATAAAATCGTTAGAAATGGTATCAAATGACTTTATGACAATGCCTTCGCTTTGGCTAACCGACTGAATCAGCCTTAATCTTTCCGCTGTTTTATTTTTATCTTCAGATCGGCCAAAAATAAGCTCGAACTCAAACACAATAGGATTTTCACGCATACTCTCTGGCTGCAGAAGAAGTTTGAAAAAATTGAATACCTCATTCTGGTTATTCTTTATTCTTAGTTTCCATTGCCTTATCTGGTTTATTGCGTGATTAAATTCTGATGTAAAATCACCGCTTCCTTTTCTAAAGAAATTGTAATCGGGAAGCTCAAGCTCGCCGAACACAATCTTCCACTCATCTGATTTTTTGGATAAGTATGCATAGTCAGATTTCAGATCCATAACCGGGCACTTGCTAATTAAAATGTCTTGATGAAAATAATTTTTATAGGTTAAAGCCTCTGAAAAAAGCTCTGTATTTCTTTCTAGGAAATCTTGAATTGATTGTTCTTTTTGCCCTTGCTCTGGTGTTGATGATAGTTTTTCCTGATACTGATTAACTATCAATATTTTTTGTTCATTTTCCATTCGATTCATGGCGTTTCCTTGATTCTGTGATGTCTAACGCAAAGCCAAGGGGCACACGAAGCGACGCGTAGTGTGTCCCGCGGAGGGCGCGTGTTTTTGCGCTCGGAGTAACTTGGGCGCTTTGTTATGAGTTTTTTCTAAATGCAAGTTTATTTAGCCTTAAGCCGAAAAATATAACTAACACTACAAGTTGAGCGCTTACCACCGCTAGTATAGCGATACCTATTGGAAAGAAGGCAATAACAATAAACCTGTCAGCGCCACTTGTTTGAATAGCGGTGTAGATGTAAAAGGGGATTGAAATTAATACGACTAGCGTAGCCCAACCCGTTGTTACAATTTTATTTAACCCTTTATATCGGATTGCTCGGAAATCAACTCTAGAGGCTTGCTGTTTACCATCCAGACTTCCCATTGCTTTCACAGCCTTTTACTCATAACGTTAAGCGCAACGGCGCGAGCTTGCGAGCGTCCGGCACACGAAGTGTGCGAATTGGCGCGCCTTGTTAAACAAGCTGCTCAATGTATCGATCTATGCGCTCTTGAGAGCACATGGGCTCTGCCAGCATATTTCCCAGCTCCGAAAGATTGGGGAACTCCAGCCTGCCAGCGAGTATTTCAGATTCTAATACCTCCTGCTCACCGCCACCATACTCCCAAACATGCAGCTCCAGCATGTGGAAGATTGCTTTCATAACAGAAACGCCATAAGAATCGTATTCGTTCGGATTCTCTAGAGGAAAAGAAATATACTCCGTCGGGCTAGCTCCGACATCAGCTGCGAAGACGCGCTCGCTGTGCTCCCAGAGAGGAAGTAAGGCCCGGCCAGCAAGCTCCGGCCAATGGCCGGGATCCTCCGGCGCGCCGCGCGAATAAAAGTAGTATGGCTCCTGAAATAGATATCGCATCCCGTCCGGGCACTCCAGGGTCACCAAAAACGCCTTCACCTTCTCCGGGAGCTCCAGCTTTCGTATTCCAGTCGTTCGTTCGATGTCCGACATGCTCATGATTGTTTAACGCCGCCAGCAGGGGCTGGAGCACGCAGTGCGAAAGTCCCTCTGGCTGGCCTTGTTAAGTTTTATTGCTGCTCGGTGCCCCATGATACATTTACCGTTGGTTTCAATTGCAGAATAAGAGGATGAAGAATCGTGCCTTCATTAAACTCCACTATCATTTTTTCAGACTCAGCCGTTGCCTCAAACTCAATTTTCTGAATATGGTTGACAGACAAGCGTACCAATTGCTCCTCGCCATTCAGGACTAACAAATCCATATCGCCGTAGCCTGGGCTAATTGTACATTCAACACGAAGCCCATTTCGGACGGTAGTGTACGCCGCTGTGTTATAGCACCACGGGACATCACTATCCGTCATTTGCGGCTCGCACTCAAAAAAGCCAACAAACTCGTATTCTTCTGGATATTCTCTCTTCTGCTCGGTAGTCATGTTTGTAACTTAACAGTGATTAGATCGCACGCAGCACTAATACATAATTAGTGCGCTCGGTATAACGCCGAAAGTACATTCGGACATTTTTTAATGGAATCATGCAGTTACCGCCTTCCTTGGCGCTTTCGGCGTATTCGCGCTGCAGCAAAATTTGTGAGTTGCTTCCTACTTTAGCGAAAGGAGAACACACGGCAAGCTGATTTTTTCTTGGGCCGCAAACCGTATTGCTTGCACGGACCCCGGGTCCCCGTTTACGTGGGCGAGTAGCGCAGATTTATCGGGAAAAAGAGTCGTAGGATGTCTGAGGAGCGCAGCGACGAGTTTTACGACTCCCCGATAAATCGAGCAACGCAGCGAACCCGAAGGGCCGCGTAGTCGGGGTGGCCTTTCTTTTGGTTACTTTTCTTTGGCCACGCAAAGAAAAGTGACTCGCCGTCAGGGCGAAAAGGTGACTTGATGAACAATCGTGCGGTGCGGGAGAAACTGGATCCCCGCCTTCGCGGGGATGACGTTGTGGTGGTTTACCGGGCTGACGATTAGTCGGGAGGCTGTGGAGGCGAAAGGCAGAGGTGAGCATCACACACGTCGTTGAACCAAACCGGTCACGTTCGTGCAGGCGTCACCACGGGCACGGCATGCCGTGCCCCTACGGGAGATCGCGTCTGCAGCGGAGCGATAGATATCCCCCCACCAAATCCCAAACAAAAAAAGGCGTGACCGAAGTCACGCCAAAGTTTCACGAACAGACTTGCAGAACGAGGGGCATGTCCCTCAGGGGTAGTACTCAGGGCCGACAACTCACTACCAGCCCCTAGCGCCCCGGCAGGTGGAGCAACCTGCGCGGGGTTTGCCTGGGTTGGGCTTAGAAGAAGCCCAGCGGGTTGACGTCGTAGCTGATCAGCAGGTTCTTGGTCTGCTGGTAGTGGTCGAGCATCATCTTGTGGGTCTCGCGACCGACACCGGACTTCTTGTAACCACCGAACGCGGCGTGGGCCGGGTACATGTGGTAGCAGTTGGTCCAGACGCGGCCCGCCTGGATGCCACGGCCCATGCGGTAGGCACGGTTGATGTCGCGGGTCCAGAGGCCGGCGCCCAGGCCGAACTCGGTGTCGTTGGCGATGGCCAGGGCTTCGGCTTCGGTTTTGAAGGTGGTGACGCTGACCACCGGGCCGAAGATTTCTTCCTGGAAGATGCGCATCTTGTTGTGGCCTTTGAGCAGGGTCGGCTGGATGTAGTAGCCGTTGCCGAACTCGGCGTTCAGACGCTCTGCGCCGCCACCGATCAGGAACTCGGCCCCCTCTTCGCGGGCGATTTCCATGTAGGACAGGATCTTGTCGAACTGCTGCTCGGAAGCCTGAGCGCCGACCTGGGTTTCAGTGTCCAGCGGGTTGCCGCGCTTGATGCTGCGGGTACGCTCCAGAACCATGCCGATGAAGTCGTCGTACATGTCTTCCTGGATCAGTGCGCGGGACGGGCAGGTGCACACTTCGCCCTGGTTGAAGAACGCCAGCACCATGCCTTCAACGGCCTTGCTGATGAACGACTCTTCGGCCTGCATGATGTCGGAGAAGTAGATGTTCGGCGACTTGCCGCCCAGCTCGACGGTGGACGGGATGATGTTTTCCGCAGCGCACTTGAGGATGTGACGGCCAACCGGGGTGGAACCGGTGAACGCCAGCTTGGCGATGCGGGTGCTGGTGGCCAGTGCTTCACCGGCTTCGCGGCCGTAGCCGTTCACCACGTTCAGCACGCCCGGCGGCAGCAGGTCGCCGATGACTTCCATCAGCACCAGAATGCTCAGCGGGGTTTGCTCGGCAGGCTTGAGCACGATGCAGTTACCGGCAGCCAGCGCCGGGGCCAGTTTCCACGCGGCCATCAGCAGCGGGAAGTTCCACGGAATGATCTGACCCACCACGCCCAGCGGCTCGTGGAAGTGGTATGCAGCGGTGTGCTCGTCCAGCTCGGCAGCGGTGCCTTCCTGCGAGCGCAGGCAGCCGGCGAAGTAGCGGAAGTGGTCAGCGGCCAGCGGGATGTCGGCGTTCAGGGTTTCACGCACGGCCTTGCCGTTGTCCCAGGTTTCGGTGACGGCGAGCAGTTCGAGGTTCTGCTCGATGCGGTCGGCGATTTTCAGCAGGATATTGCTGCGCGCCTGCACGGAGGTCTTGCCCCAGGCATCCTTGGCAGCGTGAGCGGCGTCCAGCGCCTTGTCGATATCTTCTGCGGTGGAGCGCGGGATTTCACACACGGCGTTGCCGGTGACCGGGGTCAGGTTGGTGAAGTACTGGCCTTTGACCGGCGCGACAAACTCGCCATTGATGTAGTTGCCATAGCGAGACTTGAAGGAAACGACTGAGCCTTCGGCTCCGGGTTGTGCATAGATCATTGTTGTTTTCCTCTGAGCGAAGCCTGACCCCGCACGGGTCAAGTCATGGTTCGATCTTAGTAATGGGTCCGGGGTGTCTGGTATGCGCCGTTGGCAGGGTTGACGTCGTTATTTAGTAGTAGATTGCCCGACCCATGGCACCCTCTCAGGCTAGCTGCCACGCCGCACGGCGGTGCTGCGACCGACCAGCGGTCAGGCACGCTGCACCCGCAGCACGCCGGTATCGATGGCCAGATGCACCAGCTCGGTCAGCGAGCTGACGTTGAGTTTTTGCTTGAGCACGGTGAGGTTGTTGGAGACGGTCTTGCTGCTGATGCACAGGTTCTCGGCGATCAACCTCGGCGCCACGCCACGGGCGAGCATCACAAATATCTCGAACTCGCGCTGGGTAACGTCGCGCAGACGCGGGTCGAGGCGTTCATCGCTGCCGGCGCAGGCGAGCTGGGTGGCGAGCTCCTGCTCGATATAACGATGCCCCTTGAGGCAACGCCCCACCGCGTCGCAGAGCACCTCGGGCGATGCCGTCTTGGTGATATAGCCGAGCGCGCCGGCGGCGAGTGCCTGACGCACCAGCGGCAGTTCGTCATGCATGCTGAGAAACAGGATGCGCAGCAGCGGCCAGCGCTGCAGCAGGCGACGGGCGGTTTCGATGCCGCTGATGCCGGGCAGGCCAATATCCAGCAAGACCAGATCGGGTACGCGCTGCTGCGCGGCCACCAAGGCGTCCTCCCCGCTCTCCACAGCGCGAATCTCCGCCTGCGGCAACATCTCACCCAGCAGGCAGGCACAGCCGTGGCGCACCATGGGATGGTCGTCCACCAGCAGCAGGTTCATGGTTGCAGCTCGTGCTGGGCAGAGACGCTGGCGGCGGGGCTATCCACCGCCAGCAGGCGGTCGGTGCCCAGCAGGCACAGCAGCATAAGGGTCAGGTGCAGCAGGGTTCGCAGACAGTGCATGGTGGTGGTCCACTTGTTTTCTGCCCATGCTATGCCGCTCGCGCGCGAGCAAAATACGACCTTGGTACCGCCAACCCGCTACTTTCTGCATATGGGCTTGCAACCGCAGCCGCGCCATACTGCCGGCAAACACCAACCGGACTGCCGCCATGCGCCTGCTGATCGTGCTGACCGCCTTTTATCTTTTCGCCCTGAGCGCCGCTACCCTGGTGGCAGATGAACGCCTGAATGACCTGTTGCAGAGCGCTGAATCACCGATAGCCGCCCGACAGATAGCGCTTGCTCCGAGCACCTGCGACCTACTACTTTAGTACTGGTTTGTAGTGCCAACGTCTCATTTAAAAGACACCCTACTGGCGATGTAATGCCTACAGTGCCAACCGCCTTGGCTGCATACATAAAAAAATAAAACGGGTTACCAAGCCATGTACAAGATACTCATAGCTGACGACCACCCCCTGTTCCGCGAGGCCATCTGCAACGTCATTGGCAGCGGCTTTCCGGGCAGCGAGCTACTGGAAACCTGTGACCTGGACAGCGCGCTAGCGATCGCCCGCGAACAGGATGACCTGGACCTGATCCTGCTGGATCTGAACATGCCCGGCATGCATGGCCTCAACGGCCTGATCACGTTGCGCAACGAGTCACCGTCGATTCCGGTGGTGATTGTCTCGGCCGAGGAAGACAAGCAAGTGGTGCTGCAGGCCATTACCTATGGCGCGGTGGGCTTTATCACCAAGTCCTCCCCGCGTGCGCAGATGACCGAAGCCATCGAGCAGATTCTCGACGGCAACGTCTACCTGCCCTCCGACATCATCCGCGCCAACCACACCATCACCCGCCGCAACCCCGAGGAGTACCCCATCTCCCCGGAACTGCTCTACGCCCTCACCCGCAAGCAGTTGCTGGTGCTGGAGCGCATGGCCAAGGGTGAATCCAACAAGCAGATCGCCTACCACCTGGACATCGCCGAAACCACGGTCAAAGCCCACGTGTCTGCCATTTTGCGCAAGCTGAATGTGCATAACCGGGTACAGGCGATTTTGTCGGCCAGTGATGTGGATTTCAGTGCGTATTTGCGGCGCTGAGCGGGGCTGACTGCCCCTTCCGGCTTCCGTTCGCACACCGCTTTTGTAGGGGCACGGCATGCCGTGCCCGGCTCCATCTCAACCCGGAGTTGCGGCCACTCAGATACATCCCCCCCTTCCACGTCATCCCCGCGAAGGCGGGGATCCAGTTAGCCGTCTGATACCTTCTTTGGATTCCCGCCTGCGCGGGAATGACGGGGTAGTGACGTAGGGTTGTCTCGGCCAAGCCACCTGCACTCTGCTCCCACGCCTTTCGCCTTCCCGGCGAGCCAAGGGGGGGCTGCTTGCCCAGCCCCCCCCTTAGCGATCCCCCGGGGCACCCGACTACGCGGCCCTGCGGGTTCGCTGCGTTGCTCGGCCTGACGGGGGCCGGCAGAACTCGGCTCTGCGAGCCTCAAACATGCTGCCGTCCTTTTTCCCGCCAGCCCTGCGCTACTCGCCCGCGTAAACGGGAACTGGGGCCGTGCGCACTAGACCCTCTTCTCCGTAATCAAAACCACACACACGGGAAGGTCGAGCTCCCGCTCGACCAGCGAACCGCCGGACAACGCCGTGGCCGAGTTGGAACTCGGCCTTCCC
>NZ_LMAZ01000012.1:6942-77697 GCF_003444685.1 Pseudomonas abyssi | reverse complement strand
GACCCACTCCACGTCGTCCCCGCACAGGCGGGGATCCAGCTCGTCACCTGACGCCCCCACTGTATTACCGCCTTCGCGGGAATGACAGAGTGGTGATTCAGCGATAACTCGACGGCCCAGCACCACGGGAAGGTCGAGCTCCCGCTCGACCAGCGACCCTCCGTGCAACGTCATGGCCGAGTTGGAACTCGGCCTTCCCAACCCACTCCACGTCATCCCCGCGCAGGCGGGGATCCATTGCGCTGTCTGATACTCCCTCTGGATTCCCGCCTTCGCGGGAATGACGGAGTGGAGGTCAAAGGACGAAGATATTCGTGAAGTCTGGGCAGCGCGCCCGGCATGCCGCCCAAGGAACGGAAAGCAGCACGCGCGCTATATCAGGGCGACCCAAAGATCACCTACTCACCGCCAACAAATGACTCATCGCGGTTTTCAGTTTCATCGGTTTGACCGGTTTGTGCATCAGCACATGGCCCAGCTCACGCACCTGCAGCTTCAGCGCGTTGCTGTAGTTGGCGGTGATCAGCAGCACCGGCAGTGGCGTGCCGCGGCGGGCGTTGATGCGGCTGACCACATCGACGCCGTTGACGTCATTGTCCAGATGGTAATCGGCAATCAGCAGATCAGCCGGCGCGTGGAAGTTGTCGACCTGGGCGGCGAGATCTTCTTCTGACAGCGCGGTGATCACCTCACAGCCCCAGCCTTCCAGCAGGGTACGCATGCCGGCACAAATGGCAGCGTCGTTATCCAGCACCCAGATGGTCGAACCGGGCAGGTGTTCGCCGATACGCGCCGAGACCGGTTCGCCAGTCTGGGTGGTCGGTTGCAGGCGACCAAAGGGCACCTCCACCGCAAACACCGAGCCGCGCCCTTCTACCGAGCGCACACTGATGCGGTGGCCGAGCATGCGGGCAATCTTGTCGACAATGGCCAGGCCCAGACCGAGACCGCGGTCACGGGTATTGGCGCTGGGGTTGACCCGTTTGAACTCCTGAAAAATCTCCTGCAGTTTGTCTTGTGGAATCCCCAGCCCGGTGTCCCACACTTCGATGCGCAGTCCGTGCGCCTGCCGCCGGCAGCCCAGCAGAATGCGGCCGCGCGGTGTGTAGCGAATGGCATTGGTGAGAAAGTTGCGCAGAATGCGCACCAGCAACTGGGCGTCGCTGCGCACCACCGCCCGGCAGCCAACAAAGTGCAGAGCCAGCCCTTCGCTGCCGGCGATCTGGCGGCATTCGTTGGCCAGGTTGTCGAGTAGATCAGCCAGCACAAAGGCGCTGATGTCCGGTTTGATCACACCGGCATCGAGCTTGGAAATATCCACCAGAGTGCCCAGCAGGTTCTCCACGTCCTCCAGCGAATGACTGACCTGACGCACCAGTGACGCACCGGACTCCGGCAGGCTGTCGTGCTGTTCCAGCAGCGCCCCGGTAAACAGCCGGGCGGCATTGAGCGGCTGCAGCAGGTCGTGGCTGACCGCGGCAAGAAACTTGGTCTTGGACAGGTTGGCCTGTTCCGCCTCGCGTTTGGCTTCGCGCAGCCGCGCTTCGGCCTCGGTACGCTCGCGAATTTCTTCGCGCATCTGGCCATTGACCTCGGTCAGCTCCTGGGTGCGCTCGCGCACGCGCTGCTCCAGGTGCTGATAGGCCTGATGCAGGGCTTCAGAGGTGCGCCGCCGCTCGGTGATATCGCGGATCAGCACAAAGATGCCCACTACTTCGCCATCGCCATCACGGTTGGGCACATAGGAGCGCAGCAGGTAGCGCTGCTGTCCATCCAGGCTGGGCTCGGCAAACTCGAAGCTCAGACTCTCGCCCCGGAAGGCGCGCTGAATGTAGGGCTGCAGCCGCTCGAACAACTGGCTGCCATGAACGCGGTGCAGGGTCTGGCCAAGAATCTCACCGCGCGCCCAGCCGTACCAGTCTTCGTACACCTTGTTGGTGAACTGGTAGGTCAGATCTGCGCCAACATAGGCAATCAGCGCCGGCACATGGTCGGTGATCAGGCGCACCCAGCGCTCGCTTTCCTGCAGGGCGCGGGCGTAGAGATCGCGCTCGGTGATATCGGTAAAGGTGTTGACGAAGCCGCCGGTCGGCATGGGGTGGCTGCGCACCTCCAGCACGCGCCCGCTGGACAGGCGCTGCTCACAGGTGAGCAAGGGCGCGCCCTGATGGTTAAGGCTGTAGGGTGTGAACAGCTCAAGCTCGCTGTCTTCGATCACCTCGGCAAAGGGCCGGTGGGCTTCAATCGGCGCCAGCCCGGACAACTCCAGGAAGCGCCCGTTCCAGACCTCCAGCGCGCCGTCATCGTTGACCACCGCAACGCCCTGGGACAGGCTGTCTACGGTGCGCTGCAGCAGCCGGGTTTTCTGCTCCAGGGCCTTCTCCCGCCGCGCCTTCTCGGACTGTTTGAGGTCGGTAATATCGGTGTACATGATCACCAGCCCGCCCTCACGCGTGGGCCGCTCGCTGACCTGCATCCAGCGCTGATCGCGCAGCTGGTGCAACAGTTGGCCGTCGGCAGCGGCGTCGGTCTCGACCACCAGGCCGGTGGTCAGCGCCAGGCGCTTGACCTCATTGAGTGAAGTGCCCTCGGTCACGCACACGCCGGTGCCCTGCCAGAAGGCGGCAAAGCGGCTGTTGAACAGGACGATGCGACGCTGCTCGTCAAACAGCACAAAGGCGTCGGATACGCTTTCAATGGCGTCGATCAGATAATGGTGGGCCTTTTCCGCCCGGGCACGCGCATCGCTGAGCAGGCGATTGCTGGCCTGCAGCTCGGCCATGGTGTCGTTCAGCGCCTGGGTACGCTCGCGCACCTGCTCGGCCAGCTCGACCGAATGCTGAAACGCCGCGTAGCTTTCGGTGCGCTGGCTGGAACTGGACTCGACCCGCTCGATCAGCGCGGCGTTGATGCGCTGCAACTTGCTGTTGGCCGCCCGCAGCGCCTCCACCTCGGCCTGCAGCGCCTGGGCGTCCGCCGCGCCGCTGTCGGCGCTGCGCAGATCAACGAGGGAAGGCAAAAGCCACCCCGGTGAAGGTCTGGTTGATATGCATGCCGTTGAACTGCTCACCGTAGGTGTTAAAGCCGATCACCCGGTTGGCCGCCAGAAAGTCGGACATGCGCTGATTCTCCCCGCGCAGCTCGGCCTCCATGCGGCGCAAAAAGCAGTCGCAGCCCAGAATCAGAACCGGTTCGCCCAAACGCTGGCGCAGCTGTTCAAACTGCAAACGCAAGTTGGGCAGCAGCTCGCCGGGCGTCATGGCGGTAAGCACGATGCCAGTGTCCACCGCGCAGTAGAAGGTCAGGCTGCGATCGGCGTTGACCCGCTGGATAGAACGCACATAGAACTGATCACGGATACGCACCGCCAGCGCGTTGAGGGCAAAGTGCTCGGCCCGCAGCGCGTCCAGCGGCACCCCCACCAGCCTGGCGTATTCCTCTGCTGCCGGCTCGGCGTTCAGTTCCAGCACCGTGCGGCTGGCACTGTCGGCGGCGGTAACTACCAACTTGCTGTCTGTGGGCTTGAGGTGATGGGTGGTAAACACCTCAAAATCCAGCCAGGTGTTGATCATCACCACCACCGCAGCCCCGGTCAGAAAACGCCCCTGGTAGTACACATGGGTGTGGCTGAGGTGGTTGTCGTCGCCGGCCGAACCACCGAAATGCGGAATGCTGCCAAGTGCCGCGCTCAGGGTATTGAGCACCAGCTCCTCGCGGCTGGAGAGACCATCGAGCATCGTCAGCGCGAAGGTATGCTCCTTGATGGGCGCCAGATTGACCTGCCGACAATAGCCCAGCATGCGCTCTACCGCCTGCTGCGCCTCGACCAGACTGAAGCTGTCCAGCGCCTGGATCAGCGTGCAGTCAACGGCAAAGGTGCGCAGGTCCAGACCAAGCGCACTGATGCAGCCGCGTCCATACCCCTGGGCGCTGATCTCTCCGGCAGTGGTACAGCCCAACAGCATCACGCCGCCAAAGTGCTGCTCCAGCGCGGTTGCCAGGCGCTCAAGCGGATACTCGGCGGAACAGAAAAACAGTACACAGCCCAGATGAGGGTGCAGTAACTGACGCGCCAAATCCTGCGCCGCCGCATCCGGGTCCAGGGCCTCGGTCATGGCGGTACGAAAGCAGTCGTCGAGCAACTGGAAGCTGGGCTGGGCAATATCGGGAATAGGGTTCATGCCCTCGATTCTAGTGAGCCGGCAAGGCCCCGCCCTATGCTACTTCAGTACTGGATGGGTAGGTCTTGGGGACAACGCGGCGCGCTGCTGGTGCCCGACGGAGAAGCCTGCGGCGTTCTCCATCCTACATGGTTGAGGTGCGGGGCTGGTGGCGGCCGTAGGGTGGAGAATCGCGTAGCGTTCTCCACCATGAGCGCGCCGCGGCCAAGCTGGAACTCCGCCGTCCCAGAAACAAAAGCCCCCGTCTGCTCACACAGGCGGGGGCAGGTATTGCCGCAGGCTCTTACCAGCTCAGGGCCACACCCAGCGCCACCGAATCAGTCTCTTCGATGGTCAGGTTGTTGGTGCGGTCTTCGATCTCGAACTGGTTGTATTCGGCCACCAGCGTCAGGTGCTCGTTGATGCTGTGGAACAGGCCGATGGCGCGGGTTTCGTAATCAGCTGCGACGCCCAGGCCGTTACCGTCGTCTTCGGTCTTGCCGTAGGACAGTGCCAGACGAGTCTTGCCGCCGAAGGTGTAGGAGCCCTGCATCAGATAGCCGGTGCTGTCGATCTCACGCAGTACCGCTTCACCGGCGTTGTTGGTGAAGAAGGGGTTGATGCCTTCGGCGTCAAAACCAGAGGCAATCAGCGACAGCGCACCCATCTTTGCCTGCACACCGTAACCGACGCCCTCGGAGGTGACGTCGTCCACGGCATCATCGGTGTTCTTGGAAGTCTGGTAACCGGCATTCACCCAGCTGTAGATCTCGGCACCAGCCAGATCAAACTGATAGGTCACTTCGGTCTCAAAGCGCGGGGCATCCTGATAGTTCTTGCCGGCGACGGTGTCGTCACTGGTATCGACCGGGTCCATGATACCGGCGGCAACGCGCAGGCCACCCATGACCGGAGAACGGTAGGTGATCTGGGCGGTCGGGAACGGGTACGGATAGCCGCTGCCGATGTTGCCGAAGGACACGCCGCCACCGTCTACCAGGCCCAGGGTGTCGCTCACCTGACCGTAACCGGCGAGCATCTCGTCGAGCAGGATATTGGAGCGGGCAAACAGGCCAAAGTCCTTACCGACCAGCACTTCACCCCAGTCGCCGCCGATGGTGCCGTAGAACTGACGCACGTCGATGGCGGTCGCGGTGCCGTTGGTTTCGCTGTCGTTGATGGTGACCCAGAACGAGGAGCGCGCGCCGAGCGTCAGGTCGCCCATGTCCTTGCCCATGTTGAAGCCAATGTAGTTGGGCAGGAAGCCCATCTTGACGCGGGCCTGGTCACGATCCAGATCGTCGTTGATGTTGTCGGTGTCGGTCTGCACGTAGAAGGCATTGACGTAGCCGTCAGCAGAAAAGGTGGTGCCGTCTTCGTCGTACAGGGTAATAGCAGCCGAGGCCGGCGCGCTCAACAGCGCCAGGGCAATGGGGGTCAGCAGGGTGCAGGCAATCTTGTTCTTGTACATGGTGCTCTCCGATGTAATCAGTGACTGAAGCGTCACGCCGATTATCAGAAAGCCCCCCAGCCCGCCCCATTGATCAAGAGCGGCAGTTGCATTGCCATTTGGTGTCTGCGACCAAGCGATGAGATACCGCGCCTGCGGCAGGTTGTATTTACGACCTCCGGAGGTAGTAAAGTCTGTTGTCGCCTCAGTCTGAGCCGGCCTGGCGGCTCAGCAGGCGCCAGCGCGCACTCTGCGGCAGGCGGCTGACAAAGGCGTTCCAGTGCGCGGCGGTCAATTGCAGCAGCGCCTGCTGCTCGGCGGCCAACTGATCGTCACGCTGCCAGACGCAGTCTTCCCATAGCCCCTCAAAACGCTGCTGAGGATGCTGGCGCTGCTGCTCCAGCAACTGCGCCAGGTGAGCCGACTGCGCCTGCAGGTGCTCAGCACTCAGCGCGCCCAAGTCCTGCAGGCTGGTCTGCAGAAAAGCATCGACCGCGGACTCGATGCACCGGTGCGAGCGGTCCGGTGACTGCACCAGTAACAGCAAGCCCGCACGGCCCGCCCGCCGGTGCAGCCGGGCGACGACCCAGTAGCCGAGCTGTTGCCGCGTGCGCAGCTCGGCGAAGAACGGGTCCGCCAGATGGTGATGCAGCAGGCGCCAGCAGGCCGCCTCCTGCAGGCTGTCGTCGGCAGCCGACAGATAAAGCAGCTGGGCGCGGTCCGTATGCTTGCAGCTGACCTCGCTGACCTGCAGCTGCCGGGGCGCCAGCGGCGGCATGGGGCATTGCCAGCCAAACGGCTGCATCAGCGCCGGACACAGGTTGACCAGCAGCTTGGCGATCTGCGAACGCTCGGCCTCCGGCCAGCGACTGGGTTTTAGCCAGACAATCTGCGCCTGCGCGCACAGGTGTTGCCAGAGCAGCTGCGGGTCACGCGGCCGCCAGGCGCTGAGCGAACGCTCCTGTTCAAGGGTCTGCAGCAGTCGCCAGGCGGGCAAGGCATCCTGCTCCTGCTGCATCCAGCGCCGGCTGCGGCGTTCGATCAACGGCAGCTGGGCGGCGGCGGGCGGTGCCTGCAGCTGCTGCAGCAGCTCACGCACAAAACCGGGCAGCAAGGCTGGTGGGCCCATGACATCAAGCACCAGTTGGCCCGGTGCGAGAGACCAGCTCAGCTCAATGCCTACCTGCTTGCCCCACTGCTGCAACGCCTCGCTGCGCAGCGACCAGCAGGCCTGCAACCAGCGCCGATCAGCTCGACTGGCTTCGCTCTCGGGCCAGCACCAGGCCAGCCGGGTCCGCAGCCCGCCGGCCTGCGGTGCAAAGCGGGTCAAACGCAGGCCCGGCAACAGGGTAGACCAGCGCAGCCCTTCGGCGGCCTCCGGCAACGGCCCCAGACAGGGGCCTGCACGGCCCTGCAAATTGGCCACAGCGGCCGGAGCAACCTGCAGTGCCAACGCCCGCCAGGGTGTATCGGTGTACGCGCAGCGCTCGGCCCCGAACAGGCGTGGCAAGCGCTGCAACACCAGGCGGTTGGCCGGTGTCAGCTGCCCGACAAGCTGCTGCCACTGCGTCTGGCTCAGGACATCCAACGCCACGCCCGGCAGGTCGAGTACCTGCTCGGCAGGCAGGGTCAGCAGACGTTCCGCGTAATGTCGGCAAGCAACGAGCATGTCGCCCTGCGGGCCGAGATCAAAGGCGGTCTGTGCCATGGTTCGGCGCGCGTCCTGCGGCCACTGCGCGGGGTCCTGAATGGCCATGGCCTGCAGCCAGCCATCCAGCTCGGCCAGTAGCAGCCCCGGCTCGGCGTCAACGCTGCGCAGCTCCAGCCGCAGCAGCGCCTGACCACCGGCATCGGCGCGCAGCGTCGCGTGCAGCTCGTCCAGCAAGCCTCTGTCGCGCAGATACCCCAGGGCACCGGCTGGCGCCGCGCTGTTCAGCCAATCACACAGCCAACGCACCGCCGCGCCATGCACATCGCACGCACTCAGCGGATACAGCACCAGGCATTCGGCCTGGCTACTGGGGCCCTGCCACTGCACCAGCCGCGGCAGCTGTCCGCTGGCAAACAACGGCAGTGCAAAAGGCTCCGGTGCCCGCCCCGCCATCAGTTGCTCGGCGCTAGCCTGCGCCAACGCCTGCAGCTGCTCTGGCGCCTGTGGCCCATGCAGCACCAGTGCCATGCTGCCCGCGCGGTAGTGAATCCCGTGCCACTGCGTCAGCCGTTCAGCCAGCAGCTCGGCGTCGCCATCCAGCGAGCGGGCGTTGCCCGCGCTGAAGCGGCTGAGCGGGTGTTCGGGGTGAATCTGAGTGGCCAGGACGGCCTGGGCATGAATGTCGTCATCGGCCAGCCGGGTGTGAAACTCGGCGTCGATTACCTGCCGTTCCTGCCCCACCTGCTCGGGGGCAAACAAGGGAGCCGCCAGCATGTCGGTGAGCTGCGCCAGACAGGGTTGCAGCCCCTCGGGGCTGACCGAGAAAAAGAAGCGCGTGGCGTCCGGCGCGGTGCTGGCGTTAAAACGCCCGCCCCACTGCGCCACCAGTGCGGGGAAGGAGCCTGGCACCGGCCACTGCCGCGAGCCCATGAACAGCATGTGTTCCAGCAAGTGCGCCAGCCCCGGCAGGTCATCTGGCTCGGCATGACTGCCGGCAGCGACCTGCACCACCGCAGTCGCGGCGCAAGCGTCAGGGTCGTGGATCAGCAGGCATAACAGCCCATTGGCCGCACGGTACAGTTGATAATCCCGCTGATCAGCGGGTTGCAGAGATAGACAAACGGGAGACACGGCTAGCTACGCAGAAAAGAGGCCAGCAGCCAGCTTAAAGCAACGGTGCAACGCCTCCGGAAAACCGCGACCAAAGTAGTAGATAGCAACGACGGATGGTTAATGAAGCGCTGAATAATTCCACACGCCCTTTGCGCGTGCTCAAACGTGTAGCTGCAAGGCCCGGTGAGCAGCCAATAGTGGTTCTATTGGCCAGCAGCGCAACGCAGCAGATGCATGCTTGAGCGCCCGCCCTGCGGGGCGTTCAGGCTGGGCCGGATGCGGTCCAACCTGAACGCCAGAGGGGATGTGGATTTAATCAGTGCTTCCTCAAGGCGCAACATGCGGCGGCTCTGTCGCCACGCCCCTCGCCCGCCGTCAGCCATCAATCGACCAGACAAGACGCGGGGTGCGGCGACAGACGGCGCAGCCTCAGAATGCCAGACGCGCCCCGATGGTCAGGTTGCGACCGGGCAGCAGCACTTCATCCTTGATATAGGAGCTGTGCTGACGCGCTTTTTCATCCAGCAGGTTGTTGCCGCGCAAGAACAGCAGATAGTCGCTATCGCCCAGCACGCCGCGCCAGCTCAGGCCGGCACCCAGCAAGGTGTAGTCGCCGGTCTCGGTCTCGTAGTCGGCGGTACGATCCTGACGCATCACCTGAGTCGCTTCCACATGCGCTCCCAGGTGGCTGGTCAGACGCTGGTCGACGCGCAGGCCATAGCGGTCTGCCGGGATACGCGGCAGGTCGCCGCCATCCTTCAGCTTGCCGCGCACGCTGTCGCCGAACAGGGTCAGCCCGGTCGAACCGGTTGCCTGCCAGCTGATGCTGCCCTCCAGACCATGCAGCACGGCATCGGCCTGGCTGTACTGCACTACGCGATAGCCGGCGCCCGGGTCATCACCAGTGTCGGCGGCGTAGATGAAGTCATCAACATCATTGCGGTACACGCTGACATCAAAGGTAACCGGCCCTTGGATGCGACGCAGCCCCAGCTCCATGTTGACGCTGGTCTCGCGGTCCAGGTCGGGGTCACCGATTTCCACCGTGCGGGTGGCGGCATGCGGGCCGTTGGCGTACAGCTCTTCTGCAGCAGGCAGGCGCTGGGAGCGCGAAAGCGAGCCGTAGAGCACCAGCTCGGGCTGGAACTGCCAGCTGGCGCCAACCGACACCGATGTGCCTTTGTGATCGGCGTCATCGTTGCCGTCCTTGCGCTCGATCGACTGCCACTCCTGACGCAGACCAACCTCGTAGATCCAGTCGCCCTGCTCATAGCTTTCCAGCAAGAAGAGTGCGCGGTTGTGGGTCAGGGTCGGCGGTACATAATCTTCTTCACCGGTGGCGGCAAAGTCGCGACGGCTCAACTGGGTACCGATCACCCCGCGCCAGCCGGCAATCGGGTTGTGGGTCAGCTCGACGCGCCCTTCCGTGCCACGGTTGGTGAAGCGCGTACCCGCTTCAGCACCTTCCATTTCGACGTGTTCGTAATCGGTATCGGCAACGCGCACACGAATGCGCTCAAAGCCGCTGAAGGGGTCTTGGTAGTCAGCGCGCAGGTCCCAGCGACGTTGCTTCATATCGATGTAGGCCTGACCGTGCTCCTCGTGCTCGTGATCATGATCATCGTCGTGATCGTGGTCGTCGTCATGATCGTCATCGTGGTCATCATCATGGTCGTCGTCGTGGTCATGACCGTGGTCATGCTCTACGCAGTGCCAGTCCGCCGGCCCATGGGTGTGACAATCGGCATGCTCGTGCGCCAGCAGGCCATACTCGCGATCCTGACGGCTGTAGGCCAGGCCCACATAGCCGCGATCAGTGATCCAGCTCAGCCCCAGCGCAGAGGACTCGGTCTCGTTGTAAGCCCCTTCCTGCGTGGACGGAGAACCGGGAATATTGTAGGGGTCAGCCTCGCTCTTGGCACCCTCGATGCGCGCCGCAAACTGGCCCGCGCCCAGGCTCAGGCCGACTGCGCCGGTGCGCTCATCGGCAACGGTGTTGCCGCGCAGGTCAATCTCACCCTCATAGCCGCGCTCGGGAATGTAGGTCGGTACGCGACGGTCGATCAGGTTGACCACCCCACCAATGGCACCGCCGCCATACAGCAAGGTCGACGGCCCTTTTAGCACCTCAACCCGCTCCAGCAGCGCGGTATCGGCGGTCACCGCATGGTCCGGGCTGATAGTCGAGGCATCCATCACGTCTGCCCCATCGCTCAGCACCCGTACCCGCGCCCCATCCAGGCCGCGGATCACAGGGCGGCTGGCGCCTGGCCCGAAGTTGCTGGCCTGTACACCCGGCAGCGACTCAAGGCTGTCTGCCAGCCCTGTCTCGCGCTGATTGATCCACTCGTCCCCCTGCAGCACGGCGGCAGGCTGGGTCATGCGATCGGCGGATTGTTCCAGTGCAGAAGCACTGACTGTGACACTGGGTAACGTGAGCGATTCATCGGCATGGGCAGACACGCTGGCCGCAGCAACGGCCAGTGCCAGCGCCAAGGGGGATTTGGCAGGCAACATGAAGACTCCCTAGCAAGTCGTGATTGGAATAAAGGGCAGAAAAGTAAGCGGAAGATACTATTTGATATAACGTAACAGTAAAAGCGGAAAGTTATGATATTACATATTTATAACAAATCCGATGATTTCGCTTATCGATGCAACCACTCCCCCGCACCGGCGATATCCTGATCAGCCACCTCTGGTAGCCCATGTCACTGCCACAAAAACGACAAAGCCGGCCCTGTGGCCGGCTTGTTGGACTGGCGTCCCTATTTACTGCTCAACGGCAACGCTTTCCAGCCAGGTGCGAATGGCCCACAGGGCTTCCTGGCTGACAAAGTCGGCCATGCGCGGCATATAAACCCGACCATCGCGCACAGCGCCATTGATGACGCGTTGCTTGAACCACTCATCGCCGTAGTCACCGGTTTCGAGATAGCGCAGATCCGGGTTGATACCACCAGAGATGCCGTCCAGGCCATGGCAGGCCGCGCAGTTCTGGTTATAGGCTGAGGCCCCTACCTGAATGGCGAGGTCATGCTGGGGGTGCCCTTCGCGGTAGGGGTTGGTATCGCGCCATTCCTCGCCCAGGTTCTCCAGTCCTTTGGTGTCGACCGCCTGAGGGGTGACGTTGCCGTGGGCAAACGCCTGACCGGCGACCAGTGCCAGGCCCAGCGCGGTCATTTTCAGTGTGTTCTTGTAATGGTTCATACTGCTCACCTCTTGGCCGTTTATTACGGATTTGACGATGAGCATGGTAGGTAGCGGCGCCCCGGCGCCCAATACTGCTTTGGTGGCCGCGCGCTAGTTCGTTGGTAGTAGAAACGGCCTGCAGCCCGCCTTGGAACGCCCGCAGCAGAGGCGTTGCAGCTTTTTCGGAAACAGTCTCACCCGCTCTTGGATCAGGTTTTCTCCGTCCTAAGTACTGCTCCCTCCTACCCCCTACCAAGCGCCAGCCAACCGGGAACTCTTCCCGCCACATCCGGGCATTTTTCCGTATCGACCGGGCCAGCCACGCGACCACCATGAGCCGTGGATCAGCCCCGCTGAACACCCCAACTATCGACAGGAAAACTGCCATGAAAACAACAAGACATTCCTCGCTGAAACCGATCAGCCAGGCGATCAAGGGCATCGTGATTGCCGCCAGCTTTGGTCTGGCTGCCAATCCGGCCGCCGCCACGCCGGTCACCTGGGACGACATTGCCAACGACCACATGACTACCAACAACGTGCTGATGTACGGCATGGGCACCAACGCCCAACGTTACAGCCCGCTGAACCAGGTCAACGCCGACAACGTGTTCAAACTGACACCGGCCTGGACCTTCTCCTTTGGTGATGAAAAGCAACGTGGTCAGGAGTCCCAGGCCATCGTTCACGACGGGGTGATCTACGTCACCGGCTCCTACTCACGCATCTTCGCCCTGGACGCCAAAACCGGCCGCCGCCTGTGGAGCTATTCGCACCGCCTGCCCGATGATATCCGCCCCTGCTGTGACGTCGTCAACCGCGGCGCCGCTATCTACGGCGACCTGGTTTTCTTCGGCACCCTGGACGCCAGTGTTGTGGCGCTGAACAAGGACACCGGCAAGGTCGTCTGGCGCGAGAAGTTTGCCGATCACAAGGCGGGTTACACCATGACCGGCGCCCCGACCATCGTGCAGGACCAGACCACTGGCCGCGCGCTGCTGATTCACGGTTCCTCCGGTGACGAATTTGGCGTAGTCGGCAAGCTGTTTGCCCGCGACCCGCTGACCGGTGAAGAAATCTGGATGCGCCCCTTCGTGGAAGGCCATATGGGCCGCCTGAACGGCGAAGACAGCACCCCCACCGGCGACATCAAAGCGCCCTCCTGGCCGGATGACCCGAACTCTCCGACCGGCAAGGTCGAGGCCTGGAGTCAGGGCGGTGGTGCGCCGTGGCAGAGCGCCAGCTTTGATGCTGCCACCAACACCATCATCATTGGTGCGGGTAACCCGGCGCCCTGGAACGGCTGGGCGCGCACGCCGGAAGACGGCAACCCGGCTGACTATGACAGCCTGTATACCTCCGGTCAGGTTGGCGTTGATCCCAGCACCGGTGAGGTCAAGTGGTTCTACCAGCACACCCCGAACGACACTTGGGACTTCTCCGGCAACAACGAGCTGGTGCTGTTCGACTACGAGCAGGACGGCGAAAAAGTACCGGCCACCGCGCACGCTGACCGCAACGGCTTCTTCTACGTGGTCAACCGCGAAGACGGCAAGCTGATGAACGCCTTCCCGTTTGTCGACAACATCACTTGGGCCAGCGGCATCGACCTGGAAACCGGTCGCCCGATCGAGAACGAAGGTCAGCGTCCGCCGCGCCTGGAAGAAGGTCAGGAGCGCAGCGAAGCGATCGAGGTCTCCCCGCCGTTCCTCGGTGGCAAGAACTGGAACCCCATGGCCTACAGCCGCGACACCGGCCTGTTCTACGTGCCGGCCAACCACTGGAAAGAAGACTACTGGACCGAGCAGGTCAGCTACACCAAAGGCTCCGCCTACCTGGGCATGGGCTTCCGCATCAAGCGCATGTTTGATGATCACGTGGGCATCCTGCGCGCGATGGACCCGCAGACCGGCAACGTCGCCTGGGAACACAAGGAGCCCCTGCCCCTCTGGGCCGGCGTGCTGGCCACTGGCGGCAACCTGGTCTTCACCGGCACCGGCGATGGCTTCTTCAAGGCCTTCAACGCGGAAACCGGCGAGCAGCTGTGGGAGTTCCAGACCGGTACCGGCGTCATCTCCCCGCCGATCACCTGGGAACAGGACGGCGAGCAGTACATCGGTGTCACCACCGGTTACGGCGGCGCGGTTCCGCTGTGGGGCGGCGATATGGCTGAGCTGACCAAGCCAGTTGCCCAAGGTGGCTCCTTCTGGGTCTTCAAACTGCCCAGCTGGGCTAACGAGTAATCCCTGCCATGCCCTGCCCGCCCTGCGGGCAGGGCTCTGGAGACCGACATGAAACAGCTTCCTCTCGTCTGTGCCACGTTACTCGCCCTCGGCAGCACGCAGTTGCAGGCCCAAAGCGCCGATCTGGCTGAAGAAGATATCCAGTCCATCAACGGTTGCGCGATAATGCCCGGCACCAATTGCCCCGGAGCGGATTTGCGCGGTGCCGACCTGCGCCACATGGATCTGCGCAAGGCAGATCTGACCGGCGCCAACCTCAGCGGCGCCGACCTGCGCCACGCCATTCTTGATCAGGCCCGGCTGGATCAGGCCAACCTGCAAAATGCCAACCTGGCCCGTGCCAGCCTGCAGCAAACCGCCATGCGTGGAGCCAACGCCGACGGCGCCAACTTTATGGGCGCAAGCGCCTGGAACCTCACCGCTCAGGGCGCCAGCTTCAACGGCACCGACTTTACCGGTGCCAACCTCGAATTCTCCCGTTTCAGCGGGGCCACCCTGCACAATGCCATCCTGCGCGCCGCCAATCTGGAAATGGCCTGGCTGCCCAAAGCGGACATGGCGGGCGCCGACCTGCGCGACGCCAACCTGCAGGAGTCAAAACTCAACCACGCCAATCTCAGCGACGCCAACCTGGAAGGCGCCCGTCTGCACTACGGCACCTTCCTGGACGTCACCATGACCGACTGCACCGCCTGTCCGGTGGATTGGGAGTAGAACGAAAAAAGCCGGGCAGTCAAAGACTGTCCGGCTGTCGGTACTGCGCAGCAGATGTCAGTTGTCGCTCAGCACCGCCGGCGTAATGATGTTGAAGCCGCTGCTGAAGGTATCCAGCGACGCCATCAATCGGTCAACTTGGGCGGCATCACCCTCGATGGTCACACGCTTGCTGGCAATCGCCTGTTCCAGCGCTTCGGCACGCAATCCCAGCTCAGGTAGCAGCCCCTGCGACAGACTGATCTCGGCTGCGGCATCATCCCGACGCGTATTCTCACGGTAGGTCAGCACACCGTTGCGCAGTGACATCGCGTACCAGCTATTGCTTTCACTGAAGTGCCAGTTGATGCAGGTATCAACGCCTGCCATGCGGTTCGCGTTCAAGCGCACCGCCAGCACGTCGAAGAACTGCGCCGGGGTAATTGCCTGCAGCAGATCCGGTGCAATACCGCCGCTGGCACCAGCGGAGATGGACGGATTGACGCCGTGGCGCAACTCCATCGCACCCGTCAGGTAGGCGTTACGCCAGGTGGTGTTCTCGGTCTGATAGGCCATCTGCTCCAGGGCATCGGCCTGCAGATCGCGGGCGGGCTGATTGTCCGGCTCGGCAAACACGACCTTGTTGACCACTTCAGCCACCCAGCGGTACTCACCGGCCTCAAATGATGCGCGCGCCCGTTCAAGCACCGACTCGGCACCTCCCATCCACTCGACGTGACGACGCGCGGATTCAACGGTCGGCAGCGGGTTCAGGTTGGCCGGGTTGGCATCGTAGAAGCCCATATAGCGCTGATAGACCGCCCGTACGTTGTGGCTGACCGAGCCGTAATAGTCACGGGCGTACCAGCGCTGAGCGACCGGGTCAGGCAGCTTGCGCAAGTGGTCGGTGATATCCAGCGGCGTCAGGCCGTGGTTCAGCAGGCGCAGGGTTTCGTCGTTCAGGAAGGCATACATGTCGCGCTGGTCTTCCAGGAAGGTGCGGATATTATCCTTACCCCAGGTCGGCCAGTGGTGCTGGGCAAACAACACATCGGAGCGGTCGCCATAGCGCGCCAGGGCATCGTCCAGGTAGTAGGACCAGATTTTCGGGTCGCGCACCAGCGCGCCGCGGATCGTCAGAATGTTGTGCTGGCAGCGACAGGCGTTCTCGGCCATGCACAGGGCACGCAGGGTCGGGAAGTACAGGTTCATTTCCGCCGGCGCTTCGGTGCCCGGCGTGAGCTGGAACTCGATTTCCAGACCGTCGATGACATGGGTCTCGATGTCATCCTTGATGTCCATGGTCGGCGCAATCAGGGTCACGGTGCCGCGCGAGGTTGCCTTGCCCAGGCCCGCATCTACCTGGCCTTTGGGGCCCTTGGGCAGCAAGCCGCCGTACATGTACTGGGCGCGGCGGCGCATGGCCGGGCCGGCCAGGATGTTCTCGCTGACGGTCTCTTCCATAAAGCCTTCGGGCGCAATGATCGACACCTTGCCGGCTTTCACATCGGCTTCATCAACCACCCCCTTGACGCCGCCGAAGTGGTCGACATGACTGTGGGTGTAGATGACCGAGAGTACCGGCCGTTTCGGGCGGTGCTCGTAGTACAGTTCAAGACCGGCACGTGCGACTTCCATCGAGACCAGCGGGTCCATGATGATCAGGCCGGTATCCCCCTCAATGATATTCATGTTCGACAGGTCGAAACCGCGAATCTGGTAGATCCGGTCGGTAACCTTGAACAGACCGGCGATGTTGTTCAAGCGCGCCAGACGCCACAGGCTGGGGTTGACCGTCAGCGGCGCACGTTCTTGCTCAACGAAACTGTAGGCATGAAAGTGCCAGGCGGTCTTGCCGTCAGCACGCTTGACCGAGTCCACGCTGGGCTTGGCAATCAGGCCACGCCAGGCATCGGTGAAATCGGCGTCATCCTCGAACGGCATGCTGCTCAGGCAGGCGTTGTGCAAGCGAACGGTTTCCGGCTGTGCGTCATTGCCTTCCAGTCTCGGCGTGCGCGACGTGTCGGTACTCATGGGTGAAATACTCCTGATCAGCTGTTTGCGCCGTGCGGCGTCATGGATGTTGTTTTTGTCTCTGCCAGCCTGGGCTGTGATCGTCTGCAAACAGATGACCACGCAGGGCCTCGAGCAATAGCGCGCCGCATTGATGAAGCCGCGCCTCGTCGGCACGGAACGCCGGCATCATGATGCTCAGGACACCGCACACCGCACCGCTACTGCTGAAAATTGGGGCGGCCGCTGCTGTTGCACCGTCTACCCGCTCACTCACCGAAGTCGCGTATCCCTGAGCCACAACCTTGTCCAGCTGCCCGCGCAGTCGGTCGGCAGCGGCAGCCGTGATGGACCTGTCGGCCGCTGCCGCGTGCTGCAGCAAGCGCTCGCGCTCGGCGCTGGCAAGGAAGGCCAGCTCTGCCTTACCGGCCGCGCCCAGATACAGCGGAAAGCGCTGGCCAACATCCAGCACGTAGCGCACCGGCTGCCGGCTGGGTTGGACGGCAATCAGCACGTGCTCATCACCGCTGCGGCGGAACAGCGACAGCGTCTCGCCGGTCTCGTCGGCCAACCGCACCATGATCGGCATAAGCTGGCTGGTCAGATCGGTCTCGGCCAGCAATGGCCCGGCCAGCTCCAGCACCTTCATGGTCATGCGCCAGCGCGGCAGTTCATGGCCGAGCGGCTCCACCATGCCCTGCTCGACCAACGGCACCAGCAGTTCCCGCAGCTGGAATTCAGCCAGCCCGAGCTGGGCGCTCAAGTCCGCCAGCGCAACGCCACGGGCACCACCGGCACCCAGCGCGCTCAATAGCGCCAGCAGCTGCGGAACTGCCATGGCAGCGGTCTGCCGGCCCGTTGGGAAATAACGCTTGTCGCTCTCCCGACGCTGTACGTAGCCCTTGTCTTCCAGCGTCTGCAACACGCGAAACATCACCGGTTTGGATTCATTCGCCAGCGCGGCAAGCTCGGTCAGCGACAGCGGCGTGGTTGCGGCTTCGATCAATTCAAGCGCTTCCAGCCCCTTGGCGAGCGTGCGCAGCTGCGCCTTTGGCTCAGTCATTTTCTATCTCCGTAACCTGTTACTATATTTGTAATACGCAGCACGTTGTGTCAACCTCCGGTTCACATATCGACCCGTCAGCC
Organism: Pseudomonas abyssi; assembly: GCF_003444685.1. Classification (NCBI taxonomy): domain Bacteria; kingdom Pseudomonadati; phylum Pseudomonadota; class Gammaproteobacteria; order Pseudomonadales; family Pseudomonadaceae; genus Pseudomonas; species Pseudomonas abyssi. The sequence goes on along the minus strand of NZ_LMAZ01000012.1, from coordinate 60,036 downwards.
GAACAGACAAGCCGCCATGAACATCAAAGCCAGGCTCTGGGCCGCGTGCTTCCAACTCCTTCCCTTCCTGCGCTGGGGCAAACCGGCAGCGGATCAGCTCAGGGCGGATCTGGTAGCCGGGGTTACCGTCGGCCTGGTGCTCATTCCCCAGGCCCTCGCCTACGCCCAGCTCGCCGGCATGCCGCCGGTCACCGGGCTCTACGCCGCGCTGCTGCCGGGGATCGTCGGCGCGCTGTTTGGCTCTTCGTCCCTGCTGGCAGTCGGTCCGGTCGCGCTCAGCAGCCTGCTGACCTTCGCCGCGCTGCAACCGCTGGCCGAGCCGGGTTCCAGCCTGTGGGTCAGCATGGCGATCTGGCTGGCTATCTATTCCGGGCTGATCCAGCTGGCCATGGGTGCCCTGCGTATGGGCGCGGCGGCCAACATCATTTCCAACGCGGTGATTCAGGGCTTCATCAATGCTGCGGCGGTCATCATTATCCTGTCGCAGTTGCCGTCGCTGCTTGGCTTTGCCGAGGTGGCCGGTGACAACTGGCTGCTGCGCCTGCGCCACGCCTGGCAAGCTGATGCCGACCGTGTGCTCACTACCGCGTTGTTCGGCGGCGGCAGCATTCTCGCCCTGCTGCTATGCAAGCAGCTGGTTCCGCGCCTACCGGCCATCGTGCTGGTCTGCCTGGCCGGCATCGGCCTCAGCAGTGCTATCGGCTTTGCCAGCCTGGGTGGCAGCATCGTCGGACATATCGCCTCCGGCCTGCCCTCGCTCGGCCTGCCGACGGGGCTGACACTGGAGCAACACCTGGCGTTGCTGACCCCGGCGGTGGTGATCGCGCTGATCAGCTTTACCGAAGCCATGTCCAGCTGCCGCACCATGTCACGACTGACCCGCGAAACCTGGAACCGCAATCAGGAGCTGATCGGCCAGGGCCTGGCCAAGATCGCCAGTGGCGCCAGTGGCGGCTTCCCGGTCAGCGGCTCCTTCTCCCGCACCGCGCTGAATGCCTACAGCGGTGCGCGCAGCGCCTGGTCGACCATCATCACCTCGCTGATCGTGCTGGTCTGTCTGCTGGGTTTTACCGATCTGCTGCACAATCTGCCCAAGGCGGTGCTGGCGGCAGTGATCATTGTGCCGGTGCTGCGGCTGATCGACATACCGGGCCTGCTCAAGCTGCTGCGCACCACCCCCAAAGATGGCGCCGTGGCGCTGATTACCCTGGGCGTTACCCTGGCAACGGTGCCCAATCTCTACTGGGGCATAATCGCCGGCATTCTGGCTTCGGTGGTGCTCTTTCTTTATCGCTATGCCGTGCCACGCATCATCGAGCTGGGCGTACACGACAGCGGCGCCCTGCGGGATCGCCAGCTCTACGGCCTGCCAGCCATCGCCGATGATGTACTGGGCATTCGTATGGACGCCTCGCTCTCCTACCTGACAGCCCCCGTACTGGAAAGCTACATACGCCGGCGGATCGACACACTCGATATCCGCCATCTGCTGCTCTCGGCCACGGCGATCAACCAGATCGACTCGACGGGCCTGGATACCCTGCACGAAATCTGGCTGCTACTGAACTCGCGCGGCATCAGACTGTACCTATCCGGCGCCAAGCTGCCGTTACGCACGGCGCTGCATCAGCAGGGCTATCTGGCGCTGTTTGGTGAGGATTGTCTGCTCGCCTCCGACGCACAGGCGGTGGCACTGCTCAGGGGCGATCAAGCGCCCAGCTGATCGCTGCCCCTCTCCAGTTGCCAATGACTGCGGCCGTGCCGGCCTCCCCTGTATGCCCCGTTCGTTCATTGGCCCTTCGCACCGCTGCCCCGCCTGTCTTCTCAAGACCACGTCACTTGAAAAAAACCTTTTGACCTCAAGTCAACTTGAGCATTTATAACGTGCCTCGCTTCCTGGAAATAACTGCAGCAAGGAAGCTGCCTTTGCCGAATACACCCTTTCTGCCTGGGCAGGCGGGCGGCCAAAAGCCCCCGCCAACCTACGTCTGACTGCGCCGTGCGACATGCCAGCACCAGGCATGCAAGCCGCGCGTGCATGACCCTCTTTAGACCTTTCGCATTGGAGCACGCAGCACATGACTACCTCTCTGCCACCCAGGCGGAGTGCTGGTTGGAAAGCCAGCGCCATCGTTCTGATTATCATCGCCCTGATCTCAACCGGCCTGTGGTTCTGGCGTGCCTCGCTCAATTCGGGCGGCGGCTGGCAGGGCGGCGACCCGATCGACGTGGTTGCCGAAAGGCTGGAGGCACAGCAGGCCCCGGTGATACTGCAGGCACTGGGCGAATTACGTGCAGCGCGCCAGGTCATGCTCTCGGCGGAGGTCGCCGGTCGCGTCGCCAGGATCGCCTTTGAGCCAGGTCAGCAGGTCGAGCGCGGCAGCCTGCTCGCCAGCCTGGATGACTCGCTCGAACAGGCAGACCTGATTGCCGCTCGCTCCAACCTGACCTTCGCCAAGGAACAGCTTGAGCGCGCTCGTACCCTGTCAGCCAGTGGCGCCATGTCGCGTGAGCTGCAGCAGCAACGGCAAGCTGAATACGACGCCAGCCGCAGCCGTGTCGAGCTGCTGCAGGCACAGATCCGGCAAAAGCACCTGCGGGCACCCTTTGATGGGCAGCTGGGCATTCGTCACATCGACCTTGGCCAATACCTGAACCCCGGCGACCAGGCCGTCAGCCTGACCGATCTCAGCGAACTGCAGGTCAATTTCGAGGTGCCACAACAGGAACTGGCTCGCGTCCGTCTCGGGCAAACCGTGACGGTAGACGCCGGCCTCGCGGGCGTTGAACCGGCATCGGCAACCATCACCGCCATCGAACCCCAGGTAGCGAAAGACACTCGCAATGCCGCGCTGCAGGCCACTCTGGAAAGCCCCGGCGAGCAGTGGCTACCGGGCATGTACGCCAGCGTCAGGATCAGCCTGCCGGCCGAATCCGATGCGCTACTGCTGCCGGCAACCGCCCTGGTCACCAGCGCCTCCGGTAATCTGGTGGTGGTGGTGCGTGAGCTGAATGACGAAAGCATCGGCCGGAGCGAGCAGGTGCCGGTGACCGTCAGCCGCTACATAGGCGAGCAGGCCGTCATCAGCCAGGGCCTGGCCGCTGGCGACCTGGTCGTCACCGAAGGCCAGTTGCGCATCCAACCCGGCGCCAGCGTCAAGGTGGTCGGGCGCGGGGGTGAACAATGAGGTTCACTGACCTGTTCATCCACCGGCCTATCCTCTCCATTGCCCTGAGCGTGATGATCCTGTTGACCGGTCTGGCCGCGCTGTTTTCACTGCCGATCCGCCAGTATCCGCAGATGGAAAGCGCTACCATTGTGGTCACCACCCAGTATCCGGGTGCTTCGCAGCAGACCATGCAGGGCTTTGTCACCACGCCGATTGCACAGGCCATCGCCAGCGCCAACGGCATCGAGTATCTGACCTCCACCTCGACCCTCGGCCGCAGCGAGATCAAGGCCAAGCTGGTGCTCAACGCCAACGCCGACCGCGCCATGACCGAGATTCTGGCGAAGATCCAGCAGGCCCGCTACCGCTTGCCCGCAGAGGTCTACGACCCGGAAATTCAAAAGCTGACCGATGGCGTGTCAGCAGTGCAATACCTGAACTTTCGCAGTGATCAGCACAGCATCGCGCAGATCACCGACTTCATGACACGCGTCGCCCAGCCACTGATTACCTCGGTGTCCGGCGTTGCCTCGGCCGATATCAGCGGTGGCCAACCCTACGCGATGCGCCTGTGGATCGATCCGATCAAGCTGGCCGCTCGCGATCTGACCGCCAGTGACCTGGTCAACGCGCTGCGTGGCAACAACGTGCAGGCCGCCCCCGGCGCACTGCGCGGCGAGAGCATTCTGGTGCCGATCACCGCGGCCACCGACCTGCGCTCGCTGGAGGACTTCCGGCGCATGGTGATCAAGCGCAGCCCCGGTGGCGTAGTCCACCTGAGCAATGTGGCTACCGTTGAGCTGGGCGGACAGAACGACGACAGCAGTTTTTTCGGCGGTGGCGAGGCCGCAGTCTCGTTGGCCATTTCGCCCACCCCGGACGGCAACCCGCTGGAGATCGTCGCAGGCGTCAACGCGCTGCTGCCAGAATTGCAGGCGGCCGCTCCACCCGGCATCAAGGTCACCAACGTGTTCGACACCGCCCGCTTCGTCAACGCCTCGATTGACGAGGTACTTAAGACGCTCCTCGAAGCGGTGATCATCGTGGTCGCCGTGATCTTTCTGTTCCTCGGCTCCTTCCGCACGGTGCTGATCCCCATCGTTACCATTCCGCTATCGCTGGTCGGCGCCGCCGCGCTGATGCTGGCGTTCGGCTTCTCACTCAACCTGCTGACGCTGCTGGCCATGGTGCTGGCCATCGGTCTGGTGGTCGACGACGCCATCGTGGTGGTGGAGAACATCCACCGACATATCGAAGAAGGCCGCAGCCCGGTGCAGGCCGCCCTGCTGGGTGCCCGAGAGATTGTCTGGCCAGTCATCGGCATGACCATCACCCTGGCCGCTGTGTACGCACCGATTGGCTTGATGGGTGGCCTGACTGGCGCGCTGTTCAAGGAGTTTGCCTTTACCCTCGCCTGCTCGGTGATCGTCTCCGGCGTGGTTGCCCTGACTCTGTCCCCGATGATGAGCAGCTATCTGCTGTCCTCCAAGGTCTCCGAAGGCAAGCTGGCGCAGCGTATCGAACACAGCATGCAGCGGCTCTCCGGCGCCTATGGCCGCCTACTGGACCACGCCCTGCATGCACGCGGTGCCGTGGTACTGGTCTGCGTTGCGGTCCTGGCGGGCATCGTGGTGCTGTTCCTCGGCGTCAAGCGCGAGCTGGCTCCCAGTGAGGACCAGGGCTACGTCTTCGTTGCCGCCCGGGCCCCACAATACGCTAGTCTGGACTACACGGAGCAGGCAGCCCGCGCCGTGCAGGCGCAGTTTCGTGCCCTGCCCGACTATCAGGACAGCTTCTTCGTCAACGGCACCAACGGTCAGAACAATGCCTTCGGCGGCGTCGTGCTGACACCTTGGGATGATCGGCAGATGAGCGCCGCCGAAGTCGAAGGCACCCTCAACGCCGGTAGTTCACGCATTACCTCAGCCTCGGTCACCGCGTTCCAGGCCGCGCCGCTGCCGGCCGGCAGTGACGGCCTGCCGGTGCAGATGGTATTGCGTGCGCCGAATGACTTCAGCGCCCTGTATGACGCTATGGAGCAGATCAAGGGCGCCGCCTGGGGCAGCGGCCTGTTTGCCTACGTGGAAAGCGACCTGGCCTTCGACAGCCCGCAGGCGCGCCTGACGGTCAACCGCGAGAAAGCGGGTGACATGGGCGTCAGCATGCAGGATATCGCCGATACCCTGGCCACACTGGTTGGCGAGAACTACGTCAATCGCTTCAACTGGTTTGACCGCTCCTACGACGTCATCACCCAGGTACCGCGCGCCCAGCGGCAGGCCCCCGATGACCTGACCGGTTACTACGTGCGCGCCAGCTCCGGCGAACTGGTAGCGCTGGCGACCGTGGTCGATGTGCATACCCAGCCCGAGGCCAACCGCCTGCCGCAATTTAACCAGATGAACTCGGCAACACTGTCGGCGGTCCTGATGCCGGGCGTCACCATGGGCGCTGCGGTAGACTTTCTGAAAGGCCAACCACTGCCGCCCGGCGCCAGCATCGACTGGCTGTCGGACAGCCGCCAGTTCGTCAAGGAAGGCAACCGCCTGGTGGTGTCCTTCGGCTTTGCCCTGATCGTCATCTTCCTGGTACTGGCGGCTCAGTACGAGAGCTTCCGTGATCCACTGGTGATTTTGATGACCGTACCGCTGGCCATCTGTGGCGCGCTGCTGCCGCTTTGGCTTGGCTTTGCGACCATGAACATCTACACCCAGATTGGTCTGGTGACGCTGATCGGTCTGATCTCCAAGCACGGCATTCTGATGGTGTCGTTCGCCAACGATATTCAGAAGCACGAGGGTCTGAGCCCGCTGGAGGCCATGCACAAGGCGGCGATCATCCGCATGCGCCCGGTACTGATGACCACCGCCGCCATGGTTGCCGGCCTGATTCCGCTGCTGTTCGCTGCCGGCGCCGGGGCCTCGAGCCGTTTTGCCATCGGTATCGTGGTGGTCGCCGGCATGCTGGTCGGCACCCTGTTTACCCTGTTCGTGCTGCCCACCCTCTACACCCTGCTGGCCCGTGATCATCGTGCGGCCAGCGCCTCGGCCCGCACCCGCGAGCTAGCCGAAACGGAGGCCCAACATGCCTAAATTGTTTCCCTTACTGGCCCTTGGGCTGGCGATCAGCGGCTGCTCCCTGGTCCCGGATTACCAGCGCCCGCAAGCGCCAATACCAGACCAATGGCAGCTGGGCAGCGCCAATCAACAGCTGACCCGCAAGCAACAGGACTGGCGCCAGTTTGTCATCGATCCCGGCCAGCGCAGGCTGGTCGAACAGGCGCTGAGCAACAACCGCAGCCTGCGCCAGACTCTGCTGGACATGGAAGCAGCGCGCGCGCAATACGGTATTCAGCGCGCCGATCGGCTGCCCACCATCAATCTTGACGGCAGCGGTCAGCGCCAGCGCTTGCCGGCGGACGTCAGCACCAGCGGGCAGGCCGAAATCCGGAGTCAGTACCAGGTGGGGCTGGGTCTGGCCGCCTTTGAGCTGGACCTGTTCGGGCGCGTACGCAACCTGTCAGAGGCCGCGCTGCAGGCGTACCTGGCCACCGAGCAGGCAGCACAAAGCGCGCGCATCAGCCTGATCGCCGATGTCGTATCGGTCAGCCTGCAACGCGATGGCACATTGCGCCAACTGGCAATTACCCGTAAGACGCTGGCCAGTCGCAACGCCAATCTGGAGATGATCGAACAGCAGCGCACACTGGGCGCCGCCGATGAACTCGAGTACCAACAGGCGCTGGCCGAACAGCAGGCGGTGATCGCGCAGATCGAGCAGCTCGACCGGGCCTTGCAGCGACACACCAACGCCCTGCGCCTGCTCACCGGACAGCAGAACCTGAACACGCTGTTCGCCCCGGCCAGCAAGCCAGTCGAACTGGGGGCGCTGGCACCGAGCGCGCCATCCAGTCTGCTGGAAGCGCGTCCGGACATCCGCGCAGCCGAGCACCGTCTACTGGCACGTCAGGCCAACATCGGTGCGGCACGCGCCGCGTTCTTTCCACGCATCAGTCTGACTGGCAGCCTGGGCAACACCAGCAGTGACCTGAGCGACCTGTTCAATAGCGGCCAAAGCAGCTGGGCGTTCAGCCCGCAACTGACTCTGCCGCTGTTCACTGCGGGTCGCAATCAGGCTGGACTGGACCTCGCCAACGCCCGCCGTGATGCTGCCGTTGCAGCCTACGAAGAGCGTATCCAGGTCGCCTTCCGTGAAGTCTCCGATGCCCTGGCCGCCCAGGACACCCTGGCACGCGAAGTCAACGCCCGACGCCTGCAGGCCAACGCCAGCACACAAGCCGCAACACTGACCCAGACCCGCTACCAGGCTGGTGCCACCGACTACTTCCGTGTGCTGCAGGCAGAGCAAGACGCGCTGCAGGCGCAACGGGACCTTGAGCAGGCCACCACCCAGCAACAACTGGCCCGCACCCAGCTGTTCCGCGCACTGGGCGGCAGCTGGGTGCAGGCGGCAAGCGACTGAAGCACCTGCCCAGGCAACTCCAGACATAATACGGTGCCGGGCACTCGTTGCCCGGCTCAACACAATGCCGGCACTCTGCTACTGTTAAAAGGAAAGATGACTGTCGACCGGCAGGTGCCGCTTGAACCCCTATAGCCAATTCATCGAAACGCTCCGCGCTGACATCGCGCTCATGTACAACAGTGATGAGCACGAAATGGCTTTGCTGCGCGGCGCGCACCTCACCTCGGTCATCCGCGTCACGCCCCCGATGATGTTCGCCAACATAGGCTCGGGCAGCTGCATCCTGCTCAGTTTTTACCCCGTTATTCCAACCGGACTCTGGGTCTGGTTCGCCGCGCTGACGCTGATCTGCGCGCTGGCCTGCTGGAGCTGGTGGCATATGCGCGACAAGGTGCTGGCGACCGCCAGCGTGCGCCGGCTCAAGGGCTCTACTGTGCATGCCGCAGCGCTGGCCGGCACCTGGGCGGTCATGATCGTTATCTGGTTTCCGCAGGCAGGCGCGCTGCAACAGATGACCATCGCGACGCTGGTAACCGGCATGCTCGGTGCCGGCGGCTTTGTGCTGAGCCCTCTGCCCATGGCCAGCCTGGTTTACGTGGGCCTGTACACCCTGGCCTCTGTCCTCGCCCTACTGGCCTGTCTGGTGCTCAGGACGGAGGCCCATTATCTGGTTATTGCTCTGCTGTTAATGCTGTATTCACCCATGACGCTGATTGGCGCGCTGCTGTCCTGGCGCAAGTCCAGCGATCTGATCAAGGCACAGCGCCGAGCAGCGCGACAGGGTGAGATGCTGTCAGTCTTGCTGCATGACTTTGAGCTCGATGCCGGCGACGCCCTGTGGGAAACAGATCGTGACGGTATGCTCAACCATGTTTCCCCTCGTCTTAAGGAGCTGCTCAGACTGCAACCGGACGAGCATGAACACAAACGTTTCCTGCAAATACTCTGCGAGCGCAGCCCGGCGCTGTGTTACCTGATTGACGAACACATTGAGCATCGACAAAGCTTCCGCTCGCTGCCCATTTCCATAGAAGACGAGCACGGTGTGCGTCACCTGACCCTGACCGGCAAGGTTCTGCTTGATGAGAAGGACCGCTTTGCCGGGCGCCGGGGCATCATCAGCGACGTCACCGACAAGGTGAACAATGAGCGCATGCTGCGCACCCTGGCGCATACCGACTCACTGACCGGCCTGGCCAACCGCTTCAAGCTACGCGATACCATCAGCGGCCTGGTCAGCCGAGATATTCAGCTCGCGCTGCTGTCGGTAGACCTGGACCGCTTCAAGAGCGTGAACGACAACCACGGACACAGCACCGGCGACGCGCTGCTGCAAGTCATTGGCAGACGACTGACCGCCTGCGCCGGGGAAAATACGCTAGTCGCCCGCCTGGGAGGCGATGAGTTTGCCATCGCGCTCTGGCCGATCAGCGACGACCGTGAGCCCATCGCGTTGGCGCAGCGCGTCATCGACAGCCTGAGCGAGCCGATCGCCGTTGCCGAGCGCGAATTTCGTATCGGCGCTAGCGTGGGTATCAGTCTGCGCATGTCGGCAGGGCCGCACATGGATGACCTGATGGTGCAGTCGGATATGGCCCTATATGAGTCGAAGGCCGCCGGCCGTGGCTGCTGGTCGCTGTATTCGGAGAAAATTGGTGAGCAAAGTCGTCGTCGACTGGCGATCGAAGATGGCCTGCGCCATGCGGTCGAACGCGGCGAGATCTGCGTTCACTGGCAACCCAAGGTGAGCCTGGCCAGCTGGCGGATCACCGGTGCCGAAGCGTTAGTGCGCTGGACCCACCCGGAACTGGGCCGCGTCGGCCCGGATGAATTCATCCCCATTGCCGAGCAGTGCGGACTCATCGAGAACCTCGGGTACTATGTGCTGGAAGAGGCCTGCCGCGCAGCCACAACCGAGCTGCGGGGGCTGCTCATCTCAGTCAACGTGTCGGCGGTGCAGGTGCAGTTCGGCCACTTTTTGCAGGACCTCACCGCCCTGCTGGAGCACTATCAGTTGGAGCCGCAACGGCTGGAGCTGGAACTTACCGAGTCGGTCATCATTGATGATCCGGACCAAGCCCTCGATATGCTCACGGCCATTCGTCAGACCGGCGTACGGCTTGCGCTGGACGACTTCGGCACCGGCTACTCATCGCTCTCCTATCTGCGCACCTTTCCGTTCGACACCCTCAAGATCGACCGGTCATTTATCACCGAGCTGCTGACCCGTCCGGACGCCCAGGCCATCGTCAGGATGATCTCTGGCTTGGCCATCACCCTGAACAAACGCACCGTGTGTGAAGGGGTGGAAAGCGCCGAACAACTGGACGTCATCCGCGCGCTGGGCTGCGACGAAATACAGGGCTACCTGATCTCGCCACCGGTGGCGTTGGAGGACTTTCCGACAGCGCTGCCGGAATGCCTCAGCAACGTCACGTAGACGACCAGCGAGCAGGGCAGACAGTCACTTGTGATTGGCGTGGTCCAGCAGAGCCGCCAAGTCCAGAATGTCGATCGACTTGTAACCCTGCTTCAACAGGCCTAACCCCTCCAGCCTGGCAAGCCCGGTATTAATACTCTGGCGGGTACTTCCCAGCATTTGCGCCAGGTGCTCCTGAGACACCTGTAGCTGAAGCGATGGATTGTGAGCGCGTGATCCAAACCCATGCGCCATCAACCACAGCCGGCGGGCCAGCTTATGGTGGATCGTGCCCGGCTCACCAATGATCTGATAGGCCACACGTAGCTTGTTGATACTCAGACGTGCAATGTCTCGCCAGTATTTCGGATGATCATCCAGCCAGCGCTCAAAGGGTTTGCTTGGCACATATAGCACCAGCGAGTCCACATCGGCGACGGCATCACGAATGTAAGGCCTGCCGTCGATCAACGAGATATCACCGAACCAGTGACACGGCTGCAGATAGACCAGCAGCGACGGTGAGCCATCGTGCATTGAGCTGCTGAGGCGAATGGCCCCTTCGACAACGCAATACAGCGCGTGCCTGGCCAACTCCCCATCCCGATACACCGCTTCGCCTGCAGGGCACGGCTGAATTTTCGCATCGCGCAACAGAGCCTGCTTCAGCTCATCCGAGCACGAGGAAAACCAGGCGTCAGAACTGAGCTTATCCAGCAGCACATCAGCGTTGAGCAGCGTATCCATAATTTCGATTCAAAATTCAATTTTTTGACAGACTGCCAGTTTCCGGATGCATAGGCTAGCGAGCAAATAGTGTTAACCGATAACAGGCGGGAGTAGTCACGATGTTGCAGCACAATGAGTTCACCGGAAAGACCGTATTCGTCGCTGGCGGCACCAGCGGCATCAACCTCGGGATTGCCAAGGCCTTTGCCGCCGCAGGTGCAAAGGTTGCCGTATTCAGTCGTTCACAGGAGCGGGTGGACGCGGCCGTGGCGACGTTGCGAGAGCTTACCTCAGACGCCATGGGCTTCAGTGGCGATGTCAGGGATATGGCCAGTGTGCAGGATGCCCTGTCCAAAACGCATGAAGCCTGGGGCACTATCGACGTGCTTTGCTCGGGCGCCGCAGGCAACTTTGTGGCCCCAGCTGCCGTAATGTCCCCCAACGGTTTCAAAAGCGTCATGGACATCGACCTACTGGGCAGCTTCCACGTGCTGCGAGCAGCCTATCCGTACCTGACCAAGCCAGGCGCCTCCATCATCAACATTTCCGCGCCGCAGGCGTCCAAAGCCACGCCGATGCAGGCTCACGTCTGCGCGGCCAAAGCAGGCGTCGACATGCTGACCAAGGTGCTGGCTATGGAATGGGGCCCGGAAGGCGTTCGCGTCAACTCCATCGTTCCTGGCCCGATTGCCGGCACCGAGGGCATGGAACGACTGACCCCCACACCTGAATCCAAAGCGGCGGTGACCCAAAACATGCCCCTGCGCCGCTATGGCGAAATCTCGGACGTCGCCAATGTCGCGGTGATGCTCAGTTCCAGCGTATTCAACTACGTCACCGGCGTGGTCCTGCCTGTCGATGGCGGCGCATCACTGGCCGGTCCCGGACTGCTTGGCGGACAGCCGTAAAACCGAGGCAGGGCAATATTGATTCACGCTGCGATCGTGGCCTCCACCCTGGACGCGATCGCAGCGGATTCATGTGCCGACGGACTGAGCCCCGCCGCACTCGGTCGCGATCATTTCACGACCTGCAGGAAACCAATCCAGCTATCCCGTCACAATAATAAGATCGGAGAACACCATGATCAGAGTCACCGTTTCCTACCCACCGCACGAAAACTGCACATTTGATCACGACTACTATCAGAGCGCTCACGCGCAGTTGATCCGTGACCGCCTTGGCGTCCAGGGACTGATCAAACTGGAGATCGACCAAACGCTGCCTGATGGCTCCGGCGCCCTGCCTGCCAGCGTGGCCGCAGCGCACCTCTTTTTTGCGGACGTCGCCAGCTTCCAGGCAGCAATGGCCGCTGCCGGACAAGAGTTGGGCGATGACCGGGAAAACTACACGGACATCCTTCCTGTGGTGGTTGTCAGCCACGTCATCCAATAAGTCAGGACGCTGCCCGTGAACGGATTAATGCAAGACAAGCCGTTGCTGATTTCGTCGCTGCTGACCCACGCGGAGCGCTACAGCGGCCAGGTAGAAGTCGTCTCTCGCCGCATCGAAGGAGACCTTCACCGCTACACCTGGGCCGATGTTGCGCAGCGCTCGCGACAGCTGGCCATGGCGCTAGATGAACTGGGCCTTAAGCCGGGAAGCCGCGTTGCCAGTATTGCCTGGAACGGCTATCGCCACCTGGAGCTGTACTACGGTGTCAGTGGCTCAGAAAGGGTGCTGCACACCGTCAACCCGCGCCTGCACAGCTCGCAGATTGCCTGGATACTGCAACACGCCGAGGACGAAGTAGTCTTCTTCGACGAGAGCTTCGCCACCCTGGTAGAGAGCCTCAAGCCACTGGCGCCGGGCGTCAAGCACTGGGTCATGTTGTGTGAGCCAGACGCGCTGGATAACACTGCCGATAGTGCAGGACTGTTGAGTTACGAAGCCCTGATCGCCGCGCAATCTGGCGACTATGTCTGGCCGGAATTCGACGAGCGCACCGCCTCCAGCATGTGCTACACCAGCGGCACGACGGGCAACCCCAAGGCGGTGCTCTACTCGCATCGCTCAACCGTGCTGCATACACTGGTTCTGACCACGCCAAACGGATTGGGCGTCGGCAGCCAGGATGCACTGCTGCCCGTCGTTCCGATGTTTCACGTCAATGCCTGGGGCGTGCCCTACTGCGCCGCGCTGGCCGGTGCCAAACTGGTGCTCCCCGGCCCGGCGCTGGATGGGGCGTCGGTATACGACCTGATCGAGCGCGAGGGTGTCACACTCGCCCTTGGCGTACCCACTGTCTGGCAGACCCTGCTGGACCATATGGAACGCCATCAGCACACCTTCAGCACCCTGAAGAAGACCTCTATCGGTGGTTCTGCCTGTTCGCCGAGCATGCAGCAGTGCTTTGAAGACCAGCACAACGTCGAAGTGATTCACTGCTGGGGCATGACAGAAACCTCCCCTCTGGGCACCACATCGAAGCTGATGACACAGCATCAGGAGCTCAGCCGCGAAGAGCAGCAGCGGGTGCGACTCAAGCAAGGCAGGCCGGTATTCGGCATCGACATGCGCATTGTCGACGACCAGGGTATTGAGCAACCGTGGAACGGGAAGGCCGCCGGGCACCTGCAGGTCAAAGGACCCTGGGTCATCAGCGCCTACTACAAGGATGAGATCGACAACCGCCTGGATGATGGCTGGTTTGCTACTGGTGATGTCGCCACCATTGATGAGCATGCCTACCTGCAGCTGACCGACCGCAGCAAGGATGTGGTCAAGTCGGGCGGCGAATGGCTGTCCACCATTGACATCGAAAACATCGCGTTGAGCCACAACGGCGTAGCCCTGGCAGCCGCGATAGGCGTGCCCCACCCCAAATGGGACGAGCGGCCGGTAGTCGTCGTGCTCAAAAAGCCTGACGCCGAGGTCAGCGCCGAAGAGATTCTCGCGCTATACCCCGGTCGCCTGGCGAAGTGGCAGTCCCCTGACGATGTCATCTTTGTAGATGAGATGCCCTTGGGCGCAACGGGCAAGGTGTTGAAGACGCAGATTCGCCAACAGCTGCAGGGTTACACATTGCCTGATCTTGGCTCGTGACGATGAGTCATCCAGCGCGCTGCACAGCGCCAGTATCACGGCAACGTGATCTGGCCGCCTCAGTCGCGCGGCCTCACTTGTCGACCCGCCTTAGCTCGTCAGGTTCGCCGCCGCGCGGTGGTGAACTTAAGTAGCTGAACAACGTTACGGTCAGACAGCGCTGTGCTTAACGCCGCCTAACCCAACAACCTTCCTCTCTAAGGAGAAATACCGTGAAAAATGATGCTCTCATAATAACTGAGCTTCGCGGTGGCATTGCCTGGGTAACGATTAATCGTCCCGACAAACTCAACGCCCTGTCCGCCGCAGTGGTTACCGAATTACGAGAAAAAGTCACTGAACTGGAGGCCAACGACGAAGTACGAGTTATCGTCCTGCGCGGCGCTGGTAAGGCCTTCTCCGTCGGCTACGACATCGCTGAGGGCATCGCCAAAGGCGTGTCCAGCGCAGAAGACTGGCATAACGCACTGACCCGCAACGTCGACCTGTCGATGGCCGTCTGGGCTTGCACCAAACCGACCATTGCCGCAGTCGACGGCTGGTGCCTGGCGGGCGCGTGTGAGCTTGCCATGGCCTGCGACATGATCGTCGCCTCGGACCGTTCACAATTCGGCGAGCCGGAAATCCGCTTCGGCTCCGGCCCTGTGACACTGCTCATGCCCTTTTTGATTGGGCAGAAAAAAGCCAATGAACTGCTGCTGACCGGCGACGTAGTCTCCGCAGAAGCAGCCGAAACAATGGGGCTGATCAACCACGTCGTGCCGGCAACCGAGCTGGAAGAAACCGTCGACAAACTGGCCAAAAAAATCGCCATGACGCCTGCAGTTACCTTGCGACTGACCAAGCTGGCGTTGACCCGAGCCTATGAGGCAATGGGGTTAAGACAAGCCGTCACAGCCAACCTCGATGTCGTCTCCATCCTCAACTCCGCCTACTCCCCCGAGAAAGCCGAGTTTGGCGAGCGGGTCAAAAGCCATGGACTACGCGAAGCATTGAACTGGCGGGACTCGCGTTACGGTTCGCTTTAGCACAGGGGGTCAGCAAGCAAAAAAGGCGGGCCTACTGCAGCGTAGGTCAGCGCCGCCGAGTACGCGCAGATTACCAACAAGATCGAAAAGCACTTGGTGACCTTGGTAAAGCGGCCTACGACATTTGTTACAACCCTGAAGCTATCAGCCAAAGCGAACGCGACCAGATTCATTTTTTACCTCGCGGCACGCTCAATCGCCTTCAAGCTCACCAAAGGCAGTGCTGCGCAGATGAACGCTCGCGTGCGCGAAATGGCCGGCGAAGCACTGAGGGCATTGAGGAGATATTCAAGCTGGGCGAAAACGGCACCGCCGAGATGGACATCTTTGATGACGACTATCTGGCCAAGATCGAGAAAATAAAACTGCCCAACACCCGCATCAAGCTGTTGCAGCACCTGCTGGCCAAGCATGGCTACCCGCCGGTAGACCGGGATGAAGTGTATAAAGAAATCTTCGAGCAAGCGGAGAATTACAAGACACACAGAGCCTCTCTGTCCGCCTCGTGATAACCGCTGAGTGATTGGTCGGCCGCCATTTCTATAAGTTGGCTATGGCCTGATCAATCACTATCCAGCGTTAACCCCGGCACACACTCTATTGATTATTATCCGTCAGCGCATAGCCAAGCCGCTCTTGCATCACGGCAAGGCAAAAGCGGCACATTTGGACATATAGGCAAACAGCAATAGGCAATAATTCGCGAGCATTGTTTTATCTTGCCTGCAAGCACCGCAAAACGGCGCCTACGCATCACCTCCAGAAGAAAATCAAATTCTGCTCAAGAGGATTAGGCATTCACTCGACAGCATATGTGTATCGCGTTTTTCGCCAACTCTTTACCGTATCACCCAAGCAGAAAGCCAAAGCGCTTGCTCTGCAGGAATCTTGAAGGGGCCCATACAAGCAGTGTGCCTCAAGTCGAAATGGTTCTGGAGATACACAAAATGAAAGTGTCAAATCGCCCATCTTTTAATGCATTGGCAGCGCTGGTATCAGCCGCCGTGCTCATTGGCTCCTCTGTTGGTGTTGCTCATGCCGAGGATGGCGCGGAGCTTCTTATTGAGCTGCGCAGCAAGGCGACAGAAATCAGTGCATCGCTCTATGAGGTACCGACAAACACCTATTTGGCCGAGGATGGCTCTGAGCGCTTCAAGGAGATGTTGCGCCGTAGAACAGAGAGTGAGTTTTCTGCCACTCACGGCGTGAAAGACTACCTGGCTGAAGACGGCTCTGAGCGCTTGCGCAAGCTATCGCAAAGCGCCGAACGAAAAGCATAGAACCCGCCAAACCACCAACCTGTTCGACTTAGCTCTACCAACGCAATGATTGTTCTGGTCGGGTTTGCTGTTGTGCCGACTCGGCCAAACGAGGGTTCTCTCCGAGAACCCTCCGGACAAACAAAAACGCCCAGCTAGTCGGAGGACTGTGCCGTCTGAGGCTTCGTCAGGGATTATTCGGCGCTGCGCACCTCACCCCTCTTCGAGGGGCCGCCGTCGCTGTGCTCCGGCGTTCCTCGCCTGCGCGGCAGGCTCGGTCGAACGAGGGTTCTCACCGAGAACCCTCCGGACAAACAAAAACGCCCAGCTAGTCGGGAGACTGTGCCGTCTGAGGCTTCGTCAGGGATTATTCGGCGCTGCGCGCCTCACCCCTCTTCGAGGGGCCGCCGTCGCGATGCTCCGGCGTTCCTCGCCTGCGCGGCAGGCTCGGTCGAACGAGGGTTCTCACCGAGAGCTCACCGGATAAACAAAAACGCCCAGCTAGGCTGGGCGTTTTTGTTTATTGGCGGAGAGTCAGGGATTCGAACCCTGGGTACGGTTGCCCGTACAACGGATTTCGAATCCGTCCCATTCGACCACTCTGGCAACTCTCCAAGTCGGCGCGCATATTACCAGCTTTTGCTGACAATGCGGTAGCCGAAGATGCTCAGGGCAGCGGCACGCCGAGGCGTTGGGCGACTTCCTCGTAGGCTTCGATAACGCCGCCCAAGCCCTGACGGAAGCGGTCTTTATCCATCTTCTTGCGGGTTTCCTTGTCCCACAGGCGGCAGCCGTCCGGGCTGAACTCGTCACCCAGAACAATCTCGCCGTTGAACAGGCCAAACTCCAGCTTGAAGTCGACCAGCAGCAGGCCGGCCTCATCAAACAGCCCCTTGAGGATGTCGTTGATCTTCAGGGTCAGCTCCTGCATGCGCGCCAGCTGTTCAGCGGTCGCCCAGCCGAAAGTGACAACGTGGGACTGATTGATGAAGGGGTCGCCCTTGGCGTCGTCTTTCAGGAACAGTTCGAAGGTCGGCGGGGTCAGCGCCATGCCCTCTTCCACGCCCAAGCGCTTGACCAGGCTGCCGGCAGCAAAGTTACGCACCACGCACTCGACCGGAATCATGTCGAGTTTTTTGACCAAGCACTCGTTGTCAGACAGCAGTGCGTCAAACTGGGTCGGGATACCCGCGTCTTCCAGCTTCTGCATGATGAAGGCGTTGAAGCGGTTGTTGACCATGCCCTTGCGATCGAGCTGTTCGATCTTCTTCCCATCAAAGGCGGAGGTGTCGTTGCGGAACAGCAGGACCAGGCGATCCGGGTCGTCGGTGGTATAAACCGACTTGGCTTTACCGCGATAGAGTTCGTTACGTTTTTCCATTATCGGCTCCCGCTGTCCGCAAAATGGTGATGGGCAGTTACTGAATTGATTGCCAGGGCAGCCCCTGGTCCTGCTGCGCCAGCAGCAGCTCGCCGGACCAGTCTGTCAGCGCGTCTTGCAACGCTGCCAACGCCAGCTCCGGGCGGTTGTTCTTTTCACTGATGTGCGCCACAGCAATATGCCGCAGTCGCTCCAGGCCGGCGCCCCGGAGAAAACCGGCCGCCTGCTGATTGCTCAGATGACCCAGATTGCCGCCAACCCGGGCCTTCAAAAACGCTGGATAGGGGCCGCTAGACAGCATGTGCGGATCATAGTTGGCTTCCAGGAAAAGTGCATCCAGATCGGCGTATTGCTCGACAATCCAGGGTGTAATGGTGCCGGTATCGGTCAACACGCCAAGACGCTGGCGCCCGTTGTCAAAAACGTACTGACAGGGCTCTCTGGCGTCATGGGGCACGGCAACCGGGGTAACCTCTAGCTCGCCAACAGCAAAGCGCCCGTGCAGATCGATATGGCGAATATCCAGCCCCGACTCCTCGCGCAGCGCATAGCCAGTGCCCGGCGTCAGGTATACCGGTAGTTCATAACGCCGGGCCAGCTTGGCCACGCCCTGAATGTGGTCGCTGTGCTCATGGGTAACCAGGATGGCACTGAGCTGGTCGCCACTGATGCCGGCCTGACGCAGTCGCTGCTCGGTGGCGCGCAAGCTGAAACCGCAATCCACCAGCACTCGGCTGGCACCCTGTTCGATCAAGGTGCCGTTGCCACGACTACCGCTGCCGAGGGAGCAGTACCTCACTGCCGCGGCGGCCGCTCATTCAGGCCGCGCTGAATGCGCTCGAGCAGCTCACGGGCGGTGGTTCCGTCGGCCGCGTGTTCAATGCCGGCATCAACGCTGACTTCAATACGGTTGGAGGTCGGCGTCAGGCGCACCTGCAGCTGGCTGCCGTCATCTTCAACTTGCTCGTCTTCGTTATCACCACCGAACCAGCGCGCGAAGAAGCCAGGCTCCTCCTCTTGCTCGGAGCGGGTCTGATCCAGATTGACGTAGTAGACGCCGGAGCTGCGGTTATAGTCGGTGACGTAGACGTCAGCGCGTGCCAGCGCTTCGCCTACATCAGACCAGGCACGGTTGAAGTCGGTCAGCATGTACAACACGCTGTTGCCAGCGCCGTCCTGCTCCAGACTGGTTTCTACCGGGCCGCTGTTGATAATGCTGGAGACCAGCGCCGGACCATCTGTGCTAGTGCTCTGGTTCAGGTAGGTTTCCAGCTCGGCGAGCAGAGCGCGCTCAAAGTTGGTGTTGTCGGAACGGTTGGGCCACTCGCTGTCGTCATCACCCAGGTCTCGGGCCTGATGCAGTACCTTGATCTCTGCGGTGCCGTTGTTGACCCCCGGCTCCAGACGCACGCGGAAGCGCTGCTCCTCATCATCAATGCGCTGCCCCTCTTGGACGAGCGGCAGCATACGGCGCACCAGCGGATTCCCGGTGGACTGGCTGAAATCAACCCACTGGGTAGAGGCTTCACTCAGGGCGGCATCGCTGCGCGCCATCGGCACCCGATAATCAGACCAGAAGCGCTGCAGCAGCGGCCAGACTTCAGAGGCAGGCAATTGCGCCAGCACCCAACGCTGGCTGCCTTCCTGCTGCAGCGAGAAGGTCGAGGTGTCGACACCAGCGGCCATCGGACGCGGGCGCGGGGTCTCAAACTTTTCACCCGGCTGCGGCGCGGCGGCAACCTGACCCGGCACCGGCAACAGATCCCCCATCGGCTTGCTTTCGAGATCTGCCGGTACGGTCATGCGAGGCTTGACCTCAGCCTGCTGGTAGTCGCCGGCCCGGTCACGGAAGTAGCCGTTGTCTCCCATCAAATACCCACAGCCGCTCAGGCTGGCCAAAATTCCCAGGGTCAGTGCGCTCAGCACAGGCTTCATAAATGTTTCCTTGGTCAACAGGTGTTCCGATTGATTAGAGCAGGCCACACTGACGCAATGCACCATGAACGGTGTCATGGCAACGGGCACTGAGCGGGGTCAGCGGCAGGCGAATGCCGTCGGCAATCAGGCCCATTTCCAGCAGGGCCCACTTGACGGGAATCGGATTGGCTTCGATAAACAGCGCCTTGTGCAGCGGCATCAGGGCCTCGTTAAGACGACGCGCCGTTGCCTCGTCGCCACGCAGGGCTGCGGCACACATTTCATGCATCTGCAGGGGCGCGACGTTGGCAGTGACGGAGATGTTGCCCTTGCCGCCCAGCAGGATCAGCTCGACTGCGGTGGCATCGTCACCCGAATACACCGCCATGCGGTCGCCCACCCGTTCAATCACTTCGCGGGCGCGCTGCAGGTCACCGGTGGCTTCCTTGATGCCAACGATATTGTCGATGGCAGCCAGACGCTCAACCGTTTCCGGCAACATGTCGCAGGCGGTACGGCCGGGGACGTTATAGAGGATCTGCGGAATGGCGACGGCTTCAGCGATATGCTTGTGGTGCAGATACAAGCCTTCCTGCGTCGGCTTGTTGTAATAGGGCGTCACCAGCAAGGCGGCATCTGCGCCGACGCTGCGGGCGGCTTCGGTCAGCTCGACGGCTTCGCGCGTGGAGTTGGCGCCAGTGCCGGCAATCACCGGAATACGGCCAGCGACCTGCTGCACAACGCGGCGAATGGCCTCCTTGTGCTCAGCCATATCCAGAGTAGCGGACTCGCCGGAGGTACCCACCGCAACGATGCCGTCGGTACCCTTTTCCAGGTGGAAGTCGATCAGGCGCTCCAGAGCCTGCCAATCCAGGTCTCCGTTTGAATCCATGGGTGTAACCAGCGCCACCAGACTGCCCGAGATCATGCAACTCTCCACTTGGAACAATAAACGACAATGGTACTTTCGCCCCGCAGCCAGTACAAGCGACGCGCCGATTAATTCCTCACGGCCGCTGCAGGTACCCAAGCGCCTCGGCACCAGACGCGCAGCGCATTTGCCGGTAGTTCTGCGTGCCAGCAGCATGGGCAGTTGCCCCGCCTCCGGCAGGCTGGGACAATAGGCGCTTGTCTATCGCGCCCACAAGGCGCTTCCGTGAATTAGAGGATCACCATGTCCACCCCACCGGGTCAACGCGAGCAATATCTGGTCATCAACGTCATGGGCCAGGAAACCACATCGCTGGCCAGCCTGTTGACCCGCCTGTGCACCGAACATCGCTGCCAGATTGTCAGCAGCCGCATGAGTCGTCACGGCAGCTGTGCCGTGTTACTGCTGCAGGTCAGCGGCAACTGGGATGCCCTGGCACGACTGGAAACCCTGCTGCCGCCGCTGGCCAAGCGCGAACACATCCTGCTCTCCATGTCGCGCAGCCACAGCCTGGACGAACGCCCGCAGGCCCTGCCGTACAACGTCTTTGTTACCGCTGCACAACGCGCCGAACTGGTCGGCGAGCTATGCAACTTCTTCCAGCAACTGAGCATCGACATTGAGGAGCTGCAAAGTTTCACCTACCAGGCTCAGCACACGGGTACGCCCATGCTAAACCTGACGCTGACCATCGCCATTCCGGCGCAGACTCAGCTGAGCTGGCTGCGAGAGCAGTTTCTGGACTTTTGCGACGAACTGAACCTGGATGCCGTGATCGAACCCTGGCGCCCACTGCACTGATATCCGACGAGGAGACCGCCCATGTCCGTTGAACTGAATCAGCCCTTCCCCGACTTCAGCGCCAGCGCTACCGGCGACCAGACCGTCACGCCTGCCAGTCTGGCCGGCAAGAAGGTCGTCATTTACTTCTATCCCAAGGACAACACCCCCGGCTGCACCACTGAAGGCCAGGACTTCCGCGACAATTACGCTGCCTTTACCGACGCTGGCGCCGTGATCTATGGCGTTTCGCGTGACAGCCTGCGTACGCACAGCAACTTCAAGACCAAACACGAGTTCCCGTTCGAACTGATCAGCGATCCGGACGAGTCATTCTGCCGCCTGTTCGACGTGATCAAGCCCAAGAAGCTCTACGGCAAGGAGTATGAAGGGATTGAGCGCAGCACCTTTGTGTTCGACGAACAAGGTGTATTGCGCCAGGAGTGGCGCAAGGTGAAGGTGCCAGGGCACGTCGCCGAGGTACTGGCCGCAGTCCAGGCGCTGTAATCAGCCGCCCCGCCCCGCCCAGGCGCTCAGACCGGCTCTGGCGCCTCGGCTTGGGCATCGTGCGCGGCCTCCAGGCCGCGCGGCCAGGCGTAGAGCACAGCTTTGAACAGAGTCGCCAGCGGAATGGCGAAGAACACCCCCCAGAAGCCCCACAACCCGCCAAAGATCAGCACCGCCGCGATAATGGCAACCGGGTGCAGGTTGACTGCCTCGGAAAACAGGATGGGCACCAGCACGTTGCCGTCCAGCGCCTGAATCACCGCATAGACGATCATCAGCACCATGAACTCGTTACCCAGCCCCCACTGGAACAGACCGATCAGCGCCACCGGAATGGTTACCACGGTGGCGCCGATATAGGGCACCAGTACCGACAACCCGACCAGCACCGCCAGCAACGCGGCGTAGTTGACCCCGAGTATCGCGAAGGAGATATAGGTCACCGCACCGACGATCAGAATCTCCACCGCCTTACCGCGAATATAGTTGGCGATCTGCTGATTCATCTCGGTCCAGACCACGCGCATCAGGCGACGCTCACGGGGAAGGTGACTCACGGTCCAGGCGGTCAGGGTCTGGCTGTCCTTGAGGAAGAAAAACACCAGGATCGGCACCAGCACCAGATACACCAGCACCGTTACCACCACCGGCAGGCTGGCCAGCGACTGCGACAATGCCCACTGGCCAAACGCCCCCACTTCGCCGTTGATGGAATTCATCAGGCGCTCGATCTGCGCCTCGGAGATAAAGGACGGATATTCCTCCGGCAGGTGCAGCAACTGGGCTCGCCACTCGCCCAGCATGCCCGGCAGCTCGTTGAACAGGTTGAGCATCTGCTTCCAGACCAGCGGAATCACCACACCAAACAGGGCTGCCAATGCGCCCAGAAACAGCAGAAAAACAATCCAGACCGCCAGCGAATGCGGCAGCCAACGCTGCAAGCGGGTCACCAGGCCTTGCAACAGATAAGCCAGTACAACCCCGGTCAGCAACGGCGCCAGTTTGTCGCCAAAAGAAATGACGATCGCGAAACCCAGCGCCAGCACCACTGCCAGCACCACCGCTTCTTCATCGGAAAAATACCGCTGAACCCAGCCCTGAAAGACTTTTAACATGTGAATTAATCTGCTTTACGCAACCAATAGTGAAATTCGCCGTCCAATACACGGGCTTCAAGCAAGTGATTTCCGGACAGTTCCGCGAAGCGTTGAAAGTCCCGCTCGGACCCCGCATCGGTAGCCATTACATGCAACGTCTGGCCTGCTACCATGCTGTTCAGCGCCTGCTTGGCTTTCAGCAGGGGCAACGGACAACTGAGTCCACGGGCGTCAACAACAGCATCGATGGGCAAATCAACAGGCATACAAGGACTCCACAGCAGGTGGCCGACAGTATAGCCTTGCAGGCGCTCCCCTCGACAACAGCCAGACCCGGTATGAGACAAAAATGATGCAAGAAACCATGTCCGCGAAACGCCTGCTAGCCGCGGCGCTGCTGGTCGGTGCACTCGGCTTGCCCACCGGTGCGACCGTCAGCGCGGATGAATTCAACCTGCCTTCGCTTGGCGACACCAGCTCTTCGATGATGTCACGCGAGCAGGAGTATCAGCTCGGCCGCACCTGGCTGACCATGTTGCGGGGGGCTGTACCCACCCTGGACGATCCGCAACTCAAGGCGTTTGTCGAAGAGCGTACCTATCGTCTGGCCGAGACCAGTCAATTAACCGATCGCCGCCTGGCCTTTGTGCTGATCGACAGCCCGCAACTGAACGCCTTTGCCGCGCCAGGTGGCGTCGTCGGCGTCAATGGCGGGCTGTTTCTGCACGCGCAGAGTGAGGCTGAATTCGCATCGGTCATGGCGCACGAACTGGCCCACTTGTCCCAACGCCACTTCGCCCGCGGCCTGGAGCAACAGCAGCGCATGCAGGTGCCGTTTATGACCGCGATGCTGGCCTCGATCGTGCTGGCCGCGGCGGGCGGAGGCGACGCCGGCTTTGCTGCCCTTGCCTCGACCCAGGCTGCAGCGATTCAGGAACAGCGCCGGTTTTCTCGCCAAAATGAACAGGAAGCCGACCGCATCGGCATCCTCAACCTGGAAAAGGCTGGTTACGACCCCAAGGCCATGCCCACCATGTTTGAGCGGCTGGCCCAGCTTAGCCGCTACGATAGCAATCCACCCGAATTTTTGCTGACGCACCCCGTGAGCCAGTCGCGGATGGCCGATACCCGCAACCGCGCCGAGCAACTGCCGCCCGGCGGCGAACAGGACAGCCTGGAATACCAGCTGATGCGCGCCCGGGTGCAGCTCAAGTACGAACAAAGCCCTGGCTTGTCAGCCAAGCGATTTCGCGCATTACTGGATGATCACGAGGGCAATCACGATGCCGCTCGCTACGGCCTGGCGCTGGCCCTGTCACGCGGAGGGCAGCATGATGAAGCGAGTGAGGCGCTCGCACCGCTGCTGAAGGAGAACCCGCACAGTCTGCCGTTCAACCTTGCTCAGATCGAACTGGACACCAACGCTGGCCGCCTTGCCCAGGCACTGGAACGCACGCGCACCATGCAGCAGCGCTTTCCGAACAACTTCCCGCTGGATTTTGCCGAAGCGGACCTGCTACTCAAGCAGCAGCAGTACTCCGATGCCGAACGCGCCATTGATCGCCTGGCCAACCGCCGTGATGACGACCCTGACGTGTGGTACCTGGCTGCGGAGATTCGCGGCCTGGCAGGCAACATTCTGGGTGTTCATCTGGCCCGCGCGCACTACTTCAAGTTGACCGGCGATCTGCAGCAGGCGGAACAGCAGCTCGAACTGGCGCTGCAGCGCGCTGGCGGCAACTTCGTCACCAGCTCACGTATCAAGGAGCAGCAAAATGCCCTGCGCCGTCAGCGGGCCCTGGTTGAATCGATGTAAACACCGGTAGCAGCGCGCCGCATAATGCAACACAGCCGCCCCAGGGCGGCTGTGTTGTGTCAGGCATTGCCTTTGGCGGCGAGATTGGCGTTACGGGTAAAGTCCAGCATGCGATCCAGCGGCCTGACGGCCTTGGGAATCAGGTCTGCATCCACATGGATTTCATCAGCGCCGGTCTCGAGCGCGGCCAACACGCGCGGCAGGGTGTTCATCGCCATCCACGGGCAGTGCGCACAGCTGCGACAGGTCGCCCCGTTGCCGGCCGTCGGCGCCTCGATCAGCAGGCGGTCTGGCGCAGCCTGCTGCATCTTGTAGAAGATGCCGCGGTCGGTTGCCACGATAAACGTCGGGTTCGGCAAATCACGGGTAGCCTGAATCAGCTGACTGGTCGAGCCAACCACATCGGCCAGCTCCACCACCGACTGAGGCGACTCAGGATGCACCAGAATCGCCGCCTCCGGATGGACCTTGCGCAGGTCTTCCAGCACTTTGGCCTTGAACTCCTCATGCACGATGCAGGAGCCTTCCCACAGCAGCATGTCGGCGCCGGTTTCGCGCTGAATGTAGTTACCCAGGTGTTGATCCGGCGCCCAGAGGATCTTTTCACCCTTGTCGATCAGGTGCTCGACAATCGGCAGCGCGCAGCTGGAAGTCACCACCCAGTCGGCCCGCGCCTTCACCGCCGCCGAGGTATTGGCATACACCACCACGGTGCGGTCGGGGTGCTGGTCGCAGAACGCCGAGAACTCATCGATCTGACAACCCAGGTCCAGCGAGCAGGTCGCCTCCAGCGTAGGCATCAATACGCGTTTTTCGGGGCTGAGAATCTTGGCGGTTTCACCCATGAAACGCACGCCAGCCACCACCAGGGTGGTTGCCTCGTGGTCACGGCCAAAACGTGCCATCTCCAGCGAATCCGACACGCAGCCGCCAGTCTCTTCAGCCAGCTCTTGCAGCAGCGGATCGGTGTAATAGTGGGCAACCAGTACCGCGTTGTGCGCTTTCAATGCAGCAGCAATGCGGGCCTTGTAGTCGGCCTTCTCGGCATCGCTCAGCGGCGCAGGCGCCCTGGCGTCCAGGTGCGCCTGCACCAGCAAACGCTCTGAAATCTGGGACATGTTTCAATCCATCAGGAACAACGGAACGGGCGATTGTAGCATGCCCGCCGCGCAGCCCACGCAAAAATGAACCCATAGCGCTTCAGGCCAGTCAACCGTCTGCAGTATCAAAACACGTCCCCCGGAGGAGGCCTGACATGATCCATCTGATTCCTGGGCTTATCTCATCACCCTCACGCGGGTGGAGCCCAATCCGCGAACATGCCAACCAGCACCCGTGGAGCTTCGTGCCCACGCTCATGCTGCTACCCCTGCTACCTGCGCTCTGCGTCTATGTGGGTGCAACCGATGTGGGCTGGAGCCTGTTCGGCTCGGATCAGGAGCGCCAGCTCAACAGCAGTAGCGCAGGCTTGCTGGCATTGATGCTCTACCTCACCTGCCTGACAAGCGTACTGGTGACCGCCCTGGCAACACGCTGGGTACTGTTTCGCACCACCCGCCGGCCGGCCTTTACGGTGGCAGCCACTTTCACCACGATCCTTGCCATGCCGCTGCTATTGGCCGGCATAGTCAGCATCCTGCCGGTGCGCTGGTTGCTGATACCCGCACTGGCGCTGGGCGGGCTTTGCAGCATCCTGCTGCTCTACCAGGGCCTGCCGGGCTACATGCAGCTCAAGCGCAATGATCAGGAACGCTTCTACGCCACCTGCATTCTGGCAGCCGCAATCCTGGTAGTGCTGACGTCAGGGTTCTTTTTCATGGAGCTTTGGTGGCAGCCACTGGACGGTGGATACGTTATTCCGGAAAACGGATAAGCACTGCGAAAAACACGAATACAGGGAAGCGATACACTAGGGTGGCCAGGGACGGCCGGAGAGAGTTTCCAGAGTGGTGGGTCGTGTAGGATTCGAACCTACGACCAATTGGTTAAAAGCCAACTGCTCTACCAACTGAGCTAACGACCCCCTGCTGGAAGCGCGCTATATTACTGATTTACCGAGGAAACTCAAGCCTTTTTTTCAATGGCCGGCAAATTTTCCCTGATAGCGCGTCGGGTCAGCGACACCGGCAGTAGCGAAGCCTTCAGCCCGCAAACGACAGCTATCGCAGACACCGCAAGCACGGCCCTGCTCATCCGCCTGGTAGCACGACACCGTCTGACTGTAGTCCACGCCCAATGCCTGACCGGCCAGAATGATCTGCGCCTTGCTCAACTGCTGCAACGGCGCCCGTATACGGAATCCCTCGCCTTCCACGCCGGCCCGCGTCGCCAAATTGGCGAGCTGCTCGAAGGCGCTGACAAACTCTGGCCGGCAATCCGGGTAGCCCGAGTAGTCGACCGCATTGACCCCGATGTAAATGTCGCGCGCCTCCAGCACCTCGGCCCAGCCCAGTGCTAGCGCCAAAAACAGCGTATTGCGCGCCGGCACGTAGGTAACCGGAATACCCTCCTGCGGCGACTCGGGCACAGCAATGCGCTCGTCGGTCAGAGCCGAGCCGCCAATGCCGTTAAGGTTCATGCCAATCACCTTGTGTTCGACCACACCCGCAGCCCGCGCTACGCGCTCGGCTGCCTCCAGCTCCACCCGGTGACGCTGGCCGTAATCGAAGCTCATGGTGTAACAGGCTCGCCCCTCAGCCTGCGCCACAGCCAGCACCGTCGCCGAATCCAGCCCACCAGACAGCAGTACAACGGCGCGACCAGAGGAATCAGGCTTGGCAGACATGGAAAGTACTCGATAGAAACGTAAACCGGGGGCAAAAGCCCCCGGAGGAAGATCAGTTCAGGCTGCTGAGCTCGCGCCCGGCCAGCTGCGCGGCGGAGGAGTCAGGGTACTTGCTGATGACCTGCTGAAACAGTTCACGCGCCTTGTCGTCACGACCCAGACGGCGCTCGACATCACCCAGCTTGTACATTGCGTCCGACTCCTTGCGGTGGTCGGGATAGCGGCTGATCACCTGAGCAAAGGCGCGGCCGGCAGACTCAAGGTCAGACTGGACCAGGTACACTTCGCCCAGCCAGTATTGCGCATTACCCGCGTACTGACTGTCGGGGTAACGGCGCAGGAAAGCGGTAAAGGCTTGCGCGGCCTTTTCAAAATCGCGCGCCTTGACCAGATCAAAGGACGCGTCGTACATCAGTTTTTCGCGCTCCGGGTCCGGTGGCGCGGCAGAAGCGCCCGCATTGGCGGCGGGCTGCTGGGTGTCAGCAACGTCTGGGCTTGCCCCGCTACTGCCGGACGCAGGTGCGGTGTTCATGCCAGACAGACGGCTGTCGATATCCTTGTAACGATCAAGCTGATCCTGTTCCATCTGCTTGATTTTGTAGCTCTGCTCTTCGAGCATGCCACGCAGCAGGGTTACTTCCTGCTGAAGTTGATACAACTGTTGAAACAGCTGGCCTTCACTGGAAAGGCCAGCCTGGGTCTGCTGGGTCACCGAGGAGCCCTGATACACGGCGTTCGAGCCATTGTTCGAACTGCCTTCCATCACTGGAACCTGTGCCATTGCCGCCAACGGCGACAGGGCAAAGGCAACCAGTACTCCTCTGTAACCCTTCATACGACCTCGTCTCTTACTTGCGCAGCTCTACGCGGCGGTTCTGAGCCATGGCTTCCTCGCTGGAACCCATCGCTGCCGGCTTCTCTTCACCGTAGGATACCAGTTCCAGTTGAGCCGGGGACACACCCTGCAGAACCAGGTAACGCTGAACGGAAGCAGCACGACGCTCGCCCAGAGCCATGTTGTACTCGCGGGTGCCACGCTCGTCAGTGTGACCTTCCAGAACGACACGGTTGCCAGCGGACTTCAGGTCCTTGGCGTGTACGTCCAGAGCGCGCATGGCTTCGGGCTTCAGCTCGGAGCTGTCGTACTCGAAGTAGAAGGTGGTGATAGCGCGCAGAGCAGCTTCTTCGCTGTTCATGCCGCTATTGGAACCTGCACCGGAAGTACCAGCGCCGTAGCCTGCGTTCGGGTCAACTGCACCAGCGCCAGAGGTGTCGCCACCCTTGGAGGAACAGCCTACAACCACGCCGAACGCGACAACCAGAGCAGCGGCTTTGCCAAACTTGATAACTTGCATCATGAACTCCTATTAACCCCATATGGTTTAGTGTTGGTGCGCCCTATGGCAGGTATGGGGACCATGAAGGTACGCGCAGGTCGGTGAACTGTGTCGGAATCTCCGACCGCGCACGCCCGTTTGTAGATACCAGCATGAGTACGCCCCGTCCCTGTTGACGGGTAGCATAAATTAACATAGCGCCATTGGGAGAGACGGTTGGCGACTCATCCAGTGACGTTTCTGTTAAAACTCTCAAATTCCCGCGCTCAAGATCTTGCGTGGCAATCTGAAAATTACGGTAACCCTCCTGGCGATGCACCATAACCATGGTGCGACCGTCGACAGAGAGCTTGGCGTTGGCATTATAGTTGCCAACAAAAGTCAGGCGCTCGGGTGAGCCAGAGCCCAGACTCTGCTTGTAAATCTGCGGCCGGCCGCCACGGTCGGAGGTAAACACGATTGTGTTGTTGTCCATCCAGAACGGCTCGGTATCAATCGAGAAATGATTGGTCACGCGGCGCAGCTGCTTGCTGGCCAGCTCCATCACATAGATCTCGGGGTTACCGTCGCGCGACAGCACAAAGGCCAGGCGGTTGCCGTCCGGAGACCAGGCTGGCGCGCCATTCAAGCCTTCAAAACTACTCACCCGCTCGCGGCGACCGGTGCGAATGTAATGCACATAAATCTCGGGCCGGCGTGACTCAAAGGACACATAGGCAATGCGCTCGCCGTCCGGCGAGTAGCTCGGACTCAGAATCGGCTCACGCGACTGCAGCAACGTCACCGCGCGCGCGCCGTCGTAATCACTGCGCTGCAGGGTGTAACGCGTGTTATCGACAGAGAAACGCTCAGCCGCAACGTATAGAATCTTGGTACCGAAGGCGCCCTGAATGCCGGTCAACTCCTTGAACACCTCGTCACTCAGATGATGAGCAATGTCGCGCAGCTGATTACGGGTACCGCTGATCGAGCGTGACAGCAACACTTCCTCCCGCGCCACACTGTACAAACTATAGGTCAGATCCAGGTTCTCGCCACCGGTACTGCTCACCTGCCCCACGACCACGTATTCAGCACCAATCATGCGCCAATCGCGGGCGTTGATCTCTTCACCGCGCACCGGATAGCTCAGCATGTTGTTACGCTCGAGCGGTGCAAACATGCCACTGTTACGCAGGTCATTACCGACAATCTGCGCCATGTCCTCAGACAACGGCGCACTGCCCTGCCAACCGAAGGGTACTACAGCGACCGGAATAGGCTTGTTGTTGCCGTGAGTAATTTCTATATAGTTCTGCGCAAAGCTCAGTTGAGCTACACAGAACAACGCAATCAAACCAAGTGCTTTAGCGAATCTGCTCATTAGAAAGACAAGTCCTCTGGTTTGAAGCCCATCTCCAGACTTCTGAAATCCCGTTCAAACACCGCAGGGTGTTCACTCGAAAGTTTCTGTAATTCAGGAATACGGCCTACATTCCTAACCGCCTGCACAGCAGACTGGTCAAACGCTGCATCGCCACTGGATTGAGTGACAGATACATCAGTAATCTGGCCCGTAGGCAGCATTCCTATTCGCAGCACTACTTTCATCCCGTTCACAGCTGTCGGCGGTGCGCGCCACTGCTCCGAAATGTAACGACGAACGAGGTCGTTGTAGCTGGCCGCAACTTGATCACCGCTGCGATCAGCCTGTGCCTGTTGGTGCTCAATCTGCTCGCCCAGCAAATCGTTCAAGGCACTGGCCTTGGCCGCTTCGCGCTCACGCTGCTCCCGGGCGACACGCTCTTGCTCACGACGACGCTCGGCCTCCTGGGCAGCCTTACGCTCAGCTTCTTCGGCTGCCTTGCGTCTGGCCTCTTCCTGCGCTTTGCGACGCGCTTCTTCTTCAGCCTTCTTGCGCTCGGCCTCGGCAGCGGCGCGCTCACGGGCGGCCTGCGCTTCTGCGGCCTTTCTCGCTTCTTCTGCCTGACGGCGCTCAGCTGCGGCCGCCGCATCAGCGGCTTTTTGCTCAGCTTCGGCCTCGGCCTGGCGCTCGGCCTCGGCGGCTTTGCGCTGCGCTTCGGCTTGCGCCTGACGGGCCTGTTCGGCCTGCTCTGCTCTGGCCGCCTCGGCTGCCTGTTGCTGCTCGCGCTGCTTCTCCAGCGCTTCCTCGTCCGCACGCGGCGAACGTGATTGCTGCGCCTCGCCGGCGATCTTCTGATCCGTCGGTGTGGTGCTGGGACTCATCGAGTCCAGCTGCACCAAGGTCGCCTGCACGATCGGCTTGGCCGGTTCGAATTCCGGCGCACTACTAAAAGAGGCGAACAGCAGGATCGCCACCAGCAGGTGCAGTCCGACCGCCTTCAGCAGCGGAGACGAATAACGCTCCGAGGCTGCAGGCCGGTATTGATATCGCGTGCTCACGGCGCCTCGGTAATCAAGCCTACGTTGGGCACACCCGCCTGTTGCAGGGCGCCCATGGCGGTGACAACCACCCCGTAATTGGCATTCTTGTCACCACGGATGTACACCAGCGTGTCGGGCTTGGCGCGCATGATCTTGGTCACGCCTTCGGTCATCGCTTCCAGAGAAACAGCGCTATCGGAATGGTTTTCCGTGTCCACGGCCTCGCCCAGGTTCCAGTAGTAGGTCCCATCAGCCAGGACGGACAAGGTCAGCACCTGCTGGTTGCTGTCGCTCGGCAGCACTTCACTGGAAACCTGCGGCAGGTCGACTTTGACGCCCTGATTCAACATTGGCGCGGTCACCATAAAAATCACCAGCAGCACCAGCATCACGTCGATGTAGGGCACCACGTTCATTTCTGCGACCGGTTTGCGCTTATCGCGGCGCCTGTGCATGTGCATGCTCATAGCGGCCTCCGCTTACTCCTCGCGCGCGTGAACGCGGCGATGCAGGATGCTGGAAAACTCGTCGGCGAAGGTGTAGTAGCGACCAATCAGCATCTCAGAGCGCGCCGCGAAGCGGTTATACGCAACCACCGCCGGAATCGCAGCAAACAGACCAATAGCCGTGGCCACCAGCGCCTCGGCGATACCCGGTGCTACCGTTGCCAGCGTCGCCTGCTGCACCGTGGCCAAGCCGCGGAACGAGTTCATGATCCCCCAGACGGTGCCGAACAGGCCCACATAGGGGCTGGTAGAACCGACGGTCGCCAGGAACGGCAGGTGCTGCTCCAGCTTTTCTTCCTCGCGGGAAATCGCCACACGCATCGAGCGCTGTACCGCATCCATTACCGCATCCGGATCAACACCGGACTGCTGACGCATGCGCGAAAACTCCTTGAAGCCCGCGCGAAAAATCTGCTCCAGACCCGAATTTTCGTCTGGCGAACCAGTGACCTGACGATACAGCTGTGACAGATCCACACCTGACCAGAAACGGTCTTCGAAATCATCCAGAGCATTTTTTGCCGAACGCATGACACTGCTGCGCTGGAAAATCATTACCCAAGACACCACCGACGCTGCCAGCAGGGTCAACATCACCAGCTGCACCAGTACACTGGCGCCGGACACCAGGTGCCATATCGACATTTGATCAGCCTGCACGCTCTACCACTCCTCGCAATCTCATACGTTCTTTCGGTTCGGTCGTCACGCCTCGGAGGCGCTGTTCTGAAAAGCCGCTCGCAGGCTGTCCGGAATGGCTCGGGGCCGATACTGGTCTGCACTCACGCAAGCCACGAGCACGTCGCCCTCGCACAACAAATCTCCCGCCCGAGTTACTCTCTGGCGGAAACGAATACTTGCTCGCTTGGTTTCCAAGACAGTCGCAGATACGACAAGTTCATCGTCCAATCGTGCAGGCGCGTGATAGCGTGCCGTGACAGAGTGCACAACAAAAATGACGTTTTCTCTCTGCAGAGCGCTTTGATCAAAGCCGAGAGTGCGGACCAGCTCCGTCCGCGCACGCTCCATAAACTTCAGGTAATTGACGTAGTAGACGATGCCGCCGGCATCGGTATCTTCAAAGTAGACGCGGGCTTTCAGCTCGAACGGCGGCCCAGAACGTTCAACGCGCATAATGTAGAGCCAAGCAAAGGTTTTGCATAGTGGGTTTACTCGCTATTTGCAAAAATATTTTTCAAGGCGAATCGGGCGCCGCCGGGTCATCAAACAAATCCGCAGAGGCAGGTGCCATGCGGGCTGGCGCATTTAGGCCAAAATGCTGATAGGCATGGCGCGTGACCACCCGACCGCGGGGCGTACGCATGATAAAACCCTGCTGAATCAGGTAGGGCTCAAGTACGTCTTCAATCGTGTGACGCTCCTCGCTGATCGACGCAGCAAGGTTGTCAATGCCAACCGGGCCACCATCAAATTTGTCGATCATGGTAAGCAGCAGACGGCGGTCCATGTGATCAAAACCCTGCTCATCCACATCCAGCAGGTTCAACGCCTGATCGGCCACGTCAGCACTGATCACACCCGCGCTGCGCACCTCGGCAAAGTCGCGTACCCGGCGCAGCAGACGATTGGCGATGCGAGGGGTGCCACGGGAACGACGGGCGATCTCGCGGGCGCCGCCGTCATCCATCTGCAGACCGAGAATGGCAGCAGAGCGCGCCACGATCGTTGCCAGGTCAGCAACCGAATAGAACTCCAGCCGCTGCACAATGCCGAAGCGATCGCGCAGCGGGTTGGTCAGCATGCCAGCCCGCGTCGTCGCGCCGACCAGGGTAAAGGGCGGCAGATCCAGTTTGATTGATCGCGCGGCAGGCCCTTCGCCGATCATGATATCGAGCTGGTAGTCCTCCATCGCCGGATAGAGAATCTCTTCAACAACCGGCGACAGGCGGTGTATCTCGTCCACAAAAAGCACGTCGCCCGCTTCCAGGTTCGTCAGCAGCGCAGCCAGATCGCCGGCGCGCTCCAACACCGGACCGGAGGTGCTCTTGATCTTGGCACCCATCTCCTGCGCGATAATATTGGCGAGGGTGGTTTTGCCGAGGCCGGGCGGGCCGAAGATCAACACATGATCCAGCGCCTCGCCACGTCCTCTGGCAGCCTTGATGAACAACTCCATCTGTTCGCGCACGGTCGGCTGACCTATGTAGTCGGCCAGCTTCAGCGGACGAATCGCCCGATCAATGACTTCTTCCTGCTGCCTGGGCGTTGCCGCAATCAGGCGATCTTCTTCCAGCATGTCTTATCCATCAAAAAGGGAGGCGTTGCGGCCCTCAGCGCGCGCTCTACACCATGCCCTTGAGCGCCCGGCGAATCAACTCTTCACTGCTGAGACCGTCTTCATCGACCGCCGACACCGCCTTGCTGGCTTCCTGAGGCTTGTAGCCCAGAGCAATCAAGGCGCTGACAGCATCCGCGCTCGGCTTGACTGGCGCCGCGCCTGCGCCGACCGGCCCCGCCAGCACCATCGCACCAGGTGCGGCATCCCAGGCCTTGAAACGATCACGCAGTTCAATCAGCAGCCGCTCAGCGGTCTTCTTGCCAACCCCCGGGACCCTGACCAGAGCACTCACATCCTGATGCTGAACCGCCATGACCAGCTCATCGACGTCCATCCCGGACATCAGCGCCAGCGCCAGCTTGGGACCGACACCATTAAGGCGAATCAGCTCGCGAAACAATTCACGCCCGCGCTTGTCGGCAAAGGCATACAGCAGCTGAGCGTCTTCACGCACGACCATGTGGGTATGCAGCGTCACTTTTTCGCCGAGCGCCGGCAACTGGTAGAAGGTACTCATCGGCGCATCCAGCTCGTAACCGACACCCTGTACATCCACAAGGATATGCGGGGGCTGCTTTTCCAGCAAAATTCCAGTCAAACGTCCTATCACTTACCCTGCTTCCTTCTATTCGGTTAGCGTCGACGCACCCGCCCAGCACGCACGGCCAGGGCGACATTACCCATTTGGCGCTGCACCCCCGTCATGTGCGCATGGCACAGCGCAATCGCCAGCGCATCGGCCGCATCAGCCTGCGGTGTGCCCGCCAGCCCCAGCAGCTGAGTCACCATGTGCTGCACCTGCTTCTTGTCCGCAGCCCCGGTACCCACCACTGCCTGCTTGACCTGCCGAGCACTGTATTCATGTACTGTCAGGCCGGCGTTCACCGCCGCGACAATGGCAGCCCCCCGCGCCTGCCCGAGCTTGAGCGCGGAGTCCGGATTACGCGCCATAAATACCTGCTCGATGCTGACAACCTCTGGCCGATACTGCTCGATCAACTCACTAAGATAATGAAATATCTTCTGCAGTCGCTCGGGGAAGGCGCCCTCGCCCACACGGATACAGCCGGATGTGACGTACTCTTGCCGCCCCGCTTCGTGACGCACAATGCCGAAGCCCGTTATCCGGGAGCCGGGATCAATCCCCAGTATCAGCGCCATCTGTCACCCATCAGCAAGCAACCCATAGAAAAAAGGGAGGCCTACGCCTCCCTCGTCGACCAGCCGCAGCAACACCATCACTCCAGCTGCTCCAGAATCTCGTCGGAGATCGAGGCATTGGAGTAAACGTTCTGCACATCATCCAGATCTTCCAGCATGTCGATCAGCCGGACAACCTTTTGCGCGGTATCCAGATCCAGCTCAGCCTCGGTCGATGGAATCATCGCCACCTCGGCTGACTCAGCGGAAAAACCGGCACTCTCAAGCGCATCACGTACCGCGCCGAACTCCTCGAAGCTGGTAAACACATCAAAGGAGCCGTCGTCATTGGCGACAACATCCTCAGCACCGGCCTCCAGCGCCACTTCCATCAGTGCGTCTTCATCCGTGCCCGCAGCAAAGCCAATCTGTCCGCGACGAGTAAACAGGTAGGCCACCGAACCATCGGTACCCAGGTTGCCGCCACATTTACCAAACGCATGACGCACTTCGCTGACTGTCCGGTTGCGATTATCGGTCATGGCCTCAACCAGCACAGCAACACCGCCGGCGCCGTATCCTTCATAGGTCAGCTCTTCCATGTTGTCGGCATCATTGCTGCCGGCACCACGGGCGATGGCACGGTCGATGGTGTCGCGGGTCATGTTTGCACCCAACGCCTTATCCACCGCCGCACGCAGACGCGGATTATCCGCCGGGTTGCCGCCACCCACCTTGGCCGACACGGTCAACTCGCGAATCAGCTTGGTGAAAACTTTGCCTCGCTTGGCGTCCTGCGCGGCCTTGCGATGCTTGATATTGGCCCATTTGGAATGACCGGCCATAACACAACTCCAGATAAAACAGGCCCCGGTTACACGCTGGACGCAACCGGGGGTATAAGACTTACTCGACCTTGGTCTGCTCGCGCAGACGAATGCTCAGCTCACGCAGTGCCTTGTTGTCCACCAGACCCGGTGCCTGGGTCATGACACAGGCTGCGCTCTGAGTTTTCGGGAAGGCGATGACTTCACGAATCGACTGCGCACCGGTTACCAGCATGACCAGACGGTCCAGACCAAAGGCCAGGCCACCATGCGGCGGTGCACCAAACTTCAGTGCGTCCAGCAGGAAGCCGAACTTCTCCTGCTGCTCGTCGGCGCTGATGCCCAGAATGTTGAACACGGCCTGCTGCATTTCCTTGCGGTGAATACGGATCGAACCGCCGCCCAGCTCAGTACCGTTCAGCACCATGTCGTAAGCGCGTGACAGCGCGGTCGACGGATTCGCCTGCAGCTCTTGCGGTGAGCACTTGGGCGCGGTGAACGGGTGATGCAGCGCAGACAGCGAGCCATCATCGGTCTCTTCAAACATCGGGAAGTCGACCACCCACAGCGGCGCCCACTCAGAGGTCAGCAAGTCCAGGTCATGACCGAGCTTGATGCGCAGTGCGCCCAGCGCCTCGGACACGATCTTCGCCTTGTCAGCACCGAAGAAGACGATATCGCCATCGACCGCACCCACGCGATTGAGGATTTCTTCCAGATTGGCTTCCGGAATGAACTTGACGATCGGCGACTGCAGGCCTTCAACGCCCTTGGCACGCTCATTAACCTTGATGTAGGCCAGACCCTTGGCGCCGTAGATGCCGACAAACTTGGTGTAGTCGTCGATCTGCTTGCGCGGCATGCTGGCACCACCAGGCACCCGCAGCGCTGCAACGCGGCCTTTCGGGTCGGTCGCCGGACCACTGAACACCTTGAATTCCACCTCGGTCAGTTGGTCGGCTACGTCTACCAGTTCCAGCGGGTTACGCAGATCAGGCTTGTCGGAGCCATAGCGACGCATGGCTTCCTCGAAGGTCATATGTGGAAACTCGCCCAGATCCACATCCAACACCTGCTTGAACAGCTGGCGGATCATACCCTCGGTCAGCCCCATGATGTCGGACTCATCCAGGAAGCTGGTCTCAATGTCGATCTGAGTGAACTCGGGCTGACGATCGGCACGCAGGTCTTCGTCGCGGAAGCACTTGGCGATCTGATAGTAGCGATCAAACCCGGACACCATCAGCAGCTGCTTGAACAGCTGTGGCGACTGCGGCAGCGCGAAGAAGTGGCCGGGATGGGTGCGGCTGGGCACCAGATAGTCACGCGCCCCCTCAGGAGTGGCACGGGTCAGAATCGGGGTTTCGACATCCAGGAAGCCGTTCTCGTCGAGGTAGCGGCGAATGCTGCTGGTGATCTGCGAGCGCAGCTTGAGCTTCTCCGCCATTTCCGGGCGGCGCAGGTCGATAAAGCGGTAGCGCAGGCGCGTTTCCTCACCCACGTCACTGTATTCATTCAGCGGGAACGGCGGCGTATCGGCTTCGTTCAGCACTTCCAGCTCATAACCCAGCACTTCAATGTCGCCGGAGGCCATGTTGGCATTGCGAGCACCTTCCGGGCGCAGACGCACCTTACCGGTCACTTTGACAACATACTCGCTGCGGACACGGTCGGCCTTGGCAAAGGTCTCGGCACGATCCGGATCGAAGACGACCTGGGCCAGGCCTTCGCGGTCACGGATATCCAGGAAGATGACCCCACCATGGTCACGACGGCGGTGTACCCAACCGCAAAGAGTGATTTCCTGATCCGCCAGCGATTGGTTCAGCTGGCCGCAATAGTGGCTACGCATCATGGTGTGGTGATTCCTGTGGTCGGCAAATTTGGCGTCAGTTGCCGCAGCGGCCTTTTACCGCATCGACGAGCGCCTGAAGAAAAACGCCATAATATACCCGAAACTTGGCCAACGAGGGAGCCTCGACACGGCTCGCAGCACCAAGGCGATACGCAACGGGAACCCAACAGCCAATCTGCACTCAGAACAAGTAACCTGTTACTGCGGACGCTGCGCCTCACGACGCCGCGCCGCCAGACAACCATGAGGAGCCATGATGAAGATTGATATCGGCATTACCGAAACGGATCGCGGACAAATCGCTGAGGGCCTGTCGCGCCTGCTGGCCGACACCTACACCCTCTACCTGAAGACCCACAACTTTCACTGGAACGTGAAAGGGCCGATGTTTCAGACCCTGCACCTGATGTTCGAAACCCACTACAACGAACTGGCGCTGGCGGTTGACGATATCGCCGAGCGCATTCGCACCCTGGGTTTCCCGGCGCCGGGCACCTACAAGCAGTTTGTCGAACTCAGCAGCATCAAGGAAGAAGACGGCGTGCCGGAAGCTAAGGACATGATCCGTCTGCTGGTTGAAGGCCATGAAGCCTGCGTCCGCACCGCACGCAGCGTCTTCCCGATCTGTGACGAAGCTCACGACGAGCCAACGGCTGACCTGCTGACCCAGCGCATGCAGACACACGAGAAAACGGCCTGGATGCTGCGCAGCCTGCTCGAAGGCTGAACTCCCCTCCCTCGCCCGCAACGCGACAGCGCCCGGCTTGGTAGCCGGGCGTTTTCAGGTTAGAGTGCCATCCGGCAGCGCCACAGCCATCGGCCTGTCGACATGACAATACTAAATCGTTGCATCCATGGTGAGCCTCTTGAAAACCCTTCGTTATCTGCATCTGGTGACAGGTGTCGGCGTCCTGCTGACTGGCCTGCTTCACAGCATTCCGTTCTTCACTCAATCCGCCCCGATCAACTATATCGGCCTACTGGCCGTACTGACCGGCCTGATCAATCTGCAGCAATTCAATCAAACCGAACTACCAAAACAAGGCGCAGCCGGCGCTGTCTCTCTGGCCAGCTCCACGCTCCTCATCCTGGCTGCCTGCATTCCCTTCTGCAGCCTGCTGGTCAGCTCATACTTTATTGACTGGAACATCTGGGCTCTGGCCGCCGGCGTCCTCGGCGTCTGCCTGTCCAGCCTGCTGACACTGGCAGCGGAGCTGAGCAGCGGATCCCGGCCAACCACCGCAGAGACGCCCACCACGCGCAAGCCTCGCCCCAAGCAGGAGCGCCAGGGCAAAGCCAACGATGGCCGCGAGATGGGCACGGTCAAATGGTTTAATACCAGCAAAGGCTTTGGCTTTATTACCCGCGACTCCGGCAGTGACGTGTTCGTCCACTTCCGCTCGATTCAGGGCGATGGACACCGGGTGCTGCAGGAAGGGCAACGTGTTGAATACACCGTTGCCAAGCGCGAGAAAGGCTTGCAGGCCGAGGAAGTAGCCATCCTCGACTAGTCGGGGGAAACACTGATTAGTGAGCGCTCGGAACCAATCAGTGTGGTCAGTCCTAATAGTGCGGAGGCGGCGCCTCGTCGCCTCCGCCATCCGGTAGCTGGGCAGCAAAGTCGGCTTGGCGCTGAGCAAGCAACTCCAGTGAGCGCCGCAGGCGCCCCAGCTCCAACTGCTGCGCAGCGATCACGTCGTTCAGGGCCTGAATAGTGTCGTCCTGAAACGCCAGACGCGACTCCAGCTCATCCATACGCTCGGTCAACATACGCTCACTCATCGAAGCACCTCATCAAAACCAGCCTTGCCATCCAGTGCCGTGCGCACTCGCTGCAACCTGTCAGCCAGCTCATCCCCTGCATAGGGAATGGCGGGCAACTTGCCCCACACTGGCGCCGGCCAGGCAGGGTCCTGCCGGTAGCGAACAATATGATGTACGTGCAGTTGTGGCACCATATTGCCCAGCGCAGCAATGTTCATCTTGTCTGCAGCAAAGGCGTCATTGAGCACCTGCGCCAACACATCCGACTCCAGGTGAAACTGCGCTCGATCTTCCACAGACAGCTCGAACACCTCACGCAAGGCGTCGCGTCGCGGCACCAGTATGAACCAGGGATATTGACGATCGTTCAACAACAACAACCGGCAAAGCGGGAAGTCCCCCACTACGACACAGTCAGCCTGTAACTGCGAATGCAACTCAAACATGCTTGGCAAGCCTCGCAATAGCAAACAAAAAAGAAAACCGTCTCAAACCAGAACTGCAACTTACATTTTTCGGGAATGCCGCACAGCTCACATATAAAAACAGCGGCAAACCTCGCCATTTTGCCTGCAATAACTTATAAACATCCATTAACAAGGTGCTGTTTTTTCAGCGCTTGCTTTCACTGTTCCAATACAGATGCTTTAATATAAGGCGAAAACAAGAAGCCGAATCCGCTTGGAGCCTAACGGTTTTCTTTTAATCAAAGGAGCACACAATGAAGAACGCAGTTAAATGGAGCTCGCTGGCACTGGCAGTGGCTGCAGGCAATGGTCTGCTGGCTAGCCAGGCAATGGCAGAGGGCGAAGGTTTTGTCGAAGGCGCCTCCGCCACCCTGTACAACCGCACTGTTTACTTCAACCGCGATTTTCGTGACAACGTCGGTCAAAGCAAGCGCGAAGAAACCGCAACCAGCTTTTTGCTGAACTTTGAGTCCGGCTACACCCAAGGCCCGATCGGCTTTGGTGCAGACGTCATGGCCCAGGAAGGTATCAAGCTGGACAGTGGCCGCGGCCGCTCCGGCACTGGCCTGCTGCCGGTTGACAGCAACGGTCGTGCTGAAGCCGAGTACATGGAAATCCGTGGCGCCGTCAAAATGGCCATCCTGGATGACACCGTCATTCGTTACGGCTATCACATGCCAGAAAACCCGGTTGCTGCCTATGACGACTCCCGTCTGCTGCCCAACCACTACCAGGGCTACAGCATCACCAACAGCTCCATCGACGGTCTGTTTGTTGAAGCCGGTCGCCTGACCGATCGTGGCGAAATGGCTGACTCCAGTGAGACCGACGGCATCCACGGCGACGATAAAGACCTGACCTACGCTGGCGGTACCTACACCTTCACTGACAACTTCAGCGCCACTCTGTACGGCGCCGACAGCGAAGACCAGTACGAGCGCGTGTTCGCCGGCTTTGACTGGACTGTCCCGCTGAGCGAAGGCACCAGCCTGAACACTAACGTTGCCTACTACGATACCAGCGACGACGACTCCGCCGATGGTACCGAATTCGACAACCAGGCCGCCTCCATCGCCGTGACCCTGAACACTGGCTACCACGGCTTTGGTCTGGCCTACCAGCAGATGAGTGGCGACGGCCGTTACCTGTACGACGACGGTGAAATCTTTATCGCCAACTCCGTTCAGTACGCTGACTTCAACGCCGTTGACGAGAAGTCCTACCAAGCGCGTTATGACTATGACTTCGCTGGTCTGGGCATCCCAGGTCTGAGTTTCATGACCCGCTACATCGCCGGTACCGACATCAACACCAACGCCCCGCAACATGCCGGCGTAAACCGTGACTCTCGCTGGGAGCGTGACAGCGAAGTACGCTACACCGTGCAGGCCGGTCCGCTGGAAGGCGTGAACTTCCGCTGGCGTAACGCCACCGTTCGCCAGGACGCAGCCCTGGACGGCGGCGACGTCGACGAAAACCGTCTGATCGTCGGCTACACCTGGACCCTGCTCTAAGCAGCCCAGGCAGTACCAAAAAACCCGGCTTCGGCCGGGTTTTTTGTTGCCCGTCGGTCGGCAACAACAGCCTGACCCGCGGGCTGTACGCTGCACCGGCACAATCGTACAATAGCGCCCATTCTGCCCGTCTCTGCTCAGGACCTGACTAGCTCATGCGTACCAGCCATTATCTGATTTCCACCCTCAAGGAAACCCCCTCGGACGCCACCGTCATCAGCCACCAGCTGATGCTGCGCGCCGGCATGATCCGCAAGATTGCGTCGGGCCTGTACACCTGGCTGCCAATGGGCCTGCGCGTACTGCGCAAGGTGGAGGCTGTCGTACGTGACGAGATGGACAAGGCCGGCGCACTCGAAGTGCTGATGCCCGCCATTCAGCCTGCCGAACTCTGGCAGGAATCCGGCCGCTGGGAGCAGTACGGCCCCGAGCTGCTGCGCCTGAAGGACCGCCACGACCGCGAGTTCTGTGTCGGCCCGACGCACGAAGAAGTCATCACCGATCTGGCGCGCAACGAGATCACCAGCTACAAACAGCTGCCGATCAACATGTATCAGATTCAGACCAAGTTCCGCGACGAGATCCGTCCGCGTTTTGGTCTGATGCGTGGCCGCGAATTTCTGATGAAGGACGCTTACTCCTTCCACCTGACCCAAGAGTCCCTGCAGCAGACCTATGACGGCATGTACCAGGCGTACTGCAACATTTTCAGTCGCCTGGGTCTGGAGTTTCGCCCGGTCGTAGCGGACAACGGATCCATTGGTGGTGAGGGCTCCCACGAATTTCACGTGCTGGCCGACTCCGGCGAAGATGCCATCGTGTTTTCCTCCAGCGGCAGCTACGCCGCCAATATGGAAAAAGCCACCGCCCAGCTGCCCCAGGGCAACCGCC
Organism: Pseudomonas abyssi; assembly: GCF_003444685.1. NCBI lineage: Bacteria > Pseudomonadati > Pseudomonadota > Gammaproteobacteria > Pseudomonadales > Pseudomonadaceae > Pseudomonas > Pseudomonas abyssi. The sequence goes on along the minus strand of NZ_LMAZ01000012.1, from coordinate 17,702 downwards.
CCGCTGCCAGCCAGGAGCTGACGCTGGTCGACACGCCCAACCAGGTCACCATCGCCGCGGTCAGCGAGTTCCTGCAGCTGCCGCCCGAGCAATCGGTAAAAACCCTGATCGTGCTGGGCGCTGCCGAAGAAGGCGAGGCGCAGCCGCTAGTGGCTCTGGTCCTGCGCGGTGACCACGAGCTGAACGAGATCAAAGCTGAGCACCTACCCTTGGTACACGCACCGCTGACCTTCGCCAGCGAAGCCCAGATCATCGACACCATCGGCTGCAAGCCCGGCTCCATCGGCCCGGTCAAACTGCCGGTCACCGTCATTGCCGACCACAGTGCTGCGCACCTGGCCGACTTTGTCTGTGGCGCAAACGTCGACGGCAAGCATTACACCGGGGTGAACTGGGAACGCGATGCACAATTTGACCAGGTTGCCGACCTGCGCAACGTCGTTGAGGGCGACATTAGCCCCGACGGCGAAGGCACCTTGATTATCAAACGCGGCATTGAAGTCGGGCATATCTTCCAGCTGGGCAAAAAATACAGCGAAGCGATGAACTGCAACGTACTGAACGAACAGGGCAAAACCCAGCTGCTGACCATGGGCTGCTACGGCATCGGCGTATCCCGCGTGGTCGCAGCGGCCATCGAGCAGAACTACGACACGCGCGGCATCCTCTGGCCTGACGCGCTGGCGCCTTTCCAGGTAGCCCTGGTGCCGATGAAGATGGAAAGCTCCGAAGCCGTTCAGCAAGCCACCATGGCGCTGTACGACGGCCTGCAGGCAGCAGGCGTTGAAGTACTGCTGGATGACCGCGACAAGAAAACCAGCCCTGGCGTCAAGTTTGCCGACATGGACCTGATCGGCATCCCGCACCGCGTCGTGATCAGCGATCGCGGCCTGGCTGACGGCCAGCTGGAATACAAATACCGACGCGATCAGGACGCAATCACGGTCGCTGCCGACCAGATGTTGCAATATCTGCTGGAGCGCGTACAGAGCAACTGATGATGCACACCGCCACTTATCCGCTAGCCGCGCGCCTGCTTGGCGCGGGCGCGGTGCTGGGTCTGCTGCAAGCCTGCAGCAGCGCACCGGCGTCAAACACAATGGTCGCGCCGCAGATCGAGCGCGAACTGCTGAGCCACAGCCTGCACATCGAAACCGGCGAGCCGCTGGTCATGGACACGCCGCATCGCAACATTCGCGTCACCGAAAGCAGACTGTTCAGCATCCGCCAGTACGACGCCCAGGGCACCTTGCAAGATGAGCACCGCCAGTACCAGACCTTGCCCTGGGCCGAGCGCACCCTGACCATCCAGCTGGGCGAGCTGGCGGTGACCCGGCAAACCGACAGCGACGGCCAGCTGCGCCTGAACCTGCTGGACGAGGATATCGTGCCCGTGGACTTCGACCAGTTGCGTGTGATTGAACTGGACGCACAGGCAACGCCCGAAGTACGCGCCGAGGCCACCCTGCTGATCGACCGTGAACTGCGCAGCGTGTTGCACGAAGCCTCGGAGCTGATCTACGACAACCTGGAAGAAGACGACGTCGAGCAGTGGGTGGACCGTATCGAGCGTCTGCGCCAGCTGGGCCTAAAGGAAGAAGCCAGTCAGCTGGAAAACATGCTGATTCTGCTCACCACCGGCGACCCGCACCTGCAAGGTGAGTTCGTCCAGGCGCTGGATAACGCCACTACACCGCAGGAATAGCCCATGCGCACAAGGATCGTGCTGCTTCTGCTGAGCTGGCTTGCCGCACAAACGGCCGGTGCCAACACCACCACGCCGCCGGTTGACCCGGAGTTGCGGGCCGAACTCAAGCAGGCCATCGCCAGCGCGGACAGCTTTCATGACCGTTTTGATGCCGAGGTCTGGCTCCTCGACATGTCAACCCGAATGACTCCGTACATTCGCGACGAGCAGCAGCGCCTGCGGCTGCTGCGACTGGTGCACCAGGCTGCTACCCGCGCGGGCCTGAAGCCCGACCTGGTGCTGGCCGTCATGCATGTGGAAAGTTTGTTTGACCCCTACGCGCTGTCTTACGTCGGCGCCCAAGGTGTCATGCAGGTGATGCCATTCTGGAAGGCCGAGATTGGCCGCCCCGATGACAACCTCATCGACCTGGCGACCAACCTGCAGTATGGCTGTGCGATTCTCAAGTTCTATCTGGACAAGGAAAATGGCAACCTGCGCCGGGCACTGGCGCGCTACAACGGCAGCCTTGGCAGCAATCGCTACCCGGACAAGGTGCTGGATTACTGGTACAGCTACTGGTACGTCACGCCGTAAGCACCCGCCGACACCCGCAGACTAACGGCTCCACCCGAACAAGGCAGTATGGCCGCCTGACAGGGCGTTCTAGCCCAACTGGGCAAAACCGGCAATGTCCTGCCAAAGGCAACCGGCCAGCTCGACGCTCTCTACCTTGGCCGTGCGCGGGCCACGGCGCAGCCAGCCGGTCATGGCTTCCAGCGCGTCTTCCGGGCCGCAGAGCAGAACGCTGACGCTGCCATCCTCTTCATTGCGCACCCAGCCACTGACGCCCAGGCGATTGGCCTCACGGACCGTCGCCTGCCGAAAGCCCACACCCTGCACTACACCGCGTACCCTGCCCTGCACACAGATTTCACTCATTGCCCTGTTCCTTATTATTGTCGGAGTTTGCTGTCATCAGCGGCATGAGGCTGTCGTAATGCTGCGGCCCCTGCAGCACCTCAACAATCCGTCCCTCGGCGTCCAGCAGGTAAGTGGTTGGCAGCACCTGCGGACGCGGCAGCTCAAAATCCTGAACGAAATCATCGCCCAACACCGGAAACGCAATACCCATGCGCTCGCTGGTCTGGCGTAGCTGCTTCCCAGCGGCGCCGTCGTAGTCAACACCAAGCACCCGGCCGACAGGCAACTCCGCTGCCAGCCGGTTCAGCTCGGGCAACTCATCCCGGCAGGGGCCGCACCACTCAGCCCAGTAATTCACCAGCACCCGCCCCTGACTGAGCGCCGCCGCCTCTACAGACCGGCCGTACTGATCGCGCCAAGGCCCTGCCGCATCACAGGCAGCCAATAGCACGCTCGCGCATAGCAACAGCACTCTCATGAGCTGACCTCCCGAGACGGCATTGGCGCGGCCACTAGCCCGTCGCTCAGCAGCCAGTGCTTAACGCTGCCACGCAGCGCCTGGCGACGCGCCCGATCGGCCTCCGCCAGCGCTTCGCTGAAGCCGGCAAACCAGTCCTGATTGCCCGACAAGGCAGCCGGCAGGGATTCATGAGTTAGCGGCGGCTCCGGTATCCGCTCCAGGATAGCGCTCAGTTCGACCTGATCCAGGTCACGGCACAGGACGTAGCCACCCCCCTGGGTACGTGCGATCAGCGACTCGCTCTCCAGCCAATCAGTCAACTGCAGCCACATTTCTTCGTGCATCGACCAGCCACTGCCGTTCACATAGGCCAGATCCACCTGCCGCCCCTGCTGCTGCGCCAACAAAAACAGCCTCAACAACACCAGCAGATTGATCATCCAGGGGTAATCCGGTCGGCGCCAGGCAAAGCCGTTACCCATATTGCTGACCAGCTCGGCGCCCAACAGGATGATCAGCCAGCTGACGTAAATCCACAGCAGAAACAGCGGCACCGCCGCAAAAGCGCCATAAATCAGCTGGTACCCGGGAAACAGCTTCACATACAGGGCAAAACATCCCTTGGCGCCCTCAAACAATAAGGCCACCAGCACCCCGCCGGCCACGCCAAACTTCAGCGGCACGCGGGTATTGGGCACGGCGACAAACAGCAGAGTGAAGGCGGCGATACTCAGTATCAACGGCAAGAAGCGCAGCATGCCACTCCAGGCCGAGGCCAGGAAGGCACCTTCCTGAAAGAAGGACATGGACGCAACGTAGGTGCTGACCACAAACCCCGCGCCCAGCAGCAGCGGGCCGATACTGAGTACCGCCCAGTACAGCAGAAAGCTGGACAGGCCACGCCGGGGCTGACGGATGCGCCAGATGGCGTTGAATGCCTTCTCGATATTCACCAGCATCATCAATGCGGTGACCATCAACAGCGCGACACCGGCGCCGGTCAGCTGCCGGGCCTGACTGGAAAAGGCGCTCAGGTGCTCCTGCAGCGCAGCGCCGCTGGCCGGCAGAAAATTCTTGAAGATAAAAGCTTCAACTTGACCGCCAACCTGATCAAACGCCGGAATCGCCGCCAGCATGGCGTAGGCAACGGTCATCACCGGCACGACCGCAAACAGCGTGGTATAGGTCAGGGCTGCGGCATTCTTGATGCAGTTATCCTCAAGAAAGCGGCGCGCCAGATAGCGGCCAAAGTGCAAATACTGGTTCAGTTGACGCGGCATTCCTGCTCCCTGACAGCCCGGTGCAATAGCGCTTAGAATAACCCCCAACCCCAACCTTAGGCCACCGCGCCCCCGGAGGACAACCGATGACCACCACCATTTACCACAACCCGCGCTGCTCCAAATCCCGCCAGGCGCTGGAGCTGCTGGAGAGGCAGGGCGCCGACATCGACATCATTCGCTACCTGGACACACCGCCAGACGCCGCCACCCTGGTCGAGTTACTGGAACGCCTGGGGCTGAGTGCTCGCGAGCTGATGCGCAAGGGTGAGGATCCCTACAAGGAACTGAATCTAGCCAACCCGGAGCTATCCGAAGCCCAGCTGGTTCAAGCCATGGTCGACTACCCCAAACTGATCGAGCGGCCCATCGTCATCCGCGAGGGCAAAGCGGTCATCGGCCGCCCACCTGAGCGCGTACTGGAGCTGTTCGAATGAGTGAACCCTACGTTCTGGTGCTCTACTACAGCCGCCATGGTGCCACCGCCGAAATGGCCAGACTGATTGCTGAAGGCGTTGAAAGCACCGGCATGGAAGCGCGCCTGCGCACCGTGCCACCGGTGGCGCCAGAAACCACCAGCGCGCTGCCGCCGGTGCCGACCGAGGGCGCAATCTACTGCACCGAGGCCGACCTCAAGCACTGCTCTGCGCTGATCCTCGGCAGCCCGACACGCTTCGGCAACATGGCCGCGCCGCTCAAGTACTTCATCGACGGCACCAGCAGCCTGTGGCTGAGCGGCAGTCTGAACGGCAAGCCTGCTGCCGTTTTCACCTCCACCGCCAGCCTGCATGGCGGCCAGGAGTCGACGCTGCTGTCGATGCAGCTGCCGCTGCTGCACCACGGCATGCTGCTGGTCGGCCTGCCTTACAGTGAGAGCGCCCTGACCGAAACACGCGGTGGCGGCACGCCTTATGGCGCCAGCCATCACGCCGGCAGCCAGGGGGATCGGCGCCTGGATGAGCACGAAAGCCACCTGTGCCGCGTGCTCGGCTCACGGGTCGGCAGTATCACACAGCAACTGGCGGCAGGAGCCAAGATCGGTGGCTAAGAAGAAACCTCTTCCCTCGCTGGAATACCTGCAGCCACGCTGTCGCGTCAGCCGTCTGGTCGCCCTGGTCGGCTATGCCGGCCTGTTGCTGTCCATGCTGGGTTACAACCTGTTCTTCGCTGACCTGCATGGTGCCAATCCGGTTATCGTCATCGGCGTACAGCTGCTGCCGCTGCTGATCTTCCTGCCCGGTGTTATTACCGCGCACGTGCGCACACACGCCTGGCTGGCGTTCGCCATCAACCTGTATTTCATTCAGGGGGTCTTGATCTGCTTTCAGCCGGGACGGCTGGAATACGGACTGCTGATGAGCGGCTTCAGCGTGCTGTACTTTGTCGCCGCACTCTACTTTATCCGCTGGAGCTTTCAAGCCCAGCGGGTCGAGCGCGGCGAGACCTGAGCTCCCAGGCTACCAGCCCATCTCGCGCTTGACGAAGGGAATCGTCAAGCGGTGCTGGTCGCGCAGCGACGCCTGATCCAGCGTTTCCAGGGCAGCGAACAGTTCGCCCATACCGCGCGCGCCACGACTGAGGATATAGCGCGCAACCTCGTCGGTCAGTTGCAAGCCACGCTGCGCGGCACGCAACTTCAGCACCTCCTGCTTTCCGGCGTCATCCAGCGGTTGCAACTGGAACACCAGGCCCCAGCCCAAACGCGAGGCCAGATCCGGCAACTGCAAACCCAAGGCCCGAGGCGCGGCGACAGCCGCCACCAGCAGACGGCTGCCCTGCTCACGCGACCGGTTATACAGATGAAATAGCGCCTCTTCCCAATCAGGGCGGCCGGCCACTGCTTCCAGCTTGTCCAGGCACAGCAGGTCTACCGATTCCATGCCTTCCAGTAGCAGCGGCCCTTCCTCTACCAGCTCATCCAGTGGCAGGTACATGGCCAGCCCGCCCACATCGGCCAGGGCATGACAGGCAGCCTGCAACAGATGAGTACGTCCGGTACCTTCGCTGCCCCAGAGATAGAGACAGCACTCCTCAATCGACGATTGCGGTTCGGCAAAGGCCTGGGTCGCAGCCAGCACGCCGGCATTTGGCCCCGGGTAATAGCTGGCAAAGGTCGCCTCATCGCGCAGCTTGATACCCAGCGGCAGCTGGATAGGCCGTCCGGCAGACATCAGCGCACCTCCGCCAGAGCAGAAGCAAGCACACGCAACAGCGCAAGACACGTAGGCACCGGCTGCACAACAACAGCAGCCGCCCGGTAGTCACAGTCCGGGGTCATGGGGCAGTCCTTAGATAACCTGATAAGCCAAGCCAGCCCGAGAGCTAGCGCCAGCGATAATACAGGGTATTGGACGGCGCTGCCGCCTGAACCGGCAACTCGGGCTCGATTGCCGCGCCGTCTTCCAGCGAAGACGCCGGTGCCTCGGGCTCAGACGCTGGCTGTACCGGTGCCTCGACGCGAATCAGCCGCTGGTCCAGCATGAGCATGCGCTCCAACTGAGCCTGATCGCCGGGGAAGTCAATGGCGAATACCACCTGGTCGCCGCTGACCGAGACCAGGCTTGGCTGATGCTGGCTGCTCAACTGCTGCAGGCTGCGCTGCAGGTCAGCGAAAGCGCCAACGCGGTTGATACCGCTGATGTGCAAGGTCCAACCCGACGCCGTGCCATCCGCTTGCGCACCGACGGCGTACTGGCTGTGTACTTCGAGTGCCAGCGCGCGCATCAGGTTGTCGGCCAGCACGGCGGGATCTGTGTTGCGCTCCTTGCCTTCGAGCGTGCGGTCGTTGAGCCAGAAGGTCCAGGCCAACTGCCAATCCTCGCCCGCATCGCGGTACACATCCAAGGCCAGGATACCCTCGCTGGCATAGCGCTCGCTGGCCGCCTCCAGCGCCTCGGCATCACCCTTGAGCACTTCGTCCTCGCTGATATTGGCGCGGTCTTCCAGATCAGATAGCGGCTGCATCAGCGCCACACCACGGAACCGCGCCGCCGTGCGCAGTGCCTGGCCCATCTCGCTGCCGGGGGCCATGAAGTCGCCCCCCAGCTCATCGCGCTGAACGGCCCACACCAACACGCCCGGACGATTGCGCCCTAACACCGGCACCTTCGCCTGGCTCAGCGCATCACGCAGCAGCAGGGGGTCAAACTCCACCTGCATGCTGCCATCGTCCTGCAGTGCGCTGATCTGCCGGGTCACCGAGCTGGGTTCGGCGAGCACCTTGGCCAGCGCCGGGGCCTCAGCATCCAGGTTGTTGCCAGCCAGTCGCTCCAGCATCACGTCCAGGGCGCTGGACAACTGTGCACCCTGCTCCGCATCGGCTTGCGGCGGCAGTTGCACCTCATACAGCGAATCCAGCACCGCCGCGTGGGCAGCCAAGGGCAGGCATAGGGAGAGAAATCCGATAGAGAAAAAGCGCGACAGGGGCATGAACAGTTCCGTCAAGGTGGCGGGCACAGGACGCTCGACTGCAGGTATTGCAAGCCGACCAAGCTCTCTACATTAACCAAGCCACCGGTGCGCAGCAACCGCAGCGTCATGCGATGCGTGGCCGTCTGCGCCAGGATGGCGTCCGGGCGGGCCGAGCCGCCTTCAGCATGGCTCTGAGGCCGATGAATTGATAGACTATGCCGCTATCCGGCGCCGCGCCCGGCAAGGCATGACGGGGCGGCGGACCTATTTTGTCCCTTGATCCCTTCGAGACCCGCTCATGAGCAGCCAGACGCCCTCCAAACCTTCGATCAGCTACAAAGACGCCGGCGTGGATATCGCCGCCGGCAACGCCCTGGTTGACCGCATCAAGCACGTTGCCAAGCGCACTGCCCGCCCCGAAGTCATGGGCGGTCTCGGCGGCTTTGGCGCGCTGTGCGAAATCCCGGAAGGTTACCGCCAGCCGGTCCTGGTATCAGGCACTGACGGCGTTGGCACCAAGCTGCGTCTGGCAATGGATCTGGGCATGCACGACAGCATCGGCATCGACCTGGTCGCCATGTGCGTCAACGATCTGATCGTCTGTGGCGCCGAGCCGCTGTTCTTCCTGGACTACTACGCCACCGGCAAGCTCAATATCGACGTCGCAGCGCAGGTGGTCACCGGCATTGGTGCTGGCTGCGAGCAGGCTGGTTGCGCCCTGGTTGGCGGCGAAACCGCCGAGATGCCCGGCATGTACGAAGGTGAAGACTACGATCTGGCCGGCTTCTGCGTCGGCGTGGTCGAGAAGGCCGACATCATCGACGGCACCAAGGTGAGCACCGGCGACACCCTGATTGCGCTGCCCTCCTCCGGCCCGCACTCCAACGGCTACTCGCTGATCCGCAAGATCATCGAAGTCGCCGGCATCAACATCCACGACACCCAGCTCGACGGCAAGCCTCTCAGTGAACTGCTGATGGCGCCTACCCGTATCTACGTCAAGGCCCTGCTGCAACTGATCAAACAGACCGGCGCTGTTAAAGCCATGGCCCACATCACCGGCGGCGGCCTGCTGGAGAACATTCCGCGCGTGCTGCCGGACGGTGCCCAGGCCGTTATCGACCTGAACAGCTGGCAGCGTCCGGCTGTCTTCAACTGGCTGCAAGAGCAAGGCAACGTTGATGAAACCGAGATGCACCGCGTGCTGAACTGCGGCGTCGGCATGGTCATCTGCGTTGCAGCCGACCAGGCAGACGCGGCGCTGCAAAGCCTGCGCGACGCCGGCGAGCAACCCTGGATCATCGGTCAGATCAGCAGCGCCGCCGACGGCGCCGAAGCCGTTGTCCTGCAGGGCAACTGATCGGTGAGCTGCCGTGTTGTCGTTCTGATCTCCGGATCAGGCAGTAATCTGCAGGCAGTTCTGGACGACCTGGCCGGTGCCGACGCACCGGCCGAGGTTGTCGCCGTCATTTCCAACAAAGCCGAGGCCTACGGCCTTGAGCGGGCCCGCAGCGCAGGTATCGAAACCCGCGCACTGGACCATCGCAGCTTCGCTGATCGCGCCGCCTACGACCAGGCTCTGATCGAACAGATCGACGCCTTTGCCCCTGATCTGGTCCTACTGGCGGGCTTTATGCGCATTCTGACCGCCACCTTCGTGACACATTTTCATGGCAGGTTGTTGAACATTCATCCGTCCCTGTTGCCGAAGTACAAAGGTCTGCAGACCCACCAACGGGCACTGGACGCAGGCGATGCCGAACACGGCGCCAGCATCCACTTTGTGACCGAAGAGCTGGACGGCGGCCCACTGGTGCTCCAGGGGCGTGTAGTGGTTCATCCCGACGACGACGCTGACAGCCTGGCGAAGCGGGTACAGCAACAGGAACATCGGCTGTATCCGCTGGTGGTACGCTGGTTCGCCAGTGGCCGACTGCGCCTGATTAACGGACTGGCCAGCCTGGACGGCAAGCCGATTCCATCCGGTGGACTAAGACTGGAAACCATTGAATCCAGCATGTGAGACACAAAAGATGCACGCCAACCTCAGATCGCGCACTACCCGCTTTTTCATCGCCCCTCTGGCGACACTGGCACTAACCCTCGCCGCCGGCAGCGCCAGCGCACTTGAACTAACCCCTTTCAGCGCCAGCTACGCCGCCGACATGAAGAACATTCCGGTCAACGGCGAAGCAGTCCACAGCCTGCAGCAGAACGCTGACGGCAGCTGGCAACTCTCGTTCAGTGCCAGCATGTTTGTAGCGCGCCTGACAGAGCAAAGCAGCCTGCAGGTTGTTGATGAGCAAATTCGCCCTCTGAGCTACCACTACGAACGGCGTGGCCTTGGCCGCGGCAAGGAAATCACCCAGCAGTTCGACTGGCAGCAAGGTCAAGTCAACGGTCAGTACAAGGACGAAGCCTTCAGTCTGCCGACCGAACCCGGTCTGCTGGACAAAACCACCTACCAGCTCGCCCTGCAGGCTGACCTGGCAGCAGGCAAGCAGGACATGCGCTACCGCGTAGTGGATGGCGATGAGGTAGAGGAATACCACTTCCGCGTCGTTGGCGAAGACCGGGTGACCACCCGTGTAGGCCAGTTTGACGCCGTGGAGGTAGAGCGTATCCGCGAGCCCGACGCCAAGCGCGAAACCACCCTCTGGTTTGCCAAGGACTGGAACTACCTGCTGGTACGCCTGAGCCAGACCGAAACCGACGGCCAGCACTATCAGATCATGCTCAAGGAAGCGAGCATGGACGGTCAGCCGGTCAGCGGCATCCCGGTGAAGGGCGACTGAAGCAGTCGCTGAGGCGCGGAACGCCGCGTCCAGTAAAGCGCTGAAGAAAACCGCTACACAGGCTGACTGTGCGGCGGTTTTTCTTTCTTTTAGCCTCAAGCCTGGCTGCCGACTTCAGCGTACGTTATTCTAGGTCTTGCTGTCGTTGAGTCAGCCTTTCGCCTTTTACGGCGAGCCAAGGGGGGCTGATTGCCCAGCCCCCC
>NZ_LMAZ01000012.1:0-6139 GCF_003444685.1 Pseudomonas abyssi | reverse complement strand
GGGACCAACCCGTTGTGCACACTCGACCATCTGAGTCTCATAAGCTGTTCTGGCTTCAGCGCATAAAAAACCGCCGCACAGTCAGCCTGTGCGGCGGTTTTTTATGGCGTTGCCCGCAGCGATGCGGGCAACTGAGCTATCACGCCTTGGTGAAGCGACCACCTGCTTCGGCCAGCTTGACCAGACCGGCAGCGGGAGTCCAGAACTCGCCACGCTCAGCTTCCAGCGCGCGGATCTCAGCCAACACCTTGTCCAGGCCCAGGCTGTCGGCGTAGGCCATCGGACCACCGCGCTCGGCCGGGAAGCCGTAGCCAAAGCGATAAACGCGATCGATGTCCTCGGCAGACTCGGCATAGCCTTCGTCCAGAATACGTGCACCTTCGTTGACCAGCGCCAGGATGCAGCGGGTAACGATCTCGTCGGAGGACACGTCACGGGCGGTGTAACCGGCTTCTTCAGCCACTTCACGGGCCATCATGTCGGTTTCCGGATCGTGGATGGCCTGACGGCTGCCCGCTTCGTACTTGTAGAAACCGTGACCGCTCTTCTGACCGAAGCGCTCCATTTCGCACAGCTTGTTGTCCAGCCATACGATCGGCTCACCACGGCCGACGCCGGCCAGCTGACGGGAGCGCCAGCCCAGATCAACACCCACTACGTCGTACATGCGGTAGGGGCCCATGGCCATGCCGAAGCCCTGCAGCGCCTGGTCAACTTCCCATGGGGTGGCGCCTTCCAGTACCACTTCACGCGACTGGCGGGAATATTTTTCCAGCATGCGGTTGCCGATAAAGCCGTGGCAGTTACCCGCCAGCACCGCTTCTTTACCAATCTTCTTGCCAACAGCCAGACAGGCGTCCATGACGTCTTGGGCGGTAGCCTTGCCGCGCACCACTTCCAGCAGCTTCATGATGTGCGCCGGGCTGAAGAAGTGCAGACCCAGAACCTGGGTCGGACGCTGGGTCGCAGAGGCGATTTCGTCGATGTCCAGGTAGGAGGTGTTGGTCGCCAGGATGGCGGACGGCTTAACCGCCTTGTCCAGCTCGGTAAAGATCTTCTTCTTCAGATCCATGTTCTCGTAAACGGCTTCAACCACCAGGTCCAGGTCAGCCAGGTCGGCGTATTCCTGAGTGGTGCTGATGCGGTTCAGACGAGCTTGAGCTTCGGCGTCGTCAAAACGCTCCTGGGCGACCGAACGCTTGTACACCGCCGCGATTTCAACCTTGCCCTTTTCCAGCATTTCGCCGTTAACGTCCAGCCAGGTGACCGGATAACCGGCGTTGACGAAGTTCATCACGATACCGCGACCCATGGTGCCAGCGCCGATCACGCCAACCTTCTTGATATCCTCAAACGCAGCCATCGCAGCCACCTCCAATTCAAATGACAAAACGGAAAATTGCTTGCCGGCGACCATGCGGTCACAGGCGGGGTCCGATACAGTACGCAAATTGCGCGCGGATTGGACCCCGTTCACACTGATACAGTGCATTCACACGATGAATAAGGTGGCACTCACAGCGTCGGCAGCGGCTCACCCAGCTGCCACTCGGAGGCTGCACGCTGTGCGCGCTTGACCTCAGAGGCAGACAGGTCCTCGGCCACGATGTCGCGCGCGTTGCGCGCGCCTTCCACACCCTGGCCGGCACACAGAGCAAACAGCATATAAGCCATCGGCGTGTTAACCGGCGTCCCTTCGCCGTTCATATGCATGATCGCCAGGTTGAACATGGCGTTGCCTTCGCCCTGACTGGCTGCCTTGCCGTACCAGTGAATGGCCAGCTGGTTATCTTCCGGCGTACCCTCGCCCTCATCGTGCATGATGGCCAGGTTGTACTGCGCATTCACCTCGCCCTGCTCGGCAGCTGCCGTATACCAGCGAATGGCCGCCTGGTTGTCCTCCGGCGTACCCTCACCCTCGTCATACATCAGCGCCAGGTTGTATTGCGCACTGGCATGGCCCTGCTCGGCTGCAAAGGTGTACCAGTTGATGGCTTCGGCATCGTCTACCTTGGTGCCTTCACCTTCGTCGTACATCAGCGCCAGGTTGTACTGGGCATCGGCGTGGCCCTGCTCGGCCGCCTTGCGATACCACTCGATGGCACGGCGGTCATCCACCGGCATGCCCTCTCCTTCGTCATACATAATGGCCAGGTTGTACTGTGCAGAGGCATCGCCCTGCTCAGCAGCGGCGGTGTACCAGCGGACCGCCTCACGGTCATCCAGCGCCACGCCCTCACCGTGATCATAGAGCAGCGCCAGGTTGTACTGCGCGTCGGCGTGGCCCTGTTGGGCAGCTTTCAGGTAATACTCGGCGGCGCGTGTGTCGTTGACCGGCACCCCTTCACCCTCGTCGTACATGATCGCCAGGTTGTACTGCGCATCGGCATGGCCAAGCTCTGCCGCGCGTTGATACCAGTCAATGGCCTTGAGGTCATCAACCGGTACGCCTTCACCTTCGTCGTACATCAATGCCAGGTTGAACTGCGCCGCAGCATGGCCCTGCTCGGCAGCGCGGGTGTAATACTCGACGGCCTTGAGGTCGTCCAGCTCAACACCCTCGCCCATGTCATACATGTAGGCCACCGAGAACTCGGCAGCGGCGTCGCCCTGTTCTGCTGCCTCGCTGTACAGCTCGAATGCCTTGGCGTAATCCTGCTCGACGCCATCACCATCGTAGTAACGTTGCGCCAGTTCACGCTGAGCTGCAGCGTCGCCGCCCAGGGCCTGTTTAACCCACTGGGTTAGCTGACCACTCAGATCGGCGCGCTTTTCGTACTCGGGGGCTGCCTGCAGCGGCATGGATAACAAGACACCAGTCAAACCCAGTGCCAGCAAAGAGGGTGCTCTCATGAAAACCTTCCCTGTAATGGTGAAAACGCCGCGCAACGCGCGGCAGGGGTGCAAAATGATACCCCACTGAGACAAAATGCCCAGCCTTGAGCCTCGGATTACTCGCTTACGGCGACATCTTCGCCAACCAGTTCACGGACATAGCCATCGGCGCCGGGCCCGGCGACCGCCTGTACTTCCCAGGCTTTGAGCGGCTGCCCCTTGGCCGATAACACCTCAGCGCCGCGGATCGGTGCACCGGTGGCCTTTTCCAACAGCCGCAAGCGGTCTCCCTTGCCATTGGGGCGCCACTTCTCACCCCACTGCATCAGGCTGATGATCACCGGGTACAGATCCAGCCCGGCGGCGGTCAAACGATACTCAAAGGAGCGGCCATCGGCCGCAGAGGGGACTTTCTGCAGCACGCCAGCCTCGGTGAGCTTTTTCAACCGGGCACTGAGCACGCTGCTGGAGATGTCCAGCTGACGCTGGAAGGCATCAAAGGTACGCATGCCGTGAAAGGCATTGCGCAAAATAAGCAGCGACCACCATTCACCGATGATCTCGGCGGTTTTAACAACACTGCAATCGATGTGGCTGGTCGGCATGACGACTCCAAATGACCACCGCCCGGCAACGCCGGGCGGTGGCAAAACCCAAGAACACGCTGATCAATTCCGCTCACCCTGAAGGCCTACAGAATCAATCGGCACATCCTCACAGCATGGACTGCAGACGCTCGCGAATGATGCCTTCGGCCTGCTTCATGATGCGCTCGATCAGGTCTTCACAGCTCGGGATGTCGTGAATCAGGCCGGCGACCATACCGCAGGACCAGGCGCCCAGATCCATCTCGCCGTTTTGCATGATGCGCGGGTACACGCCAGCCACTTCATCGATGATGTCGGCAAAGGTCAGCTTATCGCCCAGCGCCTTCTCTTTCTCGACAATGCGCTCAACCGCCGCGTTGTTCAGTACACGCTCGGTGTTGCGCAGCGGACGCATGACCAGACGGGTGTCCAGCTCGGAGGCAGCAACGATGGCCTGCTTCACATTCTCGTGCACCGGCGCTTCCTTGGTGGCGATAAAGCGCGTGCCCATGTTCATGCCCTCGGCGCCCAGCGCCATGGCCGATACCAGCGAGCGGCCGTCGGCCATGCCACCGGAAGCAACGAAGGGGATTTCCAGTTCTTCGGCCGCGCGCGGCAGCAGAATCATGTTCGGGATGTCATCTTCACCCGGGTGACCGCCACACTCGAAGCCGTCAACGGAAACGGCATCGCAACCGATGGACTGGGCTTTCAGCGAGTGACGCACGGAGGTGCACTTGTGGATGACCTTGATGCCGGCATCTTTCAGCGCGGGCATGTATTCCTGCGGGCTGCGGCCTGCCGTCTCGACAATCTTCACACCGCCCTTGACGATCGCCTCGATGTAGCCCGGGTAGTCCGGGGCGTTGACGGTCGGCAGGAAGGTCAGGTTGACGGCGAACGGTTTATCGGTCAGCTCCCGGCATTTGGCAATTTCGTTGGCCAGGTCAGCCGGGGTTTTCTGGGTCAGACCGGTGATGGTGCCCAGACCGCCAGCGTTGGAGACAGCGGCAGCCAGCTCGGCAAAGCCCACCCAGTGCATGCCGCCCTGAATAATCGGGTGCTCAATGCCAAACAGTTCTGTAATGCGTGTTTTCACGTTGATTTCGCCTCTTGCGGGGAGTGTGACAGGTCGAGCTGGTCGACCCGCTTTTTAGCTTCGGATAGAGAAGCTAAATTTATCCGGCGCGAAAAGCAAGCCATCCCCTGTCTGACTATCACCCCGATATACCGCGCAAGAAATCGGCTGAATACCAGCCCTACAACCTGAACCCGCTATGTGCATGGCAGTACATCCGTTGCCGGGCAGACGCCAGGCGCGTGCCATCCCCGCAACGCTCGGCCAGCCAGGCCCTGGCGCCCTTGCGGCAGGTGCGGTATTCAATGGAGCCACGGCGATAGTTGCGGCAGAAACTGCTGTTATTGATGACGCCATTGCGATACTCGTAGCGGGTTTGCCAGCGGCTGCGCTTGCGCCGCGCATCCACCCATTCAAAACGGGCATCACCGCTGCCACTCAGACCAGCCCGCGGCCGCTCACGACGCGCGGACGCCGCAGGTAACCGGGGTACATGGGCCGACTCCATGATGTTGTCCGGCGCCCGCGCCTCATAGTTGCGGTCATTGAAAACCGTCTGCCGAGGGGGTGGAGCGGCGCTAAGCTCGGCTTCAGCCGACTCCCGCAACATGCTATTGACGATGGCATCATAGTCCGGTGCACTTGTTGGCTCGACTGGTTCTAACGCCGCTGCAGCGTCGTCTGACAGCAGCGGCCCTTTATCCGCAGCGGGCGGTTCCCATGTCAGCCAATACCCTGCTCCACCAGCCAAACCGGCAAGCAGCATCACCCTGCCCGCTCTGATAATCACTCCCCAACCTTCCATATCCGCTCTCCTTGCAAAAAAAACAGGGTGCCGAAGCACCCCGCAAGGAGAAACCGACCACACGTCCAGGCGTGATCCAGTGCAAATCAGGCTGGTCAATTCACCGTCTATCGCCCGCTATCAGCCAGGCCTAGCGGGTCCTGCTCAATGGTCAGCAGACCATCAGGATCGGCCGGTGTCTGCAGTTGGCGTGGCTGCGGCGGTTGGCTGACGATGGCCGACTGATAAGCAGGGCTTTCCACAAAGCCCTGCATGTTGGCGGGTACCGAGTCCGGGGCAACCAGCTGGTAGTTACCCGCGTCAGTGCCGGACAGTGAGGCATCCACCAGAACGCGGTTCTCGCCCGGCGTGAGGCTGGCGAACAGACCGCTGAGCTGCAGCGCAACGTCGTCACCGCTGATGGTACCGCTCAGCATCCCTTTGAGGGTTGCCGCCAGCGAGCCGTCGAACAGTTTGTCCAGGGCGCGGATGTCGGCGGTGATGGTCTTGCGGTCAATATTGGCCGTGGTGCTGCTGTTGGTGGTTAGCACATAGTTGCCCGCATCATCGCCAACGATTGAGCCGCTGACGGTGACCTGCTTGCCGGTACCGGCGTATTTGTCGGCAAAGGCGCCTGTGGTGTTGAACTGCAAATCATCGCCGCTGATTACGCCGTCCAGGGTGCCATGGGTGTTGGCGTAGGTGTTGCCATCATAGGTTTTGCCGTCGGCGGTGATGTTGCCGGTGATGGCCTTGCGTTCGATGGTCAGGGTGCCGTCGACGAATGTCAGCTCGTAGTTGCCGTCAGTGCCGCTGACGGTCAATGCGTAGCTGCCGGCGTTGGTGCCTTTACCG
>NZ_LMAZ01000011.1:0-86563 GCF_003444685.1 Pseudomonas abyssi | reverse complement strand
CCCCGATTGCGATGGAAGACGGTCTGCGCTTTGCGATCCGCGAAGGCGGTCGTACCGTTGGCGCCGGTGTGGTAGCCAAGATCATCGAGTGATGATCTGAGTTGTACAAGGGAAAAGCCCTCGCATTGCGGGGGCTTTTCTTTTGGTTGACAGTGATGGGGCGCATCAGTAGAATTGCGCCTCCCTTGGACGGGTGCATCCGTTGACCGGCTGCGCCTGAAATCAGTTGCTTGGAGTTTCTGGTCAAATGCAGAACCAACAGATCCGTATTCGGTTGAAAGCTTTTGACCATCGCCTGATCGATCAATCTACCCAGGAAATCGTGGATACCGCGAAACGTACTGGGGCTCAGGTGCGTGGTCCGATCCCTTTGCCGACTCGTAAAGAGCGTTTTACTGTTCTGATTTCGCCGCACGTCAACAAAGACGCGCGCGATCAGTATGAAATCCGTACCCATAAGCGGGTGCTGGATATCGTTCAGCCCACCGACAAAACTGTTGATGCGCTGATGAAGCTGGACCTGGCTGCAGGTGTAGAGGTTCAGATCAGCCTCGGCTGATAGCCCCACAACGGGGGCTAAAGGTCGTGTAACGCCCTGTGTTGGGCGGCCATAGCGGGTAATAGCCCCGTGCACTCATGAGGTTTACAAAATGACTATTGGTTTAGTCGGCCGGAAATGCGGTATGACCCGCGTTTTCACTGAAGATGGTGTATCTATTCCGGTTACGGTTGTAGAAGTAGAACCGAACCGCGTTACTCAGGTTAAGACCCTGGAAGCCGATGGCTATCAAGCCATTCAGGTGACTGTGGGTGAGCGTCGTGCCAATCGCGTGACCAAGCCGATGGCTGGGCATTTTGCCAAAGCCAATGCGGCTGCCGGTCGCCAGGTGCTCGAGTTCCGCCTGGAAGACAGCTCCCAGTACGAAACTGGCTCCGAGCTGACTGTTGGCCTGTTTGAAGCAGGTCAGAAGGTGGATGTAACTGGTCAGTCCAAGGGTAAAGGCTTTGCCGGTACCATCAAGCGCTGGAATTTCCGCGGCCAGGACGCTACCCACGGTAACTCTATTTCCCACCGTGTACCCGGTTCCATCGGTCAGTGTCAGACCCCTGGCCGTGTATTCAAGGGCAAGAAGATGTCTGGTCACATGGGTGCCGAGCAGGTAACCGTGCAGACTCTTGAGGTCGTTCGCGTTGACGCTGAGCGTAACCTGCTGCTCATCAAGGGCTCCGTGCCTGGCGCTACCGGTAGCGACGTTATCGTTCGCCCGGCGGTCAAGGCCAAGGGTTAAGGGGGAGTTACCATGAATCTGAATGTAGCTGGTGCAAGCGCGATCGAAGTTTCCGATCTGACCTTTGCAACCGAGTTTAACGAAACCCTGGTTCACCAAGCCGTTGTCGCGTACATGGCTGGTGCTCGTCAGGGTACCAAGCAGCAAAAGACCCGTTCCGACGTTTCCGGTGGTGGTAAGAAGCCCTGGCGTCAGAAAGGTACCGGCCGTGCCCGTGCCGGCACCATCCGCAGCCCGATCTGGCGCTCCGGTGGTACTACCTTTGCTGCCCGTCCGCAAAATCACGAGCAGAAGCTGAACCGCAAGATGTACCGCGGCGCACTGCGTTCCATTCTGTCCGAGCTGGTACGCCTGGATCGTCTGGTCGTTGTTGAGAGCTTCTCCGTTGACGCACCGAAAACCAAGGCTCTGGCCGGCAAGTTGAAGGAACTCGATCTGCAGAACGTGCTGATCGTTACCGAAGGCGTTGATGAGAACCTGTACCTGGCAGCGCGTAACCTGCCGCACGTCGACGTGCGCGACGTTCAAGGTTCTGACCCGGTTAGCCTGATCGCTTACGACAAGGTACTGATCACAGTGCCTGCTGTTAAGAAGTTCGAGGAGATGCTGGGATGAACCAAGAGCGCATTTTCAAGGTACTGCTTGGCCCGCATGTGTCCGAAAAGGCAACCGTGCTGGCCGACGGCCAGAACCAGTTCGTGTTCAAAGTGGATACCACTGCGACCAAGCTGGAAATCAAAAAGGCCGTTGAGCAGCTGTTCAACGTCAAGGTCAAGGCGGTATCGACTTTGAATGTCAAAGGCAAGACCAAGCGCACCGTTCGCGGCCTGGGCAAGCGTAATGACTGGAAAAAGGCCTACGTTAGCCTGGAAGCCGGTCAAGACATCGACTTCGCCAGCGCTGAATAAGACAGGGGTACATCATGGCAATTGTTAAATGTAAACCTACTTCCGCTGGCCGCCGCTTCGTCGTCAAGGTCGTTAACGCTGACCTGCACAAAGGTGCTCCGCACGCACCGCTGCTGGAGAAGCAAGGCAAGTCTGGTGGTCGTAACAACAATGGCCGCATCACCACGCGTCATCGTGGGGGCGGACATAAGCAACACTACCGCATCGTGGACTTCCGTCGTAACAAGGACGGCATCCCCGCTGTTGTAGAGCGCGTCGAGTACGATCCGAATCGTACTGCTCATATTGCACTGCTGAAGTATGCCGACGGTGAGCGTCGCTACATCATCGCCCCGAAAGGCGTTGTTGCTGGCGATCAACTGGTCTCTGGTGCCGATGCGCCGATCAAGGCCGGTAACTCCCTGCCGCTGCGCAACATCCCGGTAGGTAGCACTATTCACGCGATCGAACTGAAGCCTGGTAAAGGTGCTCAGGTAGCTCGCAGTGCTGGCGCTGCTGTCCAGCTGGTTGCTCGCGAAGGTGCCTACGTCACCGTTCGTCTGCGTTCCGGCGAAATGCGCAAAGTCCTTGGCGAATGCCGCGCGACTCTGGGTGAAGTGTCCAACGGTGAGCACAGTTTGCGCTCGCTGGGTAAAGCCGGTGCCAAACGCTGGCGCGGTGTTCGTCCGACCGTTCGTGGTGTTGCCATGAACCCGGTAGATCACCCGCATGGTGGTGGTGAAGGTCGTACCTCCGGTGGTCGTCATCCGGTTTCTCCGTGGGGCTTCCCGACTAAGGGTGCCAAGACTCGGTCCAACAAGCGCACTGACAAGATGATTGTCCGTCGTCGCAGCAAGTAATTAGAGGGGATACGACAGTGCCGCGTTCTCTGAAGAAAGGTCCTTTTATCGATCTTCACCTGTTGAAGAAGGTCGAAGTGGCAGTAGAAAAGAACGACCGTAAGCCGATCAAGACCTGGTCGCGCCGTTCGATGATTCTGCCGCAGATGGTCGGTCTGACCATCGCTGTACACAATGGTCGCCAGCATGTCCCAGTTATCGTTAGCGAAGACATGGTCGGTCACAAGTTGGGCGAATTCTCTGCTACGCGTACCTACCGTGGTCACGCTGCAGACAAGAAAGCCAAGCGCTAAGGGGTTAGAAGATGGAAGTAGCCGCTACTCATAAGGGCGCCCGACTCTCTGCCCAGAAAGCGCGTTTGGTCGCCGACCAGATCCGCGGTAAGAAGGTGGATGAGGCCCTGAACCTGCTGGCATTCAGCAACAAGAAGGCCGCTGCCGTCATCAAGAAAGTACTCGAGTCCGCTATTGCGAACGCCGAGCACAACGATGGCGCAGACGTGGATGACCTCAAGGTCTCCACCGTGTTTGTCAACGAAGGTCGCTCCCTGAAGCGCATCATGCCGCGTGCCAAAGGCCGTGCTGATCGCATCATCAAGCGGTCTTGCCACATCACGGTCAAGGTTGCTGACAAGTAGGAGTCGATCAAATGGGTCAGAAAGTACATCCGGTAGGCATTCGCCTCGGTATTGTTAAACAACACACTTCGGTGTGGTACGCAGATGGTCGCAACTACGCTGACTATCTGAACACCGACCTGAAAGTACGCGCGTACATTCAGGACAAACTGAAAAGCGCCTCTGTCAGCCGCGTCGATATCCAGCGCCCGGCGCAGACAGCCCGCATTACCATTCACACTGCTCGTCCGGGCATCGTGATTGGCAAGAAGGGTGAGGACGTTGAGAAGCTGCGTCAGGATCTGACCAGCCAGATGGGCGTGCCGGTGCACATCAACATCGAAGAGATCCGCAAGCCGGAGCTCGACGGTGCCCTGGTTGCACAAAGCGTTGCTCAGCAGCTCGAGCGTCGTGTGATGTTCCGTCGTGCCATGAAGCGCGCTGTACAGAACGCCATGCGCATTGGTGCCAAGGGTATCAAGATCCAGGTTAGCGGCCGTCTTGGCGGCGCCGAGATCGCCCGTACCGAATGGTATCGTGAAGGCCGTGTGCCGCTGCACACCCTGCGTGCCGACATCGACTACGCGACAGCTGAAGCCCACACCACCTACGGTGTGATCGGTGTGAAGGTTTGGATCTTCAAAGGCGAGATCATTGGTGGTCTCCAGGAAGAAACCAAAGCCGTCGCGGCCAAGAAAAAAGCTGCTAAGTAAGGGGTACGCACATGTTACAACCTAAGCGTACGAAGTTCCGCAAGCAGATGACCGGCCACAACCGTGGTCTGGCGCATCGTGGTAGCAAGGTGAGCTTCGGTGAGTTCGCGCTCAAAGCCGTAGGCCGCGGTCGACTGACTGCACGTCAGATCGAAGCGGCTCGTCGCGCCCTGACTCGTCACGTTAAGCGTGGCGGTAAAATCTGGATTCGCGTGTTTCCGGATAAGCCCATTTCCAAGAAGCCTCTCGAGGTACGGATGGGTAAAGGTAAGGGTAACGTCGAGTACTGGGTAGCCCAGATTCGTCCGGGCAAGGTCCTTTACGAGATTGAAGGTGTTTCCGAAGAGCTGGCCCGCGAAGCGTTCGCCCTGGCCGCAGCCAAGCTGCCTCTCGCTACCACCTTTGTTAAGCGGACGGTGATGTAATGAAAGCGACAGAACTTCGTGAAAAATCTGCTGAGCAGCTGAACGAACAGCTGCTCACCCTGCTGCGCGATCAGTTCAACCTGCGCATGCAGAAAGCAACCGGTCAGCTCGGTCAAACGCATCTGCTGAACCAGGTAAAGCGCGACATCGCTCGCGTCAAGACTGTGCTCAATCAGAAGGGTGGTAACTGATCATGGCCGAGAACAAAACTGTTCGTAGCGTTACTGGCCGTGTTGTCAGTGACAAGATGGATAAAACCATCACTGTGCTCGTCGAGCGTCAGGAAAAGCACCCTCTGTACGGTAAGTACGTGAAGCGCTCTACCAAGCTCAAGGCACACGACGAGAACAACGAATGCCGCATCGGCGATCTGGTGACCATTCGTGAAACCCGTCCCTTGGCCAAAACCAAGAGCTGGGCACTGGTTCAGATCGACGAGCGCGCGGCGCAAGTCTAAGCCCGCGCAACTTAGCGGATTATTTAAGGGTCGGAGAAAGTTATGATTCAGACTCAATCCATGCTGGATGTGGCTGACAACAGTGGTGCACGTCGCGTTATGTGTATCAAGGTTCTGGGCGGTTCTCACCGCCGCTACGCCGGCATTGGCGATATCATCAAAGTGACCGTGAAGGAAGCGATTCCGCGCGGCAAAGTAAAGAAAGGCCAGGTGCTCAACGCGGTCATCGTGCGTACCCGTCACGGCGTGCGCCGTACTGACGGTTCGCTGATCCGTTTCGATGGCAACGCTGCCGTTCTGCTCAACAACAAGAATGAGCCGATCGGTACCCGCATCTTTGGGCCGGTGACTCGTGAGCTGCGTAATGAGCAGTTCATGAAGATCGTTTCCCTCGCGCCCGAAGTGCTGTAAGGAGCCCGGTCATGCAAAAGATCAAACGCGACGACGACGTAATCGTCATTGCCGGTAAAGACAAGGGCAAGCGTGGCAAAGTCCTGAAAGTTGGTGACGATGCCCGCCTGCTGGTTTCCGGTGTCAACATTATCAAGCGCCACACCAAGCCGAACCCGATGGCTGGTGCTCAGGGCGGTATTGTTGAGAAGGAGGCGCCGATCCACGTCTCCAACGTGGCAATCTTCAACCCCGAGACTAACAAAGCCGACCGTGTCGGTTTTAAAGTCGAAGACGGTAAGAAGGTTCGTATTTTCAAGTCGACCCAAAAAGCTGTCGACGCTTGAGAATCTAGGTGCTTACCATGGCGAGATTGAAAGAAACCTATCGCACTAACATCGTTCCCAAGCTCCAGGAAGAACTGGGCCTGAAGAACGTGATGGAAGTGCCGAAAATCACCAAGATCACCCTGAACATGGGCCTTGGTGAAGCAGTTGGTGACAAGAAGGTCATCGAAAACGCACTGGCTGATCTGGAAAAGATCACCGGCCGCAAGGGCATCGTTACCTACGCTCGCAAGTCTATCGCTGGCTTCAAGATCCGCGATGGCTGGCCGATTGGCGTCAAGGTCACCCTGCGTCGTGAGCAGATGTACGAATTTCTCGACCGTCTGCTGTCGATTTCCCTGCCGCGTGTTCGTGACTTCCGTGGTCTGAATGCCAAGTCCTTTGATGGCCGTGGCAACTACAGCATGGGTGTCAAGGAGCAGATCATCTTCCCGGAAATCGATTACGACAAGATCGATGCTCTGCGTGGTCTGGACATCACCCTGACTACTACTGCGCGGACCGACGACGAAGGTCGTGCGCTGCTGCGCGCCTTCAACTTCCCGTTCCGTAACTAGGAGTCAGGACAATGGCAAAAGTCAGTATGAAAAACCGTGAGGCCAAGCGTGCTCGCCTGGTCGCCAAATTTGCTGCCAAGCGTGCAGCTCTGAAAGCGACCATTGGTGACGTGAACGCCTCTGTAGAAGATCGCTGGGCTGCTCAGGTAGCCCTGCAAAAACTGCCGCGCGACTCCAGCCCGGTCCGTCAGCGTAACCGCTGCCGCGTCACTGGTCGTCCGCACGGCGTATACCGCAAGTTTGGTCTGAGCCGCATCAAGCTGCGTGAAGCAGCCATGCGCGGTGACGTGCCTGGTCTGGTCAAGGCCAGCTGGTAATCCAGACTTTTATTACTCAGTTTCAGGAGCACATAGCCCATGAGTATGCAGGACCCGTTGGCAGATATGCTGACCCGTATCCGTAATGCCCAGATGGCTGAAAAGTCCAGCGTCAGCATGCCCTCGGCAAAGCTGAAGGTGGCTGTCGCCAAGGTACTTAAGGAAGAAGGTTACGTTGCCGGTTACGAAGTGGTTGGCGACGTTAAGCCGACCCTGTCTATCGAGCTGAAGTACTTCGAAGGCAAGCCGGTTATCGAAGAGCTGAAGCGCGTGAGCCGTCCCGGTCTGCGCCAGTACAAGTCCGTTGAGCAACTGCCGAAGGTTAAAGGCGGTCTGGGCGTTTCCATCGTCTCCACCAACAAAGGTGTGATGACTGATCGCGCTGCTCGCGCTGCCGGTATCGGCGGCGAAGTTCTCTGCACCGTATTCTGATAGGGGGTTAACGATGTCTCGCGTCGCGAAGAACCCTGTCAAGCTGCCGCAGGGTGTAGAAATCAAACTGGACGGTCAGGCACTGTCGGTCAAGGGCGCCAAAGGTACCCTGGAACTGAGCCTGCATCCGACTGTTGAGGTTGTTCAGGAAGACGGCGAGCTGCGTTTTGCAGCCCGTGCCGGCAGCCCGAACATGGCCATGGCCGGTACTACCCGCGCTCTGGTCAACAACATGGTCATCGGCGTTAGCCAAGGCTTCGAGCGCAAGCTTCAGCTGGTTGGCGTAGGTTACAAGGCTCAGGCGAAAGGTCAGGTTCTGAACCTGGCGCTGGGCTACTCCCACCCGATCGACTATCAGCTGCCTGAGGGTGTTTCCGCTGAAACCCCCAGCCAGACTGACATCATTATCAAAGGCATCGACAAGCAACTGGTCGGCCAGGTAGCTGCGGAAATTCGTGATTTCCGTCGTCCGGAGCCCTATAAGGGCAAGGGTGTACGCTACGCCGATGAGGTAGTGCGTCGTAAAGAAGCCAAGAAGAAGTAGGGCATAGCAAATGAGCGATAAAAAAGTTATTCGTCTCCGTCGAGCTCGCCGTACGCGCCTGAAGTTGCGCGATCTGGAAGCCGTTCGTCTGTGCGTGCACCGCTCTTCGCAGCACATGTACGCACAAGTCATCTCGGCAGATGGCGCCAAAGTGCTGGCTAGCGCCTCCACTCTGGACTCCGAGCTGCGCGCTGGTTCCACCAGCAACATCGAAGCAGCCAAGAAAGTTGGCCAGCTGGTCGCAGAGCGTGCCAAGGCCGCCGGTGTAACTCAGGTCGCCTTCGACCGTTCCGGCTTCAAGTACCATGGTCGCGTAAAAGCGCTGGCCGACGCCGCTCGTGAAGGCGGGCTGGAATTCTAAGGGTAGAGTTATGGCTAATTTCGATCAAAAGCGCGACGAAGGTTACATCGAGAAGCTGGTCCAGGTTAACCGCGTTGCCAAAGTAGTTAAGGGCGGCCGCATCTTCGCTTTCACCGCACTGACTGTTGTCGGTGATGGCAAAGGTCGTGTGGGCTTCGGTCGCGGCAAGGCACGTGAAGTGCCAGCCGCCATCCAGAAGGCTATGGAAGCTGCACGTCGTAACATGATTCAGGTTGACCTGGACGGAACCACTCTGCAGTACCCTGTTCGCGCCGCTCACGGTGCGTCCAAGGTGTTCATGCAGCCGGCCTCCGAAGGTACCGGTGTCATCGCAGGCGGTGCAATGCGCGCCGTTCTCGAAGCCGCTGGCGTACACAACGTACTGGCCAAATGTTACGGTTCCACCAATCCGGTTAACGTCGTTCAGGCTACCTACAAGGGTCTGAAGTCGATGCAGTCTCCCGAGTCTGTAGCGGCCAAGCGCGGCAAGACCGTTGAAGACATCACGGGGTAAGTGGACATGGCAAACGAAAAAATCAAGGTGACTCTGTTCAAGAGTGTCGCTGGTCGTCTGCCGAAGCACCAGGCTTGTGTTAAAGGCCTGGGCTTGCGTCGCATCGGTCACACCGTTGAAGTCGAAGACACTCCGTCTGTGCGTGGGATGATCAACAAGGTCTCCTACATGGTTCGGGTAGAGGAATAAGACATGAAACTGAATGATCTGCGTTCCGCGCCGGGTGCACGCCGTGAAAAGCTGCGCGTCGGTCGTGGTATCGGTAGCGGTCTGGGTAAGACCGCTGGCCGCGGTCACAAAGGTTTGACCTCTCGTTCCGGTGGCACCGTTGCCCCCGGTTTCGAAGGTGGTCAGCAGCCGCTGCACCGTCGTCTGCCGAAGTTTGGTTTTACTTCCAAACTGGCTATGGTCACTGCTGAAATTCGCACCAGCGAACTGAACGCAGTTGACGCTGAGGTTGTTGACCTGCAGGCGCTGAAAGATGCCAATATCATTGGCAACAAGTTTGTACGTGCGAAGATCGTCTTGTCCGGCGACGTAACCAAAGCGGTTACCGTCAAAGGCCTGGCCGTGACCAAAGGTGCACGTGCAGCGATCGAAGCAGCTGGTGGCAAGATCGAGGACTAAATGGCTAAGCAAGGCGCTCTTTCTGGAATGAATCAAGGTGGCTTGAGTGAACTCTGGGGGCGCCTGCGCTTTCTGTTCCTCGCGATCATCGTTTACCGTATCGGGGCGCATATTCCGGTTCCCGGGATAAACCCTGATCGTCTGGCCGATCTGTTCAATCAGAATTCAGAGACGATCCTTAGCTTGTTCAACATGTTCTCCGGCGGTGCTCTGGAGCGGATGAGTATCTTCGCTCTGGGCATCATGCCGTACATCTCTGCATCCATCATCATGCAGCTGATGACGGCCGTTACGCCGTCGCTGGAGCAGTTGAAGAAGGAAGGGGAGTCCGGTCGCCGGAAAATCAGTCAGTACACGCGTTACCTGACGCTGGTCCTGGCGTTTATTCAAGCCATCGGTATGTCCGTTGGTCTGGCTAGTCAGGGTGTGGCCTTCAGCACCGGGTTCAGCTTCTACTTTGTAGCGGTTACAACCTTTGTTGCCGGGGCGATGTTCATGATGTGGCTCGGTGAGCAGATCACCGAACGGGGTGTCGGAAACGGTATCTCGATGCTGATCTTCGCCGGCATTGTTGCCGGTCTGCCGGCAGCCATTGGTCAGTCCTTCGAGGGTGCCCGTTTGGGTACCATCAATATTTTTGCGTTAATCGGTGTTGGCTTGGTTGCCATCGCCATGATCGCGTTCGTGGTGTTTGTCGAGCGTGGCCAGCGCAGAATCACGGTCAACTATGCCAAGCGTCAACAAGGTCGCAAGGTGTTTGCCGCGCAGACCAGCCATTTGCCCCTCAAGGTCAACATGGCGGGTGTGATCCCGGCCATCTTCGCCAGCAGTATCCTGTTGTTCCCGGCTTCGCTGGGTACCTGGTTCGCCCAGGGTGACAACATGGAGTGGCTGCAAACCTTCGCGCAGGCAATTGGGCCGGGTAAGCCGCTGAACATCATTCTGTTTAGTGCAGGGATCATTTTCTTCTGCTTCTTCTACACAGCCTTGATGTTCAATCCGAAGGATGTTGCGGAAAACCTCAAGAAGTCCGGTGCATTCATTCCGGGGATTCGTCCCGGTGAGCAATCGGCTCGCTACATCGATAGCGTGCTGACCCGTCTCACCCTGTTCGGTGCCCTGTACATGACCGCGGTCTGCTTGCTGCCGCAGTTCCTGGTGGTATCGGCGAATGTGCCCTTCTATCTGGGTGGGACTTCGCTGCTGATCGTTGTAGTGGTTGTTATGGACTTCATGTCACAAGTACAATCGCACCTCGTTTCTCAGCAGTACGAGTCTCTTTTGAAGAAATCTAACCTGAAGGGTTACGGCAGCGGCATGCTCCGCTGAGTATTCGGGTTATAGGAGTCGGCTATGAAAGTTGCAGCATCAGTCAAGAAGCTTTGCCGTAACTGCAAGGTTATCCGTCGCAATGGTAGCGTACGCGTAATCTGCAGTGCTGAGCCCCGTCATAAGCAGCGCCAGGGTTAATCCCCGGTTCTGAATTAAGACTACGTCTCAGGATAACCGCCACCTGGCCATATTTTGGTCAGGTGGTTGAATTTTATTTTTGTTAGCGCTACCCTACTGCACCCTTTTTCGAGCAACCTCTTTGGGTTGAGTCAGGTAGCTGTCAGACGGAGTAAATTGGATGGCCCGTATTGCAGGCGTCAACATCCCGGATAACAAGCACACTGTTATCTCTCTGACCTATATTTTTGGTATTGGTCAGACCAAGGCACAGCAGATCTGTGCCGCCACTGGCATTGCGCCCAGTGTCAAAATCAAGGATCTGAGCGAAGAGCAGATTGATACCCTGCGCAATGAAGTTGCCAAGAGCACGACCGAAGGTGACCTGCGCCGCGCGATCAATATGAACGTCAAGCGCCTCATGGATCTCGGCTGCTATCGTGGCCTGCGTCACCGTCGGGGTCTCCCGGTTCACGGTCAGCGCACCAAGACCAATGCTCGTACCCGTAAGGGTCCGCGCAAGCCGATCCGTAAGTAATTGCGAGGGAATCTACAGATATGGCTAAGCCAGCTGCTCGTGTACGTAAAAAAGTAAAAAAGACAGTCGTTGATGGGGTTGCCCACATCCACGCGTCTTTCAACAACACCATCATCACCATTACCGACCGTCAGGGCAACGCCCTGAGCTGGGCTACCTCCGGTGGTTCCGGCTTCCGTGGTTCGCGCAAAAGCACCCCGTTCGCTGCCCAGGTAGCGGCCGAGCGTGCCGGTCAGGCTGCTCTCGAGTATGGCCTGAAGAACCTGGACGTGTGCGTCAAAGGCCCCGGCCCGGGTCGTGAGTCTGCCGTGCGTGCGCTGAATTCTTGTGGTTACAAGATCAGCAGCATCACCGACGTCACCCCCATTCCCCACAACGGCTGCCGCCCGCCCAAGAAGCGTCGCGTTTAATCAGGAGACGGTAAAATGGCTCGTTATATTGGTCCCAAGTGCAAGCTGTCTCGTCGCGAAGGTACTGACCTGTTCCTGAAAAGCGGCGTGCGCGCTCTCGACTCCAAGTGCAAACTGGAAACTCCTCCGGGTGTTCACGGCCAACGCCGTGGTCGTCTTTCAGAATACGGTACTCAGCTGCGTGAAAAGCAGAAGGTCCGTCGTATGTATGGCGTTCTCGAGCGTCAGTTCAGCAACTACTACAAGGAAGCTGCCCGCCTGAAGGGTGCTACCGGTGAGAACCTGCTGCAACTGCTGGAGCGTCGTCTGGACAACGTCGTTTATCGCATGGGCTTTGGTGCTACTCGCGCTGAAGCACGTCAGCTGGTGTCGCACAAGTCGATCAGCGTCAACGGCAAGACCGTCAACATTGCGTCTTACTCGGTAGCCCCGGGCGACGTGGTCGCTGTTCGCGAGAAAGCCAAGAACCAGCTGCGCATCAACAGCGCTCTGGAACAGGCTGCTCAGCGTGGCGGTGCAGAGTGGGTTGAAGTTGATAGCGCCAAGAAAGAAGGCGTTTTCAAGAGCATCCCCGCTCGCAGCGATCTGTATGCCGACATCAACGAAAACCTGATCGTCGAGCTGTACTCCAAGTAAGCGACAGACAGCATAAAGGTGCCCCACATGCAGAGTTCGGTTACCGAGTTTCTAACTCCGCGTCATATCGACGTACAGGAAACTTCGCCCACGCGCGCCAAGATCACTCTTGAGCCGCTGGAGCGTGGTTTCGGTCATACCCTGGGCAATGCGCTGCGTCGCATTCTGCTCTCGTCCATGCCCGGCTGCGCCGTGGTAGAGGCCGAAATCGATGGCGTTTTGCACGAGTACAGCGCTATCGAAGGCGTCCAGGAAGATGTCATCGAGATCCTGCTCAACCTGAAAGGGTTGGCGATCAACATGCACGGTCGCGACCAGGTAACCCTGAACCTTTCCAAGAAAGGCCCGGGCGTTGTCACCGCTGCCGACATTCAGCTCGACCACGAAGTCGAAATCGTTAATCCGGACCACGTGATTGCCACGCTGTCCGACAACGGCGAGCTGACCATGAAGCTGACCGTGGCCCGTGGCCGCGGTTATGAGCCGGCCGACGCGCGTCAGTCCGATGAGGACGAAACGCGCTCCATTGGCCGTCTGCAGCTGGACGCCACTTACACTCCTGTTCGCCGTGTGGCTTACGTGGTGGAAAGTGCGCGGGTCGAGCAGCGTACCAACCTGGACAAACTGGTTATCGACCTGGAGACCAACGGTACTCTGGATCCGGAAGAAGCTATTCGCCGCGCTGCAACTATTCTGCAGCAGCAGCTGGCCGCTTTCGTTGATCTGAAGGGTGACCAGGAGCCGGTTGTCGAGCAGCAGGAAGACGAGATCGATCCGATTCTGCTGCGTCCGGTGGACGACCTTGAGCTGACTGTCCGTTCGGCCAACTGCTTGAAGGCTGAAAATATTTACTACATTGGCGATCTGATCCAGCGTACCGAAGTAGAGCTGCTGAAGACCCCGAACCTGGGTAAGAAGTCCCTGACCGAGATCAAGGACGTTCTGGCTTCGCGTGGTCTGTCTCTGGGTATGCGTCTGGACAACTGGCCGCCTGCAAGCTTGAAGAAGGACGACAAGGTTTCGGCCTGATCGTCTTGACACCGAGGAATTGAGAGATGCGTCATCGTAAAAGTGGTCGTCACCTGAGTCGCACCAGCGCACACCGCAAGGCCATGTTCCAGAACATGGCAGTGTCGCTGTTCGAAAACGAACTGATCAAAACTACTCTGCCGAAAGCCAAGGAACTGCGTCGCGTCGCCGAGCCGCTGATCACCCTGGCCAAGGAAGACACCGTAGCCAACCGTCGTCTGGCGTTTGACCGTACTCGTAGCAAAGCTGCGGTCGGCAAACTGTTCAACGACCTGGGCAAGCGCTATGCAACCCGTCCGGGTGGCTATGTGCGCATTCTGAAGTGCGGTTTCCGCGCTGGCGATGCTGCCCCGATGGCTTACGTTGAGCTGGTTGACCGCCCTGAAGCGGCTGCAGCTGACGAGTAAGTTAGTCAGGCACGACAAGAAAACCGGCTTAGGCCGGTTTTTTTGTGTCTGCGATTTGGTGCTGGATGTGCCGAATGAAGTGAGGAGCCGCCGTGGGGCGGCTCCTCTATTCGATATCAGTCGCGGTCGCGCTCTAGCAGCGGGCCAAGAAAGCGCCCGGTGTGAGAGGCTGCCTCGGCCGCGATCTGCTCCGGCGTACCGGCGGCGATGATCTGACCGCCACCAGAGCCGCCCTCTGGGCCGAGGTCGACAATCCAGTCTGCAGTCTTGATGACGTCTAGGTTGTGCTCGATCACCACGACGGTGTTGCCGTGGTCACGCAGGCGGTGCAGCACATCCAGTAGCTGCTGGATATCCGCGAAGTGCAAGCCGGTAGTCGGCTCATCGAGAATGTAGAGGGTCTTGCCGGTGTCGCGCTTGGAGAGCTCGCGGGCCAGCTTCACGCGCTGGGCTTCACCGCCAGACAGCGTGGTTGCTGACTGTCCCAGGCGGATATACGACAGGCCGACATCCATCAGGGTCTGCAGCTTGCGAGCGAGTGCCGGGACCGCATCAAAAAAGTCACGGGCTTCCTCGATGGTCATCTCCAGCACTTCGTGGATGTTCTTGCCCTTGTACTTGATCTCCAGCGTCTCGCGGTTGTAACGCTTGCTCTTGCAGACATCGCAAGGCACGTAAATGTCTGGCAGGAAGTGCATCTCCACCTTGATCAGGCCGTCGCCCTGGCAGGCTTCGCACCGTCCGCCCTTAACGTTGAAAGAGAAGCGGCCTGCCTTGTAGCCGCGTGAGCGGGCTTCCTGCGTGCCGGCGAACAGTTCGCGAATTGGAGTGAACAAGCCGGTGTAGGTGGCGGGGTTGGAGCGCGGGGTGCGGCCGATCGGGCTCTGGTCGATGTCGACCACCTTGTCCAGGTGCTGCAGGCCGTCAAAGCTGCCGTAAGGCGCCGTTTCCAGCGTAGTGGCGCCGTTCAGTGCGGTGGCGGTGATCGGGAACAGGGTGTTGTTGATCAGCGTCGACTTGCCCGACCCTGACACGCCGGTAACGCAGGTCAGCAGTCCGACCGGAATCTCTAGGTTGACCTTCTGCAGATTGTTTCCGCAGGCGCCCTTGAGGCGCAGCCACTCGTTCTTGCGCAGTGGTGTGCGCTCGGCGGGTACGGCGATTTTTACCTTGCCGGACAGGTATTTGCCGGTCAGCGAGGCGGGGTCGTCCATCACCTGCTGCGCCGTGCCGTGGGATACAACCCGGCCACCGTGTACGCCGGCGCCGGGGCCGATGTCGACGACGTAATCGGCCAGCCGAATAGCGTCCTCGTCATGCTCTACCACAATCACGGTGTTACCCAGGTCGCGCAAATGAACCAGGGTCGCGAGCAGGCGCTCGTTATCGCGCTGGTGCAGGCCGATGGACGGCTCGTCGAGGATGTACATGACGCCGACCAGTCCCGCGCCGATCTGGCTGGCCAGGCGAATGCGCTGGGCCTCGCCGCCGGACAGGGTGTCGGCGCTGCGATCCAGGGTCAGATAGTCGAGGCCGACGTTGACCAGGAACATCAGGCGTGCCCGGATTTCCTTGAGGATCTTCTCGGCGATTTCGCCGCGGCTGCCTTCCAGGGTGAGGTGCTCGAAGTACGCTGCGGCCGCGCCGACGGGCAAGGTAGTCAGGCCCGGCAGGTTGCGATTGTCGATCATGACGTGGCGTGCTTCGCGGCGCAGTCGTGTGCCGTGACAGTCCGGACAGGGCTGGGTGCTCAGGTACTTGGCCAGTTCTTCGCGCACGCTTTGGGATTCGGTTTCCCGGTAGCGCCGCTCCAGATTGGGCACGATGCCCTCGAATGGATGCTCGCGCTGGACTACATCGCCACGGTCGTTGAGGTAGCGGAAGGGGACCTTGTCATTGCCGGTGCCTTGCAGGATCAGCTTGCGGTGCTCGTCCGGTATCTGGTCGAAGGGCATGTCCAGGTCGATGCCGTAGTGCTCGGCTAGCGAGCTGAGCATCTGGAAGTAATAGACGTTGCGTCTGTCCCAACCGCGAATGGCGCCCTCGGCCAGCGTCAGCTCGCCGTTGACCAGACGCCGGGCATCGAAGAACTGCTTTACGCCCAGGCCGTCACAGGTGGGACAGGCGCCCGCGGGGTTGTTGAAGGAGAACAGCCGCGGTTCCAGCTCGCTGATCGAATGCCCGCACTCGGGGCAGGCGAAGCGGGCGCTGAAGGTGACTTCTTCGCCGTCTTCGCCATCCATCGGCGCGATAATGGCGATGCCGTCGGCAAGGCCGATGGCGGTTTCGAAGGACTCGGCCAGCCGCTGCTGCAGGTCGGCGCGCACCTTGAAGCGGTCAACCACCACTTCGATGGTGTGCTTGCGCTTTTTGTCCAGCGCCGGTGCTTCATCCAGATCATGGATGCGGCCGTCGATGCGTGCGCGGACGAAGCCCTGGGCGCGCAGTTCGTCGATCAGTGCCAGGTGCTCGCCCTTGCGTTCGCGTAGCACCGGTGCCAGCAGCATCAGCTTACTGCCCTCGGGCATCGCCAAAACCTGGTCGACCATCTGGCTGATGGTCTGCGCCGCCAGCGGCAGGTTGTGGTCTGGGCACATCGGGGTGCCGACGCGGGCAAACAGCAGGCGCAGGTAGTCGTAAATCTCAGTGATGGTGCCGACGGTGGAACGCGGGTTGTGCGACGTCGACTTCTGCTCGATGGAGATCGCCGGGGACAACCCTTCGATATGGTCGACATCGGGCTTTTCCATCATCGATAGAAACTGCCGCGCGTAGGCGGACAGTGACTCGACGTAGCGGCGTTGACCCTCTGCGTAGAGGGTGTCGAACGCCAGTGACGACTTGCCTGAGCCGGACAGTCCGGTGATCACGATCAGCTTGTCGCGTGGCAGATCAAGGTCGACGTTCTTCAGGTTGTGCGTGCGTGCACCCCGTATCTGGATGGTATCCACAGTACTCTCACCTCGCGGCCGACAAAGCAGACAAGTATACGTGTTGCGCCGGTCCGGCGGCAAAGTGGCGCAACCGGGCGGTGTGCGTCCCGAGATGGGGGCAGGCATGGTAATATCCGCGCTTTTACCCGGAGCTGTCATGCATCAGGTTGACTCCATGAGCCCCCAGGAACGCCGCGCTTCCGTTTCGCTGGCACTGGTCTTTGCCTTCCGTATGCTTGGCCTGTTCATGGTGTTGCCGGTACTGGCGACCTGGGGGCAGCAGCTGCAGGGCGCCACACCCTTTCTGATTGGTATGGCGATTGGCGCCTACGGGTTGACTCAGGCGTTTCTGCAGATTCCCTTCGGCATGCTCTCGGACCGCGTTGGGCGCAAGCCGGTGATTGTCTTTGGTCTACTGCTGTTTGCCGCTGGCGGACTGGTTGCGGCGGGAGCCGACAGCATCACCCAGGTGATCGCCGGGCGCGTGCTGCAGGGCGCCGGCGCGATTGCCGCCGCAGTGATGGCGCTGGTGGCCGACTCCACGCGCGAGCAGCATCGCACCAAGGCAATGGCGATGATCGGCATGAGCATTGGTCTGGCCTTTGCCGTGGCCATGGTCGCCGGGCCGGTGGTCGCACGGGTGGCGGGGCTCAGTGGCGTCTTTCTGTCGACCTCGGCTCTGGCGCTGGTCGGTATCGTACTGGTGATATTGGCGGTGCCCACGCCTCGTCATACGCAACCGCACCGCGACGCTGGGGTTGTGCGGGGCGCATTGTGGCCTGCGCTGGCCAATGGGCAACTGCTGCGGCTGAATTACGGTATTGCCTGTCTGCACGCCATCCTGATGGCGACCTTTCTGGCCATCCCGCTGGCTCTGCAACAGCAGGCGGGGTTGGCCAAGGAAGAGCACTGGTGGGTCTATCTGGCCGCGCTGCTGCTGTCCTTCTTCGGCATGGTGCCCTTTATCATTTATGCCGAGCGGCAACGGCAAATGAAGCGCGTGATGCTCGGTGCGGTGGCGGTGCTCGCCCTGGTACAGCCGCTGTTCTGGTTGAGCCAGCACAGTCTGCCCTGGCTGGTGGCGGCGATTATTCTATTCTTTGTCGGTTTCAACTTGCTGGAAGCGACCCTGCCGTCGCTGCTTAGCAAGATTGCGCCGGCTGGCGGCAAGGGCACGGCGATGGGGGTTTATTCGACCAGCCAGTTTGCCGGCGCGGCGCTGGGCGGCATGTTCGGCGGCTGGCTGTTTGCGCAGTTCGGACTGAGCGGCGTCTTCGTCGGTTGCGCGCTGCTGGCGCTGTCGTGGCTGGTCATTGGTGGTACCATGCGCGAACCGCCTTATGTGACCAGTTATCGCCTGGCGTTGTCCCCCGCCTGTCTTGACGATGCCGCGCTGGCCACCCGCCTGCAGGCCGTTGCAGGTGTGACCGAAGTCGTGATTGTTGCCGAGGAGGCAGCAGCCTACTTGAAAGTGGACGCTAAGATATTGGATCGTGAGGCACTTAACCGGGTCGCAGCACCCGTTTGATCACCAGGTACAGCAGGAGAATGGCATGGCCAGAGGCGTAAACAAGGTAATTTTGATCGGTAATGTCGGTGGTGATCCGGAAGTGCGCTATCTGCCCAACGGTAATGCCGTGGCCAACGTGACGCTGGCCACCAGCGACAGCTGGAAGGACAAGCAGACCGGCCAGATGCAGGAGCGCACCGAATGGCACCGCGTGGTGTTTTTCGGTCGTATCGCCGAGGTAGTTGGCGAATACGCGCGCAAGGGCTCCAAGCTCTATATCGAGGGACGCCTGCAGACCCGCGAGTGGGAGAAGGACGGCGTCAAGCGTTACACCACCGAAGTGGTTGTCGACATGGGTGGCCAGATGCAGCTGCTGGACAGCCGTCAGGGCGGTGGTGGTGAGCAGGGCATGGGCCAGTCCCGTCCGCAGCGTCCGGCACCGCAGTCCCAGCCGGCCGCTCAGCCGCAACAGCAGGCGCCGCAGCAGTCGGCACCGGATTACGACAGCTTTGATGATGACATTCCGTTCTAAAATGTAGCTGTCGCCGCAACCCGGCATGACCTAGGATCTTGCATCCCCGGTCTGCCGGGTTTTTTTGTGGCTCGTGAGAGGTCCTGCGTCGGTGTCGATGCCGGGCTGCGGGTTGTCCAGTTACTCCAGCTCGGGGATTTTCAGCATGTCAGAAGTCTATTTCGTTCGTCACGGTCAGGCGTCCTTCGGTAGTGACAACTACGATCAACTATCGGAAAAAGGTCACCTGCAGGCCCGTCTGCTGGGCGAGTACTTTGCCAGCCAGCAGATGCAGTTTGATCATATTCTGACCGGCGACATGGTGCGCCACCGCGAGACCGCCGAGGGCATCTGCGCCGGTATGGGCATTGAGCCGACGGGCTTTCAGGTCTTTGCCGAACTCAACGAGTTTGACTTTCACTCCATCCTGCATGCCTTTCTGGCCCAGCACCCTGAGCAGGCGCTGCCGGAAAAACCGGCCGTGGCGGATTTCTTCAAGCGTCTCAAGCAGGGCATTGTGCTTTGGTCAGAGGGCGAGCTGGAAGGCGACTTGCCGGAAACCTGGGCCGAGTTCGAGCAGCGTATTCTCACTGCGCGTGAGCACATTATGAACAACTTCAAGGGTAGCCGTGTGCTGGCTGTCAGCTCCGGTGGCGCGATTGCCATGCTGGTGCGTCAGTTGTTGGAGGCGCCGAGCAAGACCATGGTCGAGCTGAACCTGCAGACGCGCAATACCGGGCTGATTCATTGTGTATTCAACCAGCGGGCAATGCGTCTTGCGGGCTTCAACGCGGTTCCGCATCTGGACAGTCCGCAGCGCCGTGAGTTGATCACCTACACCTGAGCAGCTGCGGAGTTCGCATGTGACAGGTGACGGCGGTGGCATAAAGGCTGCACAATATTTGCCTGTTTCTGATTCAAGGATCATCAAGGCATGCGAATGCGGGTGTTGCTGCTGGGCAAGACGTCCCTGCTAGGTCAGGCGTTGGTTACTCAGGCGGCGCAAGACGATATCGAGTTTCTGCTGGTGGATGAACCGCCAGTCAGCTGGGAGCCGGGGCAGGTAGCCGGCTGGCTCGACGCATTGCAGCCAGACGCAGTACTGGACCTGAGTTTTTACCATCAGCAGTTTCAGGTGCTGGATCCGGCCCCGGAGGGCCTGGAGGCCGAGCGCGTGTTTGTCCGCGAGCTAGTGGCCCAGTGCGCCGACCGGGATCTGCTGCTGTATCGGCTGTCCAGTACGCGGGTGTTTGACGGTGTGAAAGAGCAGGCCTACACCGAAAAGGATCCGCTGACACCCATTGGTGCCCACGGCGCGCTGCAGGCCGAGCTGGACCAATTGCTGCAGGGGCAGTGTCGACGTCATCTGCTGCTGCGCTTCAGTTGGGTGCTGGATAGCTCGCCCGAGGGCATGCTGCAGCGGCTGGTCACGCAGTTATTGGCCGGCGACAGCGTTTCCCTGGCGGAGGAGTGGCGGGGCACCCCCACACCGCTGGAGGATATGGCGCGCGTGGTGCTGGCCGGACTCAAGCAGCTGGACTGCGGTAGCGAGCTGTATGGCTGTTACCACTATGCCAGTGCCGAGGTCGCCAGCTGGATCAGTTTTGCCCGTACCCTGGCGCAGGAGCTGGTGCTGGATGGACAGCTGGCGCGCGAGCCGGTCATCGAGCCTGTTTCTTTCGATAGTCAGCCTGCGGCGGCGCTGGAGCCGCGCAATGCTGTGCTCAGCGGCCGGCGTCTGCTCTATGTGTTTGGCATCAAGCCGCGGACCTGGCGTGTCAGTCTCACGGCATTGCTGGGCTCGCACTGAGCAGCGGTCCGCTTTTTTGTCTGACCCTGAATAAAAAATCCCCCGAGACCACGTAGGCCCCAGGGGGAAGTGCAGCCGTGAGTGAGGGTCTGCTTAAAACTTGTAGCCCAAGCCGACCATGTAGACCATCGGGTCGATGTCGACATCCACAGAGACCTTGGTCGGACCTGCGTAGGTTGTGCCGGTGGTTTCGATGTCGATGTAGCGGATCTGGGCGTTCAGCATCAGCTTGTCGCTCAGCATGTAGTCCATACCCAGCTGCGCCGCCAGACCCCATGAGTCATCCAGTTCCAGGCCGCTGAAGCCTGCTGCTTCTGCTTCGCTGCTCAGCTTGTCATCGAACATCCAGGTGTAGTTGATGCCCAGGCCCGCGTACGGTTGGAAGGCGGAGCTGCTGGCCATCGGGTAGTACAGGACGCTGACAGTCGGCGGCAGGTGCTTGGTGGAGCCCAGCTCCAGGCCGCCCAGTCCTTTGGTGCCGATGTCGTGCTCGAACGGAGTGGCAGCCAGCACTTCAACAGCCCAGTTGTCGGACAGCATGTACGCCAGGTTCAGACCCAGTTGGGTGTCGCTGTTGAGGGTGGCGGCAGTGCCGGCCTGCGGTACACCGCCGACCTTGACGCGGCTGCTATCCTCTTTCGGGTCAACGGTAACGGCACCGGCGCGAACGATGATGTCGCCTGCCTGGTGGGCCTGAGCGGTTACCGAAACGGCCAGCAGGACGGGGGCGAAGAGCGCTGCGAGGCCGAGGCGGGATGCAAAAGCGGACATGTTCAGTCTCCTAATGTGTTGGACAGTTGCTACTCTACGGCCTGCCCTGGATCGGACTATTGATCTGGAGCAAGTGCCGGGCACGGGTGGGTGCGGCAGGCTGCCACACCCAGATTGAGAGCGCGGTTGCAGACACTTTAGTATAAAGATGATAATCATTCTCTTTTTTGACGGGCTGGTCAGGCCAGCCTTCGCCGGGGGAACAGCGAATGAAAGCAGTTTGGCTGGTCGCGTTGCTGGCCGTGCCGCTCAGCCTGCAGGCGCAGCAGGCGTTGCAGCAGGCGCAGCAGGAAAGTCGTGAACTGACCGCCGAGGCGGTTGCCACGCAGCAACGCATCGATAACCTTGATGACGCCGCCCGAGCCGCGTTGGAGGAGTACACCCAGGCTCAGGATCAGGCGCTGGCGCTGAACGAGTACAGCGAGCGCCTGCAGTTGATGGTGGAGGCGCAGGGGCAGGAGCTGACCAGTCTGCAGCAGCAGATCGACAGTCTGGCGGACACCCAGCGCGAGATGCTGCCGCTGATCCGCCGCATGATCGAGTCACTGGAGGCCTTTGTCGCGCTGGATATGCCGTTTCTGCTGGATGAGCGTGAGGACCGCATTGCCCGCTTGCAGGACCTGCTGATCGACCCCGAAATCAGCGTGGCCGAGCTCTACCGGCGGGTGCTGGAGGCTTACCAGATTGAGAGCGACTATGGTCGCACTCTGGAGGCCTGGCGCGGCCAGTTGCCAGCCGGCGAACAGGCGCGAGTGGTCGAGTTCTTGCGCATTGGCCGGCTGATGCTCTTTTATCAAAGCCTTGATGGTCAGGAACAGGGTTACTGGGATACTGCCGCTGGCAGTTGGCAGGCGCTGCCGGCCAGCTATCGCCGCCCCCTGAGCGATGGCATTGCCATTGCCCGCAACGAGCAGTCGCCACAGCTGTTGCGCTTGCCCATGCCGCCAGTCAGCACGGAGGTAGCCCAATGAAAGCTCGCTTCTGGGTACTGATGCTCTGTTGCCTGGCGCCGCTGGCGCAGGCCCAGTCTTTCGACAAGCAGGCGCTGCTGGAGCAGATTCGCGAAACCCGCAGTACCGAACAGGCCGCCATGCGCGAGCGTGAGCAACGCTTCCTGCGTGAGCGCAATCAGCAGCAGGCGCGCCTCTCGCAGGCGCGGGCCGAGCTGACAAGCGCGCAGGCCCGCGCCGACGAGCTGGATGCGCTCTTCAAGGCGCAAAGCGAACAGCTGTCGCAACTGCGTCAGGAACTGACCGAGCGCAGCGGCAATCTTGGAGAGCTATTCGGCGTGGTGCGTCAGGGCGCTGGCGATACCCTCAGTCAATGGCAGGATTCCCTGCTTAACGCCCGTTACCCGGAACGCCAGCGCGAGCTGGAAGCCTTGTCGCAAAGCAGCCGCATCCCCAGTGTCGAGGTGCTGGAGCAATTCTGGTACCGGCTACAGCAGGACATGAACGCCAGCGGTGAAGTGGCGCGCTTTAGCGCACCGCTGATCGACCGTCAGGGTAACCAGCAGGCGCAGCCCGTTGTTGCGGTCGGGCCTTTTGTTGCGGTTGCCGGCGATGAATATCTGCTGTATCAGGCCGACAGCCAGGCGTTGCAGGTGGCAGCACGTCAACCCGATGGCGTGGGCCTGCTGGCGGACTTTCTCGCGCCCCGCGAGGCGGTGGCCGATATCGCCATCGATCCGGCGCGCGGTCAGGTCATCGAGCAGCTGCAGCGCACCCCGGACCTGCTGACCCGTCTGTCCCAGGGCGGCATTGTCGGCTATGTCATTGTGGCTCTGGGGGCGTTGGGCATAGTGCTGGCGCTGGCGCGGCTGGCTTGGTTGCAGCTGGTGCAGCGCCGGGTTGACCGGCAGATTGCGGACCTCGACCAGTTGACCGACAGCAACCCGCTGGGCCGTGTGCTGAGCGTGATTGGCAGCCGTCCGCGGCTGGAAGAACTGGATACCCTGGAACTCAAGCTGGACGAGGCCATCCTGCGCGAAACGCCTGCGCTGGAGCGCTGGCAGGGGCTGATCAAGCTGCTGGCCGCAGTGGCGCCACTGCTGGGGCTGCTGGGGACGGTGACGGGCATGATCGCCACCTTCCAGGCGATCACCCAATATGGCACCGGCGATCCGAAGATGATGGCCGATGGTATCTCGCAGGCGCTGGTCACCACGGTGCTCGGGTTGGTGGCGGCTATTCCGCTGCTGTTCCTGCACAGCCTGGTGGTGGCGCGCAGCAAGGCGTTGATCCAGTTGCTGGAACAGCAGAGCGCCGGGCTGATTGCCCTGCACCTTGGCGGGGAGCGGCGCAGTGACTGAGGTCCTGTGGCGGCTGCCGGACTTTCTCGACAGCGGTGGCTGGGTGCTGTGGACCATTCTTGGCGCCACCGTGCTGCTGTGGACGCTGATGCTGGAGCGGCTGTGGTATCTGTCACTGGTGTTTCCGCGTCGCGCCGAGGGCTATTGCAACGGCTGGCAGGCGCGCAGCGAACGGCGCAGCGCTGCCGCGCGGCATATTCGCAGCGCATGGCTGGCGCAGGCGCAGGCGCAGCTCAACCGCTATCTGCCGATGGTGCGGGTACTGATTGCGCTGTGCCCGCTGTTGGGGTTGCTGGGCACGGTTAGCGGCATGATTCAGGTATTCGATGTGATGGCTATCAGCGGCAACGGCAACCCGCGCGCAATGGCGGCAGGGGTGTCCCGTGCCACGGTGCCGACCATGGCCGGCATGGTGATTGCCATCAGTGGCCTGTTTTGTCTAGCGCGACTCGATCAGCAGTCGCGGCGAGCGCTGCAGCGGTTGTCCGACCGCCTGCAGCACGATTAGGAGAAATTGCGATGCGCATGCGCAGGCACCACGCCAACGCCGATGACGAGGCCGGCATCGACCTTACGCCGATGCTGGATATCGTCTTCATCATGCTGATCTTTTTTATTGTTACCAGCTCCTTCGTCAAGGAAACCGGCATCGACATCGAGCGGCCGTCGGCCGACAGTGCCGTCGACAAGCCCAAGGGCACCATTTTGATTGCGGTCAGTGCCGACGGGGAAATCTGGATGGACCACAAGCCGGTGGATATTCGCGCCGTGCGGGCGGCGGTCGAGCGCATGCGCGCTGACCAGCCGGACAGCACAGTGGTGGTGCAGGCCGATACCGACGCACGTACCGGGTTGGTTATCCGGGTGATGGATCAGGCGCGGCTGGCCGGGGTCGAGGATGTTGCCCTGGCCGCCACGGCGGGGCCCTGATGCGGCTGCTGGGCAGTTTTGTCGGCGCGCTGCTGGTAGCGCTGCTGCTGTTTGGGTTGATGCTGGCGCTGATCATGCCGGCCAATGATCCGCCACCGCAGCCGTCGGAACTGTTGCGCGTGGGCGTCGCCCGCAGCGTGCAGGATAGCCGCACTGAGCCGGCCGATCCGTTGCAGCCGCCGGAGCGCCCGACGCCGCCAGAGCAGCCGCCCGAGGTTGCGCCGCAGCCGCAGGTAACCCCGCAGGTTCCGGCGCTGGATCTCAATATCGATGTGCCGCAGCTCAATACCCGCATCGATATGGGCGCGGCGCCCGCGTTGCCGCCATTGCAGGCCGCTGCCCAGCCGGCGCCGGCACCCAGCCCGCCAGCGCCGGTCAGTGCGCCGCCACCGGGCAGCGCCGAGGAAGTCACCCCGCTGGTGGACATTCCGCCGGGGTATCCGCGCCGGGCGCTGGCGGCCGGTATCGAGGGGCAGGTGACCTTGCAGTTCACCGTCAACGCCGAAGGGCGGGTAGAGAACATTCGCATACTCAGCGCCGAGCCGCCCGGGGTGTTCGAGCGCGCAGCGCGCCGAGCGGTCAGTCGCTGGCGCTTCGCGCCGCGCCGGGAGAACGGCGTGGCGGTCTCACGCGAGGTGAGCAAGACCATGAACTTCCGTCTGGAGGGTCGCCGCTGATGCTGCGCTGGTTACTGCTGCTGTGCCTGTTGAGCGCCCCCGCGCTGGCCGAGGAAATTGACGCTGAGGTGTACGTTGCCATTCAAGCCGCCACCGATGCCGAGGCGGCGGGCGATCTGGGCAAGGCGCGCGAGGCGCTGGAGCAGGCGCTGCCACAGGCTGAAAGCGGGACTCTGGAGCGCGCGCTGGTCGCCCAGCGGCTGGCGTACCTAGCGATCGCTGCCCAACGCAACGCAGCGGCCATCGACTGGCTGCGCGAGGCGCTGGCTCAGCAGCAGCTGGACGAGGCGGCGGCGCTGCAGGACCGGCAGAATCTGGCTCGCCTGCTGATGCAGGAGCAGCGCTACCCAGAGGCGGTCAAGGAGCTGGAAGCCTTGCCGCGCTCGGATAACAATCGTCAGCTGTTGGTGCAGGCTTACCGTCAGTTGGGGCAATTCCGCAAGGCCATTCCGCTGGCCGAGCAGGTGGTGCGCGCGAACCCGCAGGCGGATGACATCTGGTACCGCCTGCTGGTGGGTATGAACTATGAGCTGGAGCGGTTTGATCAGGCGGTGCGCTGGCAGCAGGCGCTGTTGCAGCGTGCGCCCGAGAGTGTCGATAACTGGCGTCAGCTGGCGAGCATGCAGAGTCTGGCTGGCGAGCAGGTGGCGGCCGCTGCGACCCTGCGACTGGCGCGGGAGGCGGGGATTGCACTGGCTACCACCGATCTCGAGAACCTGGTCGCCCTGCATGCGCAGAGTGGCGCCCCCTGGCAGGCGGCGCGCCTGATGCAGGCGTTGCTGGATGAGGGCCTGCTGAGCAGCAGCGCGGATCGTTTGCGCCGTCTTGCCTATCTGTGGCAAACCGCGCGTGATCATGAGCGCGCCCTGGCCGCTTGGGAGCGGGTGGCACGTAGTGGCAACAGCGCTGACCGCTTGCAGCTGGCGTGGCTGCAATACCAGCAGCGTCAGTGGCAGGCAGCGCTGATTACCTTGCAGGCGGTGCAGCCGGCTGACGCCAGTCAGCGACGCCAATTGCAAAGCCTGAAGCAGGCGGCCGAGGCTGCGCTTGCCAGGTCTGAATCCGGCTCAGCGCCTAGTAGCTGAACTCTTCGATTTCCTGCGCTTCCAGGCGGTAGCCGGCGCTGGCCAGCTCGCTGCTGCTTTGCTCCACATGCATGATCCCGCTGATCCAGTAGGGGACGTAGGTGGCTTCCAGCGCAACGCCAATCTCGCTGTTGACCAGCACGATCTGGTTGGATGGCGGCGGCGGTACGTGAATGCAGGCGCCGAAGTAGGGCACCAGCAAGAACTCGGTCACCCGCTGGTTGGGGTCTACGCTCAGCGGCACGATGTAGCCCGGAAGTTTGACCTCCTGGCCGTCCAGCGCGGCGACGGTGGGCGCGTTGGTCATGCTTTGCATCAGCGGATTGCTGGCCGCCTGGTCCTCTGAGGTCAGGCCGTCGTGTTGCGCCTGGGGCATGCCGTAAAGGTGCTCACTGCCTGCGGGCACCAGGTCGTCCCAGCTGAGTTCTCGGGCGGCCCAGGCCGGCAGGGTCAGCAGCAGACTCAGGCACAGGGCAAACAGACGAATCAGATACATCGGTGGTCTCGGTGATTACAGGCGGATGGACAGGCCGTCCAAGAGCGCCTGGCGGTAGGCGCGCCACGCCGGGATGCAGCCCATCAGCAGGCTGGCGGCCAGGATGCCGGCCAACAACTGCAGTTCGCTGCGGGTCGGCCAAGCCAGCGGCAGAAACAGGCCATACTGCTGTTCCAGCCAGGGGCGGGCCACGGCCATGCCAGCATACAACAGTGCCAGACCCAGCGCGATGCCGGCCAGGGTCAGGCTGACCGCCTCCAGCACCAGCAGGCTGAAAATATGCAACGGCCGGGCACCCACCGAGCGCAGCACGGCCATCTCCCGGCGGCGCTCATTCAGGCCGCTGAGAATTGCCGTCAGCATGCCGACCAGCCCGGTCAGTACCACGAAGACCGACACCAGCAGCAGCGCCTTTTCGGCCACGCTTAACAGGCTCCACAACTCCTGCAGGGCAACGCCGGGCAGGATGGCCAGCAGCGGCTCGCCGCTGAATTCATTGATTTTCCGCTGCAGCGTAAAGGTGTCGATACGCCGCTCCAGCCCAAGCATGAAGGCGGTAATGGCGGTCGGTGTCAGGTCCAGCTGGCGCGCCTGCTCGGCGCTGATCTTGCCCGCGCCCCGCGCCGGCATGCCCTGCTGCCAGTCGACATGCAGCGCTTCCATGCCTTCCAGGCTGATATGGATGGTGCGGTCTACCGGCGTGCCGGTCTTGGCCAGGATGCCAACCACCCGGAAGGGCTTGTCCGCGTGCTTGACGAAGCTCACCGCGCCGGCGCCGTGGGCCAGCACCAGCTCGGTGCCCAACTGGTAGCCCAGCTCGCGGGCAATATCGGCGCCGACTACGGCATCGTAAAGGTCGCTGAAGCGCTTTCCCTGGCTCAGCGTCAGCGCCTGGTCACGGCCAAAGCGGTAGTGGTCGAAGTAGGCCTGACTGGTCCCCAGCACCCGAAAACCGCGGTGCGAGTCGCCC
Source organism: Pseudomonas abyssi (assembly GCF_003444685.1). Lineage (NCBI taxonomy): Bacteria > Pseudomonadati > Pseudomonadota > Gammaproteobacteria > Pseudomonadales > Pseudomonadaceae > Pseudomonas > Pseudomonas abyssi. The sequence continues at coordinate 58,754 of NZ_LMAZ01000011.1, read as the reverse complement.
AATGACAGCGGAATGGCCCATTTGACCTGAGGCTGACTGCTGATCTGCTCAAAGCTGTCCCAGCGAATGTTGTTGGTGGCATTGCCGATGCGGAACACCGAATACAGCAGCAGTTGAACCGAGCCGGAGCGGGCGCCGACAATCAGGTCGGTGCCGCTGACCGTGCAGGCAAAGCTGGCGCGGGCCTCGGTGCGCACGCGCTCGACCGACAGCAGCAGGGTGACGCTAAGAGCGATGGCGATCATCGTCAGCAGGGCGGAAAAGCGGCGGTTGGCCAGGCTTTGCAGGGCAAGACGCAACAGGTACATCAGAGTGTCTCCGGCTTGCTGGCGCGGTTGAGCTCGGCCACTGACAGGGCGCGATCAAAGCGGGTTGCCAGGCTGGTGTCGTGACTGACAAACAGCAGGCTGCTGCCCATCTGCTCGCACTCATCGAACAACAGCTTGAGAAAAGCGTCGCGACTGTCGGCATCCAGCGCCGAGGTGGGCTCGTCGGCGATCACCAGCTCGGGGCTGCCGATCAGCGCTCGGGCGGCGGCCACCCGCTGCTGCTGGCCGATCGACAGGGCACCGGCGCTGCGCTGATGCAGGGTGGCGTCGCTCAGGCCCAGCTCGCGCAGCAGGTGTTCGGCGGCGCTATCCAGATTCGGCTGCTGGCGCAGGGCGCGTTCACGCCGCAGGGCGGAGAAGCGACAGGGCAGGGTGACGTTGTCCAGCACCGAGAGGTAGGGCAGCAGGTTGAACTGCTGGAACAGGTAACCGGTGTGGTCGGCGCGAAAGCGGTCTCGGCGCAGCGAAGACAGCTGGCGCAGTGACTGGCCCAGCAGGCTGATGGCGCCCTGCTGTGGCTGGTGCACGCCGCCGAGCAGGCCCAGCAGGGTGGTCTTGCCGCTGCCGGACGGCCCCTTGAGAAACAGGCGCTCGCCTGCCTCCAGGCTGAAGGCCGGGATATCCAGCAGTACGGGCTGGCCCGGCCAGGCAAACTGCAGGTCGGTGACCTGCAGCAGTGGTGTGGTCATCGCTTGATTCAGTCCAGTGACAAGGTGGGTTGGTCGGCGGTCAGCACGGCGCCGTGCTGGCCGCTGGCGGTGATGGCCTGCACCTGAATGCGCTGCATCGCCGGGAAGTCATTGAACAACGGGAGAGTCAGGGCTTCAAGTTGCTCGGGGGCATCGCAGACATAATCAAAGCGGCCTTCGATGTCCGTATGCTCGCCGTGTTCGTGTTCGTGTTCGTGCTCATCTGCATCATGGTGATCATGCTCGTCATGGTCATGGTCATGGTCATGGTCATGGTCATGGTCATGATCCTCGTGCTCGTGCTCGTGCTCGTGCTCGTGCTCGTCATGGTCATGCGCAGCAAACAGCGGGCTGTCCAGCTCGACCTGCTGCAGCTGGCAGTCGGCGGCGGCCGTCAGAGTGAACAGGCCATCGGCCTGCTCGAGCGCTGCCTTGACGCGGGCAACGGTCGCGCGGTCTTCGTCCGTGCTGGGCTGATACTCAAAGCCAACCAGGTTGGCGGCCGGGCTATCCAGCTCCAGGCTGACCTGATTGCCGTCGACCACCAGATTCAGGCTGGCAACGCCATGTTCATGGGCATCCAGGCTGCCGTGCTGGTGGTGGTCGTGGTCATCGGCGAGCAGGGGCTGGCTGAAAGGCAGGGCAAGGCTGAGGGCGAGCAGGGTGCGGCGCATGACAAGACTCCGGCTGAAATAAGAAAACGTTATCTTATTTCATTTTCCTGTTGTGGCAACCCTGTATTCACTCGGGCGCCCCTCGCGAGGCGCTACATCAAGGAAGTACTGATCAGTAGAGCGCCTGGTACAGCTTGCGGCGGTACTGCACGGTGAGCGGGTGGTCGCCGCCCAACACGTCAAAAACCTGCAGCAGGGTTTTCTGCGCGGCGCCGTCACCCCAGCTGCGGTCGCGTTGCAGCAGGTCAAGCAGGGCGGCCAGTGCCGGTTCGCTGGCGCCGGCGGTCAGGTCCAGCAGGGCCAGTTGATAGCGGGCTTCGCTGTCGTTTGCATCGGCGTCAAGGCGGGCCTGCAGGGTGTCACGCGGCGCAAAGTCGGTGGTCTGACGGGCAAAGCTGAGCTGCGCCTTGAGTGCGTTCAGCGTCTGCTTGTGGCTGTCTTTCTGCTGTACGGCATTGATGACCTTGTCGGCGTCATCGAGTTGACCGTCGGCCAGTAGGGCGCGGGCCAGCAGCAGGAGCAGGTTGTCGTCGGTCTCATCCTGCAGCGCTGGCTGCAACAGGGCAATCGCCTCCTGCGCCTGGCCGGCGTCGATCAGCGCCTGGGCCTGGCTTGCCAGGTCGCCTTCTGGGGCGCTTTCTTCTTCGGCCTGCGGTTCGGCAACGTGCGGGGCCAGCAGTTCGCGGATGGCGCTCTCGGTCTGGATGCCGGCAAAGCCCTCGACGGGCTGGCCGTCCTTGAACAGCACTACGGTGGGCAGGCTGCGAATGCCAAAGCGCTCGGTCAAGCCGACCTCGACGTCGCAGTTGACCTTGGCCAGCAGCAGCTCGCCCTGATAGCTGTCGACAATCTTCTCCAGCACCGGAAACAGCGCCTTGCAGGGCGCGCACCAGTCGGCCCAGAAGTCGACCAGCACCGGCTTGTGGAAGGAGTTCTCCAGCACATAGCGGTCGAAGGTATCGGTGGTGGCGTCAAACAGGTAGGGCGAGGACATAAGGCGATTCCGCAGCGAGTGTGGGGGACTGTTTTATATGGGGGCGCTGGCGCCGGGGTCAAGCCTGTAGAGGCTAACGTCGCGAAACTCCAGCGGCTCGCCCAGATCAGGCCAGGTCTGGCCTGGCAGGATGGCGCTGCGCTGGTAGCGCGGGTGCACCAGGTCGCGCACCCGTGAATCGGCGATTAGCACCTGCCTGGCGCGGCTGGCAAAGTGCTCCAGCAGTGGCCGGTTCTCGACGTCGTAGAGCACGTCGGCGGCGATCAGCAGGTCGATGTCGCCCGCCACGGCAAAGTAATCGTCGGACAGGGTCAGACGCAGGTCATTGAGGCGCGCATTCAACGCGCAGGCCAGCAACGCCGGCTCGTCGAGATCGCAGGCGATGACTTCACCGGCGCCCGCCAGGCGGCATGCCAGGGCGACCACGCCGGACCCCGAACCAAAATCCACCACCCGCTTGCCGCGGACCTCGGCCGGGTTATCCAGCACCCAGCGCGCCAGCGCCAGCCCGCTACCCCAGCAGAAGCCCCAGTAGGGCGGGTGCTCCAGCAGGCGACGGGTTTCCTCGGCGGCAAAGGCGCGGTCCAGGTTGGCCGGGTCCAGCAGCCAGAGTTCCAGCTCGGGCAGGCCGGGCACTCGGGTCGGCGTCAGCTGGGCATCGGGCAATACCTGATGGAGGGCGTCGGTGAGTGTCTGCAGCGTCATGGCAAGGCTCCTGGTCAGGAGGGCATTGTAACGGCAAGCGGGTGCCTGGGTGTCAGCGGGATGTCGGCCAGACGGCTGCGCAGAAACTCGATCAGCGCGCGGGTCGCCAGGGTGGGGTAGAGGTTGGGCGCGGTGAGCAGGTACAGGTGATCGCCCCAGGCATCCACCCGGGCGCGATACTGCGGCAGGACGACCTGCAGCTGGCCGCTCTCCAGCTCATCGCGGACCGCATAGTACGGCAGTAGTGCGCAGCCCAGACCCTGCTGCGCGGCGCGGCGCAGAAACAGCATGTCTTCGGTCTGCAGGCGCGGACGCAGGGTCAGCACCTGGCGATGGCGACCGTCCGACAGCTCCAGCGGCAGACGCAGGTCGGCCACCTTGACGCTGACCATGGCGCAGCGCAGCAGATCTTCGGGTTGTTGCGGTGCGCCGACCCGGCTCAGGTAGGCCGGGCTGGCGCACAGCACCCAGTCGATGGGCCCCAGGTCGCGGGCAACCAGGGTATCGGGCGGGGTGTTGGTGACGCGGATCGCCAGGTCGATCTCTTCGGCGACCAGATCAAAGATGCGGTTGCTGAAAGTCAGCTGCAGGCTGACATCCGGGTAGGCCTCGGCAAACTCCAGTAGCAGCGGCCCAAGCACCTGTTGCCCGAGCGCTGAGGGCACGCTCAGGCGCAGATGGCCGCGCAGATTGCGCCCAAGGTTGTCCACCGTCGACTGCAGTGCGCTCAACTCCTGGCTGATGCGCGCGGCATGCTCGTACATGGCCCAGCCGATCTGGGTCGGCTCGATACGCCGGGTGGTGCGGCGCAGCAGCTGCACTTCAAGGTCCTGCTCCAGCGCTTTCAGCCGTCGGCTGACGTGTGAGCGCGAGGTGCCGAGCCGGCGGGCGGCGCCGCTCATGCTGCCGGCCTCGACGATGGCGCTGAAGTACTGCAGGGTCTTGATGTCCATATTGTTGCCTATTGGTAAACAGTTTGGGCTTATTCGCGGACATTGTAGTGCAGATGAGGGGCTTTTATAGTCCATGAACAATCACAACACACAGGAGCGCACGCATGAGTCTGCCCGCCGTTCTGCAAGGCAATCTGAGCCTGCCGGTCATCTGTTCCCCGCTGTTTATCATCTCCAACCCGGATCTGGTCATTGCGCAGTGCAAGGCCGGGGTTGTGGGTTCCTTCCCGGCGCTGAATGCGCGTCCTGCCGAGGTGCTGGACGAGTGGCTGCAGCGCATCGCCAGCGAGCTGGCGGACTATAAGGCGGCCAACCCGGACGCGGTGGTGGCGCCGTTCGCGGTCAACCAGATCGTGCACGGCAGCAATGACCGTCTGCAGCATGACGTTGAGCTGTGCGTGAAATACAAGGTGCCGATCATCATCACCAGCCTGCGCGCGCCCAACGAGGTCGTCGGGCCGATTCACAGCTACGGTGGTCTGGTGTTCCATGATGTGATCAACGTCAAACACGCCAAGAAGGCCATTGAGGCCGGTGTTGACGGCCTGATTCTGGTGTGTGCGGGCGCGGGTGGCCACGCCGGTCAGCTCAGCCCCTTTGCCCTGGTGTCTGAAATCCGCGCCTTCTACGACGGCCCGATCATCCTCTCCGGCTCTATCGCCAAGGGCGAGCAGATTCTCGCGGCCCAGGCCATGGGGGCCGACCTCGCGTACATGGGCACCCGCTTTATTGCCACGCACGAAGCCAACGCCGATCCGGCTTACAAGCAGATGCTGGTCGATACCAGCGCTGACGATATCGTTTACAGCAACCTGTTCACCGGCGTGCACGGCAACTACCTCAAGCCGAGCATCGTCAACGCCGGCATGGACCCGAACAACCTGCCCGAGGGTGACAAGAGCACCATGAAGTTCGGCTCCGGCGGCAGCAGCAAGAGCAAGGCCTGGCGCGATATCTGGGGCGCAGGTCAGGGCGTGGGCAGCATCGGCAAGGTGACTTCAACCGCCGAGGCGGTTGCCCAGCTCGAGCGTGAATACCATGAGGCGCAGCAGCGTCTGGCGGCGATCTCCACACCTTACGGAGCACGCTGATGAGCGCTGAACTCATCTGCGGCAACCTGCGTCGCAGCGGTGATGAGGTGGCCGAGCGCGCGCTGCGGCTGGCGGGTGGTCTGGCGCGCCTGGGCGTGGCAGACGGTGATGTGATTGCCGTGATGCTGCGCAACGGCCCGGTGTTTATCGATGCCATTCAAAGTTGCCAGACGGCCGGCTGTTACTACTGCCCGATCAACTGGCACTTCAAGGCGGACGAGGTGGCGTACCTGCTGAACGACTCGGCCGCCAAGGTGCTGATTGTCGAGGCCGACCTGCTGGCGTCCCTGGACGATGCCGTCCCCGCTGGAGTGGCGGTGCTGGTGGTCGATGGCGGCGCCGGCGAGCCGCGCGACTACGAGCGCTGGCTTGCACAGCAGGCGCCCTATGACGGGCCTGAGCGCACGCCGCGCGCCCACATGGCCTACACCTCCGGCACCACCGGGCGGCCCAAGGGCGTGGTGCGCCTGGCACCGCCGCCAGAGCTGCGCGCTCAGATGGCTGAAGGTATGCGCGAGCTGTGCCGCATCGCCTGGGGCATTACGCCCGGTGTCCGCGCCATGGTGACCGCGCCGCTGTATCACAGCGCCCCCACGTCCTTCACCCAGCAGGCCATTCAGCAGGCACAGGTGCTGGTGGTGATGCCGCGCTTCGACGCCGAGCAGGCGTTGGCGCTGATCCAGCAGCACCGCATCGAGGTGGTGTATCTGGTGCCGATCATGTACGTACGGCTGCTCCGTCTGCCCGAGGCCGTGCGCGCCAAATACGACCTGTCGTCGGTGCGCTTTGTCGCCTCCACCGGCGCCCCCTGCGCCCCAGAAGTGAAGCAGGCAATGCTCGATTGGTGGGGCGATGTCATCTTTGAAACCTACGCCTCCAGCGAGACCGGCATGGTGACCCTGCAGGACCCGCAATCCGCCCGTCGCAAGCCGGGGAGTGTGGGCCGGCCGATTGCGGACACGCGCATTCGTATCGTCAGCGAAGACGGCCGCGAGTGTGGTGTAGGCGAGCCGGGCGTGATCTACGTGCGCCAGCCCATGGTGCCGGACTTTACCTATCTGAATAACGAGGCCGCGCGCAGTAAGGCCGGGCTGGACGATCTGGCCACGGTGGGTGACATCGGCTATCTGGACGCCGAAGGCTATCTGTACGTCTGTGACCGGCAGTCGGACATGGTCATTTCCGGTGGCGTAAACATCTACCCGGCGGAAATTGAGCATGTGCTGATCACCCTGGAGGGGGTCACTGATTGCGCGGTGTTCGGTGTGCCGGATGCCGAGTACGGTGAGTCGTTGATGGCTGTGGTCGCCAGCCCCGGCGGGCAGGTCAGTGCCGCTCAGGTACAGGCGTTTATCCGCAAGCACATGGCCGGCTACAAGGTGCCCAAGCGGGTGGAAGTGGTCGACAGCCTGCCGCGCGATGACAACGGCAAGGTGGCCAAGCGGCGGCTACGTGACAGCTGGTTGCAGGCCTTGGCCTGATACGACCCAGGCCGCCATCCGACGGCGGCCTGGGTAATAAACTGATACATTTTATCCCCGGCCTACAAAGGAGTACTATGTAGGCCGTTTTTTATCCGCTCGGGAAATCCTGCATGCATTGTCCGTTCTGTGGTGCCCATGACACCAAGGTGATCGACTCGCGCCTGGTAGCCGAAGGTGATCAGGTGCGTCGGCGCCGCGAATGCCTGGCCTGCCAGGAGCGCTTCACCACGTTCGAGACGGCAGAGCTGGTATTGCCCCGGGTGATCAAGCAGGACGGTCGCAGACAGCCTTTCGACGAAGACAAGCTGCGCGCCGGTTTCCAGCGCGCGCTGGAAAAGCGCCCGGTCAGCGTCGAGCAGATCGAAGCCGCTATCGGCCATATCAAGCACCGGCTGCGTGCCACGGGCGAGCGTGAGGTCAAGGCCATGACCGTCGGCGAGATGGTGATGCGCGAGCTCAAGCAGCTCGATGAAGTCGCCTACATCCGCTTTGCCTCCGTGTATCGCCGCTTCCAGGATCTGAATCAGTTCCGTGAAGAAATCGAGCGCCTGTCGCGCCGCGAGCAGGACGACAGCGATGCCTGAGTGGAGCGCTGCTGACCGCAGCTGGATGAGCCGTGCACTGATGCTGGCCGAACGCGGTCTCTATACCACCGAGCCCAACCCGCGCGTCGGCTGTGTGCTGGTGGTCGATGGCGAAGTGGTCGGCGAGGGCTGGCACGTGCGCGCGGGTGAAGGGCACGCAGAGGTCAACGCCCTGGCCCAGGCCGGCGAGCGCGCCCGCGGCGCCACCGCCTATGTCACCCTTGAGCCCTGCAGTCACTTTGGCAAGACCCCGCCCTGCGCCGATGCGCTGATCAAGGCCGGTGTGGCGCGCATGGTCGCGGCCATGCAGGACCCCAACCCCCAGGTGGCCGGCAACGGCCTGCAGCGGCTGCGTGAGGCGGGTATCGCGGTCGAGTGCGGGCTGCTGGAAGATCAGGCGCGGGCGCTCAACCCCGGTTTTATCAAGCGCATGCAGCAGGGCTTGCCCTGGGTACGCGTCAAGCTGGCGATGAGCCTGGACGGGCGCACCGCCATGGCCAGCGGCGAAAGCAAGTGGATTACCGGGCCGGCGGCCCGGGCCGACGTGCAGCGCCTGCGGGCGCGCAGCGGCGCGGTGGTCAGCGGTGCCGATAGCGTGCTGCTGGATGACTCGGCGCTGACCGTGCGCGCCAGTGAGCTGGGGCTGCCGCCAGACGAGGCGGCGGCCGCCGCCGAGCGACAACCCCTGCGCGTGCTGATCGACAGTTTGCGCAGGGTGCCGTTGGAGCAACGTTTTTTCCGTGAGGCAGGCCCCACGCTGGTGATCAGTACCAGCGCCGAGCAGGCTGCCGATGATTATCTGGCCGTTGGCAGCGAGCTGCTGGCGGTCCCCGGTGCCGACGGCAAGGTCGATCTGCACGCCGTGTTGCGGACCCTCGCCGAGCGCGGCTGCAACGAGGTGCTGGTCGAGGCTGGCGCCGGGCTGTCGGGCGCCTTCTGGCGTGCCGGCCTGGTCGATGAACTGATTGTGTATATGGCGCCGCGCCTGCTGGGAAGCCAGGCGCGGCCCCTGATGCAGCTCCCCTTCGAGAGCATGAGCGAGGCGATGGACGTCGCCGTCACCGATATGCGAGCCATAGGCCAGGACTGGCGCATCACTGCACGCCCGATTTTTCCTTCCTGAGAGTGTTAGCAAATGCAAAGCAGCGTACAGATACTGCTCCTGGCGATGGCAGTGGTCGCCTTTTTGGGCGTGGTGCTTGAAGAAGTCATTCATGTAAATAAGGCCAAGGTGGTGCTGCTGTTCGGCGCGCTGTCCTGGCTGGTGCTGTTTATTGCCGCGCCGAGCGACGCCGTTCGCGGCGAAGTGCAAAAGGCGCTAAACGAAAACATCACCGATATCGCCAGCCTCTGGCTGTTTCTGCTGGCAACCATGACGTTTGTGGCTTACCTGAACAAGAAGGGGCTGATCGAGAACGTCATTTACCGCATCCTTCCCGGCCGCATCACCGAGCGCAAGCTGTTGTTTTTGACCGGCGGCTTCTGCTTTGTGTTCTCCTCGATTGCCGACAACATCACCGCCACTCTGGTGTCGGTGGCGCTGGTGCTCAGCCTTAACCTTGAGCTGCGCAAGATGCTGCGCTTCGCCACCTTGGTGGTGTTCGCGGTGAACTCCGGCGGCGTGGCGATGATCACCGGTGACGTGACCACGCTGATGATCTTCATGGCCGACAAGGTCGAGATCACCAACCTGCTGCTGCTCAGCGCCCCGGCGCTGCTGGCCGTGCTGCTGCTGGCGGCGCTGCTGTCGATCGGCATGGGCGATGAGGTGATCATCGAGCGCAGCGAGCTGCACGAGCTGCGCGGTGTCGATCAGGTGATTGGCGGGCTGTTTCTGGTCACCATTGTGGCGACCATTCTGCTCAGCCTGTTCTTTGCCATTCCGCCGGTGCTGACCTTCCTGACCGGCCTGGCGCTGATGTTCCTGATTGCGCGCTTTTTCAACGAAGACATCGACAACGATCCGATTCTGGAATACATCCGGGTGATCGAGTTTGAGACCTTGTTGTTCTTCCTCGGCGTGCTGCTGCTGGTCGGTATGCTGCAGTACATCGGCACGCTGCAGAGTCTGACCTCGCTGTATGACCTCATGCCGCCGATGGCCGCCAACTTCCTGATGGGCATGCTCTCGGCGCTGATCGATAACGTGCCGCTGACTGCTGCACTGCTGAAAGCGGACCTGCACATGAACGTCGCCGAGTGGATGGGGCTGACCTACGCTGTTGGTGTGGGTGGTTCCCTGCTTATAATTGGCTCCGCTGCCGGTATCGTTGCCATGAGCAAGATGCCCGGCCTGACATTCATGACCTACCTGCGCAGCTTTGGACTGTTGCTGATGGCCTTCGCCTTCGGCTTTGTCGCTGTTTACGGTCTGGGTCTGCTGGTCTCCTGACCGGCAACGGCAAAAACGAGGCAATTCATGTTTACCGGTATTATCGAAGCGGTTGGCCAGATTCAGAGCATGCAGCCCCAGGGCGGTGATGTGCGTCTTTACGTGCGCACTGGCAAGCTGGATCTGGGCGACGTCAAACTGGGCGACAGCATCGCGGTCAACGGCGTCTGCCTGACGGCCATTGAATTGCCCGGTGACGGCTTCTGGGCCGATGTCAGCCAGGAGACCATTCGCCGTACTGCCCTGGCGTCACTGAAGCCGGGCAGTCGGGTCAACCTGGAAAAAGCCCTGACGCCGACCACCCGGCTCGGTGGCCACCTGGTCAGCGGCCATGTCGACGGCGTCGGTAAGGTACTGTCGCTGCACCAGGATGCCCGCTCCTGGCACTTCCGTGTGGAAGCGCCGGCCGAGCTGGCGAAGTACATCGCCGAAAAAGGCTCGATTACCGTTGATGGCACCAGTCTGACCGTCAACGCAGTGGAAGGCGCTGTCTTCCACCTGAACATTGTTCCGCACACCCTGCAGGAAACCGTCATGGGCGACTACCAGCCCGGCACCATCGTCAATCTGGAAGTGGACCTGATCGCCCGCTATCTGGAGCGTCTGCTGCTCGGCGAGAAGGCCGCAGAGCCGACCGCTGGCGGCATCAGCATGGCCTTTCTGGCCGAGAACGGTTTCCTCAAATCCTGATTAACCTGCCCCCGGAGGGCCGGATGAAACTCAACAGCATCGAAGAACTGATCGAAGATATTCGCGCCGGCAAGATGGTCATCCTGATGGATGACGAAGACCGCGAGAACGAAGGCGATCTGATCATGGCCGGTGAAGCCTGTCAGGCTGAGCACATCAACTTCATGGCGCGCTACGGCCGTGGCCTGATCTGCATGCCGATGAGCCTGGAGCGCTGCGAGCGCCTAAAGCTGCCGCTGATGGTGCAGCGCAACGGCTCGGGTTTTGGTACCAAGTTCACCGTGTCCATCGAGGCGGCGGTTGGCGTCAGCACCGGCATTTCCGCCGCTGACCGTGCACGCACTGTGCAGGCTGCCGCGGCTGCCAATGCCGTGGCCGAGGACATCGTCAGCCCGGGCCACATCTTCCCGCTGATGGCCCAGCCCGGTGGCGTGCTGGCGCGTGCCGGCCACACCGAAGCCTCCTGTGACCTGGCCCGTATGGCCGGCTTTGGCGAGTCGGCGGTGATCTGCGAGATCATGAACGACGATGGCAGCATGTCCCGTCGCCCGGAGCTGGAAGAGTTCGCCAAGCAGCACAACATCAAGATCGGCACCATTGCCGACCTGATTCACTACCGCCTGCTCAACGAGCGCACGGTTGAGCGCGCCGAAGAGAAGCTGCTGAGCAGCGAGCTGGGCGAGTTCAATCTGGTGGCCTACCGTGACCGCACCGATGATGTCGTGCACATGGCGCTGACCCTGGGCGACATCCAGCCCGAGGAGCCGACGCTGGTGCGGGTACACAATGTCGACCCGCTGCGTGACTTGTTCCTGGTGCCCGAGCCGGGCCGCTGGAGCCTGCAGGAGGCCATGCGCCGTGTGGCGGCTGAAGGGCGCGGTGTGGTGCTGCTGCTGGGTAATCAGGTTAATGCCGAGGCGCTGCTGGACCACGTGGCCAACCTGGGCGAGGGCAAGCCGGTGGCTCGCCGTCCTACGACCTACAATACGGTTGGGGCCGGTTCGCAGATTCTGCGTGATCTGGGCGTGCGCAAGATGCGCCTGCTGTCTGCGCCGATGAAGTTCAACGCCATATCCGGCTTTGACCTGGAAGTAGTAGAATACCTGCCCTGCGATTGACCAATTTTTTAGAAAACGTAGGCGAGGCAGCCAGCGCAAGGCAAAAACAGGCGAAGAAGCGGAGTTTACGAGTTGTAAATGAGCATTCTGAGTCTGTTTTTAACGCAGCGATGGCAACGCAGCTAGTTTTCTTCACCCATTTGATTTACGGCAGCGCCGAGAGCCCTGCCGGTTCTTTACACAGAGAGAGTGCCCATGACTGCTATCCGTACCATCGAAGGCGATTTTGTAACTGGCCAAGGCCGCTATGCACTGGTTGTTGGCCGGTTCAACAGCTTTGTCGTCGAGAGCCTGGTCGAGGGCGCTGTAGACTCACTCAAGCGCCACGGCGTGAAAGAGTCCGACATCACCATCATCCGCGTGCCCGGCGCCTTTGAAATCCCGCTGATGGTCAAGAAAGTGGCCGACCTCAAGCAATACGATGCCATCGTGACCCTCGGCGCGGTTATCCGTGGCGGTACGCCGCATTTTGAATACGTTGCCGGTGAATGCGTGAAAGGCGTTGGCGCGGTATCGCTGGAATACGGCATCCCGGTTGCCTTTGGCGTACTGACGGTTGACAGCATCGAGCAGGCCATCGAGCGCTCCGGCACCAAGGCCGGCAACAAGGGCGCAGAGGCGGCCATGTCTGCCTTTGAGATGGTCAGCGTGATCAAGCAGCTGGAGGCCTGATGGACGGTCAGCAGAGTTCTGGCACCGCCGGTCGCCCCAAGGCATCGGCCCGTCGCAAGGCCCGCAGTCTGGCTCTGCAGGCGCTGTATGCCTGGCACATGGCCGATTTGCCGATCTTCGACATCGAGGCGCAGTTTCGTACCGACAACGACTTCAGCAAGGTGGATGGCGCCTACTTCCACGAGCTGCTGACCGGCGTGCCGCGCAACCTCGGCGACATCGACGGTGAGCTGGGCGTGGTGCTGGATCGCGATATCAAGGAGCTCGACCCTATCGAATTGGCGGTCCTGCGTCTGGGCGTGTACGAGCTGCTCAAGCGCATCGACGTGCCGTACCGCGTGGTGATCAACGAAGCCATCGAGCTGGCCAAGTCCTTTGGCGCCACCGACGGTCACAAGTACGTCAACGGCATCCTCGATAAGCTGGCACCGCGTTTGCGCAAGGCTGAGGTCAACGCTGCCCGCAAGGGACGTTGATCGCCCGGCCATGGCGCTGGACGAGTTTGACCTGATTGCCCGCTACTTTCGCACCGAGCGACTGCAGCGGGCCGCAGCCAGCGGGGCGGTCGCCCTGGGCATCGGTGACGATGCCGCGCTGCTGCAACCGGCTGCTGGTCAGCAGCTGGTCATTTCTACCGACACCCTGGTCGAGGGTGTTCACTTCCCCGTCAATGGACCCCCCGCCGAGCTGGGCTACCGCGCCCTTGCCGTAGCCGTCAGCGATCTTGCTGCCATGGCCGCCGAACCTCTGGGCTTTACCCTGGCGCTGACCTTGCCGCAGGCCGAGGCGGGCTGGTTGCAGGCGTTCTCTGCCGGCCTGGGCGATGCGGCGCGCGATTGTCGTATCAACCTGATTGGTGGCGATACCACCCGTGGCCCCTTGAATATTGGCGTCACGGTCTTCGGCCAGGTGCCTGCCGCTCAGGCGCTGACCCGCAGTGGCGCGCGGCCCGGAGATCTGCTGTGCGTTGGCGGTTGTCTGGGTGACGGTGCCGCCGGCTTGGCTGTCGTGCTGGGGCAGGCTCTGCCTGCTGGGTTGCCCATGGCCGAGCAGAACTACCTGCACCAACGCTTCTGGCGCCCATTGCCGCAGTTGGCATTGGGCGCCTTGCTGCGCGGTCACGCCAGTGCCGGACTGGACGTCTCCGACGGGCTACTGGCCGATGCGGCGCATATCGCCAAGGCCAGCGGCGTGTGCCTGCAGATCAACGGCCCGCAACTACCCATGTCCGATGCGCTGCGCAGCTGGCCAGAACGTCAGCAACTGGACTGGATGTTGCGCGGCGGGGATGATTACGTACTGCTTTTCACCCTACCGCGCGCTGCGCGGGGGCAAATCCAGCGCTGGCGCCAGGCCGGTCAGCGGGTCAGCGTGATTGGTCAGGTGCAAGCCGGGCAGGGTGTGCAGCTGGACCTGGGGCTCGGTATGCGGCCAGTAGACGGCCCCGGTGGTTATCAACATTTCAGGAGTCAGGATGACTGACACGCACGAATCCACACCCGCCTCGGTGTGGCGCAACCCCATCCACTTTCTCGCCTTCGGTTTTGGCAGCGGCGCCATTCGGCCCGCGCCCGGCACCTGGGGCACGCTGGCGGCGCTGCCCTTTGTGCTGCTCTGGCAACAGCTGCCACTGGGCGGCTATGCACTGGTTATTCTGCTCTCCACGCTGCTGGGTATCTGGTTGTGTCACCGCACCGCAGCGGATCTGGGGGTGCACGATCACGGCGGCATCGTCTGGGACGAGTTTGTCGGTCTGTGGATTGCGCTCTGGCTGGCGCCAACCGGCTGGGCCTGGCTGCTCGCCGGCTTTGCGCTGTTCCGCCTGTTCGATATCTGGAAGCCCTGGCCGATTGGTTGGGTCGATCGTCGGGTTGGCGGCGGGCTGGGCATCATGCTCGATGATGTGATTGCCGGCGTCATGGCGCTGCTGGTGCTGTTGCTGGGCGAGTGGCTATTGGCTATGGTGTAGCCCTCCTCTGGCATTGCGGAAAGGATATCTCAATGGCTCAACCACGCAGAACTTCTCCTCTGGCAGCCCTGCTGGGCTGCTCTCTGCTGCTGGGCGCCAGTGCGCTGCAGGCGGCGTCCGATGTTCGGGTGGTGGGTCTGTTCCCCAATGCCGCGGTGGTCAATATCGACGGCGCGCGCCACATGCTGCGTGTCGGCAAGCCCGCCGTGCAGGGCGTCGAGCTGGTCGCCTCTGACAGTAACACCGCCACGCTGCGCATCGACGGCCAGACCCGCCAGTTCGGCCTGCAACGCGAGTACACCGAAGGCTTTGCCCAGACCGAACGGCAGCAGGTGAGCATCCCGCGTGGCGAGGGCGGCCACTTTCGGGTGACCGGTTCCATCAACGGCCACCACACCGTCTTCATGGTCGATACGGGCGCCACCAGCGTCGCCATGAACGCCAACCAGGCGCGGCGCATGGGTATTGATTACCAGCTAATCGGCACGCCGATTCGCGCCACCACCGCCAGCGGTGCGGTCGATGGTTATCGGGTCTCGCTGGCGCGGGTCAAAGTGGGCGAAATCGAGCTGACCAATGTGCAGGGCGTGGTGCTCGACGGTGCCTATCCACTGGACGTGCTGCTGGGTATGAGCTGGCTCAGCCGGGTGCGCATGGACGAGCGCGACAATCTGTTAATGCTTGAGCGCAAGTTCTGAGCGCAGAGCCGGCTCGGTTCAGCGCACTCTTGGGCATTCACCGCAACTATCCAGGCAACGCACAGATCGCCCACGCGGCCTTCTCCTGCTAATATGGCAGCCCTTTTTTTGCAAAGGCTGTACAGGAGACCGGTGTGACAGTCACCTTTGTTGCTTCATCTCAGCTGCCCACCCAGTGGGGAACATTTACCATGCACGGCTTCCTGGAAGAAGCGACCGGCAAGGAGCATGTGGTGCTGACGATGGGTAATGTGTCTGATGGCCAGCCGGTCCTCGGGCGCCTGCACTCCGAATGTCTGACCGGCGATGCGCTGTTCAGCCTGCGCTGTGACTGCGGCTTTCAGCTGGAAGCCGCGCTCAAGGCTATCGCCGACGAAGGTCGTGGCGCGCTGCTGTACCTGCGCCAGGAAGGCCGTGGCATCGGTCTGATGAACAAGATCCGCGCCTACCACCTGCAGGATGGCGGCGCCGATACCGTCGAAGCGAACGAACTGCTGGGCTTTGGCGCCGATCAGCGCGACTACGGCATCTGCAAGCCGATGCTTGATCATCTGGGCATCACCAGCCTGAAGCTGCTCACCAACAACCCGCGCAAGGTCAAGGCGATTCAGGGCTTTGGCGTTGAGGTGGCCCAGCGTCTGCCGCTGCAGTTTGGCAAGAACCCGCACAACGCCAAGTACCTGGCCACCAAGGCCGGCAAGCTGGGCCACATGCTGGGCCAACTGCACCAGGCTGAAACCGAGCCCGGCGATGTTTGATCCCAAACCCCACTGGCGCACCCTGCGCAGCGTCTGGCGTATGCTCAGCGCTGCCGTGTTGCTGCTGCCGATTCTGCTGGTCATGGTGCTGGGCGACTGGAACGGCCTGTTCGACGCCGCTGCCGTACCGCTGTTCGCCTTCGGCATGGCCACGCTGTTGCTGACGCTGTGGCGCTTCCGGCTGTACAAGCGCGCGCTGATTCGCGTCGATGCGCTGGGCACCAGCGATGAAGCCGCTGGCGCCTGGGCCAGCCTGCATCGCCTGCAGAGCCTGGGCCTGAGTGCTGCGGCCCTGCCGGCGCTGGTCGCGCTGGTGCACTACTTCTGTGTGGGCGAGATCATCCCGCTGGTGCTGCTGGTGATCGTCAGTCTCGGTGTCATGCTGCTGTACCGTCCGCCGTCCGCCTGGGTCGACTGAATGCGCCTGCTGGCCGGCCTTTGCCTGCTGTGCTGGCTGGCTGCGCCGCTGGGCGCCGCCGAACGGGTGGTCAGCATTGCCCCCTTTCTGACCGACATGGTGTTGCAGCTCGATGCTCGCAGCCAACTGGTGGGTGTGCTGGATGACGGTCAGCTGCACGGCGAACTTGATAAGGTCGCACGCGTTGGCAGCTACGGCACACTGTCTGCCGAACGCATCGTAGCCACACACCCTGATCTGGTGCTTGCCTGGACCAGCGGTAACCCTCCGGCACTACTTGAGCGCCTGCGCAGCTGGAATATCCCGGTTGCCGAGTTTGACCCCCAGCGGCTCGATGATATCGACGACATGACCCTGCAACTGGGCGAGCTGCTCGACCGTAAAGCGCAAGCCGCCGCACTTGCCAGCAGCTTCAACAGCCAGCTTGATCAACTGCGCGCGCAGCAGGGCGCAAACCCGCCACGCGTGTTCCTGCAGCTCTGGGATAACCCGCTGTACACCGTTGCCGGCGATCAACTGCTGTCCGACGCCCTCAGCCTCTGCGGCGCCGACAACGTTTTCGCCGATCTCACCGGCCTGGCCCCGCAGGTAGGCCGCGAAGGGGTGCTGGTCGCCAACCCCGACACCATCATCGCCCTGGCCGACGCCGGCATCACCGCCGAGCGCTGGCTCGACGAATGGCGCCGCTTCCCGCAACTGGCCGCCGTTGAACAGCAACGCCTGTACGTGCTGGACAGCGACCTGCTGGTGCGCCCGACGCCGGCGATTATTGATGGGGTGGGGCGGTTGTGTGAGTTGGTGAGGCGATAAAAAGGCTACCGGAGCGACTCCGGTAGCCTTTGGCTAACCTGCGCCTAGGTTAACTCTTCTTTTTTGCTGGGTTGTTGCCGCGACCGCTACCGGACTTGTTCCCCGTCTTACTCGGCAGGTTAGGCACGTTGGTTTTATTGCTCGGTGCTGATGTGTTGCTGTTTTTGGCAATAGTTTGCTTTTGCATGTTGAAGTCTCCGGGTTTTAGGAATGCTTACTTACAGGCGCCTTCCACGCGACAGGCGCATTCTGTCGGTACATGACAAGCATGGTCCTGGCAGCGCATTGCTTGTTCTTCCTTGCCGCCACCGGGGTAGGCGCCGAAGTGTTCAACGTAGAGGGCTGCGGTATGAGCGAAGGCGTTCTTCAGGTTCTGATAATCTTCCTCGCCGTAGATGCCGAAGTACGGGTAATGGTCAATAAAGCGGCCAAATACCTGATGGCAGTCTTCACGATACGCACGTGTGTCCAGAATGTGGGCATGCCAGATCGAGTCGATCTGTTTGCTTGGCACCAGCGAGACAGACGGATAAAGGCTTTTCAGGGTCAGAAAACGACGATATTCAAGCTCTGCCGCATCCCACTGCTCAGCCGTCATTTCTGCTTCTGATGACTGGGTGTACTTGTGTTTTAGGCGTGCAAAGTCTAGTTTGCTGATCTCGAGGTTGAGACCATCGGCGTCCAGTAATGGTTTTTTCAATGCAATGATTGCAGTCATGGTGTTTTTCCTTTGAATTGAGCTTGTTGGGGCTAGATAGCCCGCCTTCGCTTCAGTTCGCGTTCGAAACACTGACGACTGACCAGGCTATGCGGCTCGTAGCCGCTAGCAGTCAAGGCATATAGTAAGCGCCAGCCCTTACCGAGTTTGAAACGCACCAGCCCGCTGCGGCACCGCACTCGCTTGCCGCCTAGTGCGGTGAACGGGGTCCCCTTGCGCAGGGCCTGATCAATTTCGATAGCTTTGGCGTAGTAACAAGAGCTGATCTGATAAGAACTGTTCGAGAGAATTTTTTCTATAGCGGTCATGACTGGCTCCTTTGTAATGACGGAGCCAGTATTTAGTTGTGGATTCCACTACCAAGACCGTTCATCGCCATTCGTCCAGCAAAGCATCGAACTCTTTTGCCTCTTCGTAAGTGCGGGTAATCAGTTGACGATATTGCAGTAATAGCGGGTTATCGGTCTGCAGGCGGCACGCGGCGTCGTTTGCTTGTTCCAGCTCGCCGTTCAGGTAGTGAGCCATCATGCTGTCGCCAGTGGATAGCGCGGCGGTTTGGCAAGCTAGTGTTTTGAGCAGGTTACCGCCGTACTCGCTCAGACCCATTTGCGGCAAGGTGTTGTCGAAAGGGTTGGGCAGTCGCTCTGTCTTGAGGTCCGCATTCGAGGTGATCTGTTCCAGTAGCCTCAGTATCTCGTGATTGATTAACCCAATGTTGGCTACCGACTGTCGTTCAAGCAGTAGGCTTTTTGCCCAATCTGCATACTCATTGCGCCGCTTTGGATGGGTGAATAGGCGGATGACGGTTTTTGGCTCTCCGAAGATGCCTTGCAGCACAATCGCATTGGATAGAGTGGTCAGCTCCCGCTCAGGTAACGTCCAGCGCTTGCGCCCGCCATTGGTGTGACTAATCTCGTTCTCTGCCAAATGCAGTATCTTGGCCTGACTCATTGCTCTGACCAGAGTATTAACTGCGTTGCGCAGAACAGCGTGGTGGGCGAGGGGGATGCCGAACAGCCGTTCAACTGCTTGAGGCAGAGTTAGTCGTTGCTCAACCGCCACAAGCTTTTGCCATTAGTGAGTCAGTAGTTTGAGTATCGCTTTCCTCATGCGCGTGCTTGGCAATGACGGCAGCTTGGTCGTACCAGCTGGGGCTGTCACATTCGTGATGGCGGTTGTACTCATCAATCACCCCACGGCAGTAACCTGCCCGAGTGGCTTCTGAAAGCGATGTCGTGAGTGAAGCAGCAAAGCGCTGATCCTCGTGTTTGTTGTAGATTTGCAGTAGCTCAACGCAGCCTTTAGCTAAGCGGTCTGGATCGGTATTGGCGCTGCTGATCTGTGTCGATAGCATCAACGCCATAGTGGTAAGCAAGACAGGTATTGATTTCATACAGTAGGTTCCTGCCTGGTCTGGGCTGCTGTGGGAGGAAGAGGTTCGTTTTTTTCAGGCTTTTTGTTATCCGCAGGGACCTTGGCTTGATAAGGTGCTGAAAGAAAAAATGTGGCTAAGAACAACCCGTAGTACAGAGGTGCTGGCAGTGGATTGTGCACCGCCAGGTAGTTGACGATGGATTGCATGTTGGGGATTCCCTCATCGGTGAAGTCGCAGCTTGCAATCATCCCAACGGCCTCATCGAACACGAGTACTTCGACTACGGTTAGCAGACCTACAAAGATAAGTATGCGGCTGAGCCCTCCCCAAAATCCCACGCCAAAATGCTTGGAGTAGTGGATGTGGCGCCATAGAAGTAAACACATCAATGGCATGAACAGCCACTCCAGCAATGACAGGTCTGACAACCCCTCGCTGTATTCAAAAATCACAAATGGCAAGAGGCTCAGCATCATCAGGCCCATCAGCCATAACAGAGCAAATTTGAGTCCTCGCAGCGCGATACAGAGAACTTTACTCAGGCCGTTGTCAAACTTTCCCGCAAATGACAATTCATTAGTTTGCATCCATTCTCCTCTTGTACTTCCGTGTAGGTCATCGGCTTTAAGTAACGCATCGAATTTATTCAAAACCGGGTAACGTGAGCGTGCCACCAGTCGTTCGCCTGCCAAACCCAGACGGAAGCAAAACTGTATGCTGTTTCATTGATTGAAGCTCGGAACGCCATACAGCATCGGTGTATTGCCGCTTGCTGTCGTGCCAGCGTTGGGTGACTTCACGCAGGATGTTGTCATCGCTGCATGGTTTGCCTTCGATTAACAGGTCATTCCACGCGCTATACAGGGTGGAAACCCGCTCGCAACGAGCGGTATCCCAACTGCGTACCAAGTTCAGGATTGCGTCCACACACCGGCGTTGCTCGTCACTCCACAGCTTTTCGTAAATGCGGCGATGCTCGCCAGCCTTGCTTAGGGGCTGGTACTCATAGCGTTTTCCGTTATCTCGGCGGCGTTCGGCGAACCAGTGTCGAGCCTCCAGCTCGTCTGCTAGTTCGCGCATCAAGGCTGGGTCATGCGGGCCGGCGGCAAAGCGATGCTCGTTGCTTTGAATTTCCTTTAGTTTGGCTGCGTGCTCAGTGAGGGAAATGACCTTTTGCAGCTTCACCCGACCTGTGTGTTGTTCTCCGTCAAGGGCATACAGGATCTCAGCGCCAAGCAATGCCCGGGCTTCTTTTGGTGACGCGTTGTGTTCATTAGCAGGTGTCTTTTCGTTGAGAGACTCTGCGATTAACGCAGCGGCGAGGTCCGAGTGCAGTTGCTGCGCTTGGCTGATTCGGGCTTTCAGTTGGTCGCACAGGGTCATCAGTTGATCGACTTTAGCGACGATGCGATGCTGTTCTGGGAGTGGCGGAACTGGAAATGCGCATGCCCGAAGTTGAGTCATGTTTATAGAAGCAAGGTTCGTTGTTTGCTTTGACGAGCCCGCGAAATATTCTCTTGCTGAGGCTGAGTTCAAATACATCTCGGCCCAGCGTGGCTCCCAGTCGGGAATCATTGAACGTGCTCGGAACACGTGGTTCTGATGGAGACAGTCAGGAAGCTCGCTACGCCAGACCGCAGTGCGTCCAACCTTGTCCCAATCACCTCCTTCGGTAATGAGCAGGTCCCCGTCTTGTAGCTGATACTTCTCGACTTCGTCTTCCGGAACTTCGATTTCCTTTATCTGCGCTAGCTCCAAGTGACCGCGTTGTACATTTGCTACTCGGAGATACGGCAAAGATACGAGCTTACGGTCTCTAAGCTTGCGGCCAAGGGTCACACCTCCGGTGACATGCAATAAGTCATCAACGACTTGCCAGCTCCACCCGGTAGGAGCTTCAAATGGAGGCTCCGGGCGGGAGGCAGTGTCGAGAACTTTTTGCTTCCTTGCTTTGGGTTGGGCTAGAACGCGCTGCTTCTCTATTTGAATCCGGCTTACATACTCACCGGCCGGCTCATCGCAGGGATCTTGCGGCACCAGTTTTCCCATCACTGCCAGTTGCAGCAGGGTTTGTTTGAGGGCGTCGATGCTGGGCTCGGTGGTGAACAGGGTGTGGAAGTGTTCGGCCAGGCGCTGCCAGCTTTGGGCGAAGTCGTCGGCGTCGCTGGCTTGGGTCAGGCTGTTGAGCAGCGCTTGCACCAGTTGGGCGTGGGCGCTGTCGGCGTCGGCCTGCTGGGCTTCCAGCCGGTCGCAGAGGGCCATCAGTTCATCTACTTTGGTGACGATGCGGTGTTGTTCGGTGAGGGGGGGGATTGCAAACGGTAATGGCCTTAACTTCCCCAGCGATACGTTTGCGATGTTCGTAGTCTGACTTGCGCTATCAATCAAGGCGCCACGCGCATGCGGGGTGCGCAGTAATGCCATAACAAATCGCGGTTCGATTAGCACCGGTCGCAAAACACCGAGGAAGCCACCAAATGTTGTTTTTTGCTTCAGCTCAGCGCCGATCAGTGCAACCTTCCCAACAAGCTCCCGGCTGTTCGCCATCGACATCACTATGTCATGAGGTTCCACGTACTGATCATGACGAGAGACGAAGCTTTCTCGAATGTAGAGAAGGTCATCCCATTCAATCTCGTCTTGCACGTTTGCGGTTCGCAGACACGCAACACGGCCGGGCTCAGGCTCTTTTGATTTCTCGCTTGCAGGGAAAGTGATACCGCGCACGATCTCCACAACCTGTCCCAACGAGGCCACTGCCCAAGTAGAGGGTATTTCGTAGGAAATCTCGGTTAAATCTTCATTTGTAGGCTTTGCTTTCTTGATCTTGCCTTCTGCCACCAACCGCGCCTTTTCCTCGGTAATCCGCTTCAGCAACTCACGCGCCGGCTCATCATTCGGATCCTGCGGCACCAATTTGCCACGCACCGCCAGCTCCAGAATCAGCTCACGCAGCTTTTTGATGCCGTTGGGGGCGCCAGCCAGCAGCGGCAGGTTGTCGGTGAGCAACGCGGTCATGCCTGGCGCTCCAGGGCTTCGGCCAGCACTGCTTTGAGCTGATCGCGCAGGTCGCTGATTTCGTCTTGCAGGTTGGCGTACTTGCGCAGCAGCTCGTCCGGGTCGTGGCTGATTTGTTCGCCGATATGCGGGTTTTTGCAGTCCAGGTTCCAGTTGCGTGCCTTGAGTTCGTCCAGGCTGACCTTCCAGGCGAATTCGTTCTCTTCGCGGCTGGCAAAGCCGTCGACTTCGTTGCCCCACCAGGCCTGCTCGGTGGCGAACTCTTCGATGCGCATGGGCTTGGTTTTGGAGTAGCTCTTGTAGCCTGCCGGGTACTGGTGCTCATAGAACCAGACGTTTTTGGTGGGTGTGCCCTTGGTGAAGAACAGCAGGTTGGTTTTGATGCCTGTATAGGGGTTGAACACGCCGTTGGGCAGACGAACGATGGTGTGCAGGTTGCATTCGGTAAGCAGCTTTTCCTTTATGCGGCTCTTGATGCCTTCGCCAAACAGAAAGCCGTCCGGCAGTACCACGGCGGCGCGGCCGCCGTCTTTGAGCAGATGCATGATCAGCACCAGAAAGAGGTCGGCTGTTTCGCGGGTGCGGAAGGCGGCGGGGAAGTTGGTTTCGATGCCGTCTTCTTCCATGCCGCCGAACGGCGGGTTGGCGACGATGCAGTGCACGCGCTCGCTTGGCCCCCAGCTGATGAGCGGGCGGGCCAGGGTGTTGTCGTGCCTGATCTGGTTGGGCACTTCGATGCCGTGCAGGATCATGTTGGTGGTAGCCAGCAGGTGCGGCAGGGGCTTTTTCTCCACGCCAAAGATGCTGGCCTGCAGGGTGCGTTCGTCTTCTGCGGTTTTGACGTAGTGGCTGCGCTTGTGCTCGATGGTGCAGGTAAGAAAGCCGCCGGTGCCGCAGGCCGGGTCCATGACCTTTTCATCTAGTTTGGGGTCGACCATGCGCACCATGAATTCGGTGACCGGGCGCGGGGTGTAGAACTCGCCGGCATTGCCCGCGCTTTGCAGATCGCGCAGCAGTTGTTCATACATGTCGCCAAAGGCGTGACGTTCCTGCGCCTTGTTGAAATCCACCCCTTCCTGGATCTTGTTGATCACCTGGCGGATCAACTGGCCGGACTTCATGTAGTTGTAGGCGTCTTCAAACACGCTGCGCACCACAAAGGCGGCGGGCGTGGTGCTGTATTCCTGCAGGTTCTGCAGGGTGGGGAACAGCTGGCCATCGATAAAGTCTTTCAGCTCATCGCCGGTGATACCTTCCGGGTCGGCGGCCCAGTTGCGCCAGCGGCAGCGCTCGGGCATGGGCGAGCGGTAGCTGTCGTCCAGCAGCTCCCATTCCTGTTCGCGGTCGTCAAAGATTTTCAAAAAGAGTAGCCAGACCAACTGGCCGACACGCTGGGCATCGCCGTCGACGCCGACGTCCTTGCGCATGATGTCCTGAATGGATTTGATGGTGCTGGAGATAGACATGGTGGTTTACACAGTTAATTCAGGTGAATGGCGGCCATCTCGGGCCGGCAATGTGAGGCGGGATGTATCGAAGCTCAGAGGCACGCTGGTATTGGCCACATCCTCAAGAAAGTCCTGGTAACGGTAGTCACGTGCAAAGTAGGAAAAAGACTTCAGTTGGTAATAACGTTCGGCATTCATGTAGCGCTGGCTGATCTCACGGGAAACGGCAAGTGCGCGAGTATGGCTCATTTGCGGACTCAGATTCAGGTGGTTTACACCGAAACATGGCGAGTGGCTGAGGGACGCGCCAAACTGTGATAATTCGTTCAAATAGCTTTCGCTCTCTTGCGGCCAGCCATACGCGATAACCGGCCCGACCGATACGCCATAGAACAGATCCTTGCGTGCATCCAGCCAGTTGAGCGTTTCCGCCACACTATCGTCGGTTTCGCCGGCAAACAGCAGCAGGTTCACTTTGACCTTGATGCCACTAGCGGCGCAGGCTTCCAGCAGACGGGATGCTCTGTTCAGGTAGCCTTGTGGCTTCTTGCTTTTTTGCATCCGCTGCAACTGCTGGAGACTGGCGCTCTCCAGCCCCAGATCGAGCACAGTGAGGCCGGTGGCGGCAAGCTCGGCCATCAGCTCGGGCCGGATGTTATCGACGCGGCCCTCACTGCGCCAGCGCAGCTCCAGCTCAGCCTCGGACAAGGCCCCGGTGAACTCAGCGACCCAACCCCTGGTTGGCACAAACATTGAGGCTTCAAAATACGGCGTCATTTCGATCAGGTTGTCACGAAGTAATGTCGCAGCCAGCTCCTCGACTACTTGCCTGGCAGGCTTGAGCGGTTGCAGGCGCTCGCTGCGTTCCTGACAAAAGCTACAGCCCATGCCGCAGCCGCGTGAAACTTCAATGCTGGGCTGGTAAAGCTCGCGTTGATGCAGCAGCCGGTAGTCCAGTAGCGAGCGTTGTGGTGCCGGGGTGCCCAGCAGTAACCCTGCGGAATTTCGCGTGCCACCCAACAACTCGACAATTTGCCACTCCGCCAGACCGGCGATCACCCGGTCGGCCAAAGGCAGCAAAGATTTGAGGCGCTCCGGATTGTCACCTACTACCCAGCGACCACCGACAATAAAGCGGAGCGAGGGGTGCAACGCTTTGGCCTGGCGCATGAACAGATCCGCCCACTCCACGGCATAGAAGCTGGGCAGGGAAATAAGGATGGGTAAGGACTCGTCCAGTCCCAGGTTTTCCGCTTCCAGTAGAAGTGATTGCGGGTGCTCGAAGTGGCCATGGAGCACGACAGGATCAAAACCGTGGCGCTGCAGCACCGTTGCGAGCGAGAGCAGCCCGTAGTTCAGGTATTGATGGCGGCGGTTGATTGGGGTGTCGGCCTTTTTGACTTGTAGCTGCCCTGCGCTGACGCAAATCACCCGAGTCATCGGGCCTGCCCGTATATGGCTTGTTCAAGGTCACGGACAGCCGCGGTGAAGGATGGCCTCCCACCAAATGCCTTGATCAGTTCGATGGGTGAGCCGATCTGGCTGAAGGGGTCGAGCTGCAGGATCTTGATGTCTTCGATGTGCTCGACGCCGGTGTCGGCGTATTTATCGAGCAGCGCCTCCAGCACCTGACGCGCCGCGCCTGCGTAGTTGCTGAAGTAGTCGCGCTTTTTCACCTGCTCTGCGCGCTCTTTGCGGGTAAGCGGCGGCTGATCAAAGGCGATATGGCAGATCAGATCGAACGGGTCGAGCGGGGCGGTTTGCTTCTTGCCCACCTCTTCGGCCAGGGCTTCCCACATGACGCCCTGGGCTGACAATTCGTCGATGATGGCTTTCTTTTGCTCAGCACTGCTCCAGCGCTTGAGGAAGTCATCCAGCGAGGTGAACTGTTTGGCGACGCAGGAGCGGGTGTAGTCGCGCAGCGATTCGGTAATCAGTTTGCCGTCTGGCCCGTAATACTGGACGCGCTCGGCGACAACCGAGACGGCGACGTTGTCGATGACGTATTTGATGCGCTTGGGACCGTCGCCACCGCCTGTTTCTTCGCTTCCTTCACCCGGGTCGAGCGGATCGGCTGGGTCGCCCAGAAGTGCGCCCGGATCGTCTATTTCATCCGGCGGGACGGGCGATTCGCCGCTGCCCGGTTCAAAAATGATCACCGGCTCGCCATCAAAGGCGGGGTCGGCAAACAGCTCGGTGGCTTTCTTGAAGTCCATGATGGTGAACCAGTACTTGCCGTATTCCTCGTTGATACGCGTACCGCGGCCTATGATCTGCTTGAACTCGGTCATCGACTTGATGTGCTGATCCAGCACAACCAGCTTGCAGGTTTGCGCATCGACCCCGGTGGTCATCAGTTTGCTGGTGGTGGCGATGACCGGGTAGCGGGCTTCCGGGTTGATGAAGTTGTCCAGCTCGGCTTTGCCTTCCTGATCGTCACCAGTGATGCGCATGACGTACTTGCGGCTCTCGGCAACGCGCTGCGGGTTGAGGTTGACCAGTGCCTGGCGCATGCGCTCGGCGTGGTTGATGTCGTCGCAGAAGACGATGGTCTTCTGGTACGGATCGGTTGCTTTGAGGAAGGCGGTGATCTTTTCGGCAACCAACTGGGTGCGCGCTTCCATGACCAGGGCGCGGTCCATGTCCTTGAGGTCGTAGATGCGGTCTTCGATCAGCTCACCGTTCTTGTCTTTCATGCCCTTGGGCGGTCGCCAGCCCTGCAGGTCGCGGTCAAAGTCGATTCGCACGACTTTGTAAGGCGCAAGAAAGCCGTCTTCGATGCCCTGCTTGAGGGTGTAGCTGTACACCGGCTCGCCAAAGTAGGTGATGCTGGAAACCTCTTTGGTTTCCTTAGGCGTTGCCGTGAGGCCGATGTGGGTGGCACCGGAGAAGTATTCGAGAATCTCGCGCCAGGCCGAGTCTTCTGCTGCGCTGCCCCGGTGGCATTCGTCAATGACCACCAGATCGAAGAAGTCCGGTGAAAACTGCTTGTAGATATTCTTCTCTTCTTCCGCTCCGGTTACCGCCTGATAGAGCGACAGGTATACCTCGTAGGATGTGTCGATCTGGCGCTTGGCGATCTTGGTCATCGCCTGACCAAAGGGCTTGAAGTCGTTGTTTTTGGTCTGGTCGACCAGAATATTACGGTCGGCCAGAAAGAGAATGCGTTTCTTCTGCCGGGACTTCCACAGGCGCCAGATGATCTGGAAGGCGGTGTAGGTTTTGCCGGTGCCGGTTGCCATAACCAGCAGGATGCGATCCTGCCCGCGGGCGACGGCCTCGACGGTGCGGTTAATGGCGTTCATCTGATAATAGCGTGGGCTGCGACCGGAGCCGTCATCGTAATAGGGGGCTTCCACGCGCTGCTGCGCTTCGCCCTCCAGCCCTTTCCACTGGCAGTAGCGCCGCCAGAGTTCGCCGGGGCTGGGGAACTGCTCCATGCTCAGAGCGGTTTCAACCTGGCTACCAGTGCCGCTGCGGTCATGGAACAGAAAGCCGCTGCCGTTGCTGGAGAATACGAAGGGTACGTCCAGCGCTTCTGCGTAGCCGAGCGCCTGTTGCATGCCGGAGCCAACTGAGTGCTTGTTGTCCTTGGCCTCGATAACGGCGATAGGCAGATTGGGCTGGTGGTAGAGGATGTAGTCTGCCCGGCGAGACTCGCCTCGGCTATGCAGCTTGCCGCGCACGATGATGCGGCCCTTGGTGAAGGAAACCTCTTCGCGCACCTGGCGCTGGATGTCCCAACCCGCTTGCTGCACTGCCGGGGTGATGAACTTGGTGCAAATGTCCCGCTCGCTGAGCGACTTCATGTCCATGTACTGATGTCCTTGTTGCGGCTACACGGCGCTGCGGTGCCGGGTAGAGCGAAGGCTCAACGATAGCCATTTGCCCTGACAGGGTAAAGTGCAAAGCGCAGGCCGATTGCTGGTGTGCGGTTGCTTAATGGTTGTTGGCACCAGCATGATGGGGCTCTGCGATTTCGCAGGGACGTGATAGGGGAAGCGCATGGCAGCACAGATGGAGCCAACACGGTTGGCCGTGTTGATTGATGCCGACAACGCCAATCCGGCGATTGTTGAAGGGCTGCTGGCTGAGGTGGCCAAGTTGGGTGTGGCGAGCGTCAAGCGCATCTATGGTGACTGGACCACGCCGAGCCTGGGCAAGTGGAAGGCCTCGCTGCTGGAGCACTCTATTCAGCCGATTCAGCAGTTTGCCTACACCTCCGGCAAGAACGCGACCGACAGCGCGATGATCATCGATGCCATGGACTTGCTGTATTCGGCAGACCTTGGCGGCTTTTGCATTGTCTCCAGCGATAGCGATTTCACCCGGCTGGCCGCGCGTCTGCGTGAGTCGGGCAAGGTGGTGTACGGGTTTGGCGAGAAGAAAACGCCCAAACCTTTTGTTGCCGCCTGCGACCGCTTTATCTACACCGAGATCTTTACCCAGCACCCCGAGAACGCGGAGACGCTTATTCAGCGTCGCTCGGCGCAGGAGCTGCGCCAGGACACCAAGCTGTGCAATTTGCTGCGTCAGGCTATTGAGGCGGCGTCTGACGATGAAGGTTGGGCCAACCTTGGCCCGGTGGGTAGTCAGCTGGCCAAGCAAATGCCCGAGTTTGACCCGCGCAACTATGGCTACAGCAAGTTCAGCGGCTTGGTGGAAGGGATTGGTCTGTTTACCTTGCGACGGGAAAACAACCTGCTGCTGGTCAGGGACCAGCGCCCGGGCAAGAAAGGCTGAGCGCGCCTACCAGCTGCCAAACGGGATGCCGTGAGTGTCGATATAGTGTTGGGCATTGGGGCTGGGTGGACGGTAGAACTCGCCGTTAGATGTCCCGTTGTAGGGCCCGACGGGGTTGATTTCGCCTTGGACGTGGGCAATTTCGATTGGCTCAAGGCATGGCCCCATTAGCCAGGCCTTGACCATGCCACCGGGGGCAACGCCGATAGCGATTATTTGCCTGTAATGGATTACATGATCATCTCGCCAAGCACAGTAGGTTGGTCGTGGCGTAACCATTTCAGCTCTTGTCTCTTCCGAAATATAGAAGCTGGCTCGGTATGCTTGCGGCTCCGCCAGGGACTGCCAGCGTACGGTTATTTTCTCGGGCAGGTCGATACCTGACATTGGGAACTTTGAACCAGGGCCAGGGCGTTCAGGCCAGCCGCGCGCCTCGCCTTTATTATCGGCAGGAGTTCTTGTAGAGGCGACGCCGCCGAAAACATCTTCGTACATCAAGTCGTTTACGTCCGTCAGGTCCACTTGCTCGACCCAAGCTTCCATGTAGTCTGGAGCTTGCAAGCCAATGTACCAAGCGTCGTAAGGTAGGTCCGGTTTGGGCGGGAACGGCTCCATGCTGTTGAGGCCGGAGCAGCCGCTTAGAATAATGACTGCCAGCGATACCGCGATATGCCTGATCAAACGGGATGTTCCTCTTGTTGCCGGTCAGCATAAATAGCGCGAGTAAAACCGTTGCGCGGCTTGTTGGCCATAAAGCCTTTCACGGGAGCCCAGTTGGCCGAGCTATGAATATAGCGACTGTGCAGAAACCGGCGCTCGTCTCTGCTTAGTGTGGGGCTGCAGCCGCTCATTGCGGCGGCGTACACTTTGTCCGCGATAGCTTTGAGGTCTGTGGGTATGGTAAAGCGGCCGTCGTGTTCGTTGATAGAATCGAAGGGCACACTGGATTCCAGGCCTTTTGCATGCATGATTCTCAACGGCACGCGTGACAGTTCTCCCCTGACGGTGCGCTCGATTGAGAGTCCAAGTAGCACGAGGGCCCTCGGCATCCGTCTTACTGCGTGTTCATGGAGCACCAAGCGCCCATCTCCGGGCAAACCACGCTCGCGGAATAGTGCCTCTTCGCGCTGCCGTGTCAACCACGCATCGGAGCGAACCAACTTGTGCCGGGCGCGCCCGTCTAAGGGGTATTCATCACTAGGAAAGAAGACGGGTGTACCGAGCATCAAGCGCTCGTAGCTGAGGGTGGGGTAGCCGCCGCCCAAGTTGGAGTGGACGCCGGGCAGCACCAGTTCTTCGTGGGCCTCGGTTACGCGGTTGAGACTGAAATTGTGGCGGTGCTCGTCGGCTGCAGTGAGATGCACAACCTTACGGGCGCAATCTGGCGGCAGGTACAGATTAACGCCAGGGTTGTAGTCGTCCCCGACGCTCGGGTGGCCTCGAGTTGGATCGCCGATTGCTGCCACGGTATCGAATAGGCCGATAAAGTTGATGCTCAGGTTGGTGTCGAGAGCGAAGCCGGGGGAGAAAGCTGGGTCCTTGGGGTTGAGGCTGTTGGAGACGACGCCGCTGTTGGCTTTGAGCACTTCGTTGGCAAAGTGGCGAGCGGCAGCTGCGCCGCGGCTGAAACCAAAAATATCGAACTCAATATTTTCAATGCTAATTGATGGGTTGCTATCCATAAGGCTGTCGATAGTCAGCCTTAATTTGGCGGGACTCTGCTCCACGCGCTCCGCTACCCCGGTTTCTCCCTGCCCAAACGCCATCCCCATGGTGGCGTCTTTTTCACCAGCTTTGCTGCCAGCGCCTTCGATATAAACCTTCACGTTGGCTTGTGTAGCTTCTGGTTCTATTTGGCGCTGCGAGTCGTCCTTGTACAACCGAAACAACAACGCCACATTACTCAACTCATTCCCATAACTGTTATCCGGCCGCTGATCAAAAAAGGCATCGCCGTTGCTGTCGTTGTAGCCGTGGGATTGGCAGAAGCGGGTGATGGCCTCCAGGCCGTCGGGGCCGAGTTGGGCCAGGTCTTCGCGGCGGCATTGGGCGGTGATGGAGGCATTGGGCAGGTTGTTGAGGGTGCCGTCGAAGAACATGCCGACGCGCAGGGTGATGCGCTGTTTCTGCGGCAGCTCGGTTTCTTCTTCCTCTTCTTCTTCCTCGCGCTGTATTGGGGCGGCATTGGCGATGTTGGCGCGGGTGGCCAGTGGCGCGCCGAACAGCGCTTGCAGGGTGCGCACCAAGGCGCCTACGGCCTGCGCTGCTGAGCTGGCGCTGCCGGTGGTCGTGCCGATGAAGATATTGCCGGAGCCGGCGATGACGGCGTCGCCGTGGCTGCCGGCGCTGCCGAGTACAGCGGCGGGGCGGCCGTTGATCAGCACATTGGGAATGACCTGGCCGGCCAGTGCGCTGCCGCAGGTGGTGCTGTCACCCAGGCGTGCGGCGGGTGTGCCATTGAACAGCACATTGGGGGCACCGCTGGCGATGGCGCGGGCGCCGTGGCCGGTCTGTGGGCATTGTGTGGGGTCGCCGAGTCGGGCGGCGGGTTTGCCGGACATGCCAATTCCCTCTGGCTGCAGGTGTTCTTGAGTTCATCCTGCGGGGCGACGGCGGGTCGGACAATCGACTATTGGGGTGAATGTGCGGTGTTTGGCATCTGCCGCTGCAATGCGTTGCCGGGGTGGCCGGCAACGCATGCACGGGTCAGATCACGTCTTCCATAAACTCCAGCGCACCCTGCTGACGAATCACCCGACGGTGCTGGGCCCACAGCTCGGCCACGCGCTCGCGGTTGAGCTGCTGGCGGTCGAGCAGCACGCGGGTGTTCAGCTCGCCGACCGGCTGGCTGCTGGGCACCTTGCTGAACACGAACTGGTTGCTGACCAGTTCCAGGAAGGGGCCGGCCTTGCTGGTCGGCATGATGAAGATCAGCTGCAGGCCAAGGGTTTCGGTCAGGTAGGCGATGACTTCACGCGAACGGATCTCATCCATGTGCATGAAGGCTTCGTCGACGATCACCATGCGCAGGTGGCTGTCGCCCTCGTTGAAGCGGAAAGCGCTGGTCACGGCGGCGGCGCGGATGATGTAGGCCGGGGTTTCCAGCTGACCACCGGAGCCGGTGCCGTATTCGCTCAGGCGGATCGGCGACTTGCCTTCCGGGTGCTTGAGGATGTCGTAGCGGCGGTAGCGGCGGTAGTCGCTGATGCGCTCCAGTTCGCGCAGGGCCTGCTGTTCGTCGCCATCGAGCAACAATGCCAGCAGCTGATCGCGGACCGCGGCCGAACGCTCGGACAGGGTATCGTCGAACAGACTGGTGCCGTCGCCCAGGTTCGGCATCTGGATCAGCTCGCGGAAGAACTCCCAATAGGCCTTGTACTCGGGCAGCCAGTCCCAGTCGAATTGGAAGCGCTCGCGGTCGGCGCCGAAGCGGTGGTGCTCCAGCTCCTTGTTCAGTTGCTCCAGCGTGCGACGACCGTCGTTGATGGCCTGATGAATCTCGTGACACAGGTCGCTGACAAAGGTGGTGTTGAAGCTGTCGCGCAGGCTGGCGAGCTGTTCCTGCTTGGCCAGCAGCACGTTGTTGCGCAGGCGGTTGTGCAGGTTGTCGAGCTGTTGATGCAGCGCGCCGACATGGCGGAAGAAGGCCAGGCTGTGCAGCTCCGCCGGGGTATCAGCCAGCACCTGATCGGCGGGCTGGGCCTGCTCGTTGTAGTGTTCGATGGCGCGCTGCAGGTCGGCAACTTGGCGGTGCAGGCTGCTGGTCAGCGCCTGGGCGTCGGCAATGAAGTCGAACTGGCCGCCGCGCTGTTCAAGCATGGTGTCGAGCTGCTCCAGCCGCGCCTGCGGGTCGAGCCCCGGCACTTGGGCGGCAGCATCCAGCAGGTACTGCTCGGCCTTGTCGCGGGCGTCGAGCAGGGCATCGCTCTGGTCGGCGAAGTGGGTAATGCGCTGGCCGATGCTGACCTGCTTCTCCTGCAGACGGCCAAGTTGCACGTCCAGCTCCTTGCCGTGCAGTTCCAGCTCGCGGTGGCGCAGGGTCACGCGCTGCTGTTCCGCTTCCAGATCGTGGTGCGCGTCCAGATCAAGCGCTTCCAGTTGCTGTTCGACTTCGCGCAGCTGACGCTGGCTGTCGAGCAGCTCGCTGGCGCGGGCGGCGTAGTCTAGCGGAGCAATCTGGCCAAGCTGACGGGCCAGCTCGCGCAGCCCCTCCAGTTCGCGGCGCAGTTGATGCTGCTGCAGATCCAGATCATGCAGCCGCTGTTCCTGCGCGCGCAGGTTGCGCTCGCGGGCTGCGGCACCAAATACCAGCTGACTGTCGTCGATATCACAGCGGAACAGCGCGTAGTTGCCCGAGCCCATGCCGTCGCGGGTGATGCCGCGGCGGGTCTGACGCAGGGCGCCGGCGTCGGCAACCCGGGCGACCGTGGCGTAGGAGGCTTGCAGGTAGTACTCGGCAACGCGGTGGCTGAAGCGCATGACCTGCAGGATCGAGTCGTTCGGCACGTTGATGCGTTCGGCGTCCTGCTTGGCCTTGCTGCCTTGAATGACCCGCGCGCGGTTGCGCTCGCGGCTGTTCATCTGGCGCACGATGCGGATCGCTTCGGCTTCATATTCGGGCTCGACCAGAATGGCGTAGCGGCTGCCGCCGATATAACCCTCGATCGCCATCTGCCAATCCGGGTCGAGTACCTCGACGTGGTCGCAGAGTACCCGCGGGTCGGCCTGCGGGCATTGCTTGCGGATCGCCAGCAGTGCTTCTTCGACATACGCCGGATACATCACGCGGCTGCTCTGCAGGGTGCTGATCTGGTGGCGAATCTGGCTGACCTGGCGATCAAAATTGTTCAGCGCGCTGGTGCGTTCCTGCACCAGCCGGTCGACCCGCTGCAGCAGGCTGGCGCCTTCGCTGTCCTGCTCGCGCAGGCGCTCGGCCAGCTGGTTGTGCGCACGCTGCTGGCTGCGAATGGCGTCGAGGCCGGCGTCCAGCGGGGTCAGGTCGATCCAGTCGCGTGCCAGCAGCTGATTGAGGTCGGCGACCGGTTCGCGTTCGGCGGCCAGTACCGCAGCGCTGGTATCGCGCCAGCCGCGGCTGGCCAGTTGTGGAATGGCTTGGCTCAGGCTGTGCTGGGTCAGCAATGCACTGGCGGATTGCAGCGCCACCAGGTTGCGGTCGCGCTGATGGGCCTGGGTCAGCAGGCCGGGCACAGCGTTGCGCAGTTGTTCGCTGAGTTGGCGCTGACGCTGTTCCAGTTGATCCTTGTTCTGCAGCGCCGGAATGCCCTGACGGCGAGCTTCCAGTTGCACCAGTTCGTGGTGGGCCTGGCCGAGACGCTCGGTGGTCAGGCGCTGGTCTTCCTGCAACGCTTCGAGCTGGCTGGCGAGCTGTTGCTGTTCCTGTTTGGCCGCCAGATAGCCCTGCTGGTTGTTCTGCCAGGCTTGCGCGGCGGCAGCGTACTCCAGTCCGGTGCGCTCCAGCCAGCTGTCCAGATACTGCGTGGTCTGGCTGGTGGTCAGCGACAGCAGTTCCACCGCCTGACGCACGCGCGCCGCTTCCTGCTCCATGCCATGCACGGTGCGCAGCAGCTCGCGGATGCGCTTGATGGTGTCGCCAAACTCGCGGGGCTCCAGCACTTCCTCGGCGACAAACTGGTCGATGGATTTGACCGGTTTGTAGGCCATGAAATTGGCAAAGGTGCGCGCGGCGTTCTTGGCTTCGCGGGTCGAGAGTGCATCGCGGCGGCCGCGCAGGGCGGCGTACAGGCGGGCCAGGTAGGCGCTCTTGCGGTCGTAGACTTCGACCTGCTGGGCGCTGAACTGCTTGCGCAGCAGGCCCGGCAGTTCGGTCACGGCGATCACGTGACGCCCATCTTCCTGCTCACGCAAAAAGTGCGACAGCGACAGCATTTCGCCGGGAATGATCATCAGCAGCAGCTCGTCCTGCCGTGCCTGGCGGCTGCTGCCGGCGGCGTCGAGATGGGCGCGCACGCCGATCACCGCGGTAAAGGGTTCGGCGGTCTCGCCACGGGTCGGGTGGAACACCCCGGCGATGTAGCCGTCGGTGTCCCAGGGGCGGGCGTAGGCGCCGTCGTCACAGCCGAGTACGTAGGAGGCGAGGGTGCGCACCTGCTTGCCTCCACGGCCGCGCTGGGTGGTTTCGTCCTGTCCCGGGTTGTAGTTGAACAGGTTGTCGTGGGCGGCGGTCATCAGCGTCTGCAGGGCATCCGCTGCGGTGGTCTTGCCGGAGCCGTTGCCGCCGGAGAACAGGTTGACCGGGCCGTATTCCAGTTCTTCGACCGGCAGGTTGCCCCAGTTGACGGTAATCGAACGCTTCAGATACATCCGTTGTTCTCCTCGGCGGACGGCTGGTCTTCGCTGTTTTCAATCTCGGGGCTGGCGAGCTGGGCCAGCGCGCTGTCGGTCACCAGGCTGATGATGCCCGGGCGGATGGTCAGCCAGGCTTCGCCGCTGTCCAGTTCGGCATCGCTGGGGCTGCGGATCAGCCGCAGCTGGCGCAGGCGGCGCAGCAGGTTGCGGCGCTCGCTCTGCTGTTCCGGCAGCGAGCGGCCGAGCAGGTTGCGGCTGCTCAGGTTCAGCGCTTCGAGCGACAGCATGACCTGACCAAACTCGTCGACCTGACCTTCGCGCAGGGCCTTGTCGTACTCGGCGCGCAGCACCAGAATCAGCGCCACTTCCTGCTGGTTCAGGCGCTCGCGCAGGCCGCTGCCGAAGCTGTCGTCGGCGTCGACCAGGCCGGGCACTTCCGCACCCGGCGGGAATACGCGAACCAGATTGAAGCGCGGCTCGTGCAGCACGCGGATGCGCAGTACCGAGAGATAGTCCTCGACCAGATCGGCGGCCTGCAGGTAGCGGTCGTAGAGCTCGGCCTCGCGGTTGCTTTCGTCGCGGCAGAGCACACCGCGGTCGAGCAGGCGGATCATCAGCTCGGAAAAGTCCTCGGCACTCAGGCCGCGTTCGTTGAGGTGGTGGTCCAGCGCGTCACGCATGTTCGTCATGTTCCAGATCGATGATGAAGCCGTCACGGCGATCAAAATAGGTTTCGTTGCTGATGGTCTCGCCGCTTGGCTCGATGCGCACGCGCAGGCCGCTGGCGGCGTGTTCGGCGCTGGCCAGCGCGATCACATGGCTGAGCGCGAGCAGGTCGTTGGCGCTGTTGACCGGCAGGTCGCGGGTGTTGAGCTGGCTGCCGTTGCCGAGGGCGGCGCGCAGGTAGCTGCGCAGGCCACTGGCGTTGACGTTGAAGGCCTTGTCGAGCAACTGATTGACTGCCAGCGCGCGCAGGGTGTCGTCTTCCGGCGCGTCGAGGGTTTCCATCAGGCTGTGCACCGGCGGGCGCTCGCGGCGTTCGCGCAGTTTCACCTGAGCCGGGTCGACCAGCGCCAGATTGACCACCGCCATTTCCTCACCGGCGGCGCTCAGACGCTTGGCCTGCTCTTCGGCGGGCAGGGCGGACAGCTCGCGGCACAGGCCGACGATATCGCTGTGCTTCTGACTGTGCAGGTAGCTGAGCTGACGGATGATGATGTCGGCGCGTTGGGTGAAGCTCTGCAGCGTGCGGCGCAGGGCCGGCAGCATGATGTCGGCAGCGTTGCGCAGGCAGCCTTCGATGCCGTCCAGCAGTTGCCAGAGAATCGAGCTGCGTTCGTCGCTCAGCAGGTCAGGCGCCAGGCGGCGCAGCTCGCGCTCGGCCTCGGCCTTCCATTCGCGCGGCTTGCGGCGAATGCGGCTGATCACGTCCTGAATGCGTTCGCGGTGTTTTTCGACGCTGTCGGCCGACAGACGCACCGCCAGATCGGGCTGGAAGCGCCGCTCCATAAAGTCGAAGAACTGATCGCTGGCCTGCTGCACCAGTTGCTGCGCTTCGACCTCGCGTACCAGCTGGCGCTTGCGCTCTTCCAGCTCGGCGATGATGTCGGTGAAGTCGGCAATGATGCGTTCGGCGTATTCGTGGGCGTCGAGCAGGTCATACACCTCGCCGTGCTCGGCAAACGCCGACAGCGCGTTGAGGGTGTTGCGGGTGTTGCGGTGGCGGGTACGGGTGTTGTGCCCGTGCGCCTCGGCCAGCGACTGGGCAAACAGCCGGCCCATGCGGCTGAACGGGTAGGTCGACTGGAAGGTGGCCTGATCCACCTGACGTTCCAGCCAGCCGTTTTCGATCAGGCTGGTGAGAATCCAGCTGGCCTGCTCGCGGTTGCTCTTGAAGCGGCTGGCATCCTCGTCGTCGCCTTCCAGCAGCGGCGCGCGTTCCAGCGCTTCACTGAAGATATCCAGCACCTGCTCGCGCTTGAGCGACTCGCCGTAATCGGCGCGGGCGCTGTACAGCCGCTCGTGCAGCAGGCGCAGGCACTCGACAATCTGTTCGCGGTATTTGCTGGTGAGCGGGCGGAAGAACTGCAGGCGCTCGTTGGTAAAAAACATAGGGCGTCGAATTCCGGTTCGGACAAGGACGCATTATGCCTGATCAGCGGTGCCGGGCGGCAAGTCGGGGCGACGGGCTGTGCTGGAGTTCATGCGGGTGAGGATCGGAAGCCGGCACCAATAACCCCCGCACGGGGCGGGGGTTATTGGCACGGCGCTGGCTGTGGGTGGTGCTTACAGTTGCGGGGTCCAGGTCACGCTCAGCAGGGCAGCGCGGCCTTGCTCCTTGTAGCTGTAGTCGATAGACGGTGCAGGCCAGGGGCCGGTGGCGCGCTGGTAGGTGCCAAGATGGTAGTCGCGGTCGAGCACGTTGCTGACTTTCAGGTCCAGGCGGGTTGATGCTGTAGCTTGCCAGTTGGCGCGCAGGTCGAGAGTGCCGTATCCAGCCAAGGTGCTGCTGTTGGCGGCATTGGCAAAGCGCTCGCTGAACAGCGCCCAGGTCGTGCCCACGCCGAAGTCACCAAACTGACGATCCAGGTCGCTGGTCAGAGTACGTTTTGCACGCAATTGCAGGGTTTTGCCGGTCTGACGGTCACGCGGGTCGATAAAGCTGACGCTGGTACGCGAGGCCCAACCCATGACGTCGGTGCTCATGGCCAGTTCCAGACCGTTGATGCGCGCTTCGTCGACGTTGTTCATCTGGAACGTGCTGGAGTCCCAGACAATCAGGTCCTTGACGTCGGTGCGATAAAGAGAGGCTTCCCACTGGCTGTCCAGCAGGTCTGCACGCCATTGCAGCTCGAAGGTACGAGAGCGCTCAGGGTCCAAGTCTGGGTTGCCACCCCAGCCGGGCGGCGCGTAGAGGTCGTTGAATGTGGGCGCGCGGAATGCCGTGGCATAGCTGACAATCCACTGCTGGCTGTCCCCGCTGGGGATGGCCAGTGCGGCGTTCCAGGTGTCGTGCTCACCAAAATGCTGGTTGTCGTCGTGGCGTACGCCCAGCTCGGTGCTGAGGCGCTCCCCGGTCCAGCTGTGCTGCGCGAACAGGCCAATGTTTTCGCGACGGTCTCTAGTATAGGCGTTGGTAGAGTCCAGCTTGTCGCGCTGCCAGTCTGCTCCTACGTTGAGCTGCTGGTCGGCAGACAGGTCGATGTAGTTCAGCCAGCTGGCAGAGTGGCGCTCGGTTTTGATCTGGCCGTCATTGAAGCGAGAACCGACGGTTTTGTTGCGGTCTTCGCTGCTGCCCAGCTCCAGGCGGCTGCGCCAGCCGGTGGCCAGCTGGCCTTGCAGGTAGGCAGCATAGCCGCGTACGCGGAACTGGTTTTCAGGGTTCGCCGGGTTGAACTCATAAGCATCGTCGAATTCGCTTTTGCCATTCTGGTCGTTGACGCTCAGTCCTGCGCTCCAATCCTCGTTGAAGCTGTGATCAAAACGGGCGAAGTAGCTCTTGGTGCGTTGGCCGTCGTTATCGCGGTCGTTGCCAAGGTTGTCTTCTGTGAGGTCAAAGCCTTCTGTTTCATTCAGGGTTGCGCCCAGGATGAAACGGCTGTTTTCGTTGCCACCGCTGATATCAACGCTGCGCTCGAAGGTGTGGTTGCTACCGACGCCCAGGCGAATGGTCGGCTGAAGGCCAGCTTGGCCCTGGCGGGTAAAAATCTGGATCACACCGCCGATGGCGTCGGCACCATAGACTGCCGAGCGAGGGCCGCGCACCACTTCAACGCGCTCGATGTTGTCGATGTTCAGGTAGTCCAGGCGAGCACCGCCGGTGGTAGCCGAGGCGATGCGCTGGCCGTCCACCAGCACCAGGGTTTGTGCAGTGTTGCTGCCGCGCACGAAGTAGGAGAGGACGCCTCCGTTGCTGTTCAACTGGACACCCGGGACGCGGCGAAGCAGCTCGGGCACGCTGCGTGCTTGCAGGCGCTCAATGTCGTCACGGTCAAATACAGTGTTGGCTGCCAGCGCGGCTTCGCGTGGTTGTTCAACGCGAGAAGCAGTAACGATGGTGTCGGGCAGAGTAACTGTTTCGTTGGCCTGGGCAACGGCGCAGGCGAGCAGGCCGGGTAGCAGGAGCAGGGCGTTCTTCATGGTGTGTCCTCGGGGCTGGATCAGTCGGAGCCGAGGACAATAGCGGGCAGTGGTCGAGGCGTGACACCGGCGACCGTGCTGACCGGTGGCGCCCTCCGCGTCACGTTGGCAGATAGCATCTCTACGGGTGCTATCGGGCGGCAGGCCGGTCTCCGGACTTGAAGTCGGTCGCAATCGCCTTCCCGTGGAGACAGTGGCGGTTGATTGCGGCTGCAGGCTTGGCCTGCGACTTCTTACCGTTGCGGGGGCAGTGTCGGACTTGAACCGACTTCCCGTTTCACCCGCCCCATCACAGGGCAGGCACCTGACGCGTTGTAATCGGGGCGGACTCTAGGCCTTTCGCTGGCGGTGGTCAAGCCTCAGCCGAGGCGGCTGAGGCGGGCGCGGATGGCGTTTTCGATACCGGCGGCGTCCAGACCGCACTCGGCGAGCATCTCGCTTGGTTTGGCGTGCTCGACATAGACGTCCGGCAGGCCAAGGTTGAGCACGGGCAGGCTGATGCCCTCGGCCAGCAACCATTCGTTGACGGCGCTGCCAGCACCGCCCATCACGGCGTTTTCTTCCACCGTAACCAGCAGATCGTGGTTGGCGCTCAGTTCGGCGATCAGCGCATGATCCAGCGGTTTGACGAAGCGCATGTTGGCGACCGTCGCGTTGAGTGCTTCGGCGGCCTTGAGGGCGTGCTGGTGCAAAGTACCAAAGCAGAGAATCGCGACGTTTTCGCCCTGGCGGGTAACCAGGCCCTTGCCGATGGGCAGTGGTGCCAGCGCCGGGTCGATCGGCACGCCTGGGCCGGTGCCGCGCGGGTAGCGCACGGCTGCCGGGCCTTGATGCAGGTAGCCGGTGGTCAGCATCTGGCGGGTCTCGTTCTCGTCGGCCGGTGCCATGATCAGCATGTTCGGCAGGCAGCGCAGGTAGGTCAGGTCAAAGCTGCCGGCGTGGGTCGGGCCGTCTTCGCCCACCAGACCGGCGCGGTCGATGGCAAAGAGCACGTCCAGGTTCTGCACATCGACGTCATGAATCAGCTGGTCGTAGCCGCGCTGCAGGAAAGTCGAGTAAATGGCTACCACGGGCTTGGCGCCTTCACAGGCCATGCCTGCCGCCAGGGTGACGGCGTGCTGCTCGGCGATGGCGACATCAAAGTAGCGCTCGGGAAAGCGCTCGGCGAAGGCGATCAGGTCGGAGCCTTCTTTCATGGCCGGGGTAATGCCGATCAGGCGCGTGTCCTGCTCGGCCATGTCGCACAGCCACTGGCCGAAGATATTGGAAAACTTGGGCTTGCTGGCGCCACTTGGGGCGGTCGGCTTGGGCTCGAGCTTGGTGATCGCGTGATAGCCTATGGGGTCGGCCTCGGCGGGCGAGAAACCGTGCCCCTTCTGGGTGACCACATGCAGAAACTGCGGGCCCTTCAGCTCGCGCATGTTGGCCAGCGTGCGCACCAGTGTCGGCAGGTCATGTCCGTCGATAGGGCCGATATAGTTCCAGCCGAGTTCTTCGAACAGGGTGCCGGGCACCAGCATGCCTTTGGCGTGCTCTTCGGTCTTGCGCGCCAGCTCCCAGGCCGGCGGGATCTTCGACAGCATCTTTTTGCTGCCTTCGCGCATGTGCGAGTAGGTGCGGCTGGAGAGGATCTTGGCCAGGTAGTTGGACAGCCCGCCGACGTTACGCGAGATCGACATGTCGTTGTCGTTCAGCACCACCAGCATGTTGGCTTCGACGTCGGACGCGTGATTCAGCGCCTCAAAGGCCATGCCGGCGGTGAGAGCGCCGTCGCCGATGACGGCTACGGTGCGGCGGTCCAGGCCCTGCAGCCCAGCGGCAATCGCCATGCCGAGACCGGCGCTGATCGACGTGCTGGAGTGACCAACGCCAAAGGTATCGTAGGGGCTTTCGCTGCGACGGGGAAAGGCCGCCAGGCCGCCTTTCTGACGCAGGCTGGCCATCTGCTCGC
The DNA here is from genome assembly GCF_003444685.1 of Pseudomonas abyssi. Classification (NCBI taxonomy): domain Bacteria; kingdom Pseudomonadati; phylum Pseudomonadota; class Gammaproteobacteria; order Pseudomonadales; family Pseudomonadaceae; genus Pseudomonas; species Pseudomonas abyssi. Next base: position 18,006 of record NZ_LMAZ01000011.1, on the reverse strand, counting down.
GGCGACCGGTAAGGATTTTGTGCGGATAGGCCTGATGGCCGACGTCCCACAGCAGGCGATCGTCCGGGGTGTTGTAGACGTAATGCAGGGCAATGGTCAGCTCGATTACGCCCAGGCCGGCACCGAAGTGCCCGCCGGTCTGGCCCACGCTCCACAGCAGAAAGGCCCGCAGTTCGTTGGCCAGCTCGCCCAGCTGGCTCTCGTCCAGGGCGCGCAGCTGCGCGGTGTCCTCAAGACTGTCCAGCAGAGGCGTTGCGGGGCGTTGTGGCGGAATGTCGTGGAAAGTGGTGGGCATCAAACAAGGCTCTGATTGCCACCGCAGTGGCAGGAAAACAAGTGCGCAGTTTAACTGATGCCGTGCAATAGCCCAACTGCGCGTAGGGTTGTTTCAGAAGCGCCGCTGAACAATGTAGTCTGCCAGCTGGCGTAAGCGCTGGGCTGCAGGCCCGAAGCCGGCGAGCGCGCCGAGCGCCTGATCACGCAGTTGATCGGCCAGGCGATGCGCGCCATCCAATCCGAGCAGCGCCGGATAGGTGGGCTTGTCGCGCGCCACATCGGCGCCCTGCTGCTTGCCGAGGACGCTGGTGTCGCTTTCGATATCGAGGATGTCGTCCTGCACCTGAAAAGCCAGGCCGATACTGTCGGCGTACTGCCCGAGAGCGGCCAGCTGCTCATCATCCACCTGCTCGCTGGCGAGGGCGCCGAGCTGCACGGCTGCCCGGATCAGTGCACCGGTCTTGTGCCGGTGCATGGATTCCAGCGTTGCCAGATCCAGCTGTTCGCCCACCGCGCCCAGGTCGATGGCCTGGCCGCCGACCATGCCCTGCGGGCCGGCGGCGTGACCCAGCAGTTGCACCATCTGCAGGCGCGTGGCCGGTTGCCAGTCGCCCGCGCCGGCCAGCAGTTCGAAGGCCATCGCCTGCAGCGCGTCGCCGGCCAGAATCGCAGTGGCTTCGTCGAAGGCGCGGTGGCAGGTGGGCTGGCCACGGCGCAGGTCGTCGTCGTCCATCGCCGGCAGGTCGTCGTGAATCAGTGAGTAGGCGTGGATGAGTTCTACCGCAGCGGCTGCCGGGTCGGCTTGCTGCGGCTGCCCGCCAAGCGCCTCGCAGCTGGCGTAGGCCAGCAGGGGGCGTACCCGCTTGCCGCCGTTCACCACGCTGTAGCGCATGGCGCTGTACAGGCGCTCAAGGCGGGGCTGCGGGGTGTTCAGCTGAGTGCCGAGGTAGGCGTTGATGCGCTGCTGGCAAAGGCTCAGGTAGTCGACAAACTCGCTCATTCGCTGGCGCCGTCGAACGGCTCGGTGCGCAGCTCACCGTTGCTTTCCATCAACTGCTGAACCTTCTGCTCGGCCTGGCTGAGCGCCTGTTGGCAGTCGCGGGTCAGGGCAACGCCCTGTTCGAAGGCGGTGAGCGATTCTTCCAGGCTGAGATCGCCGCTTTCGAGACGCTCCACCAGTGCCTGCAGCGAGCCAAGGGACTGCTCAAAGTCCACTGCGGTTTTCTTCCGGGCCATGGTTACCTCAGCTGGGGGTGAATTAAACGGCTGAACATTACCCAAGGGGCCGGGACGGGTCAATTGGCATGCGCGTGGCGCAGGGGCGGCGTGATCATTGATGCAGGTCAGTCAAAGCCGATATTGAACTGCTCCGGGCTAGAGCTGCGGCCCCATGAGCGTAGAATGTGAGATCAAATTAACACTATTGGTGCGAGCCATGATTGACGCCCCCAAGGTTGTTATTGCCGGCGCGAGCGAGCGGTGCGCCGAGATTGATCAGGCGCTGGAGCAGACCGGGCTGGAGTATCAGCTGATCTGCGAGCCTGACGGTTGTCAGGACGCGCCCTTGTGCCGCTGGCTCAAGCCCGAGCGCCTGAACCAGGCGTGGCGCGTACGCGCCGAGCTGGAGGAGGCGATTGCGACGCTGGAGCGCACGCGGCATGCGTTTCGATCAAGGCAACTGGCGGACTTGCGCTACCGCCTGCAGGGCCTGCTGCGCAGCTTGTCAGAGTAGGGTATCGTTCAGGAAACAACAGCAACGGCTTTGCCGGTCAGGACGTATGGGCCTGAAAGACAAGGCGCCCCACCGCCCGAGTTGACGCACTCGGGCGGTGGGGCGCCTTTTTTGTTGCCAGAAAAATAATCATCAGGCATCGACTGCGGTTTGGCAGGCCGCATTTTGATCATCATGGATGTATGTACTGTGCTGAAACCCGTATTCGACAAATTGGGGCTGGATGCAGAGGGATTGCGCCAGCGCCTTGAGTTTCTGGACTGGAGCGCCGCCGATGGCGAACGTCTGCGGCGGGTTCGTGCCTTTGGCGAGCGAACCAGCGACGACTTCGTCGATGCTCTGTACCTGCGTCTTGCGCAGTTCCCGGAGCCTCGAGCAATTCTGCATGACGATGGCATGGTCGAACGCCTCAAGCGCAGCCAGCGCAGCTATTACCAGAAACTGTTTGATGGCGTGATTGACCATCGCTATCTGGAGGAGCGGGTGCGCATCGGCCATATCCACGAGCAGGTGGGTGTGGAGATGAAATGGTATCTGGGCGCCTATCGGCTGTATCTGAGTCAACTGCTGCAGGGCTGGTTTGACGGCCTGAGTGTCGAGCAGCAGTCACGCCTGGCTGATTTCGACAGTCTGCTGAAGATCGTGTTCTTTGATATGGGGCTGGCTGCCGATGCCTACATCGATGCCGAGCATCGCGCGCTGGAGGCCAGTGAAGCGCGCTACGCCCATGCCTTGCGTGGCGCCAACGATGGCATCTGGGATTGGGATTTGCAGCGGGATCAGCTCTATGTGTCCGCGCGCTGGGCCAGCATGCTGGGGCTGGCGCAGGACCAGGTTGGGCCGCGCTCGATGCACTGGTTTGAGCGCGTACACCCGGATGATCAGGCTGATCTGCAGGCCGCCATTGCGCAGCATCTGCAGGGTGGCTCACCCTGGATTCGTCACGAGTATCGCCTGCGCCGCAGCGATGGCAGCTATTTGTGGGTGCTGACGCGAGGCGTTGTTGAGGTAGACGCCCAAGGGCGCCGGCGGCTTGCCGGCTCGCAAACCGATATCAGCGAGCGGCGACGCTTTCAGCGGGATCTGGAGTTGGCGGCGCGGCACGATCCGCTGACCGGCCTGATCAATCGGAGCCAGTTGAATGTCGAGTTGCAGCGCACGGCAGTGCAGTTGAGCCGCCCCGGCGCACGCCATGCGGCGCTGCTGTTCATCGACCTGGATCGCTTCAAATTGATCAACGACAGTCTCGGTCATGCTGCCGGTGACAGGGTGCTGCTGCATGTGGCCGATCGCCTGAGCAGCTGTCTGCGCCCCGGCGATCAACTGGCACGCTTTGGCGGCGACGAGTTTGTCATGCTGCTGGATGATCTGGCCTGCCCGCAGGACGCCGAGCAGGTCGCCACACGGGTGCTTGCAGCGCTGCGTGAGCCGCTGTGTTTCGGTGAGCGTTGTCTGGTGGTCAGCGCCAGTATCGGTGTGGCGCCGCTGCTGCCGGGTCAGGGCCTGGACGATGCGCTGCAGGCGGCAGATCTGGCGCTATACAGTGCCAAGGAATCGGGTAAGGCGCGGTTCGAGCGCTTTGACCAGTCGATGCAGGACCGTGTTCGCCAGCGGCTCAAGCTTGAAAGCAATGTACTGCAGGCGTTGCAGCGCGAGGCGTTCACGCTGAACTATCAGCCGATCTTCGACTTGCGCAAGCCAGACCAGCCGCCGGTGGCGGTCGAGGTCCTGTTGCGCTGGTCGCATGATGGCGAGCCGGTATCCCCTGAGGCGTTTATTCCGGTGCTTGAAGAGTCGGCAGAGATCGTTCCCGTCGGTTACTGGGTGCTGGAGCAGGCCTGCCGCCAGACCCGCACCTGGCAACAGGGCCCGGCGCCCGATCTGTACTGCTCGGTGAATCTGTCCGGGCGTCAGCTGCAGGAGGCCGATTTTGCCGCCCGGGTGCAGCAGATACTCTCGGCAACCGGGCTGAGCGCACGCAGCCTGGTACTAGAAATCACCGAGAGCCTGCTGATTGATCACGACCCGCACGTGCTGGCCAGTTTGCGTGAGCTGGCAAACATGGGGGTGCGTATTGCGCTGGATGACTTTGGCACCGGCTACTGCTCGCTTGGCTACCTCAATCGCTTCCCCTTGCACATCATCAAGCTGGATCGTAGCTTTCTGCATGAGGCGCACCAGGACAGTCGGCAGCTCACCATTTGCCGCGCGATCATTGCGCTGAGTCGAAGCCTCGGGCTGGCGGTGGTCGCTGAAGGCGTGGAGCACCCTGATCAGGTGGCGCTGTTGCTGGAGGAGCAGTGTCATCTGGGGCAGGGGTATCTGCTCGGCCGCCCGCAGCCGGTCGAGCAGCTGCGCTTCGATTGAGATCCTAGCGCAAGTCGCCCCACAGGTGCTGTAGCAGGGTGAGCGCTACTACTGGCGCCGTTTCCGTGCGCAGCACTCGCGGGCCGAAGCAGGCGGCATGAAAGCCGGCGCGTTCGGCCTGTTCGATTTCGCTGGCGCTGAGTCCGCCCTCCGGGCCGATCAGCAGCGCCGCCGATGCAGGCTGGCGGAGGCTGCCCAGATCCTGTTCGGTACGGTGATGCAGCACCAGCTTGACCTCGGCGTGCAGGTCGGTCATCCAGTCTTGCAGGGACGCCGGTGGATGAATCAGCGGCACCACGCTGCGGCCGCACTGTTCACAGGCGCTGATCGCGATCTGCTGCCAGTGGTTCTGGCGCTTGTCGGCGCGCTCGCCCTGCAGCTTGACTTCGCAGCGCTCGGTAAACAGCGGCGTGATTTCGCTGACGCCCAACTCGACCGCTTTCTGAATGGCCCAGTCCATGCGCTCACCGCGTGACAGCGCCTGGCCCAGATGGGTACGCAGGGGGGACTCGGGTGTGCCGTCGACCGGCGCCTGCAGGTGTACGCTGACCTCGCGTTTGCTGACCGCGCTGATCTCTCCGGGCCATTCCTGACCGCTGCCGTTGAATATCTGTACCGGTGCGCCCGGGGCCAGACGCAGCACCCGACCGATGTAGTGGGCAACGTCGCCGTCGAGAATGACCTCGCCTGCGGCCAGCGGGCGGTCCAGATAAAAGCGCGATACCCGCATGGCGTCAGTCCCGGGTGGCCAGCTGAATGCCTTCCCAGGCGACGCTGGCCAGATGGTCGATCTGCTCCGGCGTAATCACATAGGGCGGCATGAAGTACACCACGCTGCCGAGCGGGCGCAGCATGGCCTGATTCTTCAGTGCGTGCTGATAGACGCGGATGCCGCGGCGCTCCTGCCAGGGGTAGGCCTCTTTTGTCGCCTTGTCCTTGACCATCTCGATGGCCAGCACCATGCCGGTCTGGCGGACTTCGGCTACGTGCGGGTGGTCGACAAAATGCGCGGTGGCCTTGGCCATGTGCGCCGACAGCGCCTTGTTGGCCTCGATCACGTTGTCGCGCTCCAGCAGGTCCAGCGTTGCCAGCGCGGCAGCGCAGGCCAGCGGGTTGCCGGTGTAGCTGTGCGAGTGCAGGAAGGCGCGCATACTCTCGTAATCGTCGTAGAAGGCCTGGTAAATGGTGTCGTTGGTCATGCACACCGCCATCGGCAGGTAGCCGGCGGTCAGCGCCTTGGACAGACAGAGAAAATCCGGCGCGATGTCGGCCTGCTCGCAGGCAAACAGACTGCCGGTGCGGCCGAAGCCGACGGCGATTTCATCGTGAATCAGGTGCACGCCGTAGCGGTCGCAGGCTTCGCGCAGCAGTTTCAGGTACACCGGGTGATACATGCGCATGCCGCCCGCGCACTGGATCAGCGGCTCGACGATGACCGCAGCCACTTCGTCGTGGTTGTCGGCCAGCGCCTGCTCCATGTGGGCGAACATCTGGCGGCTGTGCTCCTCCCAGCTGACGCCGTCCTCGCGGTTGTAGCAGTCGGGGGACGGGACGGTGATCACGTCCATCAGCAGCGGCTGATAGGTTTCCTTGTAGAGCGCGACATCGCCCACCGCCAGCGCGGCCAGGGTTTCACCGTGGTAGCTGTTGGACAGGGTGATAAAGCGCTTTTTCTGCGGCTTGCCGGTGTTGAGCCAGTAATGGAAGCTCATTTTCAGCGCCACTTCGATACAGGAGGAGCCGTTGTCGGCGTAGAAGCAGCGGGTCAGCGGCGCCGGCGTCATCTGCACCAGACGCTCGGACAGTTCGATCACCGGCGGGTGGCTGAAGCCGGCCAGGATCACGTGCTCCAGGGTGTCGAGCTGCTGCTTGATGCGGTCGTTGATATAGGGGTTGGCGTGGCCGAGGATGTTGACCCACCAGGAGCTGACCGCGTCCATGTAGCGGTTGCCCTCGAAGTCGTGCAGCCAGATGCCCTCACCGCGCTGGATCGGGATGACCGGCATGTGCTCGTGGTCTTTCATCTGGGTGCAGGGATGCCAGAGCACGGAGATGTCGCGCTGCATCCAATCGTTGTTCAAACCCATGTTTCAGCTCCTCCAGAAGTGGCCCGGTGAGCGATTGTACATGAGCGTCTGGCTGGCTGCAGAAACCTGCCAGCCTGCACAGCGCAGCAAGGGGGCGTGCGCTGTGCGATCGTGCTTGCCTGGCGGGGCGAGCGGTCAGCGGGTGCCGTAGACCACCATGGTCTTGCCCTTGACCTCGATCAGGCCTTGCTCTTCCAGGCTCTTGAGTACGCGACCGACCATTTCCCGCGAGCAGCCCACGATACGACCGATCTCCTGACGGGTAATCTTGATCTGCATGCCGTCGGGGTGGGTCATGGCGTCGGGTTGCTTGCACAGTTCCAGCAGGGTGCCGGCCACGCGGCCAGTGACATCCAGAAACGCCAGATCACCCACCTTGCGGGTGGTCTTGCGCAGCCGCTCGGCCATTTGCCGGCCGACGGCGTAGAGCAGCTCGGGGTCGCGCTGGGTCAGTTCACGGAACTTGGCATAGCTGACTTCAGCGACTTCGCACTCGGTCTTGGCGCGCACCCAGGCGCTGCGGTCATGCTGGGCCGGTGTCAGGTCGAACAGACCCATCTCGCCGAAGAAGTCACCCTGATTGAGGTAGGCGATGATCATTTCGCGGCCCTGCTCGTCCTCGATCAGGATGGTGACCGAGCCCTTGACGATGTAGAACAGGCTGTCCGAGCTGTCGCCCGCGTGGATCAGCGTGCTGCGAGCCGCAAAACGGCGGCGATGACAGTGGGCGAGAAATGCATCGATGTTTTTTATTTTAGGAGTCAGGTTGATTGAAACCATTAAAAGCGTGTCCTGGCCGTCAGTGCGCCGGCGGGTAATGCGGCGCTTCCGTGTAAGCCTCAGCGTGAGACCAAACAGGATTATGTCCAGTTTTTGCCATCCTGACCAGTGTGGGTAACTGTCGCATGTGCCTGTGGTATTCTCCCGGCCTTCGAGCGATTTTGCGGCGGGAGCAATAAATGAAAGCAACGATCAAGTGGGTCGATGGGGTCATGTTTCTGGGTGAGTCCGGTAGCGGCCACACCGTTGTCATGGATGGCCCGCCGGAGGCCGGTGGTCGCAACATGGGCATCCGCCCGATGGAAACCGTGCTGGTTGGCCTGGGTGGCTGCGCCAGTTTTGATGTGGTCAGCATCCTGAAAAAGGCCCGTCAGGACATTCGCGACGTGCATACCGAGCTGGCTGCCGAGCGCGCGGATGTCGAGCCCAAGGTCTTTACCAAGATCCATCTGCACTTTGTCGTCACCGGCAAGAATCTGAAGGAAGCGCACGTCAAACGCGCGGTGGAGCTGTCGGCTGAAAAATACTGCTCGGCATCCATCCTCATGGGCCGCGCCGGCGTTGAAGTGACCCACGACTACGAGATCGTCGAAATCGATTGAGACGGCGCCGCTGGCGTCATTGGTCAGCCGTTTGGCTGGGCAGGCCCTTGGCAGTGAGCGGCTGGACGCTACTATCCAGACTCCGATAACACATACAGGGAGTTCTCATGCGCGCGTTCATGTTGCTGGCCAAGCTGATGATGCTGGCGTTCTGGTTGACGGTGGTGCTCAGCCTGCTGGGGTTGGTCGAGGTGCCCAATCCGCAGCGTCTGCATCTGATTGCACTGATCGTACTGGGCGTGCACGTGGTGGAGTGCCTGCTGATGTATCGCAAGCTGAAGAAGCTTGGCTCGACCGGCCTGCATTTGCTGCAGGTGATGGTGTTCGGGGTTTTGCATCTGCGCCACCCCGATACCGTGCGAGCTATCAATCAGGCCTTGTAGGTGGCCTTGGTCATCACCTTGGAGAGCAGCACCATGGCCTGCATGACCGGTGGCGGGAATACCGTTCCACCGGCCTCCAGCGCCGCGTGACCATGCTCAATCTCGTCTTCACGCATCTGCTCCAGAATCGCGCGTGACTTGATATCTTCCTCCGGCAGCTGGTTCAAGTGGTCGTCCAGATGACGCTCGACCAACTGCTCGGTGGCGGCAACAAAGCCCAGGCTGATGCGGTCGCTGATCAGCCCTGCCGCCGCACCCATGCCAAAAGACATGCCGTAGAACAGCGGGTTGAAGACGCTGGTATGGCTGCCCAACTCTCCCAGCCGCTGCTCGCACCAGGCCAGATGGTCGATCTCTTCGGCTGCAGCGTGTTCCATCTTTTCGCGTACTTCCGGCAGCTTGGCGGTCAGCGCCTGGCCCTGATACAGCGCCTGGGCGCACACCTCGCCGGTGTGGTTGATGCGCATCAGGCCCGCGATATGACGGCGCTCCTCGGCATCCAGCGGCACATTGGCCAGATGCTGCGCCGGTGACGGACGCTGCGCCTGGGCGGCGCCGGGCACCAGAGTGCGCAGCGACTGATCAGCCTGATTCAGCAGGCGGTCGATAAAGCTGTAGTGGCGTGTGCTCATGTTTGCTCCGGCGTCAGAGTGGGGCGCTGCGTGGTCTTAGCCCGGCGGCCAGGTCAGCTGGCGCTGGCCGAGTACATGCAGGTGAATATGGTAGACCGTCTGGCCGCCCATTTCGTTGCAATTGAACACGGTGCGAAAGCCCGTTTCGCAGCCCAGTTCATTGGCCAGCTTCTGCGCGATGTAGACCATGTGGCCGACCACGGCGCGATCATCTTCGGTGACATCATTGAGGGTGGTGATGTGCTTTTTCGGGATCACCAGAAAGTGCACCGGCGCCTGTGGATTGATATCGTGAAAGGCGAATACCTGGTCATCTTCGTATATCTTCTTGGACGGAATCTTTCCGTCGATGATCTTGCAGAACAGACAATCCACGCTGCACTCCTTGTTTGGCTGGGGGCGCGGCTGGTCACCGCTGTGTTTGCCAGTGTACCGCAGGCGATCGGATTGGCACTATCGGGACGTGGCGCAGCAGGATGGTTGCGCGGTAAAGGAGGCGTGGGTTGAAAAACGATATTCATGATCTGGGGCTGGTGCTGGACTCGCGGGTGCGCTTGGTCATCATCGAGTCCTGGCAGGAGCCGCGAGTGCTGGAAACCATCGGCTCGCTGGCAGTGCAGCGGGCGCAGACCTGGTACACCTGGAATCATCTGGACGGACTCAGCCGGCTTGGCTTTGGCACCGACGTTGACGATGAGCAGGACACCCGCGATCCGGAAGCCGCGCTGGAAACCGTGCGCCGCGCCAGGGAAGACGCGCTTTACGTCTTTTGTGATCTGCACCCTTTCCTCGACTCGCCGCGTATTGTCCGTCAGCTGAAAAGCCTGGCGATGAGCACCGAGGTCAGTGCGCCCACCGTGATTCTGGTCAGCCATGCAGTGACCTTGCCGCAGGAACTCACGCGGCTGTCGGCACGCCTGCAGCTGAATATGCCCAGTGATGAAGAGCTGGGGGCGATCGTGCGTGAAGAGGCGGTGCGCTGGAGTGCTGCCAACAAGGGCGAGCGGGTGCGTACGGACAACCGCACCCTGCAGCAGGTCGTACGCAACCTGCGCGGCACCACGCACGACGAAGCCCGCCGCCTGGCGCGCAACCTGATTATTGACGACGGCGCCATCGATCAGACCGATCTGCCGGCCTTGAACAAGGCCAAGTTCGAGCTGTTGGGGATGGACGGCGTGCTGCATTTTGAGCAGCAGACCGCGCGCTTTGGTGATGTAGGCGGGCTGCAGCGCCTGAAAGACTGGCTGGCAGAGCGCCAAGCTGCCTTCACGCAGGCCGATCTGGCTCAGGACCGCCCGCGCGGGGTGTTGCTGGTTGGGGTGCAGGGCGCCGGCAAGAGCCTGGCGGCCAAGGCGGTGGCCGGCTTGTGGGGGCTGCCCTTGCTGCGCCTGGATATGGCCGGGCTATACAACAAGTACATCGGCGAGACGGAAAAGAACCTGCGCGATGCGCTGCAAATGGCCGATGCGCTGGAGCCCTGCGTGCTCTGGATTGATGAAATCGAAAAGGGCGTGGCGGCTGATCAGAGCGACAGCGGCGTGTCCCGGCGCATGCTCGGTACGCTGCTGACCTGGATGGCTGAGCGCCAGTCACGGGTGTTTCTGGTGGCCACCGCCAACGACGTCAGCCAACTGCCGCCGGAGCTGATTCGCAAAGGGCGTATCGACGAGCTGTTCTTTGTCGATCTGCCGGATGAGGCCGTTCGCGCGGATATCTTCGGTATCCACCTGGCCAAGCGCGGGCTCGACGCCAGTCAGTTTGATCTGCAACAGCTGGCGCAGGCCAGCGAGGGCTTTTCCGGGGCGGAAATCGAGCAGGCGGTGGTATCGGCCGTGTACGCCAACGCGGCCGGTGACGGCCGCCTCAGCAGCGTGCATATCCTCAATGCCATCAGCCGCACGGCGCCGCTGTCGGTGGTCATGGCTGAGAAGCTGCAGGCCCTGCGCCTGTGGGCGCAGGACCGGGCGGTGAGGGCGGACTAGAAGGGTTTGACCACAACCAGGATCACAATGCCGACCAGCGCGAGTACCGGTGCTTCGTTGAACCAGCGATAGTAGACGTGGGAACGAGTGTTGGCGTCTTCGGCAAAGCGTTTGCGAATGCGCCCGCACATGTGGTGGTACACCACCAGCAGGGCGACGAGGGTCAGCTTGGCGTGCATCCAGCCCTGGCTCAGCCAGGCCGGTGACAGGTAAAGCATCCAGCCGCCGAGCAGCAGGGTGACTACCATGGATGGATTCATGATGCCGCGCAGCAGCTTGCGTTCCATGATCTTGAAGCGCTCGCGGCTGACGTCGTCTTCGGCCTGGGCGTGATAGACGAACAGGCGGGGCAGATAGAACAGGCCGGCAAACCAGGTAATCACGGCCATGATGTGAAAGGCTTTTATCCAGAGGTACACACGAGTCTCCTGTTGGCGCGCTGGCGCCGGGCCAGTGCTGGTAATTTCTGTCAGCGCTTTTATCATAGGGGCTCTCGCGGCGTCAGCTACGCTGATGTCGCACCTATTGTACAAACAAGACACAGAGAATCAGGACGTAATGATGATCAAAGTAGGCATTGTAGGCGGAACCGGTTACACCGGTGTTGAGTTGCTGCGGCTGCTGGCCCAGCACCCCGAAGCGCATGTCGAGGTCATCACATCGCGATCCGAGGAAGGACTCTGTGTCGCCGACATGTACCCCAACCTGCGTGGTCACTACGACTACCTGCGCTTCAGCGTGCCGGATGTGGCTGCCCTGGGCGCCTGCGATGTGGTGTTCTTTGCCACCCCGCATGGCGTTGCCCACTCGCTGGCCGGTGAGCTGCTGGCCACCGGGGTGAAGATCATCGACCTGTCGGCGGACTTCCGGCTGCGTGACGCCGAGGAATGGAGTCGCTGGTATCACCAGCCGCACGGCGCGCCTGAGCTGCTTGGCGAGGCGGTCTACGGCCTGCCCGAAGTCAATCGTGAAGCCATCCGCGGCGCTCGCCTGATTGCCGTCCCCGGCTGCTACCCGACCGCCACCCAGCTCGGTTTTATTCCGCTGCTTGAGGCTGGCCTGGCTGATCCGGCGCGTCTGGTTGCCGACTGCAAGTCCGGTGTCAGCGGCGCCGGACGTGGTGCCAGCGTGCCTTCGCTGTTCTGTGAGGCGACCGAGAGCATGAAGGCCTACGGGGTGGCCGGTCACCGGCACCTGCCGGAAATTCGCCAGGGCTTGCAGCTCGCCGCGGGTCAGCCGGTTGGGCTGACCTTTGTACCGCATTTGACGCCGATGATTCGTGGCATTCATGCCTCGCTCTACGCGACTGTGGCCGATACCAGTGTGGATCTGCAGGCGCTATTCGAGCAGCGCTACGCCGATGAACCCTTTGTTGATGTGATGCCGACCGGCAGCCATCCGGAAACGCGCAGCGTGCGTGGTGCCAATGTCTGCCGTATTGCGGTGCATCGTCCGCAGGGCGGCGATACCGTGGTGGTGCTGTCGGTCATCGATAATCTGACCAAGGGCGCGTCGGGTCAGGCGGTACAGAACATGAACATCCTGTTCGGCCTGGATGAACGCGCCGGTCTGGCGCAGCCGGCACTGATGCCCTGATGACCGAGTTAAAGCGGCCCCGACCCCAGTCGTATCGGGACCATCACGTCAGCATCACGCCGCGTGAGAGTCGCGCGCGTCAGCGCTGGCGGTGGGCGGTGCTGATCATGTTGCTGACAGCCATACCGGTCAGCGCGTGGCTTGGTCGGGAGTCGGCCCTGCGCAATCTGGCGCCGCTTACCCAGGAGCGGGATCTGCTGGTTGAACAACAGCAGCAGTTGATGCGAGAACTGGAAGAGCAGCGCCAGCGCTATCACCAGATGGAGGTTGATCTGCTGGTAGCGCGCGATTCGGTGGCCGAGGGACAGGAGGTCATCAGCGATCTGGAAGCGCAGTTGTTCCGCCAGCAGCAGAGCCTGGCGCAGTATCAGGGTGTGCTGGCGCCCAGTGCCATGACGCCCGGTCTGCGCGTGCAGGCATTTGAATTGCATGCGACAGACGATCCGCAGGTGTTTGCCTACAAGGTGATGGTCAGCCGGGTAGGCGATGAAAGCGAGATGCTGGAAGCCAGCCTTGATCTGGAGGTCAGTGGCGAGCGTGATGGCAAGGCCGAGACCCTGACGCTGGCCGATCTGGCGCCTGAGGTGGAGGCAGATGCACTGGCACTGAACTTCCGCTATTTTCAGGTGGTGCCGGCACGCAGTGAGCAGGCGAGGTTGAGTCTGCCGGAAGGGTTCGTGCCGCAGCAGATCACACTGACTGCCCGCCATGGGGGGGAGACCCTGATTGAGCAGTCTTTTGAATGGACAGTCACAGGAGCAGCGCCCTGATGTGGGGATCGGAAAAGCAGAAGAAGGCGGATATCGGCCGGTTTAGCGGCAAAACCACCATCATCGCCCAGGATGCCGAAGTGATCGGGGATTTGCGCTTTGTCGGCGCGGTGCAGGTCGATGGTCGCGTTGTTGGCAACATCGAGGCGCAGGACGGCCTGGTGCGTATCAGTGAGCACGGCTACGTCGAGGGCAGCATCAAGGCGCCGCACGTGGTGATCAATGGCCAGGTGTGCGGTGATGTGCAGGCGCTGGAGCACCTGGAGCTGGACGCCAAGGCGCGGATCAGCGGTGATCTGCATTACCGCTCCATGGAAATGGTCATGGGGGCGCAGATCAGTGGTCAGCTCAACTGCATGACTGAAAACGCGGCGCTGTTGACCTTCACTGACAGCCCGCAAGATAGCGCCGACAGTCATAATAGTTGACCAAAAAGCTCGGAGAAACGGATAATGGCCGCCCTGTTGTGCTGCGGCCCTGGCCGTCGGAGGTTGTATGTCGAGTCCTGAAGTCTATATTCCCACCCCGCTGATCTTCAGCGATAACGCTGTCAGCAAGGTGCGTTCGCTGATTGATGAAGAGGGTAACGACCAGTTGAGTCTGCGGGTGTTTGTCACCGGCGGCGGCTGTTCGGGCTTCCAGTATGGATTCACCTTCGATGACGAGCTGGCTGAAGATGATACCGTTGTCGAGCGCGACGGCGTGCGCCTGATCGTTGACCCGATGAGCTTTCAGTATCTGGCGGGCTCCGAGGTGGATTACCAAGAAGGCCTTGAGGGCTCGCGTTTCGTCATCAACAACCCCAACGCCAGCACAACCTGCGGTTGCGGTTCCTCCTTCTCGATCTGATCAGGCCGGGTAGAGCGCGCCCAGAATGCGCTCGCCTTGCGCTCCGGTGACGCTGGGCAGGTTGCCGGCCAGACGCTGTTCAAAACGCCACGCCAGCCAGGCGAAGGCCATTGCCTCCATCCAGTCCGGGTCTACCCCCAGTATCTGAGTCGAGGCGACCCGCTGGGCAGGTAACTGCTGCTGCAGCAGCTCCATCAGGTGTGCGTTGCGCGCGCCTCCGCCACAGACATACAACTCACGTGTTTCCGCCGCAGCTTGCCGCAGGCCGTCTGCAATGGTGGTCGCCGTCAGCATGGCCAGCGTGGCCTGTACGTCGACTGCCGCCACGCCCGGTATATGCTGAAGATGCGCCGACAGCCAGGCTTCGTGAAAGTACTCTCGCCCTGTGCTCTTGGGGCCTTTACGAGCGAAGTAGGGGTCAGCCAGCATGCGCTGCAGCAAGGCGCGGTGCACCTGGCCCTGGCGTGCCCAGGTGCCGTTCTCATCGTAGGGGGTGCCGATATGGCGCTGCGCCCAGTTATCCATCAGTGCGTTACCCGGCCCGGAGTCGAACCCTGATGCGCTCTGGCCCGGTTTCAGCACCGTCAGGTTGGCAAAGCCACCGATGTTGACCAGGGTGCGGGTCTGCTCGTCACTGCTCAGTAGCCAGTGATGAAAGGCCGGCACCAGTGGCGCACCTTCTCCGCCTGCGGCCAGGTCGCGGCTGCGGAAGTCCGCTACCACGTTGATGCCGGTCAGCTCGGCGAGCAGCGACGGGTTGCCGATCTGCAGGCTGAAGCCTTGGTCCGGATGGTGGCGCACAGTCTGTCCATGGCTGCCGATGGCGCTTACCTGCTCGGGGCTGACATGCTGCTGCTGGAGTAGCTGCTTGACCCCGCTGGCGGCCAGTCGGGCCCAGGCATTGCCGGCGATGCCAGCCTGATAGAGCTCATCGCCGCCGGGGCTGCACAGATCCAGCAGCTGCTGGCGCAGGTCGTGAGGAAAGGGGATACAAAGTGCGCCCAGGCATTGCGCCTGGTGCGTGCTGGTAAAGCGGGAGAGAGCAATGTCGATACCATCCAGGCTGGTGCCTGACATGATACCGACATGCAGGTGCGGCATCAGGGTTCCAGCGCGGCGAGCTGGGTCGCGCGGTTCTGATCCATGGCCGCCATCAGTTTCTGGCTGCTGGCCAGGAAGGCCGTGCGTTCGCTTGCCGGAATCGGGTCGGATGCCGGCAGCTGGACGCTGAGCGGGTCAACATGGCGCCCGTCTACGCGGAACTCATAGTGCAGGTGTGGGCCGGTGGCTAGGCCGGTCATGCCCACATAGCCGATGATCTGGCCCTGGGTTACGTTGCTGCCAGCCCGAATACCATTGGCGAAGCGGCTCATGTGACCGTACAGAGTCTGGTACTTGCGACCGTGCTGAATGACCACGGCGTTGCCGTACCCACCCTTGCGACCGGCGGATACCACGCGACCATCACCGGTTGCCTTGATGGGTGTGCCGGTCGCCGCTGCGTAGTCGACACCCTTGTGGGCACGAATGCGGTTGAGTACCGGATGCAGGCGACCGGGGTTGAAGCGCGAGCTGATGCGGGCGAAGTCAACCGGCGTGCGGATGAAGGCCTTGCGCATGCTGGTGCCATCGGCGCGGTAGTAGCTGGCGTAGCCATTGCTGTCGGTGTAGCGCACCGCAGTAAACGTCTTGCCACGGTTGGTGAAGCGCGCAGCCAGAATGTTGTTGTTGCCAACACTCTTGTCGCCGACATGCAGCTCTTCGAACAGGACTTCGAAGCTGTCGCCTTGGCGGATGTCACGGGCAAAATCCACGTCGTAGCCAAAGATGTTGGCCATCTGCATGGTCAGGTTGTGATTGAGGCCGGCGTTTTGTGCAGCGAGGAACAGCGAGGAGTTGATGGTGCCATGGACGTAACGTTCGCGAACATCCGGTTCGATGACGTCTTTGTTAAAGACAAAACCATCTGCCGTTCGCTCGACACGGATGCTCTCCAGGTCGTTGAGCTTGGAGCGCATGGCCACCAGTTGGCCGTCGGCATCGGTCTGGTATTCCAATACCTGGCCGACGTTCAGCCGCGTAAAGCGGCGTGCCTGCTCGCTGCTGTTAAGGATCGCATGCAGCGTGCTGGCGCCCAGGTCGGCTCGATCGAACAGGGTAGAGAGCGTATCTCCGCTGGCCACGGTCAGTTGTTGCCATTGCGGCTCTGCCGGGGCTGCCGGCTCGACAGCAACCATCGGCTCGCCCTTCGCCGCGTTGGTTACCTGTCTGGCAATGTCCAGCGGCTTGGGCAGTGTGACGGCGTCGCTGACCAGCGCGTCTAGTTGTTCAGGCGATTGGGCCAGTGACGCGTCGGCGTCAGTGGTATCAGATTCTGGGGTTTGAAGCTCAAGCTGAACGAAAGTCTTCTTGGCTTCTACATCGGTAGTGGGGACAACGAGCAGGATGATGCTCAGCGCTGCGGCGATTCCACTGGCGGCCACGAGGTGGCTTTTGGGGTATCGCGGTGACTTTTTATCTGGAGATCCCATAAGCGCTCTTGTGTAGAAGTATTCTAGATAAAGTGGACTAACTTCCTAAATTATAATTGAAAAGCTCCCGTGGCAAGTTTTTGCTCGTCCCGTCTGTCAGATTTCCACCGTCAATTCTTGTTAGTTGCCAGCCGCCTGGCCTGGCTTGTAATTGATAGGCAATGTTGTATGGTTTGTTCCCCGGTTTACCCACCCACCTAAAATCTACAGGAATCCTGGACGTATGAAGTCGGTTGACGAGCAGTTGGCGCTGATCAAGCGCGGTGCGGATGAAATTCTGGTTGAGAGCGAATTGCGCGCCAAGCTCGAGCGCGGCACCCCGCTGCGTATCAAGGCCGGCTTCGACCCGACGGCGCCGGATCTGCACCTTGGACATACGGTGTTGATCAACAAGTTGCGTCAGTTCCAGGATCTCGGTCACCAGGTACTGTTCCTTATAGGGGACTTCACCGGCATGATCGGTGATCCGTCCGGCAAGAACGTGACGCGCCAGCCCCTGACGCGGGAGCAGGTGCTGGTCAACGCCGAGACCTATAAAGAGCAGGTGTTCAAGATTCTTGATCCGACCAAGACCCAGGTGATGTTCAATTCCACCTGGATGGACAAGATGACCTCGGCCGACATGATCCAGCTGGCTGGTAAGTACACCGTGGCTCGCATGCTTGAGCGTGACGATTTCGACAAGCGCTATAAAGGCGGACAGTCGATTGCCGTTCATGAGTTTCTCTATCCCCTGGTTCAGGGGTATGACTCGGTCGCCATGCAGGCGGATGTTGAGCTGGGCGGCACCGATCAGAAGTTCAACCTGCTGATGGGGCGGGAGCTCCAGCGTCAGTACGGTCAGGAGCCGCAGGTCATTCTGACCATGCCGATCCTGGAAGGTCTGGATGGCGTCAAGAAGATGTCTAAGTCGTTGAACAACTATATAGGTATCAACGATGCGCCGGGCGAGATGTACAACAAGCTCGTGTCCATGCCTGATAGCCTGATGTGGCGTTACTTTGAATTGCTCAGCTTCCGCAGCATGGAGGAGATTGGGCAGTTCAAGCGCGATATCGAAGGCGGGGCCAATCCCCGTGATATCAAGATCAAGCTGGCCGAAGAGCTGGTGGCTCGCTTTCACGGCGAAGAAGCCGCTGCCAACGCGCACCGTTCTGCCGGCAACCGTCTGAAGGATGGTGAGCTGCCGGATGATCTGCCGGAAGTCGAAATTGAAGCCGACGGCGAGCTGCCAGTGTCCGCCGTACTGAATCGTGCCGGGATGACCAAGAACGCTGCTGCAGCCCGAGACCTGCTCAATGCCGGTTCGGTTAAGGTAGATGGCGTGGTTGTTGATCGTGAATTCGTGTTTCAGCCAGGCGTCTCCTACGTCTGCCAGGCGGGCAAAAAGAAATTTGCACGCATTGTGTTGAAAAA
>NZ_LMAZ01000010.1:71834-93280 GCF_003444685.1 Pseudomonas abyssi | reverse complement strand
CCCCCCCTTGGCTCGCCGTAAAAGGCGAAAAGCAAACTCGACAAAAGCACCTTGCAGAGAACGATCACCCTTGTGCAGCCAGCGCAGAGCTACATAAAGCCCGCGCCAGTCGCAACGACAAACCCCAACCGACCACAGGGTTTGGCAAGCCGCCCGATAAAACGGATAATGTCGGGTTTTCACTGGGCACCTGCCGGATACACCACTCCATGAAGAACCTGATCAGCCAACTGCTTGCCGACGCTGTAGACCGCCTCAAGGCCGACGGCGTGCTGCCGACCGACCTTTCGCCCTCGATTCAGGTCGAAAATGCCCGCGACAAGGCCCACGGCGACTTCGCCAGCAACCTGGCGATGATGCTGGCCAAGCCGGCCGGCATGAAGCCGCGCGATCTGGCCGAGAAGCTGATCGCTGCGCTGCCTGCCCACCAGGCGGTTGCGTCGGTCAACATCGCCGGCCCCGGCTTTATCAACTTCTTCCAGGATGCCGGCTGGCTGGCTGCCCAGCTGGAGGCTGCACTGGCCGATCCGCAACTGGGCGTGCGCTCCGACATCGCCGCCCAGCGTGTGGTGGTCGATTACTCCTCGCCAAACCTCGCCAAGGAAATGCACGTCGGCCACCTGCGCTCCTCCATCATTGGCGACGCCGTGGCGCGGGTGCTTGAAGCCCTCGGCCACACCGTCATCCGCCAGAATCACGTGGGCGACTGGGGCACCCAGTTCGGCATGCTGCTGGCCTATATGGAAGAGCACAGCGTCGACGCCGAAGCCGAGCTGGGCGATCTGGAGAACTTCTACCGCCAGGCCAAGAAACGTTTCGACGAGAGCGAAGACTTCGCCAACCGCGCCCGTCAGCGCGTGGTTGACCTGCAGGCCGGCGAGCCGAGCTGCCTGGCCCTCTGGGAGCGCTTCAACAGCATCTCCCTCGGCCACTGCCAGGCCGTCTACGATCGTCTCGGCGTCAGCCTGAGCCCCGCCGATGTGCGCGGCGAGAGCGCCTACAACGCCGACCTGCCGGGTATCGTTGCCGACCTGCGCAGCGCTGGCCTGCTGACTGAAAGCGAAGGCGCCCAGTGCGTCTTCCTTGAGCAGTTCAAAAATGCCGAAGGCAACCCGCTACCGGTTATCGTGCAGAAGGCCGGCGGCGGCTATCTGTACGCCACCACGGATCTGGCTGCCATGCGCTACCGCCATGCCGAGCTGCACGCCAATCGCGTGCTGTACTTTGTTGACCAGCGTCAGGCGCTGCACTTCCAGCAGGTGTTTGCGGTTGCCCGCAAGGCCGGCTTTGTCTCTGCCGACATGCAACTGGAGCACATGGGCTTTGGCACCATGAATGGCGCCGATGGCAAGCCCTTCAAGACCCGCGACGGCGGCACCGTGAAGCTTGCCGACCTGCTGGACGAAGCCGAACAGCGCGCGCTGCGCCTGGTCGAGGAGAAAAACCCCGAGCTGCCCGCCGACGAGCTGCGCGGCATTGGCGCAGCAGTGGGCATCGGCGCAGTCAAATACGCCGACCTGTCCAAGCACCGCAGCAGCGACTACAGCTTCAACTTCGACCTGATGCTGAGCTTCGAGGGCAACACCGCGCCCTACATGATGTACGCCTACACCCGCGTCGCCAGCGTATTCCGCAAGCTGGAGCGCAGCATGGCGCAACTTGACGACCTGGCACCGCTGGCGCTGGTCGAGCCGGCCGAAAGCGAACTGGGCGCGCACCTGGCACAGTTCAACGCCACGCTGAATTACGTTGCCCGCGAGGGCACCCCGCACGTACTCTGCACCTATCTGTACGAGCTGGCCGGTCGTTTCTCCAGCTTTTATGAGCAGTGCCCGATCCTGGCTGCCGACAGCAAGGCCCAGCGCGACAGCCGTCTGCGCCTGGCAGCACTGACCGGCCGTACCCTCAAGCAGGGCCTGAACCTGCTGGGCATCACCACTCTGGAGCGTATGTAAGGGCATGGCAAAAGGACGCAAAGCCCCACGCCGCGGTGCCAGCCGCGCGCAATCTGCGCCAAAGCGCAAAGGCATTCCCGGCTGGCTCTGGCTGGTCAGCGGCCTGATCATCGGCCTGTTCGTTGCGTTTTTGCTGCAACTGGAACCGGGCCGCGACAGCGTCCGACGCAGCCCCGAGCCGCCCAAACCGGCCAACACGCCAGCGCAGCCCCAGGCCGATCCGAAGCCGCGCTATGACTTTTACACCCTGCTGCCCGAATCCGAAGTGGTGGTGCCCCAGCAGGCCGTACCCGAGACACCGACCACGACAACGGAAGAGAGCAAGCCGGCATCCAGCGTGAACTATTACCTGCAGGCCGGTTCCTTCCGTCAGCGCGCCGATGCTGATCAGGTGCGCGCGCAAATTCTGTTGCTGGGCATGGACGTCAAGCTGGAGAACGCCACCATCAACGGCAACCAGTGGTATCGCGTTCAGGTCGGCCCATTCGACAGCCGCAGCAGTCTCGATCAGGCGCAGCGCACTCTCTCCGGTAACGGGTTCAACAACCTGCTGCCACAACAACGCTGACCGCCGCACGGCATGCCCTGGCACCCGGGGCATGCTGCCTTTGCTCCCCACCCGCTCTGCGCCTTGAATTTCTGATCAGCGCCCCCAGATCAGAAACTCGGCAGCGATCCTGCCGCCTTTTTTCCACAGCCAACCAGGAGTTGCGCGTGACTACAATCGTATCCGTACGCCGGCACGGCAAGGTCGTGATCGGTGGCGACGGCCAGGTTTCCCTCGGCAACACCGTGATGAAGGGCAATGCCCGCAAGGTACGCCGCCTCTACAAGGATCAGGTGATTGCCGGGTTCGCCGGCGGCACCGCCGACGCCTTTACCCTGTTTGAACGTTTTGAGGCCCAATTGGAAAAACACCAGGGCAATCTCGTCCGCGCCGCCGTCGAGCTGGCCAAGGACTGGCGCACCGACCGCGCCCTGCGCAAGCTGGAAGCCCTGCTTGCCGTCGCCAACAAGGATGCCTCGCTGATCATCACCGGCAACGGCGATGTGATCGAACCCGAAGAGGGCCTGATCGCCATTGGTTCCGGTGGTCCTTACGCGCAATCCGCCGCGCGTGCCCTGCTGATGCACACCGAGCTGTCCGCTCGCGAGATCGTCGACACCAGCCTGAACATCGCCGGCGACATCTGCATCTATACCAACCGCAACCTGACCATCGAGGAGCTGGACGCCAATACCTGAGGCGTTCAGAGATACCCATGTCCATGACACCCCGTGAGATCGTGCACGAGCTGGACCGCCACATTATCGGTCAGCAGGATGCCAAGCGCGCCGTCGCCATCGCCCTGCGCAACCGCTGGCGCCGCCAGCAGCTGCCCGAGGCGCTGCGCAATGAAGTGACCCCCAAGAACATCCTGATGATCGGCCCGACCGGTGTCGGCAAGACCGAAATCGCCCGCCGCCTGGCCAAGCTGGCGCAGGCACCGTTCATCAAGGTCGAAGCCACCAAGTTCACCGAAGTCGGCTATGTCGGCCGCGACGTCGAATCCATCATCCGCGACCTGGTCGATGCCGCGATCAAGCTGCTGCGCGAGCAGGAAATGTCCAAGGTGCGCTACCGCGCCGAAGATGCGGCCGAAGAGCGCATCCTCGACGCCCTGCTGCCCGGCGCCCGCCCGGCTACCGGCGACCAGCCCGAGCGCACCGACAGCAGCACCCGTCAGCTGTTCCGCAAGCGCCTGCGCGAAGGCGAGCTGGATGACAAGGATATCGACATCGAGGTCTCCGACGCGCCGGCCGGCATCGAGATCATGACCCCGCCGGGCATGGAAGAGATGACCAGCCAGTTGCAGAACATGTTCTCCAACCTGGGCAAGGGCAAGAAGAAAACCCGCACCCTCAAGGTCCGCGATGCGCTCAAGCTGGTGCGCGATGAAGAGGCTGCGCGCCTGGTTAATGAAGACGACCTGAAGACCCGCGCGATCAGCGCCGTCGAGCAGAACGGCATCGTCTTCCTTGATGAAATCGACAAGGTCAGCAAACGGGCCGACAGCGGCGGCGGTGCCGACGTGTCCCGTGAAGGCGTACAGCGCGACCTGCTGCCGCTGATCGAGGGCTGCACGGTCAACACCAAGTTCGGCATGGTCAAGACCGACCACATCCTGTTCATTGCCTCCGGCGCCTTCCACCTGACCAAACCGTCGGACCTGATACCCGAGCTGCAAGGCCGCCTGCCGATTCGCGTCGAACTGCAATCACTGACCCCGAGCGACTTCGAGCGCATCCTGACCGAACCGGATGCCTCGCTGACCGAACAGTACCGTGCGCTGATGGCCACCGAAGAGCTGAATATCGAGTTTGCTCCCGACGCCATCAGCCGGCTGGCCGAGATCGCCTGGCAGGTCAACGAGAAGACCGAAAACATCGGTGCCCGTCGTCTGCACACCGTGCTCGAACGCCTGCTGGAAGAAATCTCCTTCAGCGCTGGCGACCTCGCTGCCAAGCACGAAACGCAGCCGCTGCTGATTGATGCCGAGTATGTCAACAGCCACCTGGGCGAGCTGGCGGTCAACGAAGACCTGTCACGCTATATTCTTTAACCCAAGCCGCAAGCTTCAAGCGGCAAGCGAACAGCAGATCGTGCGCGCCATGCGATCTGCTAGAAGCTTGAAGCTCAGGACTCTGCCATGCCCGCACCTATCCCGACCCGCATCAAGTTGCACAAGGCCTCGCGCACGCTGGAGTTGGGTTATGCCGACGGCAGCACCTATCAGTTGCCGGCCGAATACCTGCGCGTGTTGTCTCCCTCGGCCGAGGTGCGCGGGCATGGCAAGCCGGTGTTGCAAACCGGCAAGCTGAACGTGGGCCTGAGCGGGATAGAAACCGCCGGGCGCTACGCGATCAAGCTGGTTTTCGACGACGGCCACGACAGTGGCCTGTACACCTGGGACTACCTCTACCAACTGGCAACCGAACAAACGCAACGCTGGGACACCTATCTGGAGCAGTTGCACCAGGCCGGTGCATCACGAGACCCGGATGTCAGCACTATTCGCTTCACGCCCTGATTTTCCAAGCCCCTACACCGCTTTGCCATAAACATCTGATTTAGTGACCGTTGGCTAAAAAGGCGTTAACAGCGCCGAAACTGCGTGCTAACTTGTCTCAAGAATGCGACACCGGGAAGCTGGTTCGAATCTTGCTGGAATGCATTCATAGCGGCTTCCCTGCCTCAGATTGGAGCGTTGAAAATGGGTAACAAATCCAATAACGAAGACTTGGGCCACAAGGCCAGTGAACACATTCTCGGCCCCAACCCGGTCGTCGGCGTGCCTGCGCGCGACCTCATCAGCACCGCCCGCATGGTGATGCGCCAAACCATCAAGCAACCGGTCCACAGCATGCGTCACCTGGGCCGCCTCGGCATGGCGGTGACCGACGTGATGCTCGGCCGCTCCGAACTGGGCCCCAGCGCTGACGACAAGCGCTTCGTCGACCCGACCTGGAGCCAGAACCCGCTTTACCGCCGCTACATGCAGACCTACCTGGCCTGGCGCAAGGAACTGAACAGCTGGATCACCAGCTCGGACCTGCCGGCACAGGACGTCAGCCGCGCCCAGTTTGTCATCGCGCTGATGACCGAGGCCATGTCCCCCACCAACACCGCCCTCAACCCGGCCGCGCTCAAGCGCTTTTTCGAAACCGGCGGCAAGAGCCTGATGGACGGACTCACCCACCTGGCCAAGGACATTGCCCACAACGGCGGCATGCCCAGCCAGGTCAACATGAATGCCTTTGAAGTCGGCGGCAACCTCGCCACCACCAAGGGCTCGGTGATCTTCCGCAACGAGGTGCTGGAGCTGATCCAGTACAAGCCGCTGACCGAAGAAGTGTTCGAGCGCCCGGTGCTGGTCGTACCGCCGCAGATCAACAAGTTTTACGTGTTTGACCTGTCGCCCGAGAAGAGTCTGGCGCGCTATCTGGTCAACAGCCACATGCAGACCTTTGTGGTCAGCTGGCGCAACCCGACCAAGAGCCACCGCGAGTGGGGCCTGAGCACCTACATCGAAGCGCTCAAGGAAGCCATCGATGTCGTTCTCGAGGTCACCGGCAGCAAGGATCTGAGCATGCTCGGGGCCTGCTCCGGCGGCATCACCACGGTCTCGCTGCTGGGCCACTACGCTGCGCTGAAAGAGAAGAAAGTGCACTCCTTCACCCTATTGGTCAGCGTGCTGGATACCGAGCTGAAGACCCAGGTGGCACTATTTGCCGACGAGCGCTCGATCGAGGCTGCGCGGCGTATGTCGTACCAGAGCGGTGTGCTGGAAGGCCGTGACATGGCGCGTATCTTCGCCTGGATGCGGCCCAATGACCTGATCTGGAACTACTGGGTCAACAATTACCTGCTCGGCAACGAGCCGCCGGTCTTCGACATCCTGTTCTGGAACAACGACACCACCCGCCTGCCAGCGGCCCTGCACGGCGAATTCCTGGAACTGTTCAAGAACAACCCGCTCACCCGTCCCGGCGCGCTGGAAGTCTGCGGCACGCCGATCGACCTCAAGCAGGTCAAGGCCGACTACTTTGTCATCGCCGGCCTGAACGACCACATCACCCCCTGGGAGGCCTGCTACAGCTCGGCCCAGTTGCTCGGCGGCAAGTGCGAGTTCGTGCTGTCCTCCAGCGGTCACATCCAGAGTATTCTGAACCCGCCGGGCAACCCCAAGGCGCGTTTTTTCACCAGCGGCGAGATGACCGGCGACGCCAAGCACTGGCTGGAAACCGCCACCAAGCAATCCGACTCCTGGTGGCAATACTGGCGTGACTGGCTGCATGCCCGCGGCGGCAAGCGCAAGGCGGCACCGACCGTGCTGGGCAATGACAACCATCCAGCGCTGGAACCGGCGCCGGGTACCTACGTTCACGAGCGCTGATCCGCACCCAATAGAGAGCCGCCCATGCCGCAGTCCTTTGTCTTTCGCACCATCGAGCTGGACGGCCAGTACCTGCGTACGGCCGTGCGCCCGGGCAACAGCGCCCTGCCGCCGTTGCTGGTCTTCAACGGTATCGGCGCCAACCTGGAGCTGGTGTTTCCCTTTGTCGAGGCACTGGACCCGGACCTGGAAGTCATTGCCTTCGACGTGCCCGGTGTAGGCGGCTCGTCCACCCCGGCCACACCGTTTCGCTTTCCAGGCCTGGCCAAGCTGGCGGCGCGCATGCTGGACTATCTCGACTACTCCCAGGTCAACGTCATCGGCGTGTCCTGGGGCGGCGCGCTGGCGCAGCAGTTTGCCTACAGCCACCCGGAGCGCTGCAAGAAGCTGATTCTGGCAGCCACCTCGGCCGGTGCCGTCATGGTGCCCGGACGGCCCTCGGTGCTGCTGAAGATGGCCAGCCCCAGACGTTATATTCAGCCCTCGCACGGCGTGAACATCGCGCCGGACATCTACGGCGGCGCTTTCCGCCGCGACCCGCATCTGGCCGAAAAACACGCGGCCAAGGTGCGCTCCTCCGGCAAGCTCGGCTACTACTGGCAGCTGTTTGCCGGTCTGGGCTGGACCAGCGTGCACTGGCTGCACAAGATCCGTCAGCCGACACTGATTCTGGCCGGCGATGACGATCCGATCATCCCGCTGGTCAATATGAAGCTGCTGGCATGGCGTATTCCCAATTCAGAACTGCACGTCATCGACGACGGTCACCTGTTTCTGGTGACCCGCGCGCAAAGCGTCGCGCCGTTGATCATGGGATTTCTGGCCGAAGAAAGGCAGCCGGCAGTCATCCGCCACACCGCCACCATGAGGGCACCTCGCGCGTGATCCGGTCGGTGCCAACTGGCCGAGCGAGACCTCGGCCACAACACCCGGCTGCCAGCCCTTGCCGACCGGCTCGCTTGCGTTAGACTGCCAGCGTTTCTTTCTCTTCGGCTCAGGACAGCTGAATGCCAGACACCCCCCAAGGACGACTGCACACGACCGCTATCCCGGGGGATATTTCCGCCACCTTGCTTGCTCTGTTGCGCAGCCTGCTGACGCAACCCTGTCACCACGCCGGCTACCTGCGCCGGGCCTTGGGCCAGCTGGTGCTCGCGCTGCAAGGCAAGAGCGACCTCGGCGCGCTGGACGACGACCCACGCTTTGCCCACCCCGGCTGGCAGCAGCCAGCGGCGCAGCGCCTTCTGCAAGTCTGGCAGGCGTGGCAGCAACCACTGACGGACTGGCTCACGGGCCTGAACCTGGCAGACCATGAGCGCGCCCAATTGCGCTGGCTACTAGATCAGTTGGCCGCTGCCGCGGCCCCCAGCAACAGCCTGCTGAACCCGGCCATTCTGGCCGAAGCGCGCGCCAGCAATGGACAGAGCCTGTGCCGAGGGGCCCACCACCTGTGGCAGGACATGCTCAGCGGGCGCCCCTTCGCGCAGCCCAACCTCGATACGCAGTACCGTCTCGGCACAGACCTGGCCTGCACGCCTGGGCAGGTCATTGCGCGCCACGCCGAGTTCGAGCTGATTTGCTACACCCCGCAACAAGCGCAGGTGCATGAGCGCCCGCTGCTGCTGGTGCCGCCGCCGATCAACCGCTTTTACCTGCTTGACCTCAGCCCCGGCAACAGCCTGGTCGAACACGCGCTGGAGCAAGGGCTGCAGGTCTACCTGATCAGCTGGCGCAATCCCAACCCCAGCCATTGCAACTGGGGGCTGGGTCGCTACGTCAGCGCCTGCCAACGCGCCCTGAATGAAACCCGGCTGCACAGCGGCAGTGCTCAGGCAACCCTGACCGGCATCTGTAGCGGCGGCCTGATTGCCGCCCTGCTCTGTGCCTGGCAACAGGCCGCCGGCTACGCCCAGCAACTCAGCGCCCTGAGCCTGCTGGTCACCCCGCTCGACACCCGACTGGACACCGACCTGGTGCGCCTGAACGGCCCGGCGGCGCGACAGCGCCTGCGCCGCCAGGCCTGGCAACAAGGCTACCTGGACGAACGCACCAGCGGCGCGGCCTTCGGCTGGATGCGCCCGGAACAACTGGTGTGGACACCCGCCGTTACCCGCTACGGACTTGGCCGTGAGCTACCCTGCAACCCGGTGGTCTACTGGGGGCACGACCATACCCGACTGCCCGCACAACTGGTCGACGACCTGCTGGATTTGTTCGACCGCGACCCGCTGGGACTGCCGGGCAGCCTGCAACTCAACGGCGAGGCCATCGACCTGCAAGCCATCGGCCTGCCCAGCTGGCATCTGGCCGCCCGCCGCGACCATATCGTGCCCTGGCAGAACGCCTATCCCGGCTCCCGGATGGGGGGCGAAAAGCACTTCACCCTGTGTCACAGTGGGCACATCCAAGGCCTGCTTTGTCCGCCGGGACACCCGCGTGCGCACTATCACAGCGGCTCAGCCAGCAGCAGCAATGCCGACAGTTGGCTGGCCTCGGCTGAGGTAAAGCAGGGCAGCTGGTGGCCGCGCTGGAGCGACTGGCTCAAGCAGTACAGCGGCCCGCTGGTTGAGGCCCGACAGCCAACCGACGGCGGTCACGGCCCGGCCCCCGGCCGCTACGTTCAACAGCATTGAGGAGCATGATGAAAACCCGCGATCGAATCCTGCTGTGCACACTCGAGCTGTTCAACGAGCACGGCGAGTCCAACGTCACCACCCTGGATATCGCCAACGAGCTGGATATCAGCCCCGGCAACCTCTACTACCACTTCAAGGGCAAGGAGGCGTTGCTCGACGCCTTGGTCGACGACTTTTTGCTCAGCACCCGCGGCTTGCTGCTGACAGATGACAGCGTCGATGAGGTAGCACCGGAGGATCTATGGCTATTGCTGCATCTGCTGTTCGAGGCCATCGCCACCCACCGCTTTCTGTTTCAGGACCTGTCCAATCTGATGAGCCGCTATCCACCGCTGCGCCAGCAGATGCAGCCCTGGGTCAACGCGCTGCGCCTGCGCCTGGAGCAGGTGCTGCAGGCCCTGCACGGCAGCGGTCACCTGCACGCCGACACCGCCGAGCGCACTCGCCTGCTGGACGCCCTGTGCCAAACCTGCCTGTTCTGGCTGGACTACCAGCGGATCTGCCACCCCCACGATCTTGACCCGGCCAGTGGCGTGCAGCAGATGCTTGGTCTACTGCAGCCGTGGCTGGACACCGAGGGCCAGGAGTGGGTTCAGGGATTGATAGCGCGCTACGGCTGAGCGTTCAGCGGCAAACGCCGGCTGGTGCCCACGCTCGGTGAGGGGCCAATAAAAAACCCCGCGCTGCCGAAGCAGGGCGGGGTTCTGGTGCTGCAAGGTAACTCAGGACTCGGCGGGCTTATCTGCTGCCGGTGCACTGGCCGGAGCCGGTGCCGAAGCCGCGGGTGTCGACGCCGGAGCCTTCACCGCCGGTGTTGCCTTGGGCTTGGCCGGTGCTTTCGGCTTAGCCGCCGCGCGCGGTTTGGTCGCAGGCTTGGGCTTGGCTGCCGTCGACGCCTTGGCCGCTGCCGGCTTACTGGCAGTGGTCTTGGCGGCGGGCTTGGCGGCCGGCTTGGCGGCCGGTTTCGCAGCAGGCTTAGCCGCCGGTTTGCTGGCCGGTTTGGCCGCCGCCGCACTGGCTGCAGGCTTGGCTGCGGCCGGCTTACGCGTGGCGCGCGGCTTGGCAGCCGGTTTACTGGCTGCCGGGCTCGCCTTGGCAGCTACCTTGGGTGCAGCGGTCTTGCCGCTGGCCAGGCCTTCAATCAGCTTGGTCAGCTCGTCAACCTTGGCGTTCAACGCCTTGACTTCAGCCTGCGAGGGAACTCCAAGGCGGGAGACAGCACTGTTGAGACGCTTGTCGAACGCATCTTCCAGCTCGTTCCACTTGCCGGTCAGCTTGCCCTTGGCCTTGTCGGCCTCGGTCTTCGCTTTTTCCAGCGGGTTCTTGCCGGACTTGGCCTTACCTTTAAGGGTGTCGACCTGCTTGTCGATCTCGGCCTTGGCTTTCTTCTCGGCCGCCTCACCATCCTTGATCAGGTTTTCGAAGAGCTTGACGCCCTCCTTCCCGACCTTGGCGTAGGCGCCCAGACCTGCCAGCCAGATCTGACGCGAATAGTTTTCGATATCAGCGACCCAACCCGGATCCTTGTCCTTCTTCTTACCCGCCATGGAGCAACTCCTCTGTGACCTTACTTGCTTTGCAGTGACTTGAGTGCAGCACTCAGATCATCCAGCTTAGCAGACAGCTGATCAATATCCTTCTTGCTCGGAATACCCATCCGACCCAGGGTAGAAGCAACGCGCTCGTCGAATACTTCTTCTACCTTGCTGAAACGGCCGCCGGTTTTCTCGTGCACTTTTTCCTTGAAGGATTCGATGCGGCTGTTGGCAGCTTCAACCTGGCTGGCAACCAGCTCTTTACCCTGCTTCTCGACTTCTTCGCCTTCGCTGACCAGCGACTTGAAGTAATCAGCGCCTTCCTTGCCGGCTTTGGCATAGGCACCCAGGCCTGCCAGCCAGATTTGATGGGCGTATTTCTTCACGTCGGTAGCAAAACCAGCTGCGTTGTCTTCGATTTTCTTCGCGGTGTTCTTGGCCATGTTCGTCACTCCGGTATCAGTAGATTGAGGTACTGCAATGGACCGGTTGTCGATCCTTGCATCTAAAGCTACGCGGCAAAATTAGAAAACACATACTAACTGGCAAAAAACCGCAAAACCGACTCAGGCCAGGTACTTGTCCAGCGCTTTCTGTACTTCGCTCTTAACCATGCCCGCCATGGGCGTGAGCATCATGCCCAGCTTAACCTGCACCCGCACATCGGCGTCAGTCACGGTGATGCAGCCATCCGCGCCGCTACGTTTGAAGTGCAGTTGGTCGCCTTCCCAGCTGCACTTGGCGTCCAGCTTCTGCGCCAGCTTGTCGGCCAACTTCTGAGCGCGCTCCTTGGCCTGTTCCTTACCAAGAGCGTGTTCACGGGTGATATCTACGGTGGCCATCGGCTCATCCTCAGGGTGGTGTCAAAGCACGCCAGCATGCCGCAATCGGCGCAACACGTCACCACCTGCAACCCGGCTGAGCAGACTGTGGCATTTGTGCAGCGCTTATGCCGGCAAAAAATGGTTAGAATGGGCTCGAATTTGCCAGCGCAGAGCCAAGCCATGAGCGATCAGCACGAGCACGAAAAAACCACCCACTTCGGCTACCAGACCGTCGCCGAGTCCGAGAAGGCCCAACGCGTCGCGGAAGTCTTCCACTCGGTCGCAGCCAAGTACGACATCATGAATGACCTGATGTCAGGCGGTATTCACCGCATCTGGAAACGCTTCACCATCGAGCTGTCCGGTGTGCGCACCGGCAACCGGGTGCTGGACATCGCCGGCGGTACCGGTGACCTGACCCGCCGCTTCGCCAAGCGCGTGGGCCCGACGGGCGAGGTGGTACTGGCCGACATCAACGCCTCCATGCTCAAGGTTGGCCGTGACCGCCTGCTGGACTTGGGTGTGGCCGGCAACGTGCGTTTTGTCCAGGCCGACGCCGAGGCGCTGCCCTTCCCCGACAACCACTTCGACTGCATCACCATCGCCTTTGGCCTGCGCAACGTGACCCACAAGGATGCCGCCATCGCCTCGATGCTGCGCGTGCTCAAGCCGGGCGGCCGTCTGCTGGTGCTGGAGTTCTCCAAGCCCAAGAGCGACCTGTTGTCCAAGGTCTACGACCAGTACAGCTTCAAGTTCCTGCCGCTGATGGGCAAGCTGGTAGCCGACGACGCCGACAGCTACCGCTATCTGGCCGAGTCCATCCGCATGCACCCGGACCAGGAGACCCTCAAGGCGATGATGGAAGAAGTCGGCTTTGCCCGGGTGACCTACCACAACATGACCGGCGGCATCGTCGCCCTGCACCGGGGCATCAAACCCTGATGCTCTCTGGCGCACTGCTCAGAACCGCCGAGCGCAGCATCGCTGCAGCGCTGGCTCGCGACTCGGTCACCGCCCGGCGTATCGACGCGCTGGCTGGCAAGCGCATTCTGATCAACAGTCACTCTCCCGACTGGCAGCTATGGCTGACGCCCGCGCCCGGCACCATCCACCTGGATACAACCAGCGACGCACCAGCCGACGTTGAACTGCACGCCCCCGCCGGCCTGCTCGCCCGGCTGCTGGTCAGCAGCGACCGCAAGGCCGTATTGCAGGACCCGGAGGTCGAGCTGCTAGGCGACAGTCAGGTGCTGATCGCCCTGCAGAATGCGCTGGCCGACCTGCAACTCGATGGCGAGGCCGAGCTGGCGCGCTGGCTCGGCCCGGTGGCCGGTCACGCTATCGGCAGTGCTCTGCGCCGCAGCCACCAGTGGGGCCGTGACAGCCGCGCCAGCCTGCGCCAGACGCTGGCCGAATACCTGACCGAAGAAAGCCGCCAACTGGTCGGCCAGGCTGAAGCCGGCGCCCGCGCCGAACAACTGCATGACCTGCGCCTGCAACTCGACCGCCTGGAAGCGCGCGTCGCCCTGCTCTCTCCCACCGATCCGGACTCGCCCGACGCATGAGACTCACCGCCTTCGTGCGCCTGCTGCGCATCCTGCACATCTTTACCCGTTATCGCCTGGACCAGATTCTGCTGGACCTGCCGCTGCCGCTGCTGGGCCGCCTGCTGCTGCAACTGGGCCCATGGCGCCTGCGCCCGGCGCCGAAAGACCTGAGCCGCGGCGCGCGCCTGCGCAAGGCCTGTGAAGATCTGGGCCCGGTGTTTATCAAGTTTGGTCAGATTCTCTCCACCCGCCGCGACCTGATGCCCGACGACATCGCGCTGGAGCTGGCCCGCCTGCAGGACAAGGTGCCGCCCTTCCCGGGGCCAAGGGCCCGCGCGCGTATCGAGGAGCAGCTCGGCGAGCGCATCGAGGATGTATTTGCCAGCTTCAGCGACGAGCCGCTGGCCTCCGCCTCGGTCGCCCAGGTGCACGCCGCCCGCCTGAAAGACGGCAGCGAGGTGGTGGTCAAGGTGGTGCGCCCCGGCATCGGCGAAACCATCGATCAGGACATCCAGTGGCTGTTCGTCGCCGCCCGCCTGCTGGAGCGCGTCTCGACTGAGGGCCGCCGCCTGCGCCCGGTCGAGGTGGTCGAGGACTACGAAAGCACCATCTTCGACGAGCTGGACCTGTACCGCGAAGCCGCCAACGCCTCCCAGCTGCGCCGCAACTTTGAAGACTCGGAGCTGCTCTACATTCCCAAGATCTACTGGGACTGGTGCCGTCACAAGGTACTGGTGATGGAGCGTATCGAGGGCATCCCGGTGACCGACCTGCCGGCTCTGGCCGACCAGCGCACCGATATGAAAAAACTCGCCGAGCGCGGCGTGGAGATCTTCTTCACCCAGGTGTTCCGCGACAGCTTCTTCCACGCCGATATGCACCCGGGCAATATCTTCATCTCACGCAAGCATCCCTGGGAACCGCAGTACATCGCCATCGACTTTGGTATCGTCGGCAGCCTGACGCCCGAGGACCAGAGCTACCTGGCACGCAACCTGATGGCCTTCTTCAAGCGCGACTACCGCCGTGTTGCCCAACTACATATCGATTCGGGCTGGGTGCCGGCCGACACCCGCGTGAACGAATTTGAAGCGGCAATCCGCAGCGTCTGCGAGCCGATCTTCGAGCGCCCGC
The DNA here is from genome assembly GCF_003444685.1 of Pseudomonas abyssi. Lineage (NCBI taxonomy): Bacteria > Pseudomonadati > Pseudomonadota > Gammaproteobacteria > Pseudomonadales > Pseudomonadaceae > Pseudomonas > Pseudomonas abyssi. The sequence continues at coordinate 78,712 of NZ_LMAZ01000010.1, read as the reverse complement.
TGAAAGACATCTCCTTCGGCCAGTTGCTGCTGCGCCTGTTCCAGACCGCCCGCCGCTTCAACATGGAAGTCCAGCCGCAGCTGGTGCTGCTGCAAAAGACCCTGCTGAACATCGAAGGGCTGGGCCGCCAACTGTACCCGGATCTGGACCTGTGGAGCACCGGCCAGCCCTATCTGGAGCGCTGGATGCGCGAGCGCATGCTGCCGCAGAATCAGGTCAAACACTGGCAGCAGCATCTCGAGCGCGTGCCGGCGCTGATCGACAGCGCCCACCGCGCCCTAGACAACCTAGCCGATGCACCGCTGCGCGAGCAAGCACCGCAACGCCCGCGCTGGCCACTGCAACTGGCCGGTATCGCGCTGGTAGTGTTTGGCGCCAGCGCACTGGGCGGCGACGATCCGCAGCTCTGGCTGCACGCAGCGCCCACCCAGTGGGCGCTGATCGCCCTGGGCGGCTGGCTGATTCTGCGCCGCAGATAGTCAGCCGGGCGCATAACTGGCACACTTGCACCACTGAACGAATGACGACCCGCCATGACTGATTCAACCGCCGCCAATGACTGGCTCGACAGCATCAACTGGGATGCCGACGGCCTGGTTCCTGCCATCGCCCAGGATGTACACACCCAGCGCATTCTGATGATGGCCTGGATGAACCGTGAAGCCCTGCAGCTAACCGTACAGGAAGGCCGCGGCATCTACTGGTCGCGCTCGCGCCAGCGCCTGTGGCGCAAGGGCGAGGAGTCGGGCAACGTGCAACAGCTGCACGAACTGCGGCTGGACTGCGACGCCGACGTCGTCATCCTGCAGGTTGAACAGATCGGTGGCATTGCCTGCCACACCGGCCGGCAGAGCTGTTTCTACCGGGTTCTGAAAGATGGCCAGTGGCAGACCGTCGACGCCGTCATCAAGGACCCCAAAGAGTTATACGAGCACCCAAAACATGTCTGACACCCTGAGCCAACTGGCCGCCGTACTGGAGCAACGCAAGCAGGCGTCTGCCGACACCTCCTACGTTGCCAGCCTGCACGCCAAGGGCCTGAACAAGATTCTCGAAAAGGTCGGTGAAGAGTGCACAGAGACACTGCTAGCCGCCAAGGACTGTCAGCACAGCGAGGACAAATCGGACCTGGTATACGAGACCGCTGACCTGTGGTTCCACTCACTGGTCATGCTTAGCCATCTCGGCCTGGGCCCCGACGACATCCTGAACGAATTGGCACGCCGCTTCGACCTGTCCGGTCTTGAAGAAAAGGCGTCCCGCAGCAAATAAACTGGGCAATAGGCCCTGGAGGCAAAAATGGGTTTTGGTGGCATTAGTCTGTGGCAACTGCTGATCGTACTGGTCATCGTGGTACTGCTGTTCGGCACCAAGCGGTTGAAAAACATCGGCGGTGATCTGGGCGGCGCAATCAAGGGCTTTCGCAAGGCAATGAACGACGAGGAAAAACCCTCGGTCGAGAACAAGCCGGGCGAGACGCTGGATGCCAAGGCCGAAGAGCACAAGCAGGACTCCCAGTCCAAGCCGTAATCTGCCAGGTCCCGCCCCATGTTCGACATCGGCTTTATGGAAATGCTGGTGGTGGCGATCATCGCCCTGCTGGTTCTAGGCCCGGAGCGTTTGCCCGGCGCCATCCGCACCGTCAGCCTGACCATTGGCCGCATCAAGCGCGGCTTCTCGGACGTGCGCTCGCAGGTTGAGCGCGAACTGGGCGCCGACGAGATCCGCCAGCAGTTGAACAACGAGCGCATCCTCGCCGAACTGGAAAAGCAAGGGCTGCACGCCGGCAGCCCGAGCAACCAGACCAACGCCCGACCGGGCGGTAACCAGAGCGTCACACAGCCGACGCACACTGGCGCGACCGCAGAGCAACCCCGTGCCGAGTCCGCCAATGAGCAGCAAGACACCCGCCATGAGCAACCCTGATCTGCCGCCCGTCAAGAGCGGCGGCGACATGCCGCTGGTCGCCCACCTGACCGAGCTGCGCTCGCGCCTGCTGCGCATTGTGCTGATCTGGCTGGTGATCTTTGCCGGCCTGTTCTACTTTGCCAACGACATCTACGCGTTCATTTCCGAGCCGCTGCGCGCACTGCTGCCCGAAGGCACCAGCATGATCGCCACCGATGTCGCCTCGCCGTTCCTGACCCCCTTCAAGCTCACGCTGATCAGCGCCCTGTTTATCGCCATGCCCTTTGTGCTGCACCAGGTCTGGGGCTTTATCGCACCCGGGCTGTACAAGCACGAGAAGCGTCTGGCAGTGCCGCTGCTGGCCTCCAGCATCCTGCTGTTCTACGGCGGTATGGCCTTTGCCTACTTTGTGGTCTTTCCACTGGTATTTGGCTTTTTCACCAGCGCAGCGCCGGATGGCGTGGCGGTGATGACCGACATCAACAGCTACCTAGACTTTGTCCTCACTCTGTTCATGGCCTTTGGTCTGTCCTTCGAAATTCCAGTGGCCACCGTGCTACTGGTACTGGTCGGTATCGTCGATGTGCAGAGCCTGAGCAAAGCGCGCCCCTACGTGGTGGTCGGCTGCTTTACCGTCGGTATGGTCCTGACCCCACCGGACGTGATCTCCCAAACCCTGCTCGCACTGCCCATGTGGCTGCTGTATGAAGTCGGCATCCTGTTCAGTCGACTGGTTCGCCCGCGCACACCGGAAGAGCAGCAGGATAGCCCGCAGGCATGAACCTGCTGCTACTCGAAGACAGCGACTTCACCGATCCGCAGCATGTACGCCTGACTGGCCGCAGGCTGGCGCACATGCAGGACATCCAGCAGGTCAGTGCCGGCGACACCCTCCGCGTTGGCCGCATCAACGGCCTGATGGGCAGTGGCACCGTGCTGGAGCTGGACTCGCGCAGTGCCCTGCTGCGCATCGAGCTGAGCGAAGCGCCCCCGGCCAAACTGCCCCTCACCCTGCTGCTGGCCATGCCCAGACCCAAGATGTTCCGCCGCATCCTGCAGCACTGCGCCACCCTGGGCGTACCCGAGATCATCGTGCTCAACAGCGTCCGGGTAGAAAAGAGCTTCTGGCAGACGCCCTTTCTGCAGCCCGAGGTGATGCGCGAGAACCTGCTGTTGGGCCTGGAGCAGGCCCGCGACACCGTGCTGCCGACTGTGCGGATCGAAAAGCGCTTCAAGCCCTTTGTCGAAGATCAGCTGCCCGCCATCATCAACGGCCAGCTGGCACTGGTTGCCCACCCCGGCGACTACCCCGCCTGCCCACGCGGTATCGACCAGCCGCTGACCCTGGCCATCGGCCCGGAGGGCGGCTGGATTCCCTATGAGGTCGACAAACTGGTCGAGGCCGGCATGCAGCCTGTGCAGCTCGGCGAGCGCATCCTGCGCGTGGAAACCGCCGTCACGGCGCTGCTGGCCCGGTTGTTCTGAAGCAGCCCACTGAACCGGCGCCGCGCCACCCGGTCTGAATCAGCATGCATACCACCACAGACATTCCCGACCTGCTGGCCGGCCCGCTGGTTCGCCGCGTCGAACCCGAGCGCGTCTTGCTCTGGCTGGTCGCCAGCCGGCCACTGCAACAGTTGCGTGCCAGCCTGCAGCCCGTTGGCCAAGCCGCCCAGCAGCTGAGCCTGGGCGACGTACGGGTTATCCCCATCGGTCAACACGCCTACGCCCATCTGCTGACCATTACCCCAACCAGCCCGCTGCCCCAGGATCAGGTCATTCACTACGACCTGCAGTGGGACAGCGAGCAAGGCAACGGGCTACGCAGCACCGCCGCGCATCTGTGTCATGGTGACGAGCTGCCCTCGCTGACGATTGCCAGCGACAACCGCCGCCTGCTGCACGGCTCCTGCCGCAAGCCGCACTTTGCCGGCGAGGATGCACTGGTACGCACCGACAGCTGGCTCGCCGAACGCCGTAACCAGCCAGAGCAGCGCCCTGCCTGGCTGCTGATGACCGGCGACCAGGTGTATGTGGACGACGTCAGTGGCCCGCTGCTGGTCGCTGTGCACCAGCTGATTGCCCGACTCGGGCTATTCGACGAAGCCCTGGAAGGCGCCACCGTCGCCGACAGTCAGGCCCTCTATCAGTCCGAAGACACCTACTACCGCCGCGAGCAATTGCTGCCCGATGTGCCCTCGAATATGGCCGTGCGTGACCGCTTCTTTGGCGGCGTGCGCAAGCCGGTGTTTACCTCGGCCAACGCCCACAACCACCTGATCAGCCTGGCCGAGATGCTGGCCATGTACCTGCTGGTGTGGTCGCCGGTTCCCTGGCGCCTGATTCAGCCGGCGATGCCGGACGGGCTCAGTGACGAAGAGCGCCAGCGTTACCAGAGCGAACAGCAGCAGATTGACGCCTTTGTCGACGGCCTGCCGCAGGTCGCCCGCCTGCTCGCCCATCAGCCCAGTCTGATGATCTTTGACGACCACGACGTCACCGACGACTGGAACCTCACCGCCGACTGGGAGCGCACCGCCTACGGCCACCCCTTCTCCCGGCAGATCATCGGCAACGCGGTGCTGGCGTACCTGCTGTGTCAGGGCTGGGGCAACGACCCGGAGGCCGTGGCAGAACCGCTGAATGCGCTGACCCAACTGCTGGAGAATGCAAAGCGCAGCGGCAGTCTGGATGTCAGCGAGCAGGACGCCTGCATCGACGCCGTGCTGCGCTTTCACGGCTGGGAGTACCAGATTGCCGGCACGCCCAGCCTGGTCGTGCTGGATACCCGCACCCGCCGCTGGCGCAGCGAGCGCAGTCCGTTCCGCCCCTCCGGCCTGATGGACTGGGAGGCGCTGACCGAGCTGCAGCAGCGCCTGCTGGACCAGACCGCGGTGGTCATCGTCTCGCCCGCACCGATGTTCGGGGTCAAACTCATTGAAGGCATCCAGAAGCTGTTCTCCCTCGCCGGCCACCCGCTGGTAGTCGACGCCGAAAACTGGATGGCCCACCGCGGCGCTGCCAAGGTGCTGCTGAACATCTTTCGCCATGGCCGCACCCCCGGCAACTACGTCATCCTCTCGGGCGACGTGCACTACTCCTTCGTCTACGACATCGCCATCCGTCACCGCGAGCACGGCCCCCAACTTTGGCAGATCACCAGCAGCGGCCTGAAAAATGCCTTCCCGCCACGCCTGCTGGACTGGTTTGACCGGCTTAATCGCTGGCTTTACGCCCCGGCCTCGCCGCTGAACTGGTTGACCAAACGCCGGCGTATGCGCGTCAGCCCGCGCGACCCAGATCGCGCCAGCGCCGGCGAGCGTCTGTGGAACGGCAGCGGTATCGGTCTGGTCGAGCTGGATGAACAGGGCCGTCCGCACAGCGTGCGGCAGCTGGATGCGCGCGGCTTCGATGTCGACTTCCCGCCCCGCGACACCTCTGATCCGGCAAGTTGACATCAAGCACTCACAGCCCACCCCGTGCTTGCTATGATCAACAGCGTTACCCGAGGAGACCCGCCAATGCGCCCCTACCCGCTTATCCTTGCTGGCCTGCTGACCGGCTGCGCCAGCGTCAGCAACGACACACGGCTCGATGATGCGCTGAACGAACAGTTCGGCTCCGAGCTGCCCCGGTACCAGAGCGCCCAGTACGACCTCAACGGGGACGGCGTCAACGACGCCCTGATCTACGCCCAAGGCCCCGACTGGTGTGGTAGCGCCGGCTGCACCCTGTTTGTGCTGCAAGGCAGCGAAGACGGCTTCGCCCTGCGTTCCAAAACCACCATCGTGCAGCTTCCCCTGCGGGTGTCCGCGCACAGCACTGATGGCTGGCGAGATCTGATAGTACATGCCAGAGGCGCAGGCGACGTCGTCTTGCGCGCCACCGACAGCGGCTACCCGCTGAACCCGTCCATGCAGCGCCCGGCCACGGCAGCAGAGCTGCAAGGCAGCGAGATACTGCTCGAGTACCCAGAGGATCCGTAACGCCGTTGGCATGCATCAAAGCGGTTAGCTTTGCTCGCAGAGCTACATCCGGGACGAAGGATTTTCGCCCAGAGAAGCCCTCCGGACTTTTCTCGTTGAAGTAGTGGTCGAGGTTTTCCGCTGACACTGGCGCCAGCTGGCTGCCAGCGTCCAGAAAGGCTTGCTGCGCGGCTTCCGCGGGCCACTAACCAGTTGGGTTCAATTCACTGATCTTGCACTTGGAGTTTGAGGCGGCCGAATTACCGGCTATGTGCAGTAATCGACCTTATAACCTTCCCCTAGCTCTTCCTGCATTTTTCTGGCCAACTGTTGCCCTTCAGCTATATGCCGAACCTCCATCTCAGGCGAGCCAAATCCTGAGTCAGGTGGATAGTGACTGTTAAACGCCGCCTGATACTCACTGTCCCATGCAGTAATTTCGGCCTTCAGCCCTTGAGAAAGCGGCAAGTCGTCAACATCAATGTGCCCCATAGCATCCGGCTCCGCACAGAATACCGGCCCAGCCAAATATTCATTCGCTAGTCTCAATTTGATCACGGCAATGATTTCCAAGTACTGACCGGATTCGCTCGTACTATGAAACCGTTTGAGCCAACCCCAATTGCAATATTTTGCTCAAGACCATTATGCGTAATGCGACAAACACTGGCTGAGCCATTGGTGCCAACAATTTTCCCACGCTCAAGAGCACTCATTACAACTGACGGAATTTCATCACGTGATATTCCCTTGTTGGCGAAATCGACTTCGCGTCGCTTGTAGATATGTTGAAGTCCAGCAGCATCGCTGTCAATTTCAAGCCATACGGTCCGACAATCTGGCAACTTACGAATATCGACAACGCTTTCAGGAGTGATCTTGGTAGTCGCAGGCAAACCAGAGATTAACTCGTCTCTCGTCAGAAGAGTCGAATTTGGAATTCCTCCCCCCAACGTCAAATTAGCCCGTTGGATATCCTCCTGCAACTTCGCAGAAGCGGCATTT
>NZ_LMAZ01000010.1:68951-71157 GCF_003444685.1 Pseudomonas abyssi | reverse complement strand
TGCCTCTCCGGCTTTGTGTATAACCGCAAACACGCCTAGCAGCTTCGCTAGTAATTCGGCAACTGGGGGGCCTTTGTTGAGGGCAGGCTCGGCATCGAGGCCATTCTGGAAGGGTTCAGGGGTAGGATCGTGGAGGGGCGGCTACTGCCGCCTGCCGCAGACTTCAAATAGAACAACACCGGCGCGGGGCCGAATCAGGCTTGGTAGTCTTCAAACTCCCAAGCGTAAAGCCTTGCCAACTTGCACGCAATCTCAGACCAACCCACCCCTTCATATTGCGATATAGCCTTAATTATCGCGTCAACAATTAACTGATAGTTAAATTCTTTGACTATCAAAAAGTGCCTACCCCACATGGGCTCCCATACATTGTTCTGAAGCCATGTCGGAGTGCAAACGAACACTTCGAAATCGTCCCCGCCATTATCACCTTCTGGGCCAATGCGAAGCCTTAGAGTTATAAAAAAACATTCTGGATCATCTGGCGCATACGAGTGAATATCCACCTCATCAGCCGAAATCCCCTTTAGCTCCACACGCATGGAATACCTCTCAGTCTGCCGGTGCAGGTATCTGTAAAGCTATTCGCTCAAAATAAACGCCATTTCTTTCATAAAAACTTGCTCTGCAACAGGATCTCCATCGTGGTATCTCTCCCAAAATCCATCAATTTGCCACGCATCAGGTGCTAAATAAACGAACCTCTGAGAGTCAAGGCTAAATACCCAACGCCGCGACAGACACTTATCTACCACATCAAAATCGGCTCCGGGAAAGAGGGACACCGACTCTTGAAGAGAAGACCAAAGGAGGAGTTTCACGCCCTCAAATGGCGTAACGCTCACAGCAAGCACAGTTAAAACTTCATCCTTCTCCAACCATCCAACAGCACTTAACGCAGAGGATTTAGCAGAAACTATCACTGCAGCACTCCCATAAGCCCGATCTTAGTAATTATTTTTTAACTGTCTGACCGGATCCCAGTCATCAGGCTTGAGTTGATGCTTACTCCACCACTGCATTCCGTCAGAAATCCACTTTCCGCGTAAGTCGGCATGAGCTGCTGTAGAATCATCATACCCAAACTCCGTCCCGCAACATGGGCAAATATTGTACGAAGCACATCCAAAACTATCGTACGCCGGTTCATTAAGATCAGGATATCCACACACCGGGCATACATGTTTTTTATTACTACTAAGCATTGAAATAGTCCAGATTTGATTCCCTGCCATGCACTGCAGGATCAGGCTTGTAGTATGTGCGAATACTCCCCCCACTTGATACGACGCCAGTTCATCGGTACTAGGGTTGTAACGTACGACATCGCCATTAGGTCTTGTTTTCTCAAGCACGCCTGCAGGCTTAGAGGCTGTTAAGAACCTGTCAGCTTGTGCTTGGTACTCAAGCGTGGTTTTCGCGCCAAAGTCACTGCCATGACGTGCGAAGTGATCGTCAAGCTTGGCTTGGTCGGCAAGCCTGGCTCCGCTTCCTGTCGCTTTTTCCCCCAACTAAGCAACTGTTATTCGATCACCACTTACCGACTCAAAAATGGCCCCTACCACACCTGCCCTTTCAAAGCGGAGCCTTATCTCATCACTAACTATTATTACTCCTAGATATTTCTTCAACCTAAAAACATGATGCGGACCAATCCTTGCCGGGTCGACAACCAGATTAAAAAACGAACGATAATTACCCGCTAGGTCTGGTCTTACAGGATCATCAAAATCATATTTATCAAAGTCGGATCTTTCTTCATCAACACAATCAATCTGCGTTTCAATAATCATCAAAAAATAATCTTGGGAAACCTGCTTGCCCTCTATTTGCACCGGCTCAAAAACGACATTTCGGTATGGCTCATCAATCTCTGGCAACCCAGCCAAAGCGCCGCAAGCCTTTGCACTCAGTACTGGGGCACTAGCGTAACCAGCAAGAGAATAATCAACCTCATTACCATCAAACCGAATATCGAGAGTATATCTACCTGGCCCCATAAAATTCACCGGCGGATTACTAAAATGCCAATTATCTACATGCCGCACGTCACCGAGCACCCATTTGCCGAGAACTGCAACATCTTGCCTAAGCAAATAATATTTCACACTATTGCCCCGTAAGCCATTTATTAACCTGACTCCCCACAATCACTGCTTCCGACTTAATCCTTTCCAAGGTTCTCGTTACGGCCAGATTATAGGAT
>NZ_LMAZ01000010.1:66930-68046 GCF_003444685.1 Pseudomonas abyssi | reverse complement strand
AAAGACGGTGAAGTCGCCGCTGGCTGGCAAGGTGGAAGAACAGTCAGGTCAGGCTTGCGCCAGAAGTTTTATCCGAGCCCACTTTTGTTGTCGCTAGGAAGACAAAAAGCAAGACCTGACCCTACGCCCCACGGCAAGCGACGCCGCTGCTCTGACAGCTGCTCGGCGGTGGAACAGTGATAACAGTCGTGCTGACGATTACGTCTGAGCTCTCTGCTAAGGGTGCTGGGCGGTCCTGCCGAGCGCACTGGCGATTGCTCGAAGGTTATGGCCGGATTGGCGCATAAGCATCAAGGTGACGCGGTCCTCGATGCGCAAATGTGTATAGTGATTTGGCATGACAACACCCTACATTAGGTGTTGCACTTGGTCATTGAGACCGTCCAGCTCCCTGAATGGTCTGCCCAGCCTTCTGATCAACGACCTTCACAGCGTCAATAAAACGAGTCGGCTCTTTTGCCCGAAAGGTAAGCGGCTAGAAATTAGCCGCTCACTCGCCTACATATCAACACCAATTTTATCCGCGACTTCCCTCAGGCGTAGAGAGAACTCCATAATTTCATCTTTACTCAAGCCACAATATGTCGGAAGGGAGTCTTCAGGCACATTCTGCACCAGAGCCAAACCACATGAAATAAAGTACCGTAACTCTTTAGGCGTGACTGCGAGGTGAATAGACTCAAGCCCATTATTAAATTCAGTCATTTCTTGGGTACCTGCGATTCAATATAGTTTTCCCAACCAACGCCCCCCTTGTCGGGCCTGAATGCCGTAGCCTCACCTCTCTGCCCTCTAATAACAATGGTCTTCGTAGCACTATCAAGATAGTAGACCGTACCATCAACAGCTTGGCGGCGCTCAATTGCTGGATTGGAAACGATTTTTTCTAAAAAACTCTGGAATTGGCTTTTTGTGCTGATGCCAAGATCAGCAAACTCTTGCCGTTCGACTACATGCTTCTGGAACGCATGACCGCTCGCGACCTCCTCAGCCAAGAGCTGAGAATTGAGCCTACCTTGATTGATAGCGCTTTCTGCGCCACTGCTACCTTTTGGACCTCCCAACGTCAAATTAGCCCGTTGGATATCCTCCTGCAACTTCGCAGAAGCGGCACTT
>NZ_LMAZ01000010.1:64491-66095 GCF_003444685.1 Pseudomonas abyssi | reverse complement strand
CGCCTCTCCGGCTTTGTGTATAACCGCAAACACGCCTAGCAGCTTCGCTACTTTGGCGGCTGGGCCAATGGCGTCGAGCACACCGGGCTCCAGTACGTCACCGACCACCGCTGCCCCGTCCTTGACGTAACCGGTGGCAACCAACATCTGGTCACGATGCTCCCGCCAGCCTGGGGCGTACAGGTCAAGTTCGGCATCGGACATACCGGTCAGAGCTGCGTCTTGCGCGAGCGACAGTTCCTGCTCCAGTGCTACAAGGTAGTCCTCTGTGGCCTGGGCCTCTACCCAGGCTGCCATCGCAGCAGGGTCTTCGGCTAGTTGCAGCAGCTGTTCGGCCTGTTGCCGATTGGCCTGTTCTGCATAGGCATCCCACTCGCGCTGCGCGGCCTGCACGATGGCGTTGTTGGCTTGCGCCAGGTCTGTGATTTGGCGAGGGCGGAACGCCGCCTCTGCCACCGCTGCGGCTTCTCCACGTAACCCATCCAGGGCGCTGCGGCCGGCCTGAATTTCTTCCATGATGAGCTGACAGTTGCCACTGACGTCGCATGCAGCCAGGCGTTCTCGGTTCGCGTCGCTGACCTCAAGATAGCGGTCACGAATCTGCTCGCAGTCACCTCGCTCATGACAGCCTTCTATTTCTTGCTCAAAGCGCTCGACATCTTGGTGATTCAAAAAGTTGTAGTTGGTTGCGTTAGCTGCAACCCAGGCGCCCGTCTCAAGCTGACCTTCGCTACCGTCTGGGTCTAGCAGTGCGGCAGAGAGCACACCTATAAGCTGGGAGTTCATGACCAGCAGCGCAGTGCGCTGCTCATCCGGCAGACCATCAAACTGCGCATTCAGGTCGGCAACCACCAACTCATTGACGCCGGCCACCAGCGCGCCACTGGCAAAGTCGCCGCCATAGGCTTCAGCGGCCAAGCCACCCATCAGGGCATGCAGTACTACTTTCTCGGCGCTGCCACTGGGTAGCTGGTAGCGATCACCCAGATCACCCACCAGGTTGAAGCCATAAGCGGCAAAGGTGTTGACCAGGGCGTTACCCAGTACCTGACTAAAATCGCTGTCTTCGCCCAGGGCGCGGTACAGCGCGGTACTGGTAGACCCTTGCAGTGCCTGATTGGCAGCAAAGCGGCCAACCCCTTCAACCGTGCTCAAGTCAACAACTACCTGTCCGGTAACAGGGTTTGTCTTGGTCCCCAGCAGATTGTCGTATACGCCAGCGGTGAGACCCGCCGTGGCGCCGGCCACGACATAGCCTTTCACGGCGTCGCTGGAGGTAATGTCGTCAAATACAGCCCCCAAGTCTCCGCGATTGTTGACGGTGCTGACGACCGCGTTGGTGGCGGCGCTGGTGGCGACGGCGCCGGTTACCGCCCCGGCTGTACCCCCGCCTGCCAGGGCGCTGGCGCCTGGGCCGACCATGGCTGCCACTACAATGGCTATCACCAACTGCGCGCCAGCGCCCAGCCCGGAGTGGCTGTAGCTGAAGCTGTCGTGTACTTCCTTGACGTGGCGCCAGTCCACGTCGCCGCGGGCTTCCATTTCCTTAAGCCAGGCCAGGCCGGGCTCGGCGGCGACCATGGCGTCGATGGTCTGGCTGACGG
>NZ_LMAZ01000010.1:32283-63586 GCF_003444685.1 Pseudomonas abyssi | reverse complement strand
AACGGCGGTGAGGCTGTCGCCGGCCAGCAAGGTTACATCAGCGCCGGCCAGCAACTGCGCACCTTGCTGCGCAATCTCGCTGTCTTCACGGGTGACCTTTTTATCGCTGCGACGATAGCGGTATTCGCTGTGCTGTTCATTGGCGGCAGCAGCGATAACCAGATCGCCCTGGGCGCTTAGAGTCAGGTCTTCTCCAGCCTCCAGCTGGCTGGCGACGACCGCCAAATCATTGCCGGCGCTGGCGTTCAGGTCACCACCAGCGCTGACCTCACTGCCGTGTTGGGTGACAGCACTGCTTTCCCAGTAGTGGCGGCGATCCTGCCGGATGGCCAGGCTGCGCTCTTCGGTGGCACTGACAATCAGATCCTGGCCGGCGCCAAGCTCGACATCGCCCCCCGCCTGGATGACCGCCCCCTGATTAATCAGGTTACCGCCCGCCTGCATGCTGAGGTCGCCGGTTGCTTCGATGCGCGCAGCGCTATCCAGAATGGTACCGGCCTGCCGTGCCCGTCCGGCGGTGTTGTCGTAATAGCTAGCAGTGCGCTCGTTGAGGATATCCCCGCCTGCGGTCAAGCCGACCTCAGCTCCGCTGATAATGCCGCCCCGCGCATTGTCGATGCTTTGCTGAGCGATCAACTGGATACGTTCGTGTGCTTGCAGCAAACCGCTGTTATCGATACTGCCAGCGACGATGCTGAGGTTTTCGGCGGCACGCAGTGTGCCCTGATTACGCAGCTCGCCGCCGCTGATCAGGGTGACGTCTTGCCCCTGAATCAGACTACCGGTGGCCGCCAGACGGCCTTCTGCCTGGGCCAGATAGAGCACGGGCACCAGTACGCTCTCGCCCATGACCTCATGCTCTTCCAGCCAGACGATGTCGTGGGTCAGGGCGGCAACTTGTTCGGCACTGAGCGCTACGCCCAGGCTGAGGTTGAGGGCTTCACGGCTGGCCAGCGCATTGTCCATGAGGTATCGGTACATGGCTTCGTCACTGGTCAGGCCAGCAAGATAACGCGCGCCCGTGCGTGCGGTCACCGCGTCACGCATCAACCGTTGCTCATACAGACCATCGCCCAGGCGCTTGAGCGTCTGCCCCGGATCCAGCCCGAGTTGAGCAAGCAGGTACTCAGAACCCAGAAACTGGCCCAGGTTGGTCAGTGCCGGGTTGGTTTCAATCAGATACGGATGCACGCCGGCCTGGGGCACGCTGACACCGGTTGGGGTGGTCGCGTCCGGGCTCTGACTGGCAGGCGTTTGTACCAGACGGAACAACCCCTGTTGGCCGTCGGGCAGGCTGAAACCGGGTAGGGTGAGCGGATTGACTTGCTGTTGTTGCAGGTCTGCCGGCAGTTGGGCATTGACCTGAACTTGCATGATCTCGCCCAGCGTGTCGGCAACCTCCTGGCGGGCCGGGTCATCAGCCCAGGCAGGCAGATCGTTACCCAGCTCGCGGCTGTTCTCCAGTATCTGACTGGCCTGGATCAGCAAGTCACCGCCGGCCTGGATGACGGCGGGGGCATTGGCGTTAAGCGCGGTGACGGTGGAGAGGTCACTGACCAGGCTGTAGCGGTCCAAGGCCTCAAGCGGCAGTTCCTTGGGTAGCTCTGCCGCGTTGTAGGGGTAGAGGTAGTTACGCCGAAAGCGCTCGTCAGTACCGTCAGTGGTGCGTCCGGTATTCCATGTGCGAATACGCTCGGTGCGCCCACCGACCGCACCGAGGTTATGCAGGCGCTCGGCGTTGATGGACAGGTTGCCGCTAGCCGACAGGGTGCTGAACTGGTTTGCCACCTCAACGGCACTGACACTCAGATCACCACCGGCATGCAGCAGGGCCGCGCGGGAGTCTTCGACTATCCGACTGTCGTAGACCTCGCGAGCAATGTAGTCGACGTTGTGATGGTCACCACCGCAGTCATAGCAGTGCACCGTCATCTCGCCTTCCTGCAGCACCTGCTCTTCGCGGAACACCGCCTTGCGGTTGTTCAGGCTGACAACGTTCAACTGCATGTTGCCTGCCGATTCGATGTTGCCCGACACGTTGGCCAGACTCTGCGCAGATGTGGCCGGATCAAGCCCGCTGACGCTCAGGCTGCCCAGGCTGTATATGTCGGCATCCAGGTTGACGCTGTGATCCACATGCAGCAGCAGGTTATTGCCACTGAACAGCACCCCTAGGTGGTTGTAGAGCTGCTGACTGAAGACCTGCAGCTGATCGGCGGCACCCAGGACACCCCGATTGTCTATGTTGCCCGCCCGGACATTGAGACTACCCAGTGCCGTCAGTTGGCCGTTGTTATTCAACGCACCGGTTGTCTGCACGCTGGCGTTGCTGCCGCCCAGAATACCGCCGATGTCGCTGGCCCCTGCCTCCAGGTCCAGGCTGCCGGCTTGCAGTGCCAACTGATCAATACTGGCCAGAGTGCCATAGCTGTCGTAGTGCCCGCTGAGAGCCAGCTCAACACTGCCATCACTGGCCATGTAGCCATGATTGGTCCAGTTGTGCCCCTGCCCTTGCAGGGCCGTTTGCGCCAGTATCTGACTGGTGGCGGTCTGGCTGAGCTGATCTACCTCCAGCACGATGCGGTCGGCGTGCAACAGGCTGCCCTGCTGCCAGGCATCAGGGTTTTGCTCCAGCAGATCCAGTACGGTCAGCAGCTCCTGTTGCCGCACAACGCTGGTATCACCCAGAAACGGCCCGAGCCCCTGGGCGAGAGAGTCAGCTACAAAGCCGGACCAATCCTGGGTCAGTACCTCTCGGTAATAGTCAATCCACTGCTGCGCGGTGTAGTCGCTGTCCGTGGTCAGAAACAACGGCAGCAAGCTGTCATTGTTGTTCAGTTGTTCGGCGTCGATGGTCAGTAACTGGCGGGCAAAAAGACTCCCATGCATATTGCTGAGGTGCTGTGCCGAGATCGCGAGACTGCCCTCGGTGGCCGCCACGCTGCCTAGGTCATTGTCGACGCGCTCTGCCACCTGCAGGCTGACGTCGTGCGCCTGCACGCTGCCGTTGCGGTTATTTAACCAGCGGCTTACCACCTGCAGCGCGCCCTGCAAGCTGGACATCAGCCCACCTTGGTTGTCCAGGCCATCGGCTTGCAGCAAGGTGTCGCCATCACCGGCCAACAGCATGCCGTTGCGGTTGTTCACCAGCCCGCTCACATCCAGGCTCAGTGCTCCGCTGGTGGCCTGCAACACACCGCTGCGGTTGTCTACCTCTGCGGCAGCCAGGTGCAGGCCCTGATCACCAAGCAGCCGGCCCGCCTCGCTGTTGTCCAGCTTACCCTCAAGCTGCAGGTCAGCTTGTCCCTGGGCGTACACCACACCTTGGACGTTCGCCAACTGCCGGGCACGCAGGTTAAGGTCAGCCTCGCTAAGAATCTGCCCTGCCAGGCTGTTGTCGAGCAGTTGAACCTGCAGGCTTAGCTGGTCGCTACTGGCCAGCAGGCCGGCACGGTTGTCCAGCAAGCCTGCAACCTCAGCCTCAAGCTGCTGACCCGCGCTGATTTCACCCTCGCGGTTATCCAGCCCACTGGCCGCTACCTGCAGGTCTGCGTTGGCCACCACCGAGCCTTGGCGGTTATCAATGGCACTGTCAGCAATCAGGACCAGATTGCCGCTACTGACCACAACGCCCTGCAGGCTGTTGTTGAGTTCGCCGACACGTAGTTGCTGGTCAGCGGCGCTCACCAGCGCGCCTTCGCGGCTATTGTCGAGACCGCCGGCCACCTCTACCGTCAGGCTACCTTGGCTAGACAGCGTGCCCTGATAACTGTTGTCCAACCGCGCGGCAGAAACGTCCAGATGATCGACTGCACTAACCTGGCCGCCACGGTTGTCCAGTTGACCAGCCCTGAGCTGCACACTCGTGCTCCCCAGAATTTCCCCACTCTGATTGTCCAGGTTGGCGCTGTTCAGATACACAGCTTGCGCGCCGCTAAGCAGACCGAGACGGTTATCGAGCTGCTGAACATCCAGCGTCAACGCGGCATCAGAGATCACCTCACCGGCATGGTTGTCGAGTCGCTCGGCGCTCACATGCACACCTTCGCGCGCGGCCAAAGTCGCGCTGCGGTTGTCCACCTGCTCTGCCGTAACAGTCAGTTCGCCAGAGGCGAGCACTAGCCCGGCGTTGGCAACCTTGCCTGCTTGCAGGTCAATGTTGGCGCTGGCCTGTCGACTACCGGCGAGGTCGATACCGGCCTCAAGTACGCCGTGGTTGTTAACCCGTTCGGCCTGCAGGCGCTGGCTGCCACCACTGGCCAGGGTGCCGGTGGTGTCGATCTGGCCACTCGCCTGCAAGGCCACCTGACCGCCTGCGTAACCTTGGGCCAGGTTGATATCGGAGGCAGCCATGGCGATATCACCGCTGGCCGCAGCCCGCCCAATCGTCAGTTGCCCCTTGGCGTCGATCTGAATATCGCCGGCGGTGGCGGCCATATCACCCAACAAACGCACGCCTACCCCGTGTTCGGTACCGACCAGACGAATGGCGCCGGCATACATACCGCCTAGTGCCGAGCTGTCTATTGCGAGTTGCGGTGCTTGGCTACCGTCGTCCGCTCTAGGGGTGACGGCCAAGGTACTGGCGTCCACATCATTGCGGCCGGTCACCACGTTCAATTGCTTGGCACGCAGCTCGGCGTTGAGCTGCAGACTGCGGGTAATAAGATCAAAGCGCTCGACGTTGCTGGCATTGAGGCCGGCGCCGTCAAGGGCGATCTGCCCTTGGTCCACCTCAAAACGCTGGAGCTGACCTTCGTCGACAATAGGCTTGCCGGTGCTCAGAGTGACTTGCGGCGTATTGAGGAAGCCACAGCCATCACAGGTGATACCGTGCGGGTTGGCTACGATGACGCCAGCACTCTGGCCGGCCACCTCGGTGTAACCCTGTAACTGGCTGGGGTTGGTACCGGTTATCTCGTTAAGAATCAGCCCCGCAGCCGCACCATTCAGATTGGGGTTGCGGTGAATCAGGCCACCCAGCTCCGTGCCCTGGATCTCACTGGCGTTATTCAGAATAAGGCCCTGCTCCCGGACGTTGTAGTCCGTAAAGCGGTTATGAGACAGCCCGTTAGCATTGGGTGTAGCGATATTGATAACCGGCACACCATTGCCGGCCTGGGTCAGCGCGGTGTCGCCGCCGGCTGCGGCGTCTATCGCCAGATCTGCCGCTACGCTGACCAGCGGGTTAAACACCAGCGCACCAATCAGCAAGCGGGCAACAGTCTTGAACAGGGGGCTACGCACGTCCATGGGCGGAATTCCTTGCAGGGCTGATCAGAAAAACAGGTCAACGCGAAAGTAGAGAGGGTGTTCGTCTCGGGCAATAACGCCGGGGCGAGAAAGCGACTGGGCTAGCGTCAGGCTGGCGGCCAAATGCGGCCCACGAGCAGACAGCTCCAGCGCACTGCCACTGAGCCGGCCATGCCGCCTGCCGTTATAAGGCGTACCGCTGATCGCGCCCAGGTCGTATCCCGCTGCGGCGCCCAACTGCGAGAGCCATGGGCGCACCTGTGGATTGCTGATGGGATACTGCCAGCGCAGGTTGCTGCGCCAGTAATACCCGCTATCGCCGCTGAGGGATTGGTCCTTGAAGCCACGCACCGAAGCCAAACCACCCAGGCTGATGCGCTGGGGCGAGAACAGCACGTCGCTGCTGTATTGCCCGCTGAGCAAACTGTCGACACTCAGCCGCTGACCGAGCAGCTCAAAGGGCTGGAGGTAGCTAACCGTGAGACTGTACTTGTCATAGCGGGCGACCGGCTGCCCGGCACCTGACGCATCATCTGACTGCGCATCAAAGGCGCCGATACCCTGCTGCCAGCCAACATCCAGGTTGACGAATGCGTTACCCAGCCGACGCCCATGATTGACTCCCAGTTGCAGCTCACTGAGGCGGTGGCTGGAGGTGGTCAGCAAGGCGTCTTCCAGATAATTGCGGGTACGCAGGTGAGCTACCCCCAGGTTGAGCGCCGTCTTGCCCAGGTTGTCGCGGTGTACCACGCGTTCGGCCCTGAACTGATGGCCTTTGCTTTCACCATCGCTCTCAAACAGCAGCCCACCCGCTTCCCCTCGGGTGCGGTAGTAGCTCTGGTTGTAGCTGTAATCGAGGCGCCACCACCCCAACGGCAACGAATAAAACAGACTCTGGCTGGCGGAGTGGCGCCAATGATCGCTGACAGCATCCTTACCGCCGCGCAGGCGCAACTGATCGCCCAGCCCCAGTGGGCTGTCCCAATCCAGCCCTATGCCCCACTGCTGCTCGCCGGTGCTGCGCTGACCATCGTTATGTCGACTCAGAGAAGCGTGCCATGGCTTGCTGCGCTGACCTTTGAGTTGAACGCGGCTACCGCCAGGCTGCTCGCCGGGCAGCAACTCCAGCTGCAGTTGACGGGATGGCAGCCGGCTCAACTGATCAACCAGTTGCTCCAGCTCACGGAGGTTGAGCCGCTCCCCCGGCTGACCAGGAAAGCCCATTGCCAGCTCGCGCTCACTGGCCAATGCGGAACTGTCCAGCCCCTCCAGTACACCTTCGACAACCAGAACATCCAGCTCACCATCGCTGAGGTCCTGCTGGGGTAGGTAGGCTCGCGAGGTGACATAGCCGCGGTCAAGGTAAAATCCAGTGACGGCGGCGAGCAGGTTGTTCAATTCGGCGCTGCCAAGGCAGCGACCGATAAAGGGCAACAACAGCGCATCCTGCTGCGCCTGAGTCATTAACCCAGCACCGCTGAGACGGATACGCTGGATTGCGAAGCACTGCGCCTCCGGCTGGGGGCTGGCAGGAGGCACCACCGCCCGTTCCCCAGGCAACTGTTGCAATTCCTGAAGTCGGCGGCGCTGCTCTTCAAGCACCCGCTCCTGACGCTCACGTATCAGCTCTCGATCACCGGGCAGCGCTTGAGCGTGCGCGACCCCACAGCCAAACAGCAACAGCATTGCCGCAATACAGGCAGACTTGCTCATGATTCCTTCCCTGGCGTTGCGCCGCGCACTGGCTAGCGCCTGACGCCTTTCAAATCCTTTTTTCAAGCGCGCGGATTATTCCTGTACATGCGCTACCCGCCTATCGCGATGACGGAGAAATGCGGACCAGTGCTCAACTGCTCAAGCAATTTGCCCCTGCACTAAGCGGCCATGGCGCAGCCAACAAAGCATCTGAACCAAGGTCAATCATCAGCCCAGAGCGCGGGCCCGCAGCAGTCATGGCCGATGTCTGGTATCACGGAGACCTGTGCGCCGGGAATGGACTGCGCGCTGGGCGCAAAGCTGGCAGGCGGGACCTGGCGATCCTGTTCGCCAAAGAACAGCCGACGCCTGACCTGCGGGCGCCAGTGCTCGATATCAGCCGGGTTGAGTGATGCAAACAGCGGTGTGTACTCGTGCAGCTCTGCCCAAAGAGCCACGTCGGTCGGCGCTGCCAAGGTCACCACCTCGACTACTGCAGGCACCCGCTCGGCCAGCAGCAGCGCCAGCACGCCGCCGCCGGAGTGGCCCACCAGCGTCAGCGAGTCTATCTGCGGATGACGCTGCAACCAGCTCTGCAGCCCCTGCGCCATAGCCGCTACCACCCGATCGGAATAGCGCCCATAGGTCCACAGCATGGCGTTGCAGGCAGGCTGAGCTGACGTCTGAAAATAGCAGGGGCGCCCCAGGTACAGGGACGGGCCTGGCAGTGAGGCCATCCACGTCAGCGCTGGCAGGTTGCGAGGCGATGGATCATCGGCAATGACCCGACCGCCAGCGCGCCAGGGTCGCCCGTCGCCCTCGATGTAAATTCGCGCGTGTCGGCCTGCAGCCGCTCGCTCATATCCCTGCAGCATAAAGTCGGCTGTGGGCAGGCTGACCGGTTGCAGGCCGGCAAGCCGCGCCTGCGACGCCAGCCGCTCGACGGGCGCCGTTACGCAGCCAGCCAGTATGGCCAGCAGCAGAAAAAGCCCGACCGCGCGCCACAGGGCGAACGGCCGGCTAATCAGGGGCCGGGGCCCCTGTTGACGCGCTGTCAGGTCAGAAGCGCTGGCGGAAACGCACTTCAAACGAGTACTCGTCATAGTCGTCATAGCCAACCAGCGTGTTGCCCTGCAGCGACAGGCTGCGTGCGTCACTCAGGGTTTTGGTCAGCCCCAGGCCAATGCGCCCGTAGTTTGAGCTTTGCGACGGCGTTTGACTGACAAACACGCTGCCCGGCGCGGTCACGAAGGACATCGGCACGGCCGTGCCATCGTTCTCAAACTCGTGTTCCCAAGCCAGGCGCAGGTCGCCTTGCAGACTGTCGGAAAACGCATAAACCGTGCTGAAACCCAGCTCGGACACCAGCGAGTCGATATCGGTACTGCCAACCCGCAGGGCAGCTGGGCCGCCTTTCTCGGTAAAGCCGTCTACCGACACGTCGGTGTAATGCAGATAGGCGAAGGGCTCAAGCGTCACATCGGTGAGCGCGTAGGCCTTGGTGAGGCCGAGCGAGGCGCTCCAGATGTCACCGCGGGTTTTGCCCTTGACCAGGCCAAAGCCGGTATCACGGTCCGTCTCGAAGTGCGCGCGGCTGAAGCCCAGGTTCCCTTCCAGAAAAACATCACCGCCCAGTGCCTGGGAGGCATAGGCCGTGATGCCGTAGGTGTCAGCCTCGGAGCCACCAGAAGCGCCACTGTAGTTGGCATCAGAAGCGGAATAGGACAGCGCCACGCCCACCTGAGTGTCGTCACTGAGGTAGCGGTCTACACCGGCCAGGAAGGTGTAGGTTTTGCTGTCAAAGCCGGCTGCCGTGGCCGAGCTGTCGTAGTCTCCACGAGTGTAAATGCCACGAATGAAGTAACCCACCTCGCCCTGGTCAGCCGAGGCTGCACCGCCACGTGCCTGCTGCAGGCTGTTGATCAGGTCGGACGACAGCGCAACATTGCCGTTGCTGTAGTCCATGACATCGATATCACGGCTGGCGTAGCCGGTGCGGCGCATGTCGGCCAGGCGACTGGTCAAGGTCCGGCGCACGTTGCGGGTGTTGGAAATGGCCGTGTGCAGCATCTGATTGACCTGATACTGACTCAGCTTGCGATACTGTTCCGGGGCGGTAATCTGCTGGCCCAGGGACTGCAGCTGCTGGTTGCTGGTACTGGCGATGGCACCACAGATCTGGGCGGCAACGCCACTGGCGGAGGCGCAGTCAATACCCACTACCGGCACCTGACCTACTGCGATATCGGCAACCAGCTTGGCCAGTTCGCCACTGAGTGCAGCCAGCGCGGCCGCATCGGTGTACACGCTGCGCAGCCCGTCGATGTCCATCGCGGTACCACCGCTGGCCAGCGCCAGCTCGGTGTAATCGGCTTCGGTGGTGCCGTAGGCCGAGGTCAGCAGGTAGCCCTGCACCTTGGTAATGACGCCATTGGCGCCCTTGACGTAGGCATAGCCGGTATCCGGGTCGCTACCCACAATGGCAATCGCCGGATTGCCGTTCTTGTCGGTAAAACGCTGGCTGACCACCGCGTGTACCACGGTGTTGTACTGAGCCAGCTGACCCTGAATGTAGCTCTTCTCCAGCGCCGTCATACCGGCAGGCAGATGGCTGGTATCCAGCTGGTAAAAGTCGTCATCGCGGTCTTCGTCAGTGATCAGCATAATCGACGAACCAGCGGAGGGACGAAACTCGAAATAGCGGTAGATATAGTCGATCGCGCGGTAGCCATCTTCGGTGCCACCGCTGGTCTCCAGCTCCGGTGTAACGCCATCAAATGCCTCGGCGGAGCCCCACAGCGGGCTGCTGTCACTATCGAGATTAAGGTGACGATACAGCGCGTAGCCTGCTTCGCGCCCGGCCTCACCAGCCGATACGGCCTGACCTGAGCTGCCACCAAAGCCCATCAGGGCATACTGGTTGAGGGTGACGTTCTGATCGTTGAGCAGGCTGTCGAGATTTTTGACGTAGGTGCCGATAAAGGCATTGTGCTCGCCGGCCATGGAGCCGGACTCATCGATGGCGACAACCATGTCGAGCGAGGAAGCGGCGTGCAGGGTGCCGCCGCTGATGGCTGCGCCAATCAGCGCAGCGAGCAATGTGGGTTTGCAAAGGGTCATAGGGCAGTGCTCCTTGCCTGCTGTTCCGGCCCCTGCCGGGTACCGGGTTCCTGTATTCCAGGAACACCAGCAACAACACATGGCAAACAAGGGTACTGCCAGTGACATCATGTCGGTCGTGCTTCCTGGGGCTGGTGAGTTTGCCGCCGGCCGCCGGGTAACGACGCATCGAAGCGTCTAGCGCGGAGCATGCACGTGCTTAAAACTCACCGCGCGCATACTGATCCTCCGGCACGGAAAATGCCCGTACTATTTTCAGAACAAGTGCGACCTAGCTCGCAAATTCACAATTCGGGTGTGCGGAATTCGCCGGTGATGCCCGCTGCACACCGCAATCCGGCCATCAACCAGCTGCCTGCGGTTGACCCGGTAACCCCGCCAGCCCACATAATGGGTCTCATTTACCCACGCTGGAGCCAGCCCATGTTCATTGCCATGAACCGTTTCAAGATCAAGCCCGGTCACGAGCAGGACTTTATCGACATCTGGAAGAACCGCGACAGCCTGCTGGCCAGCGTGCCGGGCTTCAAGAACTTCAACCTGCTGCAGGGCCCAACCACCGAGGAGTACACCCTGTTTGCCTCCCACGCAACCTGGGAGTCGCGCAGCGCCTTTGAGGACTGGACCCACTCCGAGGCCTTTCGCGCCGCCCACGCCAATGCCGGCAGCCGCCGCGAGATCTACCTGGGCCCGCCGCAGCTGGAGTGTTTTGAGGTCGCGCTGTAAGCCACTGATTGAAGGAGTGCAAGGATGCAACACAAGCTCGCCTTAGCCGGCCTGCTCTGCCTGTCCCTCAGCGCCTGCGGCGACGCACCGCAAGAGCAGCCCGACAGTCGCGCCAATGGTCTGGCCTTACCGACCGGCCCGCATGAGACCATCACCGTCAGCGGCAAGATGACGTTCTGGATGTACGAAGGCGACGCCGGCTGCTACGGCAGCCTGCTCACCGGCGGTCAGGAGGTCCAGCTGTGGATTGATGCCGACGCCTGCGGTGACACCGAGTACGCCGAGAACGCGCCAGCCAGCGTCGACATCACCTGGCGCGAAGACAACCAGTGGGGGCCAGGCAACACCTATACGATCACGCGCTTTAACTGAGCATTAAAAGACGGTGCGCAGAGAAGACCCGATCTGATCTGCTGTTGCTGTTTGGCTGTCAACGCACACGGTCCAGACTCTGCACCGTCAAATCCAGCGCCTTGTACATATCCAGCCGCGCGGAATGCCCAACGTCCGGGTTGTTCAGGTCGTTGGCGCGCTCGGACGGCAGAATCGGCGCGGTCAGATCGTCGCCCTCGGTGGGCTCAAAATCGTATTCCTCACCGATGGTCATCGCGCTGCGGCGCAGCAGCATGCGCAGCTGGTCCGGCTCCAGCTCAGGGTTGATCGACAGCATGGCGGCCAGCAAGCCGGTTACCAGTGGCGTGGCGTAGGATGTGCCGCAATGCACCTCGCCTTCCTCGTCGGCCTTGGCGGTTGAGGCTCGGACGCAGGCCGCAGCGGTAATATCCACACGCATGTCGATATTCGAGGCCTTGCGCTTGACGGCGTAGGCCGCGTCATCAACCGGCACGTCTTTCTCACTGCGCTGATGGCCACCCACCACAAACAGCTGATCGGTGACGAAGGAGGACGGTAGCCGGTATTCATCACGACCAGAGAACGAGGAACCGTTGCCGGCAGAGTTGACCACCACGACGTTCGGATGCTCTTCGCGCAGCCAGAGGAAGAACTCCTCCAGCAACTCTTCATAGCCACTCATGGCAATGCCCGAGCGCACCAGCGAGTCGATCGGGTCGCCGTTGACGTCGATCGCGCCAACGCGGTGAATCCCCCAACTCCAGTTCAGCACGCGAACGCCGTCTTCCACCATATTCACCGAGGCGGCGATATTGGCAGTGATGCCGGCGTCGGAATCGCGCCCGACGATCACGTCAAAGCCGGGGCCGACATCATCCAGCCCGCGCAAGAAACCGCTATTGCCGCCCTTGTCCCAGGCCGCCGCAAGTATGCCGCTGACGGTGCTGCCATGGCCGTCTGGCTGATCGGCATCAGGTGCGTACAGGCACAGGCGCCGGCTGTCGGCGCGGCAGTCAGCACCGGTGTAATCGCTGAAATCCGGCGCATCAAAATCCACATCACGCTCGATAATGCCGATACGTATCGGGTGCGTCTCGACGCCGCTCTCCTGCTGCAGTCGGCGTTGATAAAAATTGATCGCATCAAGGAAACGGTTGGAGGCCCACTCTTCATTATCGGCCGGCGGTGCGCTGGCGGTATCCGCTTCAATACCGTCTTCCGCGCCAGACTCCTCGATCACCACGGCGTCCACGCTCACCTCGCCGCCCAGGCGCAATACCGTTGCATCGCGCTCGTCCAGGTTCTTCGCGGCCAGCCGTAACTGGTAGGTGTTGAGCGGCGGAATCATGCCCACCACCCTGGCACCGTACTTCTCTGCCAGCCGCTCGGCCTGTTCCAGCCCGTCGTACTCTTCTTCAATGACCACGCTGACCAGATCGACATAGGAGGTGAGTCCATCCATGTTCTCGGCCACCTCATCTTCCGTCGCCGCCACCACATGGCTGGTGCCGAGCGACAGCCAGACCGGATTGCTCTGCCGCCCCTGTTGCTCCAGCACCAGCGGCCCACTGCGCTTACCATCCGTATCGAGCTGCAGTTGCAGCGTTTCGCCGCTGCTGCCGAGATGCTGCTGGGCCAGCCGCTCACCGTTCAGCCGCGCCTGCCATTCGCCGGCCTGCAGGCCTTTTACCCGCAAACAGAATGTCTGCGTTTGCGCCTGCAGCAAGTCACCACAGCGCTGCAGCTGTTGGATGCGAATCGGCTCCGCCGCCGCAACGGTAACGGGCAGCGCCAAAAACAGTAGCGCAGACCACAGGCCGCGCTTGTGGGGGACAGTACAGGTCATTCCTTGCTCCGCCAGCACCGGCGACGGCGGGTCGCCGATGCTTGTCATGCCTATTGGTATTCTTCCGACTCGCAAATCGCAGAATGTTTCAATGCCTGGACAAGTTGGCGCTACGCGGCGATGTATCTCAGCCCCCGACAACGCAGAGCGACGCCCTTGTCGGCCGATCTCCATGTAGATGCCCGGCAACTCGCAAGCTTCGCGCTGCGCCCCTCAAACGGAGCACCCGCTATCCGCCGCAAGCAGAAGCCCCCTTGCCCATAACCCCCATGAATAACACTCCAAAGTGGGTTTGCCGCGCCCGGTGCGTCCTGCATACACTCATGCATTAAGCGATGACCAAACCAGCAGGGACACCTTCATGAGCTTCGATACCCCTCTTTATCTTTGCGGCCCGCTGCGCGAGCCCAAACAGATGTTGGCCGATCAGCAGTACAGTGGCCACACCTCCATCCACGATGACAGCATGGCCGAGAAGCTGGGCTTTCGCGCCGGCCCGATCGAGGGTCCGACCCACTTCAGCCAGTTCGCGCCGCTGCTGGTAGAGATCTGGGGTCAGCAATGGTTTGAGCGCGGCTGCTTCTCCTCCCACTTTCAGAACATGGTGGTCGAGGGCGAGCAGGTCCGTGCCTTTGTCGAGCGTCCGGCACCAGGCCAGACTCGCGTGCGCTGCTGGGCCGAGAAAGCCGATGGCACACCGGTGCTGGAAGCCAGCGCCAGCCTGGGCGCAGCGCCGGGCGAGAGCCTGCTGTACGAGCGTATGGCCAAGCTGAGGGCACCGGAAAAACTGGTGATCCTGTCTGACCTGCACGTGGGCATGAAAGGCGCGGTAGACGAGAAAGTGCGCATGGACCCTGATCAACACATGGGCGACCTTTACCCCTTCTCGCTGAATCAGAAGCTGGCCGGCATTACCGAGAACAGCAGCTGGTACTCCGACCCGGCCAGCTCGCCCTGGGGCCGCGCCATCATTCCAACCGAGATGGTTAGCGTACTGGCCGAATACACTAGCAAAGCGGCCGAATTCCCGGTCAAGCAGCCGGTCATCGGCCTGTTCGCCGACCAGGAAATACGCATGATCGACGGCCCCCTGCTGGTGGGTGAGGACTACCTGATTCGCCGTGAAGTGGTTGCCCTGTCCGAGAGCAAGCGCACCGAGTCCTACTGGGTGCTGTCGCGCATCTACGACGCCAGCGGCGAGGTGCTCAAGGCGGAGATGCTGCTGAATCACGCGACCCTCAAGCACTCCTACGCCAACTACGAGGCAGAGGCCGCCGCCCTCTGAGGCGAATCGTCGCCGGGTATTGCGCGCGTACCAAAGGCGGTGGGACTATCAAAATTTCACCGCCCGGAGAACTGCCGCATGACCACTATTGCTACTTGCCGAATGCTGGCCACCGTAGGCGTACTGATGCTCGTCAGCCTGCCGGCCCACGCCTTGCGCTGCGGCACCGATATTGTCGATGAAGACGACCTGATGTTCGAGGTTGAGCAGGCCTGCGGCGCGCCGTTATCGCGCCAGGTCATAGGCTACGTGGACAGCATGGTCTACGGCGACCGCATTCGGGTCATGAACATTGAAGAGTGGATCTACAAGATCAACCGCGATCACTACAGTCTGGAGTTCGAGGGCAACCGCTTGCAGCGCATCACCCGCATTCGCTGAGCGGTGAACTCAATAACAACTCCACAAGAGACACGCGCAATAACAGGCGAGGATGTACCCAGATGGGCAAGACACTGGTAATCGGCAGCACCGGCCAGATTGGCCGCCAATTACTCCCCCTGCTGCAACAGGCCGGGCTGGAGGTTGCAGCCCTGGCACGCAACCCGGCCAAGCTGGCGGGTATCGACGGTATCGAGATCATTGAGGGCGACCTGGAAGGCAACTTTGAACACGCCTTTGCCGGCTGCGACCGGGTGGTGTTTACCGCCGGCTCAGGCGCCAGCACCGGCCCGGACAAGACCCTGCTGATCGACCTATGGGCGGCGCGCAAGGCGGTCGACTACGCCCTCAAGCACCATGTAAAACACTTTGTCATGATCAGCGCACGCGGCGCCGACAACCCGGACCGCGGCAACTCGCCGATCAAGCCCTATCTGGTCGCCAAGTGCTTCGCCGATGAGTACCTGCAACGCTCCTGCGTGCCCTACACCATTCTGCGGCCCGGTCGGCTGACCGATGATGCCGCTACTGGCTGCATCACCACGCGCCGTCCCGAAGACCTGGAGCAGCAGCACATCACCCGGGCCGATACCGCACGCATCGTTGCCCATGTGCTCAAGAGCGGACAAAGCAAGAACGCGGTGTATGAGTTGTATCAGGGCAGCACGCCCTTCGCCGACCTGATTGCCTGAGTCATCTTGCGAACTGCCGCACGCGACCGTGCGGCAGCGCTCTGGCATACTTCATCTCCAGCCGGCAGGCATCCTGCGGCAAAGCCGTTCAGCCGCCAGCGTGCGGCTCAAACGCGCCTTGCGCCGCCCGTGCCCTGCCCGACCTGCGCTGGCATCTCAGGGAGGATTCGTATGCAGTGTTTCAACCATCCACACACCGCTGCCGTCGGGCTGTGCAAGTGCTGCAGCCGCGGTCTGTGTCGCGAATGCGTGAGTGATCTGGACCACGGCCTGGCCTGTCGCGACCGCCATGAAGCGCAGGTCGAGGCGATGAACATGATCATCGAGAAGAACGCCCGCATCTACGCGGCGGCGCCAAAGAACATCCTCATTGGCCCCATCTTCTTCCTGCTGCTCGGCCTGCTGTTTGCCGGCTTCGGCTACGCCAGGGCGGGCGGCATCACCGACCTGCCATTCCTCATGGGTATCGCCTTCATCATCTTTTCCGTCGTGTCATACCTGCGCAGCCGAGCGCTGTTTCGTGAGGAGGCATGAGCTGCCAGCGCGTTTTGATTCTCGGTGGTTACGGCAACTTCGGTAAGCGCATCACCGCCAGCCTGGCAGGCACCGCCGGCATCACGCTGATCATCGCCGGTCGACGCAGCGCGCCTGCAAAGGCACTGCAAAGCCAGCTGCTGGCAACCGCCAGCGCCCAGCTGGAAGCGACGGAGCTGGACCTGCACGCCACCGACTTCGAGGCACGGCTCGCCGCCCTCAAGCCCGACCTGGTGATTCATACCGGCGGGCCTTTTCAGGGGCAGGATTATCGCGTGCCGCGCGCCTGCATCGCCGTCGGCTGCCACTACATCGATCTGGCTGACGACCGCCGCTTTGTCTGTGACATCAGCCAGCTGGACGCCGAAGCGCAAGCGGCCGGTGTACTGGTGGTCAGTGGCGCCAGCTCGGTGCCGGGGCTGTCGTCCTGCGTCATCGCCCATTACGCCGATCAGTTCAGCCGGCTCGACGACATCGATTTCGCCATCGCCCCCGGCAATCAGGCCGAGCGCGGGGAGGCGACGGTGCGCGGTATTCTTTCCTATACCGGCCACCCGATCCGCGCCTGGCAGGATGGCCGCTGGCAGCAGGTGTATGGCTGGATGTCGCTGCGCCGCCTGCCGTTTGATACCACCATCGGCCGGCGCCCCTTGGCCAACGTCGACATTCCTGACCTGGAGCTGCTACCCGCCGCCTATCCAACGGTGCGCAGCGTACGCTTCCAGGCCGGGCTGGAACTGGGGCTGCTGCACTACGGCATGTGGCTGATGGCAGGCATGGCGCGTATCGGCCTGATCCGCAACTGGTCACGCTGGAGCAAACCCATCGTGCGCGCCAGCGAATGGTTCATCCGCTGGGGTACCGACACCGGCGGCATGCAGATCAACCTGCGCGGGCTGGACCACCAGCAGCAGCCACTGCACCTGAAATGGGTACTCGGTGCCACTGACGGTATCGGCCCGTATATTCCTACGCTGTCGGCGCTCATCCTGGCCCGCAGACTGATCAGCGGCGAGCTGGGCGAGCGCGGCGCCAAGGCCTGCATGAACCTGTTCCCACTGTCCGCCTTTGAACAGGAAGCCCAAGGGCTGGCCATTTATCACCAGCTGGAAACCCAGCGTGGATAACTACCTGCTGCTCAAGCTACTGCACATTCTCGGCGCGGTGGTGCTGGCGGGGACCGGCAGCGGTATCGCCTTCTTCATGTTCATGGCCCACCGCAGCGGCAACGTGCATGCGGTGGCCGTCACCGCGCGCCACGTGGTGCTGGCGGACTGGTTGTTTACCGCGCCCGCTGTCGTGCTGCAATTCATCACCGGTCTGCTGCTGACTCATCGGCTGGGGTTCAGCCTGACCTCGCCCTGGTTTCTCAGCGTCATGGGCTTGTTCGTGTTCATCGGGCTATGCTGGTTGCCGGTGGTTGCGATTCAATACCGCCTGCGCAAACTGGCCAATGAGGCGCTGGACACCGGCGTGCTGTCAGCCGCCTTTCATCAGCAGATGCGCTGGTGGACCGCGCTGGGCATACCCGCCTTTGCTGCCATCCTGGTGCTGTTCTGGCTGATGGTATTCAAACCCTTGCCGCTGGTGTGAGTGCATGAACCGACTTGAACAGCTGCTTGCGCGTCTCAGCCTGGCTTTGCTCTGGCTGCTGACTGCAATCGTCTCGTTGACCGCCGGCAAGCCGATTGGTGTTGAGGTGCTGCTGGGCGCAGGTGTCGCGCAGCCCATGGTTGACCCGCTGATCTGGGCCGGGAGCCTGCTCGATCTGGCTATCGGCCTGTGGTTGCTGAGCGGACGGGCGCTGCGGCTGTGCTGCGCGCTTCAGGTGGCGGTCATTGTCGGCTACTCAATACTGCTCAGTCTGCTGGCCCCAGCGTTCTGGTTGCACCCCTTCGGCCCCTTGAGCAAGAACCTGCCGATCCTGGTACTGATCTGGCTGCTCATGCGCAGCCATGACAAGCCCCCAAGCCTGACCTAAGGTGATATCAAACCCACCAGCCGGAGCCAAGCCATGTTGTCCAGCAAACCCCTAGTAGGCCGTTGCCTGTGTGGCGCGGTCAGCGTCAGTGCAACCCTGTCACATCGCGACGTGGGCGCCTGTCACTGCGCCACCTGTCGACGCTGGGGCGGCGGCCCCCTGCTGGCAGTGGAGTGCGAGGATCAGGTGACCTTTAGCGGCGAGGCGCAGATCGGCGTGTATGCGTCATCCGACTGGGCCGAGCGCGGCTTCTGCAAGCAATGCGGCACGCACCTGTTCTATCGTCTGCGCGAGCAACCCTTCTATGCGATTCCGATCGGCCTGTTTGATGAGCAGGCGGGTTGGCAGCTCAACCGCGAGGTCTTCATCGACCAGAAGCCCGCGTACTACTGCTTTGCCCAAACCACCCTGCAGCTGACCGGCGAGGAGCTGTTTGCCCTGCACGGCGCCAGCTGACCATAAGCCGTCCTTATGGGCCGACAATCTCCCCCATTGGAAGCATTGACGGCTCAGGCGCCTGCGCCGAGTCTGTCCACTGCGCTTCCCAACAACAGCAACAAAAGGATCATGCGATGTTCAGTCACATCATGCTCGGCGCCGATGACCTGGAAAAATCCAAGGCGTTCTACGATGCCACCCTGGGCGTTACCGGCTGCAAGCCCGGCTTCAGCGACCCCAAGGGCCGCATCTTCTACATGACGCCCACCGGCGTGTTTGCCATCACCAAACCGATCAACGGCGAGCCCGCCAGCTGCGGCAACGGCAGCACCATCGGCTTTGCCATGGACAGCCCGGAACAGGCCGATGCCTGGCACGCAGCCGGTCTGGCCAACGGCGGTACCGACTGCGAAGACCCGCCGGGCGTACGTGAGGGTAACGGCATGAAGCTGTATCTGGCTTACCTGCGCGACCCGTCCGGCAACAAGCTGTGCGCGATGTATCGCATGCCCTGAGGCCATGATACGGCTGTCCGACGCCCGCACTCAGGGCGTCGGCTTGCACACACTCCCGCACGAAAAACCAGTCTGTTACCGACCCGGCGCGGTGCGTACTATCGTCCGATCAACTGAGGCGCCGCACATGAACCACTGGGTCTACCTGATTAGTGCCATCGTATCCGAGGTGATTGCCACCTCCGCGCTGAAAGCCAGCACCGGCTTCAGCAAACCGCTGCCATCGGTGGTTGTGGTGGTTGGCTATCTGGTGTCGTTCTACTTTCTGTCACTGACACTGAAGACCATTCCCGTGGGTATCGCCTATGCCATCTGGTCCGGGGTGGGCGTGGTCCTCATCTCGATCGTGGCCTGGCTCCTGTACGGCCAGAAGCTCGACCTGCCTGCGCTAATCGGCATGGGGCTGATCATCAGCGGCGTCATGGTCATCAACCTGTTTTCCAACACCGCCGGGCACTGAAGCCTCCCGCTCAGCCCGCCAGCAACTGCTCCGCCTCTTCGCCAAAGGCCGCACCCGGGCGCACATCGATATCCCGCGGCCCCACCGGTTCGGCACATTCAGAGCACACCATCACCGGTTTCATGCGCTGACCGCAGCCCTTGTGATAATGCTCGATGGGCGCGCCACGCTCATCGGCCATCCAGGTATCACCCCAGCTGACCAGCGACAGAATCACCGGGTGCAGCGCCAGTCCCTTGTCGGTCAATCGATACTCTTCGCGCAGCGGACGCTGCTGGTAAGGCACCTTGACCAGCACCTCATGCTCGACCAGCTTTTTCAGGCGATCAGCCAGCAGGTGGCGCGTAAGACCAATACGCCGCTCGAAGGCGTCGAAGCGGCGTACGCCGAGAAAGCAGTCGCGCAGAATCAGCAGCGTCCAGCGGTCACCCACCACCGCCAGCGTGCGAGACATCGAGCAGGGCTGCTCACCCAGTTCTTCCCAGCGCATGTATTAACCCTCCAGTTGATGTGCTCAGGGTAGCTTGACAAGTTCCAAAATGAAACCCACCATCTAGTCAGTTCCAAAAAAGAACCATAGATAACAAGGACCATGCCATGACAGCAACTGCACCCGTAGCGGTGGTGATCGGCGCCGGTGATGCCACCGGTGGCGCCATCGCTCGCCGTTTTGCCCGAGAAGGCTTCACCCTGTGCGTCACCCGCCGCAATGCCGACAGCCTGAGCGAGCTGGTCAACCAGATCGAAGCCGACGGCGGCAAGGCCCACGCCTTCGGCTGCGATGCGCGCAGCGAAGAGGAGATGGTGGGTCTGTTTGAGCACATCGAGCGGGAGATCGGCCCGGTTGAAGTGGCGATCTTCAACATCGGCGCCAACGTGCGCTTCGGTATTACCGAGACCACCGCCCGGGTCTATCGCAAGGTCTGGGAAATGGCGGGCTTCGCCGGCTTTCTGACCGGCCGGGAGGCCGCCAGGGTGATGCTGCCGCGCGGCAAGGGCACCATCATCTTTACCGGCGCCACGGCGTCGCTGCGTGGCGGTTCGGGCTTCTCCGCCTTTGCCGGCGCCAAGTTCGCGCTGCGCGCGCTGGCCCAGAGCATGGCCCGCGAACTGGGCCCGCAGGGGATTCATGTTGCCCATCCGATCATCGACGGCGCCATCGATACCGCCTTCATCCGCGACAACTTTCCCGAGCGCTATGCGCTCAAGGATCAGGCTGGCATTCTCAACCCCGAGCATATTGCCGACCAGTACTGGGCCATTCATGCGCAGCCACGTGACAGCTGGACCCACGAACTGGACCTGCGGCCCTGGATGGAAACGTTTTAATTCTCTGGAGAGAGACACATGAGCAAGACCATCGAGTTCTATTTTGACGTCGGCAGCCCGGCGAGTTATCTAGCCTGGACCCAGCTGCCGGCCATCGCCGAGCGCACCGGCGCGACCCTGGTCTACAAACCCATGCTGCTGGGCGGCGTGTTCATGGCCACCGGCAACAGCTCGCCGGCGACCGTACCGGCCAAGGGTGCGTATTCACGCATCGACATGCAGCGCTATGCCAACCGCTATGGCGTCACCCTGAACCAGAACCCCTTCTTCCCGATCAACACCCTGCAACTGATGCGCGCTGTCACGGCGTATCACGGCAGCCCCGAGTTCGACCGCCTGCTGGCCGCGATCTTCAACGCCATGTGGATCAGCGAACTGAACATGGGCGAGCCCGAAGTCGTCGGCAAGGTGCTGGTCGAGGCCGGCTTTGACCCGGTAGAGGTGATGGCCAAGGCCAGCGACCCTGTCGTCAAGGCGCAGCTCAAGAGCGCAACAGAAGAGGCTATCGGCCGCGGCGTCTTCGGCGCACCGACCTGCTTTGTCGATGGCGAGATGTTCTTTGGCCAGGACCGACTGGACTGGATCGAAGCAGCCGCGCGCAGCTGATCCGATTGACCAGCGGCACCCTCGCCGGTGCCGTTGGTCGGCTGCCGTCAAAACCCGCTTTGCAGCCAATTGACGGCCATCTCGGCGCGGCATACATTCGCCAACGATGAGCAGCGTTCCGGCGTCCTGCCCCTGCTCAGGGATTCCCTGTCCCTATCTTCCCGGATCTATCCACATGCTGTCCCTTGCCCTCAAGTGCGTCTTGGGTGCGCTGGCGGTGCTGCTGATTGCGCTGCTGGCGAAAACAAAGAGCTTTTACATTGCCGGCCTGGTGCCGCTGTTTCCGACCTTTGCGATCATTGCCCACTACATAGTCGGCAGCGAGCGACTGGCCAGCGACCTGCGTAGCACTGCCATTTTCGGCCTGTGGTCGCTGCTGCCCTATGCGGCGTACCTGTTTTCGATTGTGCTGCTAAGCGAGCGCTTTACGCTGGTGGTGACGCTGACCGTCGGTGCCCTGGCGTGGATGGTGGCGGCCGGCTTGCTGCTGACCGTCTGGACGCGAACCTACCCGGCTGTCTGAGCGGCGCGGGTCAGCACCGCAGCAATCGGTGGACATGCCTTCGGCGTTGTCCGAAGACAGCGGTTCAGACCTCAAGCAGAAAGGTGACTGGCCCGTCGTTGACCAGATGCACCTGCATATCGGCGCCAAAACGACCGGTTGCGACCTGCGGGTGCTGCGCACGCGCCTGAGTTACCAGATAGTTGAACAGCGCCTCGGCTCGATCCGGCGGCGCGGCGGTGGAGAAGCCGGGGCGACGACCCTTGCGGGTGTCGGCGGCCAGGGTGAACTGGGACACCAGCAGCAACCCGCCCTGCACGTCGGTCAGCGAATCATTCATGCGCCCATCGGCATCGGTGAACACCCGATATTCGAGCAACCGCTTGAGCAGTTTATCGGCGCTGGACTCGTCGTCCTGCGGCTCGATGCCGACCAGCACCAGCAGCCCCCGATCAATCGAGCCGACACTCTCGCCCTCAACCTCGACCCGGGCCTGACTGACCCGTTGCAGCAATCCCTTCATGTCACTCGGCCTGCGGTGTCAGGTCGAGCAGGCGCCGCGCCATATCACCGGTCGCACGCACCAGTGCGTCGGCGATGCCCGGCTCGGAGGCGGCGTGGCCGGCATCGCGGATGATGTTCAGCTCGCTACCGGGCCAGCGCTGATGCAGCGCGTAGGCGTTATCCAGCGGGCAGACCATGTCGTAGCGACCGTGCACGATGATGCCGGGAATATGCGCAATGCGGTCCATGTTGTTGAGCAACTGATCCGGTTCAAGGAAGGTTTTGTGGGCGAAGTAATGGCACTCGATCCGCGCAATGGCGTAGGCGCGACGAGCATCGCTGAAGCGCTCGATCACCTGCGGGCTGGGCCGCAGCGTCGCGCAGCGCCCTTCCCAGATCGACCAGGCCTTGGCGGCGTGCATGCGACAGATTTCATCATCACCGGTCAGGCGACGGTAATAGGCGGCCACCATGTCGGCACGCTCCTCCTCCGGGATCAGATCCAGATAGTCTTCCCAGTAGTCGGGGAAGATATGGCTGGCACCCTCCTGGTAGAACCAGCGGATGTCCTGTTCGCGGCACAGGAAGATCCCCCGCAGCACCATCCCCATCACCCGGTCCGGGTGTGCCTGGGCATAGGCCAGCGCCAGCGTAGAACCCCAGGAGCCACCGAACAGCACCCACTTGTCGATCCCCAGATGCTCGCGCAGCGCTTCCATATCGGCCACCAGGTCGGCGGTGGTGTTGTTTTCCAGGCTGCCATGCGGCGTGGAGCGGCCACAGCCGCGCTGGTCGAAGGTAATGATGCGGTAGACCGAGGGGTCGAAGAAGCGACGGCTGAGGGCATCACATCCAGCGCCGGGGCCACCGTGAATGAAGACCACCGGCAGCCCATCGGACTGACCGCTTTCATCGGCATAGAGAACATGGGGGGACGTCACCGCCAGCTCGTGGCGGGCGAAGGGTTTGATCTCCGGGTACAACAGCTGCATGATGGGGCTCCCTGGCCTGAGCAGGCGCCGGCGCCGCTCACCTCACGTTGGAAAGCCCCACATTACTGACCCACGAGGCTGCTGTCACCTATGCGTTTGCTGCTTGCCCTGACCCTGCTGCTCGGCCTCGCCGGCTGCGGCCCGTCCAGCCCGGATGCCCGCCTGAATCAAGCCATTGCGGACTTCCAAAACGCCATTGAAGAGCGCGATCGCAGCGCCGTTCTGGCACTGCTGCACCCTGAATTCACGGCCCAGGACGAGTACCACAGCGAGTGGGCCGAGCGCACCCTGCAGTTGATGTTTCTGCGCAATCAGCGCATCGGCGTGCTGGTTACCAGCCAGCAGACCGACATTGACCCTGGCTACCCTGAACGCGCAGACAGCAGCGCCCGCGTCACCCTGACCGGCGCCGAGCGCTTTATCCCCAATAGCGCAGGCCAGTACGACCTGACCCTGGTGTGGCTGGACGACGACGGCGAGTGGCTGCTGCGCAGCCTCGACTGGCAGCCGGTACGCTGAGATGCACGCGCCCGATTACGCTGCGCTGGCGCGCATCGCTCTGGGGCACATCACCAAGGTCTATCCCCATAGCGGCCCGCAGCGGCTCACCAGCGCCAGCGACTGGCTCCCCCCCGAACAGGCTCACCCGCTGTTTTGCGGCAGCTACGACTGGCACTCCTGCGTGCACAGCCACTGGCTGCTGATACGCGTGCTCACTAGCGCGCCGCAGCTGGCGGAGGCAGAGGCTATCCGCCGGCGACTGCAGCAGTTCAACGACGCCGACGTCGCGGCCGAGATAGCGACCTTCGAGCGCCAGGGCGCAGGCTTCGAACGCCCCTACGGCTGGGCCTGGTTACTCAAGCTGCAGGCGGAGCTGCTGAGCAGCAACGAGCCGGCGGCAAGGCATGCGGCGCAGACCCTCCAGCCGCTGGCGGATCGACTGCGCCAGCGGCTGACGGATTACCTGCCGCGCCTGCCTTACCCCATTCGCAGCGGCCAGCACAACAACACCGCCTTCGCCCTGCTGCTGGTCTTGGACTACGCCAGCACGACGCAGGACCAGCCGCTGACGGAGCTGCTGCGCCAACGCAGTCTGGAGTGGTTTGCCAATGACGTGGCCTGCCCGGCCTGGGGCGAACCCGGCGGTGAAGACTTCCTGTCGCCCAGCCTGCAGCAGGCGGTACTGATGCAGCGGATAATGACGCCCGAGGCCTTCGGCGCCTGGCTGGCGGCTTTCTTCCCGCACCTGGCAAACGGGCAGCCCGCCGCGCTGCGCCAGCCCGTCAGCGTGCATGAGCGCAGCGACGGCAAGCTGGCGCATCTGGATGGCCTGAACCTCAGTCGCGCCTGGTGCTGGTTTCTGCTGGCGCAGAGCGCGCCGTACCTGCAGGCCACCGCCGAGGCACACCTGCAGGCCGCACTGAATCACCTGCAGGACGACTACATGGGCAGCCACTGGCTGGCCAGCTTCGCCCTGCTGGCGCTGGAAGCTCAGCGCAGCTTGGTTTCACGCAACCGGAGCATGTAGTCCGGCGGCGCAAAGCTGTCGGCACGGGCTTGGGCCCAGTACTTCTTGAACAGATGCAGCTCGGCGCGACCATCCAGCAGCACACCCGGTTCAAGAAACTCGAACAGCTCGCTGTAGGGGCGCACCTCATAGCGCGATACACGCCGAATAACGTGCTCCGGGCCTAGCTCGCTGGGATGCTTGAGCCCGGCCGCCTCCAGCATGTGCGCCAGCGCCAGCACGGTGTTGCGGTGGAAGTGATAGACCCGCTCGCTCTTATCCGCCACATCCAGCCGCGCGCTGCGGCTTGGGTCCTGGGTGGCAACCCCGCTGGGGCATTTATCGCTGTGGCAGCTCAGGCTCTGGATGCAGCCAAGCGCAAACATGTAACCACGCGCCGCGTTGCACCAGTCGGCGCCGACCGCCAGGGTACGGGCGATGTTGAAGGCGGTGGTGATCTTGCCGGCCGCGCCGATATGAATCTTCTCGCGCAGGTTGGCGCCCACCAGCGTGTTGTGCACCAGCAGCAGGCCGTCGGTCATCGGTGTGCCGAGACGGTTGATAAACTCCAGCGGCGCCGCACCGGTACCGCCCTCTCCCCCGTCGACGACGATGAAGTCCGGGTGCTGGCCGGTCTCCAGCATCGCCTTGACGATACCGAACCACTCCCACGGATGACCAATCGCCAGCTTGAACCCCACCGGCTTGCCGCCGGACAGCGCACGCAATTGGCCGATGAAGTCCATCAACTCCAGCGGCGTCGAGAATGCCGAATGGCTGGCCGGCGACACCACATCCTCCCCGACCGGCACCCCGCGTGCCTCCGCGATCTCCGCCGACACCTTGGCGCCGGGCAGGATGCCGCCATGACCGGGCTTGGCGCCCTGCGACAGCTTGATCTCGATCATCTTGACCTGCGGCAGGCGGGCGTTGCGCTCGAACAGCGCAGCATCAAAACCGCCATCCGCGGTGCGACAACCGAAGTAACCCGAACCAATCTCCCAGACCAGGTCGCCGCCGGGACGCAGGTGATAGCGTGAAATCGAGCCTTCGCCGGTATCGTGATAGAAACCGCCCTTCTTCGCCCCGGTGTTGAGCGCCAGAATGGCGTTGGCCGACAGCGAGCCGAAACTCATCGCGGAAATATTGAATACGCTGACATCGTAGGGCTGACTGGTATCCGGGTGGCTGCCCACCCGTACGCGGAAATTGCTGTCGGCAATATGCACCGGCGCCAGCGAATGATTGAGCCACTCGTAGCCTTCCTCGTTCATACGGTTGAGCGAGCCAAAGGGCTTCTTGTCGAGCACATTCTTGGCGCGCTGGTAGACCACGCTGCGCTGCTCGCGGGAAAACGGCAGCTCGTCGGTGTCGGACTGGATGAAATACTGGCGCAGCTCCGGGCCGATGGACTCCAGCATGTAACGAAAGTGCGCCAGCACCGGATAGTTGCGGCTGATGGTGCGGCGTCGCTGGCACACATCCCATAGCCCCAGCAGAGCCAGCGCCAGCAGCGGCGCAGCCAACAGCCACCAGAGAGGAGAAAGCAGCGTCAATGCCAGGCCCACCAGGGCACCCAGCACACACATGGACCAGGTTAGAAAACGCAGGGGAATTGCGGTCAGGCGCATACGGCCGTCCTTATAGTCAGTACATCAGGCCTGACGATAGATACCATATCCCTCCGACAGCTGCACGGCCGGCACGCTAGTGACTGAGGCATGGTGCAGCGAACAACTCACCGCGCCAGGCGCCACGTAGCGTGCCAGCCATGACCAACAGCCAGAGCAGAACCAGCGCGACTACCAGTAACTCACCAAACCGGCTGAAGAACGCAAGCCCCAGGACCTCGGCCAATGCCAACGTCGCCAACGCGTAGACCCCCAGTGGAAAGGTGAACGCCCACCAGCCCAGATTGAAGGGAATACCGTCACGCAGGTAGCGGCCCAGTATCAGCAACGCCAGCAGCAACCACCACAGCCCCAGCCCCCAGAGCAGCAGACCGCCGATCACCCCTACCCCCTGTGCCACGCTGCCAACCTCGGCCAAGCCCTGCGCTGAAAAAACGCCGCTCGCATCCTGCCCCAGCAGCAGCAACCCCAGCGCGCCAGTGCCAAGCGGCCCCAGCGCCAGCCAGCTGGAAGCCGCCATATCGCGCGGCGGCAATTTATGCACCGCC
The DNA here is from genome assembly GCF_003444685.1 of Pseudomonas abyssi. Lineage (NCBI taxonomy): Bacteria > Pseudomonadati > Pseudomonadota > Gammaproteobacteria > Pseudomonadales > Pseudomonadaceae > Pseudomonas > Pseudomonas abyssi. The sequence continues at coordinate 36,687 of NZ_LMAZ01000010.1, read as the reverse complement.
ATGCGCAGCAGCAGAATAACCAGAATGCTCAGCGCCACCGGTACCGAGCAGGCCCAGAGTACGTAGCTGGTAATCAGCACCACGTAGGCGTCTGCCGGTGGCAGCAAGGGAATCATCAGCCCACCGCTGGCCGCCGCCACCTCGGCGGCGACCACCGGCAACAGCCAGACAGCTGTCATGCGGTCGATACTGTGTTCCTGGCGGGTAAACATCAGATAGGGGATGACCACACCACAGGCCAGCGCCATAGCCACGTCGAGCCACCAGATCGGCAACATCAATGCCCGTACGCCGTCTCCCCAGAGCGCTACCCCGTAGCTGGGAAGACCGTTGAGCAGGGTCGCCAGCGCCATGGGAATGGTGCCGATGAACATGGACACCGTGGCGTGACCGAAGATGCGCCGCGCCTGATCGAAGTAGCACAGCCAGCGCAGCGCATAGAGCACAGAAAACAATGCAAACAGCAACAGACTGGCCAGCCATACCCCCTGACCGAGCCCAGGCGCGCCCAGCGTCGGCAGGGCCAAAGCCAGGATACCGGTGCCCATCACTACGGCAAACCAGTTAGGCGTAAATTGGCGGATGACCTCGCGCGGGCTATCCAGGTGCTGCAGCGGACGCAGTTGCATGGGGCTGGGATACAGACGTGGCATGATGCTCTCCGGTCGAAATATCAAACCATTCTAAGCACCTTTTAAATCGATATAAGCGGATATTTCAGGTTTTGATGATCGGTTTTACCGAACAAAGCACGACTGCGACTGGCACTCTTTGTGCTTCACTGAAGTGAGCTGCCAGATAAGAGAAAACACCATGTCGTCCTCCGATCTTTCCTGCCAGGCGCCAGACCTACGGCTGATCAGCCTGCAGAGCACCTGCCTGATTGCCTGCTGGCTAGCCGAGCATGGGCTGCCGGTCGCGCCTGTGCTGCAGGACAGCGGCCTGAGCCTGGACGACCTGCAGACGCCTTCGCTGCTGATTACGCCGGAGCAGGAACAACAGGTGTTCGCCAACACCGTCAGGCTGACCGCCGACCCGCTGATCGGTCTCAAGCTTGGCCAACGCATGCGCGTCTCTGCGTATGGCCAGCTGGGCTACGCGATGCTCTCGGCCCCCACGCTGTTTGATGCGCTGCAGGTCATGCTGGCATTTCCGGTTCTGCTCGGCAGTTACTTCCGACTGCAGCTGGAGACCCTGCCGGATGGCCAGCTCGCCCTACGCGCGGACCACTATCACGCATCGCCCGCCCTGCGGCTGTTCAATGTCGAGCTGTGCCTCTCCTCAATCAAGGCCATGCTGGACGACGCCCTTGGCGCCCAGCTGCAGCTCGGCGCCGTGCACCTGAGCACGAGCACGCCCGCCCACGGCGATCAATACCCTCATTACGTCGGTGCCTGCCCGCTGCTGGCCGGTCAGGACGCCGAGCGGCTGGTGTTTGCGCCCGGAACGCTGGACGCCATATTGCCGCTGGCCGAACCGGTTACGCACTTCGAGGCCAGGCGTCACTGCCAGACAGTGCAGGACAGTTTCCGTCCGGAACCCTCGGCACTGGTCAGTCAGCTCAGTGCCCAGCTCGAGCAACAACTCGAAGCGCCGCCGTCACTTGAGCAACTGGCGACCCAGCTGCACTGCACCAGCCGGACCCTGCGTCGCCACCTGCAGCGCGACGGCTACGGCTACCAACAGTTGCTGGATCAACTGCGCTTCCGACGTGCCAAACAGTTGCTGGACCACCAACAGCTGCCCATCTACGCCATTGCCGAACAGCTCGGTTTCAGTGAGACCGCCAGCTTCCGCCATGCCTTCCAGCGCTGGTCGGGCACCACACCACGGGCCTGGCGGCAAAGCCAGCCGCACGCGCACAACCCTCTCTGACGCCGGCGAAACGGATTTCACCGGCCACACGACTGTCCGTTTCGATCCCTTTTCTGTCCCTCTGCAGCATTTCCCGCGGCCCTGCTGAGCGCCATGATCAATGGCAACCCAGCCACTCGCCACAGGATTTACCATGCAGACGTTCTACAGCGACGATCATCGCCTGCACCACGCCAACGCCGAACTCAACGAGGGTCAGCTCATGCCCTGCTTCGAGAAGCCTTCGCGCGCCGATATGGTGCTGGAACAGGTGAAACGAACTGGTTTGGGGCCAATCAGCGAACCTCAGGACTTCGGCCTGGCGCCGATCAAGCGCGTCCACAACCCGGATTTTGTCGACTTCATCCAAAGCGCCTGGCAACGTTGGAGTGCATTGGGCCGCAGCCACGACATGCTGCCACTGGCTTGGCCGCTGCGGCGCATGCGGCAGCGCTGCCCGCAAGACATCGACGGTCAGCTCGGCTACTACAGCTTTGACGTCGGCGCTCCCCTCACGGCGGGTAGTTGGCAGGCGATCTACAGCAGTGCGCAGGTCGCGCGGACGGCGCAGGCCCACCTGTGCGCTGGCGCGCACGCGGCCTTCGCGCTATGCCGGCCGCCCGGACACCACGCCGGGATCGACTACATGGGCGGCTACTGTTATCTGAACAACGCGGCCATTGCTGCGCAGGCCATGCTCGATCAGGGCGCCGGCAAGGTCGCCATTCTCGATGTCGACTTCCACCACGGCAACGGCACCCAGGACATTTTCTATCAACGCCCGGATGTGCTCTTTACCTCGATCCACGGTGACCCGCGCAACGAGTATCCCTGCTTTGCCGGCTACGCCGACGAGCGCGGTGAAGGCACCGGCCTTGGCTACAACCACAATTACCCGCTGCCCGCCGGCAGCGACTGGGGTGTCTGGTCGCAGGCGCTGCGCGATGCGCTGCGGCAGATTGCCGGGTTCGGCGCCGATTATCTGATCGTCTCGCTCGGCGTGGATACCTATCTGGCCGACCCCATTTCCAGCTTCAAGCTCGACAGCCCCGACTATCTGAAGATGGGCGAACTGATCGCCGGGCTCGGGCTGCCCACGCTCTTTGTCATGGAGGGCGGCTACGCCGTGGAAGAAATCGGCATCAACGCCGTCAACGTCCTCAGCGCATTCGATGCAACCGTCACCACTCAAGGAGAAGCCCAATGAAACTGGCAAGCACGTTGGGGCTGATCGCCCCCTTGGCCGCACTGTCGTTCAGTGCACTGGCCGCCGACCAGGTGAAGATCTACAACTGGTTCGACTACACCCCACAAACCACGCTGGACGGCTTTCAGACCGAAACCGGCATCACTCCGACGCTGGATACCTTCGATTCCAACGAAGTATTGGAAGCCAAATTGCTGTCCGGCCGGTCCGGCTATGACGTGGTGGTGCCGAGCGACAGCTTTCTCGCCAAACAACGTCAGGCCGGCGCCTTTCAGCCGCTGGACAAAAGCCTGCTGCCGAACCTTGGCAACCTCAACCCGGACCTGATGAAGGTGCTGGAGGGCAGTGACCCGGGTAACCAGTACGCCGTGCCCTACATGTGGGGCACCAACGGCATCGGCTACAACCCGGAGAAAGTCCGCGCGGTGCTGGGTGACGATGCGCCGGTCGATTCCTGGGCACTGGTCTTCGACCCGGCGAACATGGAAAAACTGGCCGAGTGCGGCGTCGCCTTCCTCGACTCGCCGTCGGAAATCCTGCCGGGCGCGCTGCACTATCTGGGCCTGGACCCGAACAGCACCAACAGCGAGGACTACGACGCCGCCGTCGCCATGATGAGCAAGATCCAGCCCTACGTGCGCTACTTCAACTCCTCGCGCTTTCTCAACGACATCGCCAACGGTGAAATCTGCGTTGCTGTCGCCTGGTCCGGCAGCATCCTGCAGGCGAACTCCCGCGCGCAGGAAGCCAACAACGGTGTGCACCTTGAGTACCGCATTCCGAAAGAAGGGGCACAGGTCTGGTTTGACCTGATGGCGATTCCGAAGGACGCACCCAACCCGGCGGCGGCGCACGCCTTTATCAACTACCTGCTCAAGCCTGAAGTGGTTGCTGAGATCAGTAACGTGGTGGGCTACGCCAACCCCAACGCCGCCGCGACCGAGCTGGTCAATGAAAGCCTGCGCAACAACCCCGGCGCCTATCCGCCGGCCGAGGTACAGGCCCGCCTGTTTACCCTCAAACCGCTGCCGCTGGCCGCCGAGCGTGTGCGTACGCGTGCCTGGAACAAGATCAAGACCGGACAATAAGACCGGAGCTGTCCTAGCCAACAAAAAACCGCAGTGATGCGGTTTTTTGTTGATTTTCCGATCAGGCACAGGAGATACGCCGTAGTACTAATCCAGAGCGTTTTGCCACATGCTCGCATGGTGGAGTGGGCACCGGGGTTCGTCCCGTTTACGCGGGCGAGTAGCGCAGATTTGTCGGGAGAAAGAGCCACAGGATGTCTGAGGGGGCGGAGCCCCCGAGTTTTGTGGCTCCCCTCGCCGGCCACCCCGACAAAT
>NZ_LMAZ01000010.1:0-31740 GCF_003444685.1 Pseudomonas abyssi | reverse complement strand
AAAAGCAGACTAAGCAATGGCTCACCGCTACATGCCCTATCACCACATGAGCGCAAAGAAGCCAGCTGCAAAGGCACCGGAGTATGGGCAGCGGACACGCAGTTGGCTTAGTCCGTTCTACGCCACGGGACTAGATTCCGTGCACACGCCACCATTGCTAATCGTGAGCGTTCCCACGCTCTGCGTCCGGTGGTATCGCTGACAGGGCCTTATCTTGACGCCAAAGACACCCGATCAGACAACAAAAAACCCGCATCACTGCGGGCTTTTTATACCTACCGGGATCACACACCCATCGGCTTGACCCCGATCCAGGCACCATGCAGGTAGAACGCGAAGGCCGCCCAGGCGACCAGGCCAACCACCACTACCACCGCGTCCATCACCAGCTTGCCTTTGCCGTAGCTGACGCCGGCAGCACGATCGCGCTTGCGCGAAACCACAAACAGCGCGGTGGCCCAGGCGAGGAAGCCGCCGAACAGCAGCAGGTCCGCCAGCGAGCCGTTGGCAATCAGGTGCGCCAGCGCCCAGAACTTCACACCCAGCAACATCGGATGGCCGACTCGCGCCTTGATGCAGGAACCGGGGATGTAGGTCGCGACGATGAGGATAAACGCGGGGATGGTCAGCAGCGCGGCCAGGTGACGCGTCCAGACCGGCGAGATCCACAGCCAGGTGGGGCTCATGCGCGCCTGCCCGTAACCGTAGATGATCAATACAAAGCCGACAATCGACACCAGCGCATAGATGCCCTTCCAGGCCAGCGGCCCTTTGGCGGCGATGAACGAGGCGCGCTTGTCAGCGGCGAACAGGCGTGCGGAATGCATGCCCAGAAACAGTATCAGGCCCAATATCAGCAGCAGCATCACGGTACTCCGTTGTTATGGTTATGGTGCGCCGCTCTGCATTGGAGCGGCGTTGCCATCTTACTCCAGCCGCGCTTTCAGAGAACCGCCCTCTTCCCCCTCCAGCACCAGTGCGCCGGTTTCATCAAGGCGGAAACGGCTGGCCTGCTCCAGGCTCTGTACGAAGCGCGTCTCCTGCTGGTTCAACGAGGGAGCACAGGCCTTGCGGGTGGTCGCGAGCTGGCTGACCGTCAGGTTGCGCCCTTGCACCTCGTAGGCACCAACGTAGTTGTTGCAGCTGGCGCGGCCAGACACGCGACCGTCATTGCCGAAGTTGAGCGTCACCCGCGAGCGGTCGATGATGCCGCCGCCGTTAATGTCCTCAACCACCCACTCTCCGGCCTGCAGGATCAGTGCACCCGCCGGCTCACACTCGGGAAAGGTGTCACCCTTGATGGTCAGCATGCCCTTGTCACCCTTGTTCCAGAAACTGGTGGTACTGTCTTGCGGGTCCTCGTAACGGGCGCCTGAGGCACTGACCACCTGTTTGAGAATGTACTGTCCATGCACAGCTTCGATCAGCGCTTCCTCGTTATGCAGGGTGACGCGCACCGGAGTCCCCCCGCACTGCAGAATCATCACCCCGCTGCTGGGCAGTGCCTCGGCACTGGGGGGCGGTGGGGCCTGGTCGTTACCGGACATACCGGCACAGCCGACCAGCAGAGTACTCAGCAGTGCCGTTGCCATCAGGCCTTGGCGTTGGGTCATCGTCTATCTCCTTGATGAGGGTGAACACCGACCAAGCATAGCCTCAGGCGCCGCTCGCGGCACCCTGCAATCCGTCAGGCAGGTGGACCAGGCCCTCAAGGTAGAGCACGGCGTAACCGCTGATCTGCACCCGCTGAGGCCCCACTTCGCAGTACAAATGGCCGCCGCGAGCCGATGCCTGATAGGCGTGCAGCGTGCGCCGTCCCAGCCGCTCGGCCCAGAGTGGCGCCAGACCGGCGTGAATGGAACCGGTCACCATATCCTCCAACCCGCCATTGGCTGGCCAGAAATAACGCGAGACAAAATCCACCTCACGTCCGGGCGCCGTCGCCACCACATCTCTGGGTGCCAGACGCGCCAGCACCTGCGGATCAGCCTGCACCGCGCGCACCGCGTCCTCATCAGGGTAGAGCGCAAACCAGGCCTGATCGCTGACCAGCACCTGCGCAGGTGGCAATGACAGTCCGGCCAGCAGCTCCGGCGGCACCTGGGCGACCGCGACCGGCGGCAGCAGCGGCGCAGACATGTTGATCAGGCCACCCTCGCCGCGCGTCAGTTGCAGTTCACCCACGGCGGCGGCGCTAAAGGTCAGCGTCTGACAGGCCGGGTCGCGGCTGAACAGCACATGCGCACTGGCCAGAGTTGCATGGCCACAAAAATCGATTTCCGCCAGCGGCGAGAACCAGCGAATCGCGAAATGGCCAGGCTGCTGCTCGACCAGAAAGGCGGTTTCCGACACGTTGTTTTCGGCTGCAATAGCCTGCAGTACGGCGTCATCCAGCCAATGCGGCAATGGCATCACCGCCGCGTAGTTGCCACCGAACAGACGGTCGGTAAAGGCATCAACCTGATAGAGAGGTAGTTTCATTGCGCAGCTCCAGCAGTAAAACTTCCAGCCTACTCCAATCAGTCGGCAGCGCAGCAACACAGCCGCGACTGCAGACAGGAGTACAGTTGGCCACGGATGTCAGAAACCCCGCCCTTCGTTACGCAGAAAAGCCGACTCCTCGGCGGTGGTCGGGCGCAGCAGCACTTCGTTGCGATGCGGATAACGGCCAAAGCGCTTGAGGATCTCCAGGTGCTGGCGCTCTGCACGCAGGTTGTCCTCCAGCCCCGGCGCGCTGAACAGCATCATGGCCTGCTCGTGAATGACCATGGACTCGCTGTGCATGAACGGCATGTACATAAAGGCGCGCATCTTCAACGGCAACGCCTGATCGGCACCGCCGGCCACAGCCTCCTGCGCCAGCACCAGCGCCATGCCATCGCTGGCGAACGAGCGCGCGGTGCCGCGCCAGATGTTGCGTGAAAACTGGTCCAGCACAATGATCTCGGCCAGCCGGCCCAGCGCCGTCCCACGCCAGTTCATCAGTTCGCCACGCTCGGCACGCGCGTGCAGCGGCCCAAAGCGCTCGCGAATAAAACGGTCCAGGCCCGGATCAGCGCGCCACCACTGCACCGGCTGCAACTCACCAAACCAGAATGTGATTACTTCATCGACGGGCGTCACTCAGCTCCCCCACTCGTGTTGCGGTCTTACCTGTTGCCTATACTCGATCAGAACAGTGCTGCACGGATCGGTTCCGGGCATTTGGCGCCCAACCAGGCCGCCCGGTGAGGACCAGCGTCAGCCGGGATCGCTCAGGTGACCGCGGCAAACCGCAGCCAGCTTGTTACCGTCGGGGTCGCGAATGTAGGCGCTGTAGAAGTCCGGGTTGTATTGTGGCCGCAACGCAGGCTCGCCCTCGCTGGACCCTCCGCTGGCGAGGGCAGCGGCATGAAAAGCGCGCACGGATTTCCAGTCGGGGGCTGCAAAAGCGACCATTACGCCGTTGCCGACCGAAGCCGCTCCGCCATCAAAGGGTTCGCACAACCAGAGCGCCAGTTCGGCAGCGCCCTTGTCCTGGTAATACCCCCAGCCGGCCCAACCGTCCCAGTCACCCTCACCCGGTGTCTGTACCCGGGCTATCCCCAGCGTGGCCATGACCGCGTCGTAGAAAACGGTCGCCCGCAGCAGATCGTTGGTACCAAGGGTGATGTAGGTAAACATGCGGCCTCCAGAGTGAGTGTCAGCGAGCCGCCAGCATACTCCAGGGGGCCGCCCTGTTCACTTTTTAGACATCAATCTAAATCTTGGTTATTATGCGCGACTGCTGAGTCATCAGCCCATCACATTGCTCGCTCAGGATAATCCTCTGATCGGCGCTTTTATGCATTAACTCCAGCAGTTAATCGCGTTTTTACTGCAGACATTCTGCAGACCATGGTCCGTCTACTGACGCGCCAGAATACTTTCGACAATAAATATGTGAATAGCCTCTATGTCAAAATCCAATATCATCGCCATTGCTTCATCCCCGGCGTCCGAGTTTGATGCCGATGCGGTGCGTCACCAGCGCTTCAAGGTCTACACCGCCAAGCAGCTGGATCAGATTCCGCAGTTGCAGCAGCTCAGTGCCGAGCAGCGCTTCGAGATGCAGGTCGTTGCCAGCGTGCTGCCCTTTCGGGTCAACCAATACGTCATCGACGAGCTGATCGATTGGCACCAGGTGCCGGCCGACCCGATCTTCCAGCTCACCTTTCCGCAGCGCGGCATGCTCAAGCCTGAGCACTACGACCGTGTCGCCGAGGCCGTGCGCAGTGAGCTGCCCGCCGCTGAGTTCAAAGCGCTGATCAGCGACGTTCGCGCCGAACTGAACCCGCACCCGGCCGGCCAGCTGGAACACAATATTCCGATGCTGGACGGCGAAGTCGTCGAAGGGCTGCAGCACAAGTACCGCGAAACGGTGCTGTTCTTCCCCAGCTCCGGTCAGGTCTGCCACAGCTACTGCACCTTCTGCTTTCGCTGGGCGCAGTTTGTCGGCGATAAGGACCTGAAAATCGCCGCGCGTGAATCCAATCAGTTACAGGATTACCTGCGCGCCCATCCGGAAGTCACCGACGTGCTGGTCACCGGCGGCGACCCGCTGGTGATGAAGACCCGCAACCTGCGGGCCTACCTGGAGCCGCTGCTGAGCCCAGAGTTTGACCATATTCGCACCATCCGTATCGGCTCCAAGGCGCTGACCTTCTGGCCCCAGCGCGTGGTGACCGATGACGACGCCGAAGACCTGCTCGCCCTGTTCCGCGAGATTCAGGCCGCCGGCAAGCACCTGGCGCTGATGGCCCACTACAACCACTGGCAAGAGCTGGAGCCGGCCATCGCCCGTGAAGCCATTCGTCGCATCCGCGACACCGGCGCACAGATTCGCGCCCAGGGCCCGCTGCTGGCGCACATCAACGACGGCGCAAAGGTCTGGGCACGCCTGTGGCAGACACAGGTCGAGCTGGGCATCATCCCCTACTACATGTTTGTCGAGCGCGACACCGGTGCCCGCCACTACTTCGAGGTGCCGCTGGTCAAGGCCTGGGAGATCTACCGCGATGCCATGCAGCAGGTCTCGGGTATCGCCCGCACCGCGCGCGGCCCCTCCATGAGCTCGCACCCGGGCAAGGTGGAAATCCAGGGCGTCACCGAGATCAACGGCGAAAAGATCATTGCCCTGCGCATGATTCAGGGCCGCGACCCGGACTGGGTACAGCGCCCCTTCTTTGCCAAATACAACGAAGACGCCACCTGGCTCAATCACCTTGAGCCTGCCTTTGGCGAGGAACGCTTCTTCTTCGACGATTAAGGCCGCGCGCCCGGTGGCTCAGCACGCCACCGGGCTCTGTTGTGTGCACACCTCTGCCGGGGTCCGTGCAGGAAGCCCGCCTGGTCGCCGCCGCCGACAGCGACCGTCTCGACACCTGGCACAAGTACCGCAAGGGTCAGTGCGACAGCTGCCGCGCCCGGCCTGAAACGCAAACGCCGCCCCGAAGGGCGGCGTCAGTTTGCCGGAAACCTGCTACCGATCAGTACGGACAGTTGCCGCGGTAGTCAGAGATCTGCGAATCGGACGTGTGGTTCGGGCCACAGAGGAACTGCTTGTAACGCGCATCCTCGTCCAGGTGCAGCTTCATCCAGGACACACCGAAGCGGCTGAGTACGTCGTTGTAGATGCTGCCACCGTTCCCGCAGTAGTGGCTGCCGTTGTTGATCTCGACAAAGGCCTTGTCGATGTTGGACGGCAGCGCGTTGTAGAACGGCGAGGCGTGCTGGTACACCGGCGCGATCACATCTGACTCGCAGGCAAAGATCAGCGTCGGTGCCTGAGCACGGCTGGCGTAGTAGCTGCTGGTATCCCAGGGTGCCAGCGGAATGGCCGCCTTGATGCGCCCTTCACGGCCAACCCGCAGAGTACCGCCGCCGCCCATCGACCAGCCAATCACGCCCAGGCGGTCAGTATCGATCATGCCGCGGACCGGGCTGCCGACGCTGGTATTTTGGTCAACCAGATAGTCCAGCGCGTTGTTGATCTGGGTAGCACGGCTGCCCGGCTGATCAAAGCCGCTGTTGGTGTCGATGGTCATCACCACAAACCCGTAGGACGCCAGCTTGGGGCCCCACCACTCAATGGAGGACTCGGCCGAGACGAAGCCGGGAATCACCACAATCGCCGCCATGGTGCCGGTAGTGCCTGTCGGGTAGTGGATGGTGCCGCCGCCAAAGCCGCTGACAAAGCTGGAAACGCGCTCGTCATCAACATTGTACTGACCGCGATCGGCTTCCAGGAAGTTGACACTCGGGTCCGGGCCGCGCTGGTAGGGTGAGCTGCCACCGTTACCCGGATCCGGGTCAGTGGGCGGTGGGTTGTTGGCCAAGGCCGACATCGAGAACAGCAGCGCGCTGGCGCCACAGGCGGCAAGAATGCCTTTTTTGTTGAATGGCATGGGCTAGAGCCTCCATGAATCGTGCGTGGTTATTGTTGTAGGTACATCACGATCCGGCTTCTGCCGATCGGACCTCGGGTTGCCTGAACGCTACTCTAGCGCCGCCCCCGACCAACACCAGCACCCATTCAGGTGACACGTCATCTATCCCACCCTTTCGGGCGATGGCTGCTCACGCAGCCAATGGCTAGCCTTCCTCCTGCGTCAAATGCGATCCGCTGTCCGCCGAGCAGACCTCAGGTTGCCGCCTGTTTACTCGGACTGGCCGCTGAGCGCGCCTAGTCGTCGCTCAGCGTTGCCCTGACCAGCTCGATCTCATCGAAAAGACCGGCCATGACCCGCACCACCGCCGGGTCAAAGTGCTTGCCGGACTGTTCCCGGATGAACGCCTGCGCCCGTTCGGCCGTCCAGCCCGGCTTGTAAGGGCGCTCGCTGCGCAGGGCGTCATACACATCACAGAGTGCGACGATACGCGCCGACAAGGGGATCTGCTCACCCTGCAGCCCCGATGGGTAACCCGTGCCATCCCACTTCTCGTGGTGATTCAGCGCAATCTCGGCCGCCAGTTCCAGCAGCGAGGAGCGACCGCTGTCAGACAGGATCTGGCTACCGATACGCGCATGCTCCTGCATGGTCCGAAACTCCTCTTCGGACAGCTTGCCCGGTTTGCGCAGGATCTGATCCGCAATACCGATCTTGCCGACATCGTGCATGGGAGCAGCCAGACGCAACAGCTCTACCCAGGTCGCCGGCGCCCCAAGCCCTTGGGCAATCAGCGCTGCCGTCTCGCCAATGCGCATGATGTGCTTGCCGGTCTCGTTGTCCTTGTAATCCGCCGCGCGCGCCAGCGCACGGATGACCGCGCGGTAGCTGTCACGCAACCGCAGGGTGCGCTCCTGCACGCGCTCATCCAGCACGTTGCGCTCGCGCAGCAACATGCGGTGGGTATGGCCAAACTCCAGGCAATTGCGCACCCGCAGCAGCAGCTCGGGCAAGTCCACCGGCTTGGTCACGTAGTCGTTGCCACCCAGGTCCAGGCCACGGCGACGGCTGGCGGCATCACCCAGCGCCGTCACCAGAATCACCTGCTGCGCCGTGCGATCACGCTCTCGCAACGCCTCGAGAATAGTAAAGCCGTCCGGTTCCGGCATATCCAGATCCAGCAGCAGCAGATCCCAGGGATTGTCCTGCAGCCAGCGCAGGCCCTCGGCAGAATCGCTGAAACCTCTCACCTGCCCCAACCCCATGGTCCGCAGGCTCGACTCCAGCAGCCGCATGTTTGCCTGCACGTCGTCGATAATCACCACCCGCGCACCGTGCAGCGTGGAATTCAACATCCTTCACTCCTCCAGCAAGGCACGCACCAGCGCACCCAGCTCGTCGTCGTCCAAGGGTTTACGTACCAGCCCCTGACAGGCGCCAACCAGCTCCTGTACCAGCGGCGACTCAAGCGAGCCGGCCAGCAGCAGCACCGGCAGCGCCCTGCCGGCCATCTGCTGTCGCAGGCGCTGCAAGGTAGGCGCACTGGATGCATCCAGCGCCGCATCATCCAGCAGCACCAGTGCGGCCGGTCGATCGGTTGTCTGCTCCAGCAGGCTGCCGGTACTGGTGACCGGCACCAGCTGCGCATCCTCCGCCAGCACCGCACGCACCTGGTCAGCCAGCAGGTCATCATCCGTCAGGCAGTACACCAGTGGCCTGGCATCGCGCTCGGTCGCCTGCGCCTCGCCCAGCGGCAGCTCGACCCAGAAGCGCGTTCCCACTCCCAGCTCACTCTCCAGACTGATCTCTCCCCCCATGGCCCGGGTGTATTCACGGCAGATCGACAGCCCGATACCGGTACCCTGGATCGAGGTATTCTCACGTCCCAGCCGCTGAAATGGCTCGAACAGCCGCGTCTGATCCTCCGCGCGTATGCCCATGCCACCATCCTCCACGATCAGCCGCAGGCGATCGCCGCGCTCCTCGCAGTACAGCCGTACCCAGCCTTCGGGCCTGTTGTACTTCTTGGCGTTGGACAGCAAGTTCAACAGCACCTGGCGCAAGCGGCGCGGATCAGCCAGCATGGTCAGGCTCGCGTCCGGTAGCTGCACGTCGAAACTCAACCCCTGCTCCTTGATCTGCAGGCGCACCATCTCGGCGCTCTCGCTCATGATCTGGCGTACGCTGGTCGGCATCAGCTCAACCCGGCGGGCGTCAACCTGGATAGCCGACCAGTCGAGGATGTCACTCAGCAGATTATTCAGATGGCGACTGGCGATCAGTATCTCGTTGACGTATTCAGAGGATTGCTGCCGCTCTTGATCGTCCAGCTCCATCAGCTGCGCGAACCCCAGAATCGCATTCAGCGGCGTACGCAGTTCGTGACTCATGCTGGAGATAAAGCGCGCCTTGGCCAGGTTGGCCGCCTCGGCTTCACGGGTAGCCGAGCGCAGATCGCTTTCAATATGCTTGAGGTCATCGATATCAACGTGCGTTCCGGCCAGCAGCGTGACCTCGCCGCTAGCCGGGTCTTGCTCCAGTACACGGCCACGGCTCAGCAGCCAGTGATATACGCCGCGCGCATCGGCAAATCGAAACTCGGCCGAGTAGGGAGACGCATGACGCAACGTTGCCTGCTCGGCCTGCAACACGCGCTCCCGGTCATCCGGATGCACACGAGCCCGAAACACCCCTAACCCGACCCTGCCGGAGGGCAGACCAAAACGCTGACAAAAGCGTCCGCGTAGCTCTATTTCCTCATCGGCAACATGCCATTCCCAGATGCTTTCGGTGGTGCTGTCGAGGACCAGCTCGATACGCTGTTGCGCCGCCCGGTTGAGCTTCTGGCTGTGCTCAAGCTGCAGGCCGATCTCGTGGGTATGCCGAGCCATGCCATCGAGCTCGGTGATCTCGGAGTGCACCGGTTCCGGGCGCCAGCGCTGGGCACCGATGTCCGTCATCATCCGGGAGATGCCCTCGATCGGCGCCAATAGCCGACCGGTCAGTCCGCGCGCGCGTACCCACAGGAAGGCAAAAAACACCACGTAAAAGGCAACCAGACCGGCAATCAGCAACATGCCGATACGTCGGTAGTGCGACGCCATCTCATTGGTTCTGGCAAACAGCGACTGCTCATCAACCACCGTCAGCAGGCGCCACCCGGTCTGCTCGACGCCGGTCCAGCCGATCAGCAGGGCCTGGCCGTTAAGCATCTGCTGCTGCACGCCGCTATCACGCTGGCGCAGTACCTTGGCCAGTCCCTGGGTTTCGACTCGGCGGGCAAGGTTGAAGTCGTCCGGCTTGAATATCTCCTTGCGGATGGCCTCCTGATAGGAGTGTGTGGTCAGCTCGCGCAGGCCGAAATCGCGCTCGGCCGGGGCGGGCATGGCCATGATGTTCAAATCACGGCTGACCAGCATCGCATAGCCATCCCAAGGCACCGGCAGCCGGCTGATCTCGGACAGGATGCCGTCGACCGTGACGTCGATACCCACCACCCCTTCAAGGAAGTCCCCGCGGTACACCGGCGCGATGGCCGACATCATCCAGCCCTGACCGGCCGGGTCCAGATAAACGTCGGTCCAGACCACACCACGGCTGGGGTTATGCTCAGCGTCGGCCAGATAATAGAAATTGTAGTTCGGTATCACCATGTCGTGCGGGTACTGCTCGTGGGTGGCGAACCAGGGGTAGATATGGTTGTAACTGTCCCAGCTGTTGAAGTAGACACTGGCGATCAGCGGGTTGTTGCGCTGCAGCTCGCGCATCACCGAGTCCAGCGTGGCCATGCGCCGTATCTTGCTCATGTCCTGATTGGCCGGGGGCGTCGCGCCGGAGTAAAAGAAGGCACTGCCGCCGGCATCCAGCGGGCTGTAGGTCACCCCGCTGTCAGTCTGCGCGGTCTCGACCTCAGGCGCATTCAGGCTCCCTGACAGCGCCTCGCTGACCAGGTTGCGGTAACCGTCGGTCAGTGCTGCTACCTGCTCCAGCCGCGCATTGATCACGCGCGACTCGAGCTGCGCCGAGCTGCTCAATTCCGCCAGCGCCGTTTGCCGCAAATAGGCGGTCTGCTCGTCACGAATCGAGGCGTTGCTGAATAGGTAGATAGCGATGAGCGCAGCCTCAACCAGCACCAGAGGCACCAGCGCGCTGCGTATAAAGGCGCGCCAGATCCACTGCTGCAGTCGAACGCGGGCTTTTCCAGCCATATTTTTGTCCCCAGACAAACCGTGCAACATCAAAATGACATCATCCTAAAATTGCCCGCCCACCCTAGCAAGCTAGCCATTGGTCGGCCATTACGCCAACCGCCAGAGCCTACCGGCTGACGAGCGCCCACAAAAAACCCCCGCCGGACAACGCCCGGCGGGGGTTTTACACAACGTGCGCGGCCTTAGCCCTTGCTGGCACGCTTGCGGTCGTTCTCGTGCAGCAGCTTCTTGCGCAGACGAATCGACTTGGGCGTTACTTCCACCAGCTCGTCGTCGTCGATGAACTCCAGCGCCTGCTCCAGGGTGAACTTGACCGGCGGTACCAGCTGGATGGTTTCATCCTTGCCGGAAGCACGCATGTTGTCGAGTTTCTTGCCCTTGGTCGGGTTGATTACCAGGTCGTTGTCGCGGCTGTGGATACCCGCCAGCTGACCTTCGTAGATATCCTGACCCGGCTCCAGGAACAGCTTGCCGCGATCCTGCAGGGTTTCCAGCGAGTAGGTCAGTGCCTTGCCGGTTGCCATGGAGACCAGCACGCCGTTCTGGCGGTGGCCTACTTCACCCTGCTTGACCGGACCGTAGTGGCTGAAGGTGCTGGTGATGATGCCGGTACCCGAGGTCATGGTCAGGAAGCTGTTACGGAAGCCGATCAGGCCACGGGCCGGAACAACGTACTCCAGACGCAGACGGCCCTTGCCATCCGGAACCATGTTGCCCAGGTCGCCCTTACGCAGACCCATCTGCTCCATGATCGGACCCTGGTGCTGCTCTTCGATATCGATGGTGACGTTCTCGTAGGGCTCCTGCTTCTCGCCGTCGATTTCCTTGATCACTACTTCAGGGCGGGAAATACCCAGCTCGAAGCCTTCGCGACGCATGGTTTCGATCAGTACCGACAGGTGCAGCTCGCCGCGACCGGAGACCTTGAACTTGTCAGCGCTGTCGCCTTCTTCAACGCGCAGAGCCACGTTGTGCAGCAGTTCTTTTTCCAGACGCTCTTTGATGTTGCGGCTGGTGACGAACTTGCCTTCTTTACCGGCGAACGGCGAGTCATTGACCTGGAAGGTCATGCTTACGGTCGGCTCGTCGACCGTCAGTGCCGGCATGGCTTCAACATTCTGCTGGTCGCACAGGGTGTCGGAGATGAACAGCGGATCAAAACCACTGATGCAGACGATGTCGCCAGCCTGCGCTTCTTCCACTTCAACGCGCTGCAGACCGTGGTGACCCATGATCTTCAGGATACGGCCGTTGCGCTTCTTGCCCTGCGCATCGATAGAGGTGACCGGGGTATTGGTCTTGACCTTGCCGCGACGGATGCGGCCGATACCGATCACACCCAGGAAGCTGTTGTAGTCCAGTGCCGAGATCTGCATCTGGAACGGACCGTCAAGGTCAACGTCAGGGGACGGCACACGGTCAACGATGGTCTGGAACAGCGGGGTCAGATCCTCGGCCATTTCTTCCGGGTCCATACCTGCAATACCGTTGATTGCGGAGGCGTAGACGAACGGGAAGTCCAGCTGCTCGTCGGTCGCACCCAGGCTGTCAAACAGGTCGAATACCTGATCGATAACCCAGTCCGGGCGCGCGCCCGGACGGTCAATCTTGTTGACCACCACGATCGGACGCAGACCAGCCTGGAAGGCTTTCTGGGTAACAAAGCGGGTTTGCGGCATCGGACCGTCTACCGCGTCAACCAGCAGCAGTACCGAGTCGACCATGGACATGACACGCTCAACCTCGCCACCGAAGTCGGCGTGGCCGGGGGTGTCGACGATGTTGATGTTGTAGCCGTTCCATTTGATGGCGGTGTTCTTCGCCAGAATGGTAATGCCGCGCTCCTTCTCCTGGTCGCTGGAATCCATGATCCGCTCGGAATCCAGCTCCTTACGATCCAGGGTACCGGACTGACGCAGCAGGGCATCAACCAGGGTAGTTTTACCGTGGTCAACGTGGGCGATGATGGCGATATTGCGGAGATTCTCGATCACTATGAGTGTCCTGAAAGGCGCGGCGCGAGCCGGCATACTGAAAAAAAGAGGGAGGCATTATACAGAGACGGGGGTTACAGTGTGTGTTTTTTGTTCAAGCAGGCACGCGAGCTTCAAGCTGCAAGCCACAAGCTGCAAGTAAAACCCGCTCGTTACTGACCGCGCGGGTTTCTTGTAGCAGCGGCGCCAGCATGAGCCTGAAAATCCCAGACAGCCCCGCCGCGCGGCACATCCTGTGTAGCTTGTAGCTCAAGCGGCAGCGCGGGGCGCTAGCGCTTCACCCTCAACACCCGCACATTCCCATACCCCTCATCAAGCAGATACTGCGCGTGCAATTGGCTCATAACGCCTTTCTCACAGTAAAGCAGGTAGGCGCGTGATGGGTCCAGGTCGGCGAAGCGGCTGTTGAGGGTGTAGAAAGGCACCGGTTTCACCTCAATGCCGTCCAGCAGCAGCGGGCGGGCTTCCTGCTCGTCGGGGTGGCGGATATCCAGCACGATCTGGCCGGCCAGCGCCTGCTCGACGATCTCCACCGGCGAGCCCTCCTCCATCATTTCGCCCAGCTCGCTGCACTCAGAATACGCAGCACTCTCTACCGCCCGCGACAGCACCTCAAAGTTGAAGCTGGCCTCAGCGGCTTCAACCCGTGGCACGGTGGTGCGGATGGCCGGCCCAACCGAAATCACACCGCAGTACTCCGGCATGCTGCTGGAGAATTCCAGTGTGCCGATGCGCCGCGCCACATCGATGATATCCAGCTTGCTGGTGGTGATCAGCGGACGGATAACAAAGCGCTCGGCCACCTGATCGATCACGCTGAGGTTGGGCAGGGTCTGGCTGGCCACCTGCGCAATCGCCTCGCCGGTCACCAGTGCATCAATGCCCAGACGATAGGCCACCCGATCCGCAGCGCGCAGCATCATGCGCTTGAGCACCACGCCCATCTGACTGTTTTCGACGTTCTGCAGAATCTCCGCCACCACGCCTTCAAAAGGCACACTGACAAAGCGCAGACGATGGCTGGCGGCGTAGCGCTCCCACAGATAGTGCGCAACCTGACGCACCCCCAGCTCATGAGCGCGACCACCCAGGTTGAAGAATACAAAGTGCGGCAGCAAACCACGCTGCAGCATCTGGTAGCTCGCCACGGTGGAGTCAAAGCCGCCCGAGAGCAGGCTGAGCACCGGCTCCATGGTCCCCAGCGGGAAACCACCCATGCCCTCGTGGCGCGCCTGAATCAGATAGATCTTCTGGTCGCGAATCTCGATGTGCACCTCAACCTCGGGCGCTTTCAACGAGACGCCCGCTGCGCCGCAGCGGCGATTCAGCGCGCTGCCGACCTTGATGCCGACATCCTGCGAGGAGAAGGGGTGGGTGCCCACCCGCTTGCAGCGCACGGCAAAGGTCTTGCCCTGCACCTGATCACCCAGGTTGGCCACGCACAGCTCCACCAGCTCGTCCAACGTGCCCAGCGGGTACTCCTGCACGGCAAAGAAGTGGGCGATACCGGGCGTGTTGCGCAGACGCTCGATACACTGCTGCTGCAGTGCCGGATCACTCCCCAGATTGACCTCCAGACTGTCCCAGTTGCCATTAACCCGCGCCTGCGGGTCTATGGCAGCAAGTAGCTTTTTCAGATTGCCCTTGAGCTGGGCAATAAAGCGCTTGCGAACCTGGCGGCTCTTGATGGTGATTTCGGGGAAGAATTTGATGATCAGTTTCATGGGGGCTGGCATATCGTGCGCAAAGCGCTGCATTATACCCGCAGCCGGCGCGCGGCGCTTGAGTAACTAAAACGGGCACAATGGCACCAAACTGGTGCATCCGTAACGCTCATCGCACCAACACAGTGCTCTCAATTGGTGCGCGGCTGTAGAATCTGCAGCGAAAGGCCTTGATTGCGGGGGCTGCACGCCATGCTCCGAAATGGCACACCTTTTGCTCACTTGTAATGCAACCGAGCAGCGGCCCGCCCGCTGGACGTTATATAGAGGCGCCAGACCGGCTGTCTGGCAAACGATTCCTTTTGGAGGAAACCATGTCGAAAGCGATGCAACTGATCAACGAGCATGACGTGAAGTGGGTAGACCTGCGCTTCACCGACACCAAGGGTAAACAACAACACGTCACCATGCCGGCCCGCGACGTCAACGAAGACTTCTTCGAAGACGGCAAGATGTTCGACGGCTCCTCCATTGCTGGCTGGAAAGGCATCGAAGCGTCTGACATGATCCTCATGCCCGATGACAGCACTGCCGTTCTGGACCCCTTCACTGAAGAGCCGACGCTGATCATCGTCTGCGACATCATCGAGCCTTCCACCATGCAAGGCTACGAGCGCGACCCGCGCGGCATCGCCAAGCGCGCAGAAGAGTACCTGAAGTCCACCGGTATCGGTGACACCGTATTCGTTGGTCCGGAGCCGGAATTCTTCGTCTTCGACGAAGTGAAATTCAAGTCCGACATCTCCGGTTCCATGTTCAAGATCTTCTCCGAGCAGGCTTCCTGGAACACTGACGGCGACTTCGAGACTGGCAACAAAGGCCACCGTCCGGGCGTCAAAGGTGGTTACTTCCCGGTGCCGCCGGTCGATCACGACCACGAAATCCGTACTGCCATGTGTAACGCCATGGAAGAAATGGGCCTGACCATCGAAGTTCACCACCACGAAGTGGCGACTGCTGGCCAGAACGAAATCGGCGTGCTGTTCAACACCCTGGTGAAGAAAGCCGACGAAGTACAAACCCTGAAGTACTGCGTACACAACGTTGCTGACGCGTTCGGCAAGACTGCTACCTTCATGCCGAAGCCGCTGTACGGCGACAACGGTTCCGGTATGCACGTTCACATGTCCATCGCCAAAGACGGCAACAACACCTTTGCTGGCGAAGGTTACTCCGGCCTGTCCGACACCGCGCTGTACTTCATCGGCGGTATCATCAAGCACGGTAAGGCGCTGAACGCGTTCACCAACCCGTCCACCAACTCCTACAAGCGTCTGGTTCCGGGCTTCGAAGCACCGGTCATGCTGGCCTACTCCGCCCGCAACCGCTCTGCTTCCATCCGTATCCCGTACGTTTCCAGCCCGAAAGCACGCCGCATCGAAGCTCGCTTCCCTGACCCGGCTGCCAACCCCTACCTGTGCTTCGCCGCACTGCTGATGGCGGGTCTGGACGGTATCCAGAACAAGATCCACCCTGGCGATGCAGCCGACAAGAACCTGTACGATCTGCCGCCGGAAGAGTCCGCACAGATCCCGCAGGTGTGCGGCAGCCTGAAGGAAGCACTGGAGTCTCTGGACGCCGGCCGCGAGTTCCTGACCAAGGGCGACGTGTTCACCAACGAATTCATCGACGCTTACATCGAACTGAAGAGCGCCGAAGAGATCAAGGTTCGCACCTTCGTTCACCCGCTGGAATACGACCTGTACTACAGCGTCTGATCCTGCTGCGGTTGCAACACGCGAAAAGGGCGCCCATTCGGGCGCCCTTTTTTTACGCCTGTCGCCAGCCATTCAACGACAGTTGCCAGTATCGGCATACGGTGCCAGCATGAAGGTTCGTCTCAAGGAGAGCACCATCATGTCGCGCACCCTACTCACCGCCCTGTGCAGCGCTTTGCTCTGCGCCAGCCCCGTTTGGGCCGATGTGTATACCTGGACCGATGCCAACGGCAACACCGTCTACTCGGACAAGCCCAACCCCAACGCCAAACGCATCGAAGTCAGCGCGCCCAACAGCATGGAAGCGCCCAAGCCGATTCCCGCGTACGAGAGCAGCAGTTCCAGTGCCGGCAGCTCCAGCAGCAACAGCGGCTCCGCAGTCAGCGGTAGCTATCGCCGCCTGGAGATCACCAGCCCGGCCAACGATACTCCTGTGCGCGCCAACGACGGCAACGTCACCCTGACCGTGGCGCTGGACCCACCGCTGCGCGCCGGCCACCTGCTGCGCGCACGCATTGATGGCAACCTGGGTGAGCAGGCCCTGCCCGGCGCCGGGCAAGCTCAGGCCAACCTGACAGTCACCAACCTGGACCGCGGCTCGCACCAGGTCGAGGCCGTGGTCACCAACAGTGAAGGCAAGGAGATCAGCGCCAGCACCGGCATTACCCTGCACGTGCAGCGCACCTCGCTCAACCAGCCGGGTCGCATCGGCGGCGCCAACCAGGCCCCCACTGCGCCGGCAGCGCCGGCCGCACCAAACGTGCCTCGCCCGCCCGCGACCGGCGGCTGACCAAGGCAGCCCACACCTTGGGCTGCCTTGGCGCACCAATACAGTGCATACTCCCTCCTCAACGCACCGCCTTGCGCACCACACTCAGGCGCGCAAGACGGCTTAGCGGGCGCCCCGCCCCCTCACACGACGTCACTGTGCTGCATTGCAGCGCAGCCTCCGCCCCAGACAGTACGGGCGCTGCACCCGTTGCGTCAGTCATAAGTGGCAGGCCGTCACAGAAACGGGCAGAACCAGCTACCGCTGCATCACGGCGCGCCCCGAATTGGATCGCTTCTTGCATTTCACTGTGCAAACCACGGATACCGCCATGCTGCCTGATCGATTTTTACGCCAGATTCTCGATAACCTGACCACCGCCGTGCTGCTGCTCGATGGCGAGCTGCGCCTGAGCTTCATGAACCCGGCAGCGGAGATGCTGCTGGCGGTCAGTGGCCAACGGGTGCACCAGCAGCCGGTCGCTGACCTGTTCAACGATACCGCCGCCGCGCTGGAGTCGCTGCACAACGCGGTAGAGCACGGGCACCCCTTCACCAAGCGGGAGGCTCAGCTGACACTGAACAACGGCCAGAGCCTGATGGTAGATTACTCGGTCACCCCGATCATCGCGGCCAACCGCAACTGGCTGCTGATCGAGCTCTATCCGCGTGATCGCCTGCTACGCATTACCAAGGAAGAGGCCCAGCTGTCCAAGCAGGAAGTGACCAAGGTGCTGGTGCGCGGCCTGGCGCACGAGATCAAGAATCCGCTGGGCGGCATTCGCGGCGCAGCGCAGCTGCTGTCGCGTGAGCTGCCCGATGAGGCCCTGAAGGACTACACCGACGTCATCATCGAAGAAGCCGACCGCCTGCGTAACCTGGTCGACAGCATGCTCGGCCCCTATCGCCCGCCGGCACTGCGCCCGATCAACGTGCACGAAATTACCGAGCGCGTGTGCAGCCTGATTGAGGCCGAGACCCAGGGCGCACTGCGCATCAAGCGTGACTACGACCCCAGCATTCCGGATGTACAGGCCGATCGCGAGCAACTGATCCAGGCGCTGCTCAACATCGTGCGCAACGCCATGCAGGCGCTGGCTTCTGCCGGCCCGCTGGAACAGGGCGAGATCACCCTGCGTACCCGCACACTGCGTCAGTTCACCATCGGCCAGACCCGCTATCGCCTGGTCTGCCGTGTTGAAGTCATCGATAACGGGCCCGGCATTCCGTCGGACATCGTCGAAAGCATCTTTTACCCCATGGTCAGTGGTCGTGCCGACGGCACCGGCCTCGGCCTGTCCATCACCCAGAACATCATCAGCCAGCACCACGGCCTGATCGAGTGCGACAGCGAGCCCGGACAGACCATCTTCACCCTGTTTCTGCCATTGGAACTGGACGGGGCCGACTGACCATGACGCGCAAGCAGACACACTATCTTGACCCTATCGCGCCCGTGCAACGGCGCCTCTTTGACAATCTGCCTACAACTTCAGGCGCGCCCGCCTGCCGGTAGCACCGGAACTGGAGACCCGATTTATGACCCGCTCACAGAATCGTGCCGAAAACGTCTGGATCGTCGACGACGACCGCTCCATCCGCTGGGTACTGGAAAAAGCCCTGCAACAGGAAGGCATGGAGCCCGTCGCCTTTGACAGCGCAGACGCCGCCCTGGCCCGTCTGCAGCGCCAGCATCCGGACGTGCTGATCAGCGACATCCGCATGCCCGGCACCAGCGGCCTGGATCTGCTGGCCACCGTGCGCGAGCGCTATCCGCAGTTGCCGGTGATCATCATGACCGCCCACTCGGACCTCGATAGTGCCGTTGCCTCCTATCAGGGCGGCGCCTTCGAATACCTGCCCAAACCGTTCGACGTGGACGAGGCCGTTGCCCTGGTCCGCCGTGCGCTGGCGCATACCCACGAACAGGAATCGCAAAACGAAGAAACCCTGCAGACCCGCACCCCCGAGATCATCGGTGAAGCGCCGGCCATGCAGGAGGTCTTCCGCGCGATCGGCCGTCTGTCGCACTCCAACATCACCGTCCTGATCAACGGCGAGTCCGGTACTGGTAAAGAGCTGGTCGCCCACGCCCTGCATCGCCACAGCCCGCGCGCGCGCAACCCCTTCATCGCCCTGAACATGGCGGCGATTCCGAAAGACCTGATGGAATCCGAGCTGTTCGGTCACGAGAAAGGCGCCTTCACCGGTGCCGCCGTGCAGCGCCGCGGCCGCTTTGAGCAGGCCGATGGCGGCACTCTGTTCCTCGACGAGATCGGCGACATGCCGGCAGAGACACAAACCCGCCTGCTGCGCGTCCTGGCGGACGGCGAGTTCTACCGGGTGGGCGGCCACACGCCGATCAAGGTCGACGTACGCATCATCGCCGCCACCCACCAGAACCTCGAAGGTCTGGTGCAGGCCGGCAAGTTTCGGGAAGACCTGTTCCACCGCCTGAACGTCATTCGTATTCACATCCCCAAGCTGTCGGAACGTCGCGAAGATATTCCCGCACTGGCCCAGCACTTCCTCGCCCGCGCCGCCCAGGAGCTGGCTGTCGAGCCCAAGGTACTCAAGCCGCAGACCCAGGACTACCTGCGCAACCTGCCCTGGCCAGGTAACGTGCGTCAGCTGGAAAACACCTGCCGCTGGATCACCGTCATGGCCTCCAGCCGGGAAGTACTGATTGAAGACCTGCCCCCGGAAATGCTCAGTCAGCACCAGGACAGTGCGCCAGACGGGCACTGGGAGCACGGATTGCGCACTTGGGCTGACCAGGAGCTGGCCCGCGGCGTGACCAACCTGCTGGATATTGCAGTACCGGCCTTCGAGCGCATCATGATCGAAACCGCGCTCAAACACACCGCCGGCAGACGCCGCGATGCCGCGCAGTTGCTGGGCTGGGGCCGCAACACCTTGACCCGCAAGATCAAGGAACTGGACATGAATGTGGACGGTACCGACGACGACGAAAGCGAATAAAGTACGCCCGCAACAAAACTGGCACGCTTGATGCTAAATGACTAATGGGTGTATTTGGGGTGACCTCGGTTCAGGCAGGCTGGGGTCGCCTTTTTTTATGCCTGCACGTTTTCCACTGCCCCGCCGCGCTCTGATACTGGTTGCGACGCCCATCACCCCTTACGTAGACTCGGCACATCACCATCTTGTGAGGTCACGGATGTACCTGCCCCCGTTTGCCCGCCGCATCGGCCTGACACTCGCCCTGCTGCTCACTGGCCACGCCAGCGCTCAAACAACCGACGACGACCTGCTGCTCATGCCCGCAACCAGCACTGCTGCTAACGATGCGCAGGCGCGCGGCGTGCTGCGTGCGCGCCAGCAGGCGACCCTGTCCAGCGAGCTGGCCGGGCGTGTGCTGGAGCTCCCGTTCGCCGAGGGCCAATCATTCGACAAGGGCGCGGTACTGGCACGCTTTGATTGCGCGGCCTACGAAGCCCAGATGCGTGCCGCCGATGCCGCCGCCCGCGCAGCCCAGCAGCAACTAGCACAGACCGAACGCCTGGCTGCCCTCAACTCGGTCGGCGAATTTGATGTTGCCATCGCGCAGTCCCGCCGCGCAGAGGCCCAGGCCCAGGCCCAGGTCTACCGAGTGCAAGTCAGCCGCTGCACGCTTAACGCCCCCTTCGCCGGTCAGGTCGTCAGCCGCGAGGTACAACCCTTTGAAAGCGTTGCCAGCGGCACCCCGCTGCTGAGTATCGTCGACAACAGCGCGCTGGAGATTCACCTGCTGGTGCCCTCGCGCTGGCTCAGCAAGCTGCAGCCGGGTACTCCCTTCAGCTTTATCCCGGATGAAACCGGTCAGCCGCTGCAAGCCAGCATCAGCCGCCTTGGCGCCCGCATTGACGAGGGCAGCCAGACCCTACTGCTGATTGCCGAGTTGCCCGCCGACAGCGCTGGTCTGCTAGCGGGCATGAGCGGCACCGCCCGCTTTGCGGAACAGCCGTGAACGCCCCGCAGCCCCGCCCCCTGGAGCAGTTCTTTGCCCAGTTTCTGGAGCTGCAGCAGCGCATGCGCGCAGCAACCGATCTGGACAGCCTTGGCTATGCCATCGTCAATGAAGCGCAAGCGTTGTTCGGCTACCGCCATGCTGCTCTGGTGATCGCCGGCAAGGTGCGCAATCTCACCGGTATCAGCGTCATCGATGCCAACGCGCCCTTTGTTGCCTTTGTCGAGCGAGCCGCACGCCACCAGCCCGCCGAGGGCGGCCCACGACGCATCGACCCGGTGGAGCTGGACGGGCAGACCCAGGCGGACTGGCAGACGCTGTCGGCCGGGGCCGTGGTCTGGCTACCGTTCAACGACCCGCAGGGCGAACCCTTCGGCGGCCTCTGGATCGCCCGCGAGCAAGCCTGGAGCGACGCCGAACTCACTCTGCTGGGCCAGTTGGCCGATTGTCAGGCGCATGCCTGGTGGGCGCTGCAACCCAAGCGGCCGTGGCGCCTGCGCTGGCCCCGCCGCAGACTACTGATGATCGGCGCTGCCGTGCTGGCGATGCTGTTTCTGCTGCCGGTACGCCAATCGGTGCTGGCACCTGCCGAGGTCGTACCACTAGATGGCCAGGTGGTCGCCGCCCCCCTGGACGGCGTGATCGCCCGGTTCGTCGTGCAGCCCAACCAGCCGGTGCGCAGCGGCGATGTATTGCTACGCTTCGAGGACACCAGCCTGCGCGCCCAGGCCGATGTCGCCGAACGCAGCCTGCAGGTCGCCGAGGCGGAGCTGCGCGCCAGCAGCCAGCGCGCCTTCAGCGACACCGATGCCAGCGCCCGCATCGACCTGCTGGCCGCCCGGGTAGAGCAGAAACGCGCCGAGCGAGACCACGCCCGCGAACTACTGTCGCGCAGCGAGGTACGCGCCGAGCGCGACGGCATCGCCGTGTTTGCCGACGCCCAGCGCTGGACCGGCCGCCCGGTGCAGACGGGCGAGCGGCTGATGGAGATTGCCGACCCGAACCACGCGCAGCTGCGCATCGACCTGGCGGTGGGTGATGTCCTGGCCTTTGAACCCGACGCCGAGGTGGCGCTGTTTCTCGACAGCGATCCACTGACCCGCCACGCAGCCAGCCTGAGCCGCCAGGCCTATGAGGCGCAACCACGCCCAGGCGGCGAACTGGCATACCGGTTTGACGCCAGCTTTGCCCAGGCACCGCCGCGTATCGGCCTGCGT
This sequence comes from Pseudomonas abyssi, assembly GCF_003444685.1. NCBI lineage: Bacteria > Pseudomonadati > Pseudomonadota > Gammaproteobacteria > Pseudomonadales > Pseudomonadaceae > Pseudomonas > Pseudomonas abyssi. The sequence goes on along the minus strand of NZ_LMAZ01000010.1, from coordinate 9,731 downwards.
GGCACGGCAAAGCTCTACGGCCCGCGCGGACCGCTGGCACTCTATCTGCTGCGCCGCCCGCTGGCGGCGCTGCGCCAGACAGTCGGCCTGTAAATGCAGCTGCCCGCGCTGCGCCCGGACCTGCAGCTGTCAGCGGCCGAACCCGCCCATGACGGCTCACCACAATGGACGCTGGCCGACCCCTTGCGCGGGCGTTATTTCAAAGTGGGCCAAGCGGCCATGCGTCTGCTGCGCAGCTGGCACCTGGGCAATCCAGAGCAGGTTTTGCAAGGCGCCAACCGCGAAGCAGGCGCACCGCTGGGCGCGCAGGACCTCGAAGGCATGCTGCGTTTTCTGCGCGGTCACGACCTGATCAGTGCCAGCGATGCCGAGCAGCGCGGCAGCTACGCCGGCAAGGCCGCCATGCAGCGCCAGTCCCCTTGGAAGCAGGTGCTGCACAACTACCTTTTCTTCCGCATCCCGCTGTGGCGCCCTGATCCCTTTCTTGCCCGCGCCTGGCCGGTGCTTGAGCGCATTGGCCCGCGGCTGCTGCGCTGGGGGCTGCCGCTGATGCTGCTGTTCGGCGTGTTTCTGGTGCTGCGCGACTGGCCGCGCTTTATCGCCAGCTTTCCGTACCTGTTCAGCCTTGGCGGGCTGCTGGCGTTTGGCGCGGCGCTGATTTTCTCCAAGTTTTGCCATGAGTTCGGCCACGCCTTCATGGCCAAGCGTGCAGGTTGCCGCGTGCAAAGCATGGGCCTGGCGTTCATGGTGCTGTTTCCGCTGTTCTACACCGATGTCAGCGATGCCTGGCGCGTCACCGACCGCCGCTCGCGGCTGCTGATCGGCGCTGGCGGCATACTCGCTGAGCTGCTGCTGGCCAGCATCGCTCTGTTGGCCTGGTCGCTGCTGCCCGACGGCCCGGCGCGCACTGCCGCCTTCATGCTGGCAACCGCCACCTGGCTGACGACCTTGGCAGTCAACCTGAACCCCCTGATGCGCTTTGACGGCTACTTTTTGATTGCCGATTACTGGGGGATCGACAACCTGCAGGGCCGCGCCTTTGCGCTGTGCCGCTGGCGCCTGCGGGAAGCCCTGTTCGGCTTTGGCGAGGCACCGCCAGAGCCCCTGCCCGAGCGGCTGCGACGACGCATGCTGATCTGGGGCTATGCCTCATGGCTGTGGCGCGCCGTACTGTTCTTCGGTATTGCCTTGATGGTCTACCACCTGTTTTTCAAGGTGCTGGGCATTTTTCTTATGGTGGTCGAGCTGAGCTGGTTTATCGGCCTGCCGATCTGGCGTGAAGTACAGGAGTGGTGGCGCCGCAAGGACAAGGCGCAGGCGAGCCGGCAACGCCGCAACCTGTTAGTGCTGGCGCTGCTGGTCGGTCTGCTGCTGATTCCCTGGCGCAGCAGCATCAGCGTGCCGGTGATGCTCGAAGCCGACCAGGTATCAGCTCTGCATGCGCCGGTTGCCGCCAGACTGCAAAAGCAGCTGGTCAGCGAAGGCGAGCACGTCAGCGCCGGCCAACCCCTGCTGCAACTGGTCTCCCCGGACCTGGAGGCGCGCTTGCTGATCGTCAGACAGGAGATCGACATCCTGCAGCTGCAGCTCAAACGCCTGTCTGCCCGCAGCGAAACGATCGCCGACTCCGGCATTCTGGAACAGCAACTGGCCACCGCCGTAGCCGAGCACCGCGGCCTCAAGGCGCAGCAGCAGCGGTTGCAGGTACTGGCGCCGCACGCCGGCCAGGTACGCGACCTGCTGCCCGAACTGAACGAAGGCCAGTGGTTGGCGCCGCAGCAGGTGCTCGCCCAGGTCGTCAGCACCCACGCCCGGCTGCGTGGATACGTGCCCGAAGACGAGCTGAGCAGGGTGAGCGTTGGCGCCGAAGGCCGTTTTGTCAGCGAAGACCCCACCCGCGTCAGCCTGCCAGTGCGGCTGACAGCAATTGACGCAACCGGCAGCGAGTATCTGACCCTGGAAGCCCTGGCCTCCGAGTACCAGGGCGCGATAGCCGCTCGTCGAGACGAGCACGGCCTGCAACCGGTGCACGGACAGTACGCAGTGCAGCTACTACCACTGCAGAAGCTCCCCGCGCCAGCCCAGCCACAGCGCGGCACTGTGCAGCTCAGTGGCGAGCGCAGCTCCCTGCTCGCCAGCCTGTGGCGTCGAGTTGCGGCCCTTGGCGTGCGCGAGAGCGGCTTCTGATTTTTTGTGGCATAGCGCACAGAAAGTAGCTATAACTGGCCCATGACTTCGAGCCTCGGCAGGCCCCTTGCCTGCCAGACAGGGATGACGACACGTGGCTGTTTTTCTATCAGACCCGAACACCGCTCATGACCGCCTACCGGCGCTCATGAGCGGCTCTGTCGTGCCCGCTGCTCAGACTGCGAGCCCCGCACCATGCAGGGCTCATCTGCACTCAACCGATCATCTTTTCTCGTCTCTGCACACAGTGACGGGGCCAAGCTAAGGACTCACTTTCATGTGGTGGAAAGCACGTAATAACAAGAAAACGGCCGACACACCCAACACCAGCGCCCAGCCCGCCACACCAGCCCTGATTCAGGCGCTGGAGCCGCGCATGATGTTCGATGGCGCCGTTGCCGCCACGGTGGTCGACGCGGCCGCTGACCACAACACCGACAGCCAGCCCGACAGCAACGACGTCGCCGCACCGAGCGCTGCGGGCGAACAACGCCAGGAAGTGGTCTTTATCGACAGCAATGTGCAGAACTACCAGCAACTGGTGGATGGCATTGTCGACGGCGTTGAAGTGGTGGTACTCGATGGCAGCCAGGATGGGCTGCAGCAGATCGCCGACTATTTGGATGGTCGCAGCGGCATCGACAGCATTCATATCCTAAGTCACGGCGACAGCGGCAAAGTCCAGCTCGGCAGCACCTGGCTGGATGCCGCGGGCATCTCCACCCACCAAGCGCTGCTGAACGAGATCGGCGCGGCCTTGAGCGAGAGCGGCGATATTTTGCTGTACGGCTGCAAGGTGGGCGCTGAGAGCAGCTTTCTTGAGCAGTTGGCAACGGCCACGGGCGCCGACGTTGCCGGCTCCAGCGACAACACCGGCAACGCCGGACTGGATGGCAACTGGACACTGGAGGCCAGCACCGGCGTCATCGAAGCCTCGCAGCTCGACGCCGCGCAGACCTTCGCGGCATACAACGCTCTGCTTGCTGCGCCCAGCTCCGAGAACTTTGATGGTGTGGCACTGAGCGGAGGCTACAGCTTCGGAGTTCAAGGCCAGGCACGCCTGCTGAACGGTTGGACCTTCTCGGTGCAAACCAACAGCGGCACAGTGGACTCGAACTCTTACGTAGACATCACCAATCAAACGGGTGATACCTCCCTGGCAAACGACGGCTCAGATGCTGCTGCACTACTGAATGGGGGCTTCAACACCGGCACCGCTGCGGTATTGAAGTCAACCAGCGGCGACGCCTTCTCCTTCCAGTCAATACGCGTAGAGAACGGGTTCTCAGGCGGTAACGACTATCGACTGGTAGGTTATCTGGACGGGATAGCGGTATCAGGCGCAACGATCAACTTTAGCGCCGGAAACTACGGCTCAGGCGGCGCACTGGTGTCGGCATCCGGCGCAGCCTGGCAGCAGGTCGATGAAGTACGCATCGTGCGCCAGACCGGCGTAGCCGATGTCTCGATCTACATTGACGATATTGTCGTAGCGCCTGCAGTTGCCCCTAACGCTGCTCCCACAGCCAGCGCCACCGGCAACAACCCGACCTTTGTCGAACAAACCTCGGCAGCCGACCTGTTCAGCGGCGTCACCGCCAACACCAATGACAGCGGCCAGACCTTCAGCGGTGCGGTGTTTACGGTTAGCAACGTCACCAACGGCGCCAGTGAGAGCCTCACCATCAGCGGCACCAGCATCAACCTGAGCAACAGCAACAGTGGCGCACTCAGCGGCGGCGGCAATTACAGCGTCTCGGTCGCCGGCAGCACGGCGACCGTGACGCTCAGCGGCCTGGCCCGTTCCGACGCCCAAATGGCGACCCTGATCGATGGCATGACCTATGCCAACAGTAGCGATGACCCTGGCAGTGCCCCACGTACCGTGACCCTGACCAGCGTCACCGACAGCGGCAGCAGCAACAACACCAGCAGCCTCAGCCTGAGTTCCAGTGTCAGCGTGGTCCCCGTCAATGACGCACCGACCCTGTCTGCCACCGGCACCTCGCCGAACTACACCGAGAACACCAGCGCAGTCGACCTGTTCAGCGGCGTGAACATCGGCACCATTGAAAGCGGCCAAAGCATCACCGGTCTGACGCTGACCGTCAGCAACCTCAGCGACGGCGCCAGCGAGTTGCTGAGCATCGCTGGCAGCGAGATCAGCCTGACCGACGGCACCAGCGGTACCACTGCCGGCATCAGCTACAGTGTCAGCGTCTCCGCTGGGGTCGCTACCCTGACCCTGAATACATCCGGCATCAGCACCGCTGTCGCCAACAGCGTGGTCGATGGGCTTGCCTACCGCAACAGCAGTGACACGCCCACCGCCGGCAACCGCACCGTTACCCTGACCAGCATCAGCGACAATGGCGGCCTCGCCAACGGCGGCAGTGATACCGCAAGCCTGTCGATCAGCAGCACCGTCGCCGTAGTACCGACCAACGACACACCCGCCATCGCCGGCCTGAACGGCGATAGCCTTGCCTGGCCGGGTGTTGGCAACACCGTGACCCTTGACGTCGGCAGCAACGCAGCTCTTTCTGACGCCGAACTCAGCGCGCTAGACAACTGGGCCGGTGCCACCCTGGTCTTGCAGCGCCAGAGCGGTGCAGTCAGCAGCGACATATTCGGCTTTGATACCGCCGGCAGCGCTTTATTTACCGTTAGCGGCAACGCCCTGCAGAGCGGCGGCCAGACCTTTGCCACCTTCAGCCAAAGTGGCGGCGCGCTGACTATTACGTTCAACAGCACCGAGACAAACGCCACCAATGTGCTGGTCAATGACGTCGTCCGCCACCTGACCTATCGCAACGATACGCCGGCCGGTGACGCGACTATCCGCGTCACCCTGACCGATGACGGCGCTGCGGTCGCCACCGCCGACATTAGCGTTACCTCCGACACCATTTACGTCACCAACACCACCGACACCGCAGTCATCGACCCCAGCAACGGCGTCAGCCTCAGCGAGGCCATCGCCATCGCGGCAGCGGACACCACAGGCACGCAAACCCTGGTATTCGACAGCAGCTTTGCCGGCCAGAACATCAGTATCAACGCCGCCACCTTGACCGAAAGCCTGACCTTCGACCTTGGACAGGCCTCCGGCGCAAGCTTCAGCGGTGGGGCAATCACGCTCAATAGCGGCGCAACCCTGACCATTCAGAACGACGCCGGCGATACCGTCACCTTCAACAATGCCATCGACGGCAACGGCAATCTGACCAAGACCGGTGCAGGTACCCTCACCCTTGCTGGCGGTAACAGCTATTCCGGCACCACCGCACTCTCAGGCGGCGCACTGCAGATTGCGACCGACAGCAACCTGGGTGCTGGCAGCGTAACCTTGTCGGATGCGACGACTCTGGAAGTCAGCGGTAGCACCACTATCGACAACGCGCTCGTCCTGGTCGGCACTGCCAACGTGATGCTGAGCAACCCTACGACGTTTAGCGGCGATATCAGCGGCAGCGGCAACCTGGTGAAACAGGGCAGCGGCAATCTGACCCTGTCAGGCGCCAACAGCTACAGCGGCACCACAACCGTATCCGCCGGCTTTCTGCTCATTGCCGGTGACAGCAACCTGGGCTCCGGTACCCTAACCATCGAAAACAGCGCAGGACTAACCATCACCGGCTCTGGCACCATCGATAATGCCATCGTCTTAAGCGGCACCTTCGGCATCATCAACACCACTACCGGAGTCAACGCCACCCTCAGCGGCATCATCTCCGGCACCGGTCGGCTGACAAAAGGCAGTACAGGCGAGCTGACTCTCAGCGGCAGCAACACCTACTCTGGTGGCACCTATGTTTCAAACAGCACGCTGGGTATCACCGGCAACAACAGCCTTGGTAGCGGTCAACTTACGCTGATGAACAGCGCTGTTCTGAATATCAGCGGCGGCAGCCTGATTACCAACAACATCGTCATCAACAGCCCGCCCACCACCATCAATACCTCCGTTGACGTCACTATCAGCGGTGTCATCTCCGGCTCAAGCACGCTCACCAAGAGCGGCACCGGCACCTTGACGCTGACCGGCAACAACACCTATAGCAACAACACCATCATCCAGGCTGGCGCCCTGAGCATCACCAACGGCGACAATATCAGCAGCGGCTTTATCGCCATTCAGAACGCGGGCCGTCTGATTGTCAGCAGCTCTACCACCCTCAGCAACAACGTCATGCTACTGAGCGCAAACAGCAGCGTCAGCGTTGGCAGCGGCGACAGCCTGACGCTCAGCGGCGTGGTCTCGAGCACCGGCTCACTAATCAAGGCCGACAGCGGCACCCTGATTCTGAGCGGCAGCAATACATACAGCGGCGCCACCGTCATCAACGGCGGCACCCTAAGCATTGCTGGAGATGGCAACCTTGGCACCGGCAACCTCCAGCTGCAAGACGGAACATTACGCGTTACCGGCGCCGGCACCATCGACAACGCCATCGTGCTGGGCAATGGACTGTTCGTTAATACAATTGAAACCACCAACGACACCACCCTAAGCGGGGTCATCTCCGGCAGCGGCGATGTGATCAAGACGGGTAGCGGAGCGCTGACCCTGAGCGCCAGCAACAGCGCGACCGGGACGCTCACTGCCAGCGCCGGTACCGTGCTGATCGATGGTAGCTACGACGGTCAGGTCTCCGCGCAAAGTACAGGTACTGTGGGCGGCAACGGCACCCTGAATGGACTGGTCGCGATCTTCAGCGGTGGCACCCTCGCCGCCGGCTCCAGCCCCGGCAGCCTGACCATCAACGGCAACCTGCAGCTGGAAACAGGCAGCACGCTGGCCGTCGATATCAGCGGCACCACCGCCGGCACCGAATACGATCAGTTGACCGTCAACGGGACCGTCACCATTAACAACGCGTTGCTGACGGTCAATCTGGGCAGCTACTCACCACCGTTTTCCAGCAGCTTTACCATCATCAGCAATGATGGTGCCGACGCAATCAGCGGCACCTTCAGCGGTCTGGCAGAGGGCAGTACCGTCGGCGGCACCACGCTGTCGCTGAGCTATGCAGGCGCCGATGGCAACGACTTCACCTTGAACGCACCCGCCAGCGCTGCGCCGGTGATCAGCAATCTCAGCGGTGATTCGGTCAGCTATGTGGAAGGCAGCGGCGCCGTGCGCCTGGACGCAGGCAGCAACGCCACGGTCACCGACAGCGACTCCCCGGACTTTGACGGCGGCACCCTGACCGTCGCGATCACCGGCAACCGCGTCAGCAGCGAAGACATTCTCGGGATCGTCAACGAAGGCACCGGCGCCGGTCAGATCGGCGTCAGCGGCAGCAACATCACCTACGCCGGAACTATTATCGGCACCTTCGTGGGCGGCACAGGCACCAGCGACCTGGTCATCACCCTGAACGCCAACGCCAATGCGGCGGCAACACAGGCACTGGTCAGCGCCCTGACCTACAGCAACGGCAATAACAGCGAGCCTGCCACCGCCACGCGAACTGTCAGCGTTACCCTGACCGATGGCGACGGCGCCACCAGCAGCCAGCAAGACATCAGCGTCAGCGTGGTCGCCGTGAACGATGCCCCCACCTTGACTGCCACGGGCACCAACCCGAGCTATACCGAAAATAACGCCGCAGTGATGCTGTTCAGCGGTGCCAGTATCAACACCGTTGAGGCCGCACAGAGTATCAGCAGCCTGAGAATGACCATCAGCAACCTGGCCAATGGCGCTAGCGAGCTGTTGACCATTGATGGCAGCGAAATCAGCCTGACCGATGGCAACACCGGCACCACCGCTGGCAATGGCCTGACCTACAGTGTCAGCCTCAGCGGCAGCACCGCCACCCTCACGCTGTCCAGCGTTGCAGGCGTCAGCGCGGCGAACGCAGAAACCATCGTCAATGGCATCGGCTACCGCAACGCCAGCGACGCGCCAAGTGGCGCCAATCGAACAGTGACGCTCACGGCCATCAGTGACAACGGTGGCACAGCCAACAGTGGTATTGACAGCAGCCTGCTCGCTGTCACCTCCACCGTCACCCTCATCGCCAGCAATGACGCGCCCGTAATCACGGCGCCGACCAGCATCAACGTGACCGAAGACATAGCAGGCGCACTCACGGGCATCAGCTTCAGCGATGCCGATGCGGGCAGCGCGAGTGTTACAGCCACTTTTGGCGTTGCCAGCGGCAGCCTGAGCGCGGTCAGCGGCAATGGGGTCACTGTAGGGGGTAACGCCAGCAGCCTGACATTGAGCGGCAGCATTGCCGATATCAACGCCTTTATCTCCGCTGGCCAGCTCAGCTTTACCACGGCAGCCAATGCCTCCGCCGATGTAGCCCTGAGCATCAGCATCGACGACGGCGGCAACACCGGTGGCCCAGCCGAAAGCGATAGCGCCAGCCTCACGCTCAGTGTGACGGCGGTCAACGACGCCCCGGTCAACTCCGTGCCAGGCACACAGAGTGTCGATCAGGACGGTTCATTGGCATTCAGCGCCGCTAACGGCAATCTGATCAGCGTCAGTGATGTGGACAGTGGCAACGACAACATCGTCGTGAGAATAGATGTCACAAATGGCACTTTTACCGTGCCCGGCTTTGGCCCATTTCCTGCTGCACAATTTAGTTTCTCGCAGACCGATATCAATGCCCTACTTGCGGGCCTGGTGTATACCCCCACTCCCGGCTATAACGGCCCCGCCACCCTGACCATCACCACCACCGACGCTGGTTTTAGCGGTTCTGGCGGGGCGCAAACCGACATCGATACCATCACTATCAACGTAGAGCCGCTCAACCCCATCATCACCAGCACGGGCAGCAGCTCGGCTGATGATACCTACAAGGTGGGTGACACCCTGACCTTGACGGTGACCTTTGACCAGACCGTCACCGTCGATACCCTGGGCGGTACCCCGACACTATTGCTGGAAACAGGCAGCACCGACCGCGCCGCCACCTATGTTTCCGGCAGTGGCAGCAACACCCTGACGTTCAGCTACACCGTGCAGGCGGGCGATCTAACCGCCGACCTGAATTACCAATCCAGCAGTGCCCTGTCGTTGAACGGCGCTACGATCAAAAGCGCTGCCAGCGACGATGCCGTGCTGACGCTGCCTGCCACCGGCAGCGCCGATTCCATCGCCAGTCAACATGCGCTGGTCATTGACGGCGTTAGCCCCACGGCCAACATAGTGGTGGCCGATACCGCCCTGGCGGCCGGCGAGACCAGCACCGTGACCATCACCTTCAGTGAGGCCGTGGTGGGCGTAGACCTGGCCGATTTCACCGTGGCGAACGGCACACTCAGCAATCTGGCGACCAGCGACAATGTTATCTATACCGCGACCCTGACGCCCGCTGCTGACACCCAGGACACCACCAACCTGATCACACTGGATAACAGCGGCTATCTGGATACCGCCGGTAATACGGGCGCGGCACCGGTGAACTCCAACAATTTCGCCATCGATACCCTGCGTCCTACCGCCAGCATCACCGTCGCCGATGCCGCACTAGCGGCCGGCGAAACCAGCACTGTCACCATCACGTTCAACGAGG
>NZ_LMAZ01000009.1:74536-93002 GCF_003444685.1 Pseudomonas abyssi | reverse complement strand
GCGGGACCGGCACCACCAACTCCGGCAATTACGCCATCGATACGGTCCGCCCAACCGCCAGCATCACTATCGACGACAGCGCGCTAAGCGTGGGCGAAACTGCCATGGTCACCATCAGCTTCTCCGAAGCAGTAAACGGGCTTGATGTCGCCGACTTTACCGTCGCCAACGGCACCCTTAGCGACCTGACCAGCAACGATGGCGGTATCACCTGGACTGCCACCCTGACGCCCACTGGTAATGTAGACAGCGCCAGCAACCTGATCACCCTTAATAACTCCGGCTACACCGATATCGCTGGCAACAGCGGGACCGGCACCACCAACTCCGGCAATTACGCCATCGATACGGTCCGCCCAACCGCCAGCATCAACATCGACGATAGCGCGCTGAGCGTGGGCGAGACCGCCACGGTGACCATTAACTTTACCGAAGCGGTAACGGGGCTTGCTGTTACCGACTTTACGGTAGCCAACGGCACCCTGAGCGGCCTGACCAGCAGCGATGGCGGCATCACCTGGACTGCCACCCTGACGCCATCAGCCGGCACCGAAGACAGCACCAACATCATCACCCTCAATAACATCGGCTACACCGATGCAGCCGGCAACACCGGCGCCGGCAGCACCGACTCCGCCAATTACAGCGTCGATACCCTGCGCCCAACCGCCAGCATCAATATCGATGACACCGCGCTGGCTGCCGGAGAAACCGCCACAGTCACCATCAGCTTCTCCGAGGCGGTGACAGGCCTCGACATTGCGAACTTTACGGTCGCCAACGGCACCCTGAGCGACCTGATCAGTAGCGATGGCGGCATCACCTGGACTGCCACCCTGACGCCCACTGCCAATATAGAAAGCGCCAGCAACGCCATCACCCTGAACAACACGGGCTACACCGATGCAGCCGGCAACACCGGCGCCGGCAGCACCAACTCCGCCAACTACAGCATCGATACGATCCGCCCAACGGCCAGCATCGCTATCGACGACAGCGCGCTGAACGTCGGCGAAACCGCTACCGTGACCATCACCTTCTCCGAGGCGGTGACGGGCCTCGACATTGCGGACTTTACGGTCGCCAACGGCATCCTGAGCGACCTGACCAGCAGCGACGGCGGTATCACCTGGACGGCGACCCTGACGCCGGATGCCAGCGTAGAAAGCACCGGCAACCTGATCACACTGAACAACAGCGGCTACATCGACGCCGCCGGCAATACCGGCACCGGTACCACCGATTCCGGCAATTACGCCATCGACACGTTGCGCCCCACCGCCAGCATTACTATCGACGACAGCGCACTGAGCGTGGGCGAAACCGCCACGGTCACCATCAGCTTCTCCGAAGCAGTAAGCGGGCTTGATGTCACCGACTTTACGGTAGCCAATGGCGCTCTGAGCGGGCTGACCAGCAACGATGGCGGCATCACCTGGACTGCCACCCTGACGCCCACTGCCAATGTAGAAAGCGCCAGCAACGCCATCACCCTGAACAACACGGGCTACACCGATGCTCGGCGAAACCGCTACCGTGACCATCACCTTCTCCGAAGCGGTGACGGGCCTCGACATTGCGGACTTTACGGTCGCCAACGGCATCCTGAGCGACCTGATCAGTAGCGATGGTGGCATCACCTGGACCGCCACCCTGACGCCGACCAGCAACATCGAGGACAGCAGCAACATTCTCACGCTGGACAACACTGGCTACACCGATGCCGCAGGTAATACCGGCACCGGCACCACCGATTCAGGCAACTACAGCATCGACACACTGCCACCCACCATCAGCGACATCGCCCTGGACGGGCCATCGCCGACCAACGCCAACAGTGTCAGCTTTACCGTAACCTTCAGCGAAGCAGTCAGCGGTGTCGATCTCGGCGATTTCGCTCTGGTCACCACCGGCAACGCCGTCGGCAACCTGAGCTCACTGACCCAAATCGATGCGCAAACCTGGCAGGTCAACGTCACCGACGTAACCGGCCTCGGCAGCCTGGGCCTTGCGGTCAACGCCGCTGTCAGCGGCATCACCGACAGCAACGGTAACGCCATGGTGGCCAACATCAGCGTGCCGGGTTACGACATTATTGCCGCCAATTACATACCTGACCCAGGCACGGGCACGCCGGACACGCCCTTTATCGCGCCACCGCCCACCGCGCCGCAGCCGCCACCGTCGCTGCTGCCACCGCCGACTGTTGGCAATGGCCTGAGCCTGAACGATCCGTTCATCAACCCAACCCCAATGCAGATCAGCCTGTTCGCGCAGATATTCAGCTCGCGCAGCACAAATGGCTTCCTGGGGTTTGGTGGCGGAGACGCTGGCGTGTTCGATCGCAGCACGCTGGCCGACCTGTTCAAACCCGGACACAGCCCATTCGACATTCTGCTTGAACGCTCGGGGGGCGCGTTTAGCCTGCAGCAACAGCTGCGCTTCTTCAGTGCCGTGGAAACAGAAAAAACACATCAGCTGAGCTCAGCCCTCAAGGGCATGAGTAACACCACACAACAATCATGAAGACATCAGCACTGACACTGCACTGCGCCGTACAAAGGGGGCGGCTCACGCATGAAGCATAACCATCGTATCGCCGGCATCAGCCTGCTGGCACTCGCCATCACCGGCTGCGCCGTCCAGACTCAGCCAATCGACCTGAACGCCAGCGCCCAACGCGCGCAGGACGATCTGGTCGCTATTTACCAAGACCAGGAGCCGCTGACCGCACCACTGACCTTGCATGAGGCCATGGCCCGTGCCGTCAAATACAACCTGGAAGCCCGTCTAAAGGTCATGGAACAGGCGCTGTCCGAGCGTCAGCTGGACCTGGCCACCTTCGATATGCTGCCGCGCATGGCCCTGTCGGCGGGGTATGCCGGGCGCGACAACATCAGCGCATCCAGTAGCGAAAGCATTCGCACCGGCACCGAGTCGCTGGAGCCTTCGACCTCTCAGGACCGCGACCGTGACGTTGCCGACCTGACCATGGTCTGGAACGTACTCGACTTTGGCGTTAGTTACGTCAGCGCCAAGCAGAAGTCGGATCAGCGCCTGATCGTTGAAGAACGGCGCCGCAAGGTGATTCATACCATTACCCAGGATGTCCGCTCCGCCTACTGGCGTGCCGTCGCGGCCGAACGCCTGCTCAGTCAGATTGACGGCCTGATGACCCGGGTCGATGCCGCCCGCGCCGACAGTCAGCAGATGAGCAACCAGCGGGTCGGCGACCCGGTAGAGGCGCTCAACTACCAGCGCACGCTGATCGAAACCACCCGCACGCTGGAAGAACAGCGCAAAGCTCTTTCGCTGGCCAAGACCGAGCTGGCGACCCTGATCAATCTTCCGCTGGGTAGCGATTTCACCCTGGCCACGAGCGACAACTACGATGTCCCTGAGTTGGCGCTGTCACTTGAGCAACTCGAAGAGCAGGCACTGGCCCACCGCCCTGAACTGCGCGAACAGGACTACCAGGCGCGTATCAGCGCTGCAGAAACCCGCAAGGCGATGCTGCGCATGCTACCGGGCCTGGAGTTCTCCGCCGGCGGTCACTACGACAGCAACTCCTTCCTGGTCAACCAGAGCTGGGCGGACTATGGCGTCAAGGTCACCTGGAACCTGCTGAATGTGCTGTCCGCGCCCACCGCCATTGACGCTGCCAAGGCCGGGGAAGCCGTCGCCACGGCACGCCGCCAGGCGATGTCGGTAGCGGTACTGGCGCAGTTGCATGTAGCCAACGCCAACTACAACGAGGCCCTGCGCCAGTTCAAGACCAGCGAAGAGCTGTCGTCACTGGATCAGCAGATCGTCACGCAGCTGCGCAACCGCCGCGAGGCTCGCAGCATCGGCGAACTTGACCTGATCCGTGGCGAAATGAGTGCCCTGCAGGCCGAGCTGCGCCGTGATCTGTCCTACGCCGAGCTGCGTAATGCCTATGGCCAGCTGTTCTCCAGTGTCGGCATCGACCCACTGCCCGAACAGCTGCCGTCGACCAGCCTGCAGGACATTTCTGCCGCACTGGTAGCCAGCGAGCAACGCTGGGAGCGCGGCGAACTCTGACGCTGGGCTGGAAGCCAATCAGCTGAAGGCTTTAAGCTTTAGGCTGGAAGCCGCAATGAAGGGCTGAAGCGAGCCTGGGAGTGGGACCGGATTAACGCTATTTGCGGGGGAATCCAACCACCCACTCCGCCTATGCCTTCCAGCCTCGGGCCTCCAGCCTTCCGCCCCCAAAGCGCCCGCAACACCACGGCCTGCTTCTAGCTTGAAGCTTGAAGCTTGAAGCTTGAAGCGGGTAGCCTACCGCTCCGCCCTTGCGTAGCCGTCACCATGTTCCATATCGCTCTGCTTGAACCCGAAATCCCGCCGAACACCGGCAATATCATTCGCCTGTGCGCCAATACCGGCTGCCAGTTGCACCTGATCGAGCCGCTCGGCTTTGAGCTGGACGACAAGCGCCTGCGTCGCGCGGGGCTGGATTATCACGAGTTTGCCGCAGTCAAAACGTATCCCAACCTCGATGCCTGTCTGCAAGCGGTAGAGGCTAATCGCGTCTTTGCCTTGAGTACCAAGGGCACGCAGAACTTCAGCGAGGTGCAGTTCGCTGCCGGCGACCTGTTTCTGTTCGGCCCAGAGAGTCGCGGCCTGCCCGTTGAGGTGCGCGAGGCGTTGCCCGCGGACCAGGTGCTGCGCATTCCGATGCGCCCTGACAGCCGCAGCCTGAACCTGTCGAACAGCGCAGCGATCCTTATTTATGAAGCGTGGCGACAGCTGGGGTACGGGGGCGCGCTTTAGCGCGCCCAGCCGCAAGCCGCAAGCCGCAAGCCGCATCAGGATGAGTTGGGCTGCAGGCCAGTCAAGCATTTGCCAAAATTGTGGGGCTATCTCGAGCCAAAGAAAAACCCGCGCGGTGTTGAATCGCGCGGGTTTTTTCTTGCAGCTTGTGGCTTCCCGCTAAGGCCAGCCTGCGGCTGGTCTTAGCGGGTCTTGACGACTACCTTACCGACCGCCTTGCGCGAGCTGAGGATATCCAGCGCGGCCTCGTACTCGTTCAGCTCGAAGGTCTGGGAGACCAGCGGCTTGAGTTTGCCTTCGCTGTGCCAGCGGAACAGCTGCTGGAAGTTCTCCAGGTTGGCCTGCGGCTCGCGGGCGGCAAAGGCCCCCCAGAACACGCCGACGATGGAGGAGCCTTTGAGCAGCGCCAGGTTGATCGGGAACTCCGGGATACGGCCGCTGGCAAAGCCAACCACCAGCAGACGCCCTTTCCAGTTGATGCTGCGCACTGCCTGGTCGAACAGATCGCCGCCGACCGGATCGTAGATCACGTCCGCGCCCTGGCCGTTGGTCAGCTCCTTGACGGCGTCCTTCAGGCTGACTTCGCTGTAGTTGATCAGCTCGTCGGCGCCGGCGGCCTTGGCTACTTCCAGCTTCTCGGCGCTGGAGGCGGCGGCGATGACGCGGGCACCCATGGCCTTGCCAATTTCAACGGCAGCCAGACCCACGCCACCGGAAGCGCCCAGCACCAGCAGGGTTTCGCCCGGTTTGAGTTCGCCACGCTGCTTGAGGGCGTGCATGGAGGTGCCGTAGGTCATGCTGAAGCCGGCAGCGGTGACATAGTCCATGTCATCGGGCATCGGCAGTACGCGCATCGCATCGGTAGCGACCTTTTCAGCAAAGCTGCCGAAACCGGTCAGACCCATGACACGATCGCCCACTTTCAGGTGCTTGACGCTTTCGCCAACACTGGCGACCACGCCGGCGGCTTCACCGCCCGGTGAGAACGGGAACGGCGGCTTGACCTGGTACTTGCCCTCGATGATCAGGGTATCGGGGAAATTGACGCCCGCAGCGTGAATATCGATGACGACTTCGTTTTTCTTGGCGACCGGATCGGTCGTTTCTTCCAGCACCAGACTGCTGGCCGGACCGTAGGCCTTGCACAGAACCGCTTTCATTTTTATCTCCCAGGTTTGCGTGCATGAATGGCGTCAGTCTAGTCGCTTCACCGGGCTATGGGTCAACGAACATGGTTCGAGCTGATAGCTACGCATAACATGGGCGTCGTGCCTGACGGCCTCAACGCGCCATCGTCCGAGAGCGCGGGCATTTGGCGCGGGGCGGCGGCTCGGCTATGCTGTGCCGGTATCCAAGGAGCCCTTCTGCCATGCACTTCAAAGCCCTGTTAGCCGCTCTGCTGCTGAGCGCCCTGTTGCCCGTTGCTCATGCCGAGGAAGAGGAAGCCCCACCGCCACAGGCTCAGTACGTCGAGCTGAAACCGTCCTTTGTCGGCACCCTTGGCAGTGGTCCACGCATTCAATACCTCAAGGCCGATGTGGCCCTGCGCACCGACGATCCGGCAGCGGTCGAGAAGCTGCACTACCACGACGCGCTGATTCGCAATGCGCTGGTGTTTTTGTTCAGTGCACAGCTACCGGAAAACCTGTCCACGCTGGAAGGCAAGGAGACTCTGCGCGCCGACGCGCTAGCCGCCGTGCAACAGGTGCTGGAAGAGGAAGAGGGAGATCCGCTGGTAGACGACCTGCTGTTTACCAACCTGATCGTGCAATAAAACGGGGCCGGCGGGCACGCTAGGTACCCGCCGGACGACTCAGGCAGACTGTGCCATATAGTCGGCCACAAAACGATCGAAGCTGATCGTATCCGCCTCTTCCAGCGCCGCCTGTTCTGCCAGTGAGCTGGCTGCCTCATCCGCCATGGCCGCCTGCGCCTCAGGGTCGAGGGGACGCTCACGGAAGTAGCGGTTATGGGCTTCAGACTGGGCCAGAGCAAAGCGGAAGAAGCTGTTATCGTGCTCGGCAATCGCCGCCAGCACCCGCGCCGACGGCGTCAGACTGGCGTCTCGCAACTTGGCGCGCTGCTGCTGCAGGCTGCTGGCACAGGCGTTACCGCCCTTGACCTGATCCAGCAGCGCGGCACAGCCGGCAATCTCATCCAGCAGCGACTCGCCCCAGCTGACCAGCGTGCGTTCGCTGCCACCGTCATTCAGCATCAACCCCGGCTCGCGGCCACGCTTGACCGTCAGATTGAAGTTGATGGCAGCGTGCTCGCACTCGCTGTCGCTCAAGTCCGGGCTATCGTTCAGCGCACAGAACAGCAGGAAGGCATCGAGGAAGTAAGCGGTCGCCGGCTCAATGCCCAGCGGTACAAAGGGGTCGATGTCCAGGCAGCGAACCTCGATGTATTCCACCCCGCGCTCGCGCAGGGCATGCACCGGTTTCTCGCCGCTGTTGGTAACACGCTTGGGTCGGATCGGGCTATAGAACTCGTTCTCGATCTGCAGCAGATTGGTGTTGAGCTGTTGCCACTCGCCGTTCGCATCGTGCGTGCCCAGTTGCGCGTAAGGCTCATAGGGCAGACTGATGGCGTTGAGCATGCTGGCAATGTAGTTATCCAGGCTGTTGTAGCAGATGTTCAGCCCCGCCTGAGCGTTGTTGTTATAGCCCAGGTCGCTCATCCGCAAGCTGGTCGCCCAGGGCAAATACAGGCTGCGCTCACCCAATGGCTCAAGCCGATGGTCACGCCCCTGCAAGAAGCTCGCGCAGACCGCTGGCGAGGCGCCAAACAGGTACATCAGCAACCAGGCATAGCGGCGGAAGTTTCGAATCAGCGCAAAGTAGCGCGCCGACTGGTTGTCCTGCGCGCTCTGCTGCCCGCCCTCTTGCTGCTGCAGCAGTTGCCACAGGCCCGGTGGCAGGGAGAAGTTGTAGTGAATGCCGGCAATGCACTGCATCGCCTTGCCGTAGCGCACCGCCAGACCGCGCCGATAGACGTTTTTCAGGGTGCCGATATTCGAGGTGCCATACCAGGCAATCGGAATGTCCTGATCACTGGCCGGCAGGCGGCTGGGCATGGACTCGGTCCACAGCAGCTCGTCACCCAGCTGACTGTAGGTAAAGCGGTGAATCTCGTCGAGCTGGGCAAACAAGCCGTCAACACGCTGGCTGACCGGGGTGATCAGCTCCAGCAGCGCCTCGGAGTAATCCGTGGTGATGCGCGGATGGGTCAGCGCCGAGCCAAGGCCGGCTGGATGAGGCGTATGCGCCAGGCTGCCGTCGGCGGTGATACGCAGGCTTTCCTTTTCGATGCCATGCAGACAGTCAGTCAGCAGGGGGTGCGAGGCCGGCTGCGCCAGCAGATCGAGGCGTTTTCGCAGCAGTGGTGACAAGGTGTCACTCCTTAGGCAGAGTCGCCGCCGGCAGGGCGGCGATGCAGTTCAGTATAGAAAGGCCGTTAAACCCTGCCCGTCAGATGCGGGCAAAGGTACCCAGACACTTGGCAACCAGCGCGCCATCCTGCCACACCTCGCCGTCCACCACTATGGTACGGGTACCGGCGTGCATGACCTTACCCGTGCATTCCAGCACGCCGCCGGTAACCGCGCGAGTGTAGTTGATCTTGCACTCGATGGTGGCCGTCACTTCATGCGGCTCCAGCACGCTGAAGGCCGCCGCGCCCATGGCCGAGTCCAGCAGGGTAAAAACCACCCCGCCGTGCGCTCGTCCGGTGGAATTGAAGTGCTTGTCCTCAATCGCCAGACGCAGGGTGCACTGGCCGCGCTCAATCGCCGTAAACTCGATGCCGACCAGGGCGGTGAAGGCACTGCTGCGCTGCGCGGCGAAAGCCGCCAGCGCCGGATGCAAGTCGCTCATGCTGTCACTTCTTCTTCAGGTTCTTGGCGTTGGCAAACAGGTTGGCAAAGGTGCCAGTGCTGCTGCCCTGACCGGGTTTGCCGTTGCTGTTGTTGCCGTTAGCGCTGCCGCCACGCGACGCATTGTGGCGTCCGCGCGCGCGCTCACCGGCAGTGCGCTCGCTGGCCGGTTGAGGCTTGTCGTCCATGCGCATGGTCAGGCTGATGCGCTGACGCGGGATATCCACTTCCAGCACCTTCACCTTGACGATATCACCGGCCTTGACCACGTCGCGCGGATCCTTGACGAACTGCTGCGAGAGCATGGAGATGTGTACCAGACCGTCCTGATGCACGCCGATATCGACAAAGGCGCCAAAGTTGGCAACGTTGGTGACCACGCCCTCCAGCGTCATGCCGGGCTTCAGGTCCTTGAGGCTTTCCACGCCCTCCTGGAACTCGGCAGCCTTGAACTCCGGGCGCGGGTCACGGCCGGGCTTGTCCAGCTCGCGCAGCACGTCGGTGATGGTCGGGATGCCAAAGCGCTCGTCGGTGTAGCGCGCCGGTTCCAGCTTGCGCAGGAAGGTGGAGTCGCCAATCAGGCCACGCACATCACGACCGGTATCTCCGGCAATGCGCTCGACCAGCGGATAGGCTTCCGGGTGCACGGCCGAGGCATCCAGCGGGTTGTCGCCGTTCATGACCCGCAGGAAGCCGGCGGCCTGCTCGAAGGTTTTCTCGCCGAGGCGGCTGACCTTGAGCAGCTCTCGGCGATTGCGGAAGGCGCCATTGATATCGCGGTAATCAACGATATTCTGGGCAATGCTCGGGTTAAGGCCGGAGACACGGGTCAGCAGCGCCGCAGAGGCGGTGTTCAAGTCCACCCCAACGGCGTTCACACAGTCTTCCACCACGGCGTCCAGACCACGCGCCAGCTTCACTTGTGACACGTCGTGCTGGTACTGGCCAACACCGATGGCCTTGGGCTCGATTTTCACCAGCTCGGCCAGCGGGTCCTGCAGACGACGGGCAATGGACACCGCGCCACGGTAGGTGACATCCAGATCCGGGAATTCGCGAGCCGCCAGCTCGGAGGCGGAATACACCGAGGCGCCCGCCTCGGAGACCATCACCTTCTGCATTTTCTGGCCGCTGCACAGCTTGATCAGGTCTGCCGCCAGCTTGTCGGTCTCACGCGAGGCAGTGCCGTTGCCGACCGCAATCAGATCAACCTGATGCTTGCCGCACAGCGCTGCCAGGGTTGCCAGCGAGCGGTCCCAGTCATTGCGCGGCGCATGCGGGAAGATGGTCGCGGTGTCCAGCAGCTTGCCGGTGGCATTCACCACCACCACCTTGACGCCGGTACGCAGCCCCGGGTCCAGCCCCAGGGTGACTCGCTGACCGGCCGGAGCCGACAGCAGCAGATCCTTCAGGTTGCTGGCGAAGACGCGAATGGCCTCGTCTTCAGCGGCTTCGCGCAGCTCACCCAGCAGCTCGGTTTCCAGATGGCCCAGCAGCTTCACCCGCCAGGTCCAGCGCACTACCTCGTTGAGCCAACGGTCCGCGGCACGGCCCTGGTTGCTGATACCCACAGTCTCGGCGATCAACCCCTCGCACGGGTGCAGGCTGCCCGGTACCGGCTCGGCATCACCCAGCTCCAGGGCAATGCTCAACACACCTTCGTTGCGGCCACGTAAAATCGCCAGCGCGCGGTGCGAAGGCACCTTTTTCAGCGGCTCGTCGTATTCGAAGTAGTCGGCAAACTTGGCGCCTTCCTGCTCCTTGCCCGCCACTACACGGGACGCCACACGGCCATCCTCACGCAGGGCGCTGCGCAGACGCTCCAGCAGGCTGGCGTTCTCGGCAAAGCGCTCCATCAGGATGTACTTGGCACCGTCCAGCGCCGCCTTGACGTCGGCTACCCCTTTATCGGCATCGACAAAGGTGGCGGCCTGCTGTTCGGGGTCCAGCGTCGGATCATCAAACAGGGCGTCAGCCAGCGGCTCCAGTCCTGCCTCGATGGCAATCTGGCCCTTGGTGCGGCGCTTGGGCTTGTACGGCAGGTAAAGGTCTTCGAGGCGGGTCTTGGTGTCGGCGTCACGGATATCACGCTCCAGCTCGGGGCTGAGCTTGCCCTGCTCGGCGATGCTCGACAATACCGCACTGCGGCGGTCTTCCAGTTCACGCAGATAACGCAGGCGCTCTTCCAGATAGCGCAACTGGGTGTCGTCCAGGCTGCCGGTCACCTCCTTGCGGTAACGGGCAATAAACGGAACGCTGGCCCCCTCGTCCAGCAGGGCGACCGTTGCGGCGACCTGCTCGGGACGGACCGTCAGCTCGCTGGCGATGCGCGCGGCAATACTCTGCATGGTGAGACACTTCCACTGATAGCTAAAACAGGGCGGGCAGTATAACCGAGACAGGGCATTCTGGTCGGCCTCCATCAAGCGGCTGGATGATGCCTTCATAACAGGGTAAAAAGAAACCTCTTGTAACAATGGCCAGCCCGCAAGTCACGGGGCCTGGGTCACAATGCCAGCTCATCAATCCAGGTAGGTATCCATGACAGGCGAAGGCGAAAAAATCCTGATTGTCGATGACGACGTACGGCTGCGGCGACTGCTCGAGCGCTTTCTGGGCGAGCAGGGATACCGTGTCAGGGCGGTGGAAGACGTTGCTCAGATGGACCGTCTGCTGGCCCGCGAGATCTACTCGCTGATCGTGCTCGACCTGATGCTGCCCGGCGAAGACGGTATGAGCGCCTGCGCCCGCCTGCGGGCTGAGGGCAACACCACGCCGATCATCATGCTGACCGCCAAAGGCGACGAAACCAGCCGCATCCAGGGCCTGGAAATCGGTGCCGACGACTACCTGCCCAAGCCCTTCAACCCACGCGAGCTGGTGGCCCGCATGAAGGCCGTGTTACGCCGGCAGGCGCCGCAAGTGCCGGGCGCGCCCAGCGCCGACGACGATCAGGTGACCTTTGGCGAGTTCACCCTGAATCTGGCAACCCGTGAGCTGACCCGCGGCAACGAGGTCAACATGCTGACCACCGGCGAGTTCGCCGTGCTCAAGGCGCTGGTACGCCACCCGCGCGAACCGCTGACCCGCGACAAGCTGATGCAGCTGGCCCGTGGCCGCGAGTGGGACGCGCTGGAGCGTTCAATTGACGTGCAGATATCCCGTCTGCGCCGCATGCTTGAGCCCGATCCGTCCAAGCCACGCTACATCCAGACTGTCTGGGGCGTGGGTTATGTCTTTGTACCGGACGGCCAAGGTACGTGAAGGGCGGTCCCGGCTGGCACCCACTACTGCCGCGCAGTTTCTTTGGCCGCACCATTTTGCTGGTACTCATGGTCACCCTGTTTTCACAGGTGCTGACCCTGCTGTATCTGCTGAGCAACGAAGACCTGCTGGTGGATCGCCAATACAGTCACGGCACCGCCATGCTGGTCCGCGCCTACTGGGCCAGCGGCCCGGCCGCGCGTCACGACATCGAGGAAATGACCGGTATCCGTGTGATGGTGCCCGAGCAGGTACCCCAGGGTGAGGTGCACTGGCCCTACTCCGGTATCTTTACCCACCAGTTGCGTGACGAGCTGGGTGACCAGACTGAAGTCCGGGTACAGACTCAAGCCCATCCCGCGGTCTGGATTCATCAGCCGATCTACGGCAACTACTGGTTGAAGGTACCGCTCTACGCCCACCCGCTGCGCGGCCAGCGCGTCTGGTTGGTGGTGACCTGGCTGGTGCTGATCGGCATGCTGTCGACTGCAGCCGCCTGGTTGCTGGTGCGCCAGCTTAACCACCCACTGAAAATGCTGGAACGGGCCGCCCAACGCATCGGTCGCGGCCAGACGGTGCGCCTACTGGACACCAGCGGGCCGTCGGAAATATCCGAGGTGTACCGGGCCTTCAACCAGATGTCACAGGACGTCGAACAGGCCAACCGCGACCGCACCATGCTGCTGGCCGGGGTATCTCACGACCTGCGCACGCCGCTGACGCGCATGCGCCTGTCGACCGAGCTGTTGTCCGATGCCGAGCCGGAGCTGACCGATGGCATGATCCGCGATATCGAGGACATGGACGCCATTCTCGAGCAGTTCATGAGCTATATTCGCGATGGCAGCGCCGAGCCCACGGAAGAAGCCGATATCAACGAGCTGATTCGTGAAGTGGTGGCACCGCTGAACAGCAACGGCGAGGTGGTTCGCCTGTGCCTGGCCGAGGTACCGCGCCTGAGCCTGCGGCGGTTATCGATGAAACGCGTGCTGATCAACCTGATCGACAATGCCCTGGTGCACGGCGGCAGCGGCGTGGAGGTGTGCACCTATGTCCATAGTCAGGACGGCGAGCGCCTGCTGACCGTCAGCGTACTGGACCGCGGTCCGGGTGTGGAGGCGTTGGAAAACGACGCGCTGTTCAGCCCCTTCATCCGCGGCGATCAGGCGCGCTCTACCAAGGGAACCGGGCTCGGACTGGCGATCGTGAAACGCATCGCTGACAGCCATGGTGCCCGCGTACAACTGCTCAACCGGGTAGACGGCGGCACCGAGGCGCGCCTGAGTTTTGTGTTGGTCAGCTGACGCCGGCGATTCAGGATGCCCGGCGCAGCAGACCTGCTTGCTCGAGCGCCCGCTCAACAGCCAGCAAGTCGGGAATCAGCAACGGCTGCGGCTCGTCACTGACAGTGACCCGTTGCAGCTGGTAGCTGGCGGGCCCATCGAGGGTCTGCAGCTCATCGCGCAGCAGTTTGCGCGAGCGCGGAATACCCCAGACTCGCAGACCGATGAAATGCAGGCCAGTGCCCCCCAGGGCATTGAGAATCAGGGTGCGCGGCTGCGCCCCTTCCGCCGGCTCACCACCCTGTGCACGTAGGGCGTCCAGGTCGACCATAGGCACCGGCTGGTCACGCCATTGGGTCCAGCCGAGGAACCACTCCGGCCCCTGATTGGCTGCCTGGCTGAGGCGGTAGCCCACCAGCTCGGCCACTGCCACGTTCGGCAGCAGCAGCGGATCGTTCAGCAATGGCACGATCAGACCGTTGATACTCTCCAGCGCCTCAGACATGACGTCCTTCTCCCTTACTGCCTTGATGGGTTGCTCTAGCCGGCCAGGGCCGACCATTCTTGCCGCAGCCAGTGCTGCAGCGCCTGCGCCAGCTGCTCCGGAGTGCCCTGGCGATGACTGAAACCGGCCGCCTGCACGGCCCCGGGCATGGTTGCACAGGCTGCGCTGGCGGTATCCTGGGTCCAGACTTCGATACCTTGGCGGCGCATGCGGCCACAGGCCTCGACGCCATCCTCCCCCATACCACTGAAAATGATTGCGCCGCAGGCGGGGCCAAAGCCATCACACACCGCATCCAGCACCGCGGCAATCGAAGGCCGATAGGGCCCGGGCCAGGGAGCGTCACTCAACAACACCTCACCGTCGGCACCAAAGCCCAGGCTCCGCGCGATCGGCGCAACCAGCACTTCACCAGCCTGCAGGTGCGCCCCTGGCTGACAGTTGAGGATGCGCCAGTCATTCTGGCGCCCCAGAATCTGCGGCAACTGTTGCTCAAACCCGGCGTCGATATGCTGGGCATAGATAAAGGCCACCGGCAAGTCGGCCGGCAGACAATCCAGGAACTGCTTGACCGCTGCCGGACCGCCCAGCGAGGCACCAAGCACCCAGACACAGGGCGCCTGCTGCGGCCTTGCGGCAGGCAACAGCGGCGCCGGCAGTACCGGTGCCTGACCACCCGGCGGCTCGCCCAGCAACGGTAGCAACTTGCCGTAGAGCCGGCGCTGCCAGCGGGGATAGTCCTCACTGTCCTGTTTGGGTATTTCGCCCGCGCCGAGCAACACCGGCGCGCTGCTATGTTCAAGCAGCCAGTCGGCCAGCGGAGACTCCTCGGCCAACTCCAGCAGCCAGGCGTCCGTGCTGACCTGCTCCAGCTCGCTCGCGGTCAACCCGGCCGGGTCATCGGCGAAGACGACTGCATAGCCGAACTCCGCCAGCACCTGTGCCAGCTGGCGACGCTTGCCGGCATGCCCGGCCAGCAGCGCGATCGCCGCGGTACGATCAGTCACCCGCAGCAACCAACTCGGCAATCACCTCCAGCAACTGCGCTTCCTGATAGGGCTTGCCAAGATACTCGTTGACTCCGATCGACAGTGCGCGCTCACGGTGCTTCTCGCCGGTACGCGAGGTAATCATGATGATCGGCAACTGCGACAGACGCTCATCATGACGCACCAGCGTAGCCACCTCGAAGCCGTCCATGCGCGGCATTTCAATATCCAGCAGCATGATGTCCGGAGTCAGGTCCTGCAGCTTGGCAATCGCATCCACCCCATCCTTGGCCGTCACCACCTCCATGCCATTGCGCTCGAGCAGGCGCGTGGTGACCTTACGCACGGTGATCGAATCGTCCACCACCATGACCAAGGTCGGTCGCTCTTCGGCGTAGTCGACTCCGTCGCCGGCGCGCTCCGCCGCCAACTGCTGCTGGGCATGCAGCGCCTGCTGGGCACGAATCACCGCCAGCAGGTCGAGAATCACCACCACCCGGCCATCGCCGAGAATGGTCGCGCCGGAAATACCTGGCACCACGGCAAACTGCTTGCCCAGGTTTTTCACCACGATCTCCCGCGAGCCAGCCAGGGCGTCGACCTGCACCGCCACGCTGTGCTCGGCGCCGCGCACCAGAATGACCGGCAGCGGCAGGCTGTGGCCGGTCAGCTTCGGCTGCTGACCGGTAACCAGCAGGTCACCCAGGTAGCGCAGGTCATAAGTTTTGCCGGCGTATTCAAAGGGCGGCGCATCGGGTGCGTAATAGGCTTCCAGCTCGTAGCCGGAGACCCGCACGATGCCCTCGATGGTATTCAGCGGAATGGCGTACAGGTCTTCGCCGGAGTAGACCATCAGCGCGCGGTTGACCGACACGGTGAACGGCAGGCGAATCACAAAGGTGGTCCCCACGCCCGGCTCGGTGCTCAGGGTCATGTTGCCACCCAGCTGTTTGACCTCGGCGTTGACCACATCCATGCCGACGCCACGCCCGGAGATCTGGGTCACTTTCTCGGCGGTAGAGAACCCCGCCTCGAGAATGTACTGCAGTACCTGCTGATCGGTCAGTTCGGCGTCCGCGTCCATCAGGCCACGCTCGATGGCCTTGCTGCGTACAGCATCCAGGCGGATACCGGCGCCGTCATCCTGCAGCGTCAGGACAATCTCGCCGCCCTCACGTGCCAGATCCAGCCAGATGCGCCCCTCTGCCTGCTTGCCGGACTGAGCGCGGCTATCCGGCAATTCGATACCGTGATCCACCGAGTTGCGCAGCATGTGCTCCAGCGGCCCGATCATGCGTTCGAGCACGCTACGGTCCATCTCGCCTTCGGCGTTGCCAACCACCAGCTCGACCTGTTTGCCAAGCTCACCGGCTACCTGGCGCACCACCCGACGCAGCCGTGGCAGCAAGCGCTCAAATGGCACCATGCGCGTGCGCATCAGGCCTTCCTGCAGCTCGGTGTTGACCCGTGCCTGCTGCAACAGCAGGGTTTCGGCGTCGCGGCTCTTGGTCGCCAACGTCTCCTTCAGGTCCAGCAAGTCAGAGGCCGACTCGAACAGCGAGCGCGACAGCTGCTGCAACTGCGAGTACTGGTCCATTTCCAGCGGGTCAAAATCCTCGTAGCCCGCGCCCAGTTCGTCCTGGTGGCGCGACAGAATCTGCGCCTGGGTTTCCATATCAAGCCGGCGCAACTGATCACGCACACGCTCAATGGTGCTCTCAACGTCTTCGAGCAGGTGACCGACATCGCTCACCTGCTGCTCGATACGACCACGGAAGATAGAGGTTTCGCCCGCCAGGTTAACCAGCTCCTCCAAAAGGTTGGCCGATACCTTGACGCTTTCCTGGCTGGTGCTGCGCTTGGCGCTGCTATCGCCCGCCGCCTGACTGCTGGCCTCCATGGCCTCGCGCAGCATGCCGTTGACCTCGGCAAGGGACGGCCCCTCGGACACCACGGCCGGAGCTGACGGCGCCGGAGCGGCTGGGGGCGTGGCCGGCGGTGTAAAGACCGGCTCAGCTGCCGGCGACCAGTCAGCACCGGCTGCCAGCGCATCCACCGCCTGTTCCAGCGCGGACAGCTGGGCACTGTCAGCGCGCCCCTCGTGCAGCGCCGCTTCCAGCTGTCTGGCCTGGTCGGCCAGCGCCTGCTGACCGGCGAGACGGGCGCTGCCCTTGAGGGTTTCGATACGGTGCAGCAGGTTCGCTGCCGCGCTCGGGTCATCGTCCAGCGCGAACAACAGCGTTTGGCAGGGCGCCAGCAGCTCACGGGCCTCTTCGACAAACATGGCCAGCATGCCAGGCAGCGCGGGGCCGGCCGGCGCGACGACCTCAGCGGCATCCGGCTCGGGCACCACTGGCGCCGGCTCGGTGCCAGCGCCCGGCAGCACGGGCTCCTGATCGGGGTGTTTGCGGAAACCGTTGATCGCCGAGATAAGAGCCGCGCCGTCGCTGATCGGACGGCCAGCCACCACACCCTCAACCATATCCGCGAGGGCATCGTGACAGGCGTGCAACAGCGCTATCAGCCCCTGACTGGGCTGGTAGCGCTGGTCACAGAGGCCTTCGTAGACAAATTCCATCTCATGGGCCAAGTCGCCTACCGGACGGATCTCGGCCATGCGCGCGCCACCCTTGAGGGTGTGCAAATCACGCTGCAATGCCTCGACGGCGATGGTATTGCCGGTGTCGGCAATCCACTGCTGCAGGCTCGCCGAAGCGCTGTCGATAATCTCCTGGGCTTCCTCCAGGAAGATGTCGACCAGCTCAGCATCGGTGCCGGCCTGGGCCGGATTCCAGCTGCCGCTGGCAGGCAGGCTGGCAGCAGTGCCGGCCGGCGCGGGCGCCGGGGCAGCGTCAACCGCGCCGGGAATCAGCGCCTGCAGGGCCTGCAGCTCACGCGTGGCAGGTAGCAGATGCTGATGCGCCGCGACCTGATCCATCATGCCGATCAGCCGCTCGTGT
This sequence comes from Pseudomonas abyssi, assembly GCF_003444685.1. Taxonomy (NCBI): domain Bacteria; kingdom Pseudomonadati; phylum Pseudomonadota; class Gammaproteobacteria; order Pseudomonadales; family Pseudomonadaceae; genus Pseudomonas; species Pseudomonas abyssi. The sequence goes on along the minus strand of NZ_LMAZ01000009.1, from coordinate 75,333 downwards.
CCGTCGGCCAGCGCCTGCAGCACGTCCTCGTCGGGCAGCAGCAGGCCGCTGTGCAGGCGTTCATGGACATGCTCCAGGGTCTCGGCGAGCTGTTGCAGCGGACCCAGCTCAACCTCGCCGGCAACCTCCGCCAGCGAGTTGAGGCTGCGGACCAGGCCGTCGCTGTCCAGCTCAACGGACGCGCCGGGCTGACGCATGCTCAGCTCATCACTGACATCCAGCAGCAAGTCGATCCCATCGGTCAGGAAGATCGACATCAGGTCGGCGCTGTCCGGCGCTTCCAACTCGCCGCGCCCAGTTTCCCGCGCCATCAGGCCCTGCTGGTGCAGTTGCTGAAGACGCAGCAGGAAGTCGTCGGTGCCGGCAATCGGCGCATGCGGGTCGTACGCCAACTGCTGCAGGCCCTGTTCGAACAGGGTCACCGCGTCGCTCAGCAGCTCGACCAGTGCGGCATCGGCTGACACCAGGTTGGCCTTGAACTCCTTGCACAGTTTTTCCAGCGGGCTGGCCAGCACGGCGATGGGCTGGACGCCGGCCATGTGCGCACTGCCCTTGAGCGTATGCAGGGCTCGCTGCAATGCGTCGCTGAGCGCGCGCGGCAAGCCGTAGTCGCGACACTCGCCCAGATACGCATTGATCTGGTCGATATGCGTGCGGGTTTCATTACGGAAGATATCCAGCAGCACCGGGTCCATGCCGCCGGCAACCACTGGCTCTGGCTCTGGCTCTGGCTCTGGCTCTGGCTCTGGCTCTGGCTCTGGCTCTGGCTCTGGCTCTGGCTCTGGCTCTGGCTCTGG
>NZ_LMAZ01000009.1:15028-73639 GCF_003444685.1 Pseudomonas abyssi | reverse complement strand
CTTCGGCTTCGGCTTCGGCTTCGGCTTCGGCTTCGGCTTCGGCTTCGGCTTCGGCTTCGGTGATCAGTGTGTCCCCGGCGGGCGCCGCGTCAAGTATCTCCGGCTCACCGGCCTCGACCGGCAAGGCATCCAGCATCGGTGTTTCACCCCGCGCCAGCGCATCGGCGGCAGCGGCCAGGCGCTCCACATCCGGCAGCGGACGCTGCTGGCCAGCCGCAAAGTCCTCAACCAGCTGCGGCATCAGTGCGCGTACTTCGTTGACCACCCGGAACAGCGCCGGACTGGCGTTGATGCTGCGGTCCATGACCCGGTTGAGCATGTTCTCGACCGACCACGCCAGCTCGGCCAGCACGCCGGCCTTGACCATCCGGCCGCTGCCCTTGAGGGTGTGGAACGCACGGCGCACTTCGCCAAGGGCTTTGGCGTCATCCGCGTCGGCTTGCCACTGGGGCGTAAATTCGCTGAGGGTGTCCAGCACCTCGCCGGCTTCTTCGACAAAGATCTCGACCAGTTCGGGGTCCAGCTCGTCTTCGTCAGCGCTCGCCTCGCTGAGCACGTCATCGCGACTGGGCTCTGCTGCCGGTGCGGTCGTTTCTGGCTCAGCCGGGGCGTCGGTTTCGGCTGCATTATCCAGCTCTGGCTCTGGCTCTGGCTCTGGCTCTGGCTCTGGCTCTGGCTCTGGCTCTGGCTCTGGCTCTGGCTCTGGCTCTGGCTCTGGCGCAACAGTGTCGTCCTGCAGGGGCTCCAATGCCAGCGGCTCGCCAGCCTCGGGTTGGTCCTGTTCGGCTTGTTCGGGCTCGGCGGCCACTTCGTCAGGCAGCTGCTCGGGGTGATAACCCAACAGGCGCAAACGGCCTTCGGCGACATCCAGAATGCTGTCGCCGCGATCGGCATCGTCTTCCGCCAAGCGCTCAAGGTAATAATCAATACTGGTAATGACGTCAGCCAGGGCATCCAGTGCGGTCCAGTCCGGTACCTGCCGCTGGGCCACCAGTTGCTCACGAATATAACGTCGACAGGCGGCAACATCGGCTGCAGCGCGCTCCAGCGGAACCATCGACAAACCGCCGCGCACACTGTTGAGCAGGTCGTCAATCGGCTCCAGCTGGCGGTGATCCCACTGATTGGCAATAAAGGCGTTGATGGCTTCGCGGGTTTCTTCCAGCGCGTTGCGCGCTTCCTGCACCACCAGTTGATGAACCTGAGCAATGTCCTGCGCGGCAGCCAGGCGCTGCATGTCGCCATCCAGGCCGTCGGCCTGATCGCTGCGCTCCAGCCCGAGAATGCCCTGCAGGCTGGCTTCGACGTAAAGCATGCCACCGGCGACGTCCATCAATGCGGCATCCGTCATGGCCGACTCGCCGCTAACCAGACGACCGACCTGATCAATCTGCTCCAGCAGCACACGGCGCGGTTGCCCGAGTCCAAGCATCGCCAGCGTGTCGGCGATACGCTTCATGACCGGTTGCAGCGTCTCCAGGCCGTCGAGTTGCGAGCGATCACCGCGCACAAACAGGTCCAGCTGGTCCTTGACCTGCAACAGCTCTTCGCCCAGTGCCAGAGCGACCGACTGTATGGCCTCGCGATCGGGACCAACCAGGCGATCGCCGGCGGCGCGCTGCTCGTCGGTCCAGGCGCCCTTGAGTTGATAGCGTTCTTTCAGCGCGTCCAGCCGGGGACTGCCGTCGGCGCTCTTGGCCACGTAAAACAGCAGGTTACGCAGCAGCTCGCGCGGCGGATTGCTTTGCAGCGCTCGGGCGCCGCCCGCCTTGAGCTGGCGCAGTTCCTGATCAGCCTGACGCAGCAACTGACGCACTGCCGCGCCATTTTCAATGCTGCCCAGCTCAAGACCTTCAGCCACACCGGCAAAAATCGACCACAAACGCGCGTAGGGCGCGCCCTGACACAGGGTTTCAAGCCGCGCAAAGACGTTACGCAAGTGACGGCTGTTGATGGCCACATCCTGACCACGAATCACACCCGCCTGAGCCATCTGCAGAGCCTGACGCAACTTGCGCAGCTGCAGCACGTTCTGCTCGCTGCTGAGGTCCGCCAGTTCGGTCTCGCCGGCCGGTACGTCGCTGTTTTCCAGTTCCGGGCTAAACAGCGCATTTTCCGACAGCAGCTTGTCGCCCCGGGCGGTGCGCATGTCGTTGAGCAGCGGCAACAGCACCATGGGCAGATCACGCCGGCCGGTCTGCACCCGGTCCAGGTAGGCCGGCATCTGCAGGATAGCCTGCATGAGGATTTCCAGCGCCTCGCCCTCACGGCTGACGCTGCCATTCATCAGGGCCTGAGCCAGTTGCTCCATTTCCTCGGCCAGCAGCGCCGCGCCGTAGAACTCGACCATCTGCAGTGTGCCGTGCACCTGATGGATGTAGGTCAGGCAAAAGCGCAGCCGAGTCGAGTCTTCAGGGTTATCGACAAAGGCTTCCAGCGCCTGTCGCGCCTGATTTAGCGTTTCGGATATCTCGCCCTTGACCCAGTCAAGCGCGACATAATCATGCCGATCACCCATAGTCACTCCAGACGTTCAATGCTATCCCGGCGCACATAGGCCTGTACCTGATCATCAGGCAAACGCTCGAGCAGGGGATTGTTCCAGTCCATGATTTCACCCAATCCGATCACCAGCATGCCACCCGGAGCCAGGCGTCTGGCCAGCAGGTTCAGCAGGTCGCGACGACGCCAGCGACGGAAGTAGATGAGCAGGTTCTGGCAGAAGATGATATCCAGGTCCTGAATCGGAGCCTGGGCCAGTTCAAGAATGTTCAGTCGAGAAAAGCAGACCCGGTCACGCAGACCGTAGGCTACTTCGTGCTTGTCATTGGCCAGCGGCTGTAACCACTCGCGCCGCTCACGCTCGTTCAGACCACCCAGCCGGTGCCCGGAATAGATGGCAGTGCGCCCCTGTTCCAGCGCCTTCAGGCTGATGTCAGTTGCCCAGATGCCGTAGCTGGTCTGCGCCTTGGCGTTGCGCAGACTCTGCTCGGCCATCACGGCCAGCGAGTATGCTTCTTCGCCGCTGGCGCAACCCACGCTCCACAACTGCAGCGGGCGATCAGCCGGGCGGTTCTCCAGCAGTCGGTCGAGGTGGCGACCGACCGCATCAAAGGACGGACGATGCCGCATGAAGCTGGTTTCGCGCACGGTCAAGTGCTCGATCAGCGAGGACCATTCCACCGCGCCCGAGGCGCCCTGAGTGACATACTCGTAGTAGGCCTGATAGTCATTCAGACTGAGCGCCCGCATGCGGGCGCAGAGGCTGGTCTGCAGGAAGGTCTTGCGCTGGTCGCTGACGCACACGCCTGTGCGCGCTTCAAGCAGCGTCTGCCACTGCCGAAACTGCTGCGTGTCCATGTCTGGCAGCTGCTGCAGCGACCAGTTTTGCGTTGTCTGCACGTGTGACCCTCGCACTCGGCGTTTCGGGGTGGCAGTTGCCTGCCACCCGACTCAGCTTAGTCGCCCTGCTGCGGCAGCGTGAAGCCGTCAACCGACTGGCGCATGGCCTCGGCCAGTTTCGCCAGCTCACCGATGCTGCGCGCCGTGGTAGTGGTACCGGCGGATGTCTGCGAGGTGATTTCCTGAATCACGTTCATGGTATTGGAAATGTGACCGGCCGAAGACGCCTGCTGACGTGCTGCGTTGGAAATGTTCTGAATCAACGCTGCAAGGCTGGTCGATACCTTCTCGATCTCCTCCAGTGCCACACCGGCGTCCTGCGCCAGTCGGGCACCGCGGACCACCTCGGAGGTGGTCTGTTCCATCGAGATAACCGCTTCGTTGGTATCGGTCTGAATGGTCTTAACCAGCGCTTCAATCTGCTTGGTTGCACCGGAGGAACGTTCCGCGAGGCGCTGAACCTCGTCCGCAACCACCGCGAAGCCGCGACCGGCATCACCGGCCATAGAGGCCTGGATCGCCGCGTTAAGAGCCAGAATGTTGGTCTGGTCGGCAATGTCGTTAATCAGGCTGACGATGTCACCGATCTCCTGGGACGACTCACCCAGACGCTTGATCCGCTTGGAGGTGTCCTGGATCTGCTCACGAATGGTGTCCATGCCAACGATGGTGTTCTGTACCACCTCGTTACCCTTGTTGGCGATGGCTACCGAGCGCTCCGCTACCGCCGCCGATTCGGAGGCGTTGGCCGATACCTGGTCGATCGACACAGCCATTTCATTTACCGCCGCCGAGGCGCCGGCGATTTCCTGCGCCTGGTGCTCGGAGGCCTCGGCCAGGTGCATCGCGGTGCCCTGTGTCTCCTGGGCGGCGCGCTCCACTTCCTGAGCAGTGTCGTTAATGGTACCTACCAGCGCACGCAGCTGGTCGATGGACTCGTTGATGGAGTCAGCGATGGCGCCGGTGAAGTCCTCGGTTACCGTTGCCTGGGCGGTCAAGTCACCGTCGGCCAGATCACCGATCTCGTCCAGCAGACGCAGAATCGCTGCCTGGTTACGCTCGTTCTTCTCGCGGGTTTCCGCCAGACGTTCACGGGTATCGCGGGTCAGCTGAATACCGATCAGCAGCAGACACATGAAGGCGATCGCCGCCAGCACATAGCCCAGCAGGCTGTTGGCAACGCGCGAATCAGCGCGGCTTTCAAAGCCCTGCGCCAGCTCCGACAGGTTGTCGAGCATCAGCTGGGAGCCGGAGAAGATTTCGTTGGCTGCGGTACGTACCTGATAGAGCTCGGGAGAGGTCAGCAAAATCTGGTCAACCGAGTCCGATACATAGCGGAACAGCGACTGAATTTCCTGCAGTCGGCTGGCCGCGTCAGGGTCGGTTACCGGCGCAATGCCAATGCTGGGGTTACCTTCCAGCATGCCCTGCAGTACGCGACCGAACAGGCTGGCGTCACGGCCGAAGCTGTCCGCCGCCATGACCGCATCCTCGTCACCTTCGAGTACCCGGTTCACCGAGCCGAGAATCCGCTCTGCCAGCAGCGACTGACGCTGGGCAATGGCGACCTGATCAGCGGGCGCGCCGCTGGCAATCAGCACGTCTACCACGTCTTCGTACTCGACCTGCAGTTGCGGCACAGTATCGGACAGGGTGATTGCTACCTCGTGCAACGAGAGTACCGTGGTCTGGCTGGCCAGAATCGCGTCGGCGTTGCCACGCATGCGATCCCAGTCGGCCTGCACCTTGGCCTGCTGCGCCTGCAGACTGTCAGGCATCGGCGGCAGGTTGGAGGACGGATCACCGTTGACCAGGTAATCCCAGCGTTGCTGGAAGTCGTTACGCGCCGTCAGCAGCAGGCCAAAGGCCTCCGGCGTACCGGTGGCCGCCTCGGTGGCCGACTTGGAGATTTCCTGCGACAGTACGCGCAGCTCACCCGCGTGACCGATGTACTCCGTATCACGCGAGCTTTGGGTGTTCAGGTAAAAGAAGTTGGCGATCAGCAGCACCAGCGAAACGACCAGTACGGCACCGAGACCCAGGACCGTGCGGTTGCTTCGCAAGGAAGACAGCGTCTGTGTATCAATTAGCTTCATATGACTGGCCCCTACCTGGCCTACGGCTGTTATTACTGGCTACATGCTCCTGTCGCGGTGGCGGCCAGGCCGCTACCGCGCCCAAGTCCATCAGATGGCAACGTCCAGAAACTGCTGGTCGTGTGCCAGGGCGCGAAAGTTGAAAACCAGCGCCTCACGCTCTCCCCGATACGCCCCTACAATGTAGGGCCGCACTTGCGCATCCAGCGCCGGTAACTCGGTGCTGAAGGTATTCACCGGCAGATGCTGCATCCCCAGCACCTCATCTACCAGCAGCCCAACGAACAGATCATCACGATCCAGCACCAGCACCCGACGCTGCTTGCGGGCAGCCGTGGTGCTGACGCCGAAGAACCGGCTCAGATCAATGATGGGTAACAGACGGCCACGCACGTTGGCCACACCCCGCACCCAGGCCTTGACCCGGGGCAGCGCGGTGTAGCGCGGTTCGTGCAGAATTTCAGTGATTTCGCCCATGGCCGCCAGCATGGTGCAACCGGCCAGGCGAAAGCCTACGCCGCTCCAGGTCTCACTGACCACGTCCTGCGACGGCAGGCCTGCGGCCTGCTGGCGGCACTGGCTGGCGAGCTGCTGCAGCAGCTCGAAGGGATGTTGAATATCTGACATGCCGTCCCTGTTCTCGTTCTTATCCGGCATCAAGTAACGTCGGCCCTAGCTGCCGAGTACGGTTTTCAGGGTCTTGATCAGGGTGGACTCGTCGACCGGTTTGGTCAGATAGTCCTTGGCGCCCTGACGAGTACCCCATACCTTGTCGGTTTCCTGGTCCTTGGTGGTTACGATGATGACGGGAATGTGTCCGGTTTCCGGATCTTTGGTCAGTTGCCGCGTTGCCTGAAAGCCGTTCAGGCCGGGCATCACGATATCCATCAGGACGGCGTCGGGCTTCTCCTGGCGGGCCAGGGCCACGCCGTCGGCGCCGTTCTCGGCCTTGAGTACCTCATAGCCGTGTTTTTCCAGCATGCCGGTCAGCTTGTACAGCTCGGTCGGCGAATCATCTACTACCAAAATACGGGCCATCAGACTCCCCCGGGTTGTGCTCTGTGTTGCGTTCGCGCTCAGGCGCCGGCGGCACCGGCCAGATTGCCGGACTGCGGGACGTGGGCGCGGATGGCACCCAACAGCTCTTCCTTGCTGAAGGGTTTGGTCAGGTATTGGTCTGACCCGACGATACGGCCCTTGGCCTTGTCGAACAGACCGTCCTTGCTGGACAACATGATGACCGGCGTCGCCCGGAAGGCGCTGTTGTTCTTGATCAGCGCGCAGGTCTGATACCCGTCAAGACGAGGCATCATGATGTCGACAAAGATGATATCCGGGTGGTTGTCGGCAATCTTGGCCAGCGCGTCAAAGCCGTCGACCGCAGTGATGACGGTGCATCCGACCTTTTTCAGCAGGGTCTCTGCCGTGCGTCGAATCGTCTTGCTGTCGTCAATCACCATGACTTTCAGGCTCTCGAAATTTTCTTCCATAAGACCAGCCTTTGTTTTTGATGGAGGGTCGTACCTGTTGGCTGCGCCGACGCAGCCGCTGACCAGCCAATTCCCTGTCGGCGTACTTTTAGCATAGATTCGACGACCAATCTATAAACCCATCCCAGCGACGATACAGCTTGCGCAAAAGCACCACGCACTGGCTGCACGACGCCGGCGGCGCTACACTCGAAGCCCCCTGCAACAGCCTGGAATACACACTGCCCATGCGAATCCGCCTCGGTATCGTGATGGATCCGATCAACGCGATCCATTACAAGAAAGACAGTTCACTGGCCATGCTGCTGGCCGCCGCCCAACGCGACTGGGAGCTCTTCTACCTGGAGCCGCAGGACCTCTACCTGGTCGACGGCAAGGCTCACGGCTGCCTGCGCCCGCTCAAGGTATTTGCCGATCCCGCCCACTGGTACGAGCTGGGCGAGGAACAAAAGGCCCCGCTGGACAGCCTGGACGTTGTGCTGATGCGCAAGGACCCGCCCTTCGACAACGAGTTTCTCTACGCCACCCACATTCTGGAAGCGGCCGAGCGTGACGGTGTACTGATCGTCAACCGCCCAGCCAGTCTGCGCGATTGCAACGAGAAATTGTTTGCTACCCAGTTCCCGCAATGCGCACCGGATCACGTCGTCACCCGGCGCGCCGACATTCTGCGCGAATTCGCGTTGCAGCACCGTGACGTTATTCTCAAACCGCTCGACGGCATGGGCGGCTCCATGATTTTCCGCATAAGAGAGAATGACCCCAACCTCAGCGTGATCATCGAGACACTGACTCAACACGGCACCCAGCAGATCATGGCCCAGCGCTACCTGCCGGAAATCAAGGACGGCGACAAACGTATCCTGATGATCCAGGGCGAGCCGGTCCCCTACTGCCTGGCGCGCATCCCGCAGCAGGGTGAGACGCGCGGCAACCTGGCCGCTGGCGGCCGTGGCGAGGCGCGCCCGCTGACCGAGCGCGATCGCTGGATCGCAGCCCAGGTCGGGCCGACCCTGCGCGAGCGCGGCCTGCTGTTTGTCGGCCTGGACGTGATTGGCGATTACCTGACCGAAATCAACGTCACCAGTCCGACCTGCATCCGCGAAATCGATGCGGCCTACGACACCGACATTGGCGGCCGCCTGATGAACGCGATCGAAGCCCTGCTGCAGGCGCGTTGAAACACCCCCGCTCGCACGCCGTCGACACCGACGGCGTGACCTGCCCCACAGAACAGCACATGGACTTTTGTGCCGTCGGCGGGCAGACTTCCACGGATACCGAGTTCGCCTATGGACAGCATGAATACCGCCGTGACCCCTCCTGCGCCCAGCCAAGCCCGTACCGTCACCTCCCGTGACCGCCTGGGTTTCACCCTGTTTATCGCTGCGGTGCTGCACGCCCTGCTGATTCTCGGTATCACCTTTGATCTGCCGACACCCAGCGAGCTGACCAAAAGCCTGGAAATCACCCTGGCCACACAGCGGGCCGACGAGGCCCCGGAAGAGGCCGACTACCTGGCCCAGATCAACCAGCAGGGCAGCGGCACGCTGGAAGAAAAGGCCGCGCCCAGCACCACTGAAGAAGCAGACTTTCAGGACAGCGAGATCCACGAAGTCACCCCCCAGCAGCAAGTCAGCGCACCGCCGCCGGAGCAGGAGCAGCAAAAGGTCATCACCACCAGCGCGCCCAAGGTCGACCAGGTCACCGCCGCACCGCCGACCGCCAAGCCGGAGCCAGCACCCACCGCCGAGCTGAGCTTCAACATGAGCGACCTCTCGCGTGAAATCGCCAGCCTGGAAGCCCAACTGGCCGAAGAGCGCCAGGCCTACGCACGCCGTCCGCGCATCCTGCGGCTGAACGCCGCCTCGACCATGGCCGACAAGGGAGCGTTCTACAAGGATGCCTGGCGCCGCAAGGTGGAGCAGGTGGGCAACCTCAACTACCCTGCCGAAGCCCGCGCCAACCGTATCTACGGCAGTCTGCGGCTGATGGTCCAGATCAACCGTGACGGCAGCCTGCGCGATGTGCGTATCCTTGAATCCTCGGGCGAGAAAATTCTCGACGACGCGGCCATCCGCATTGTCCGACTGGCCGCTCCCTTCATGCCGTTCACCGGCGAACTGATGGATGTCGACGTGCTGGAAATCATCCGTACCTGGCGCTTTGAGCCGGGTGACCGCGTGTCCAGCTTCTGACCCGCTGACGCCTCGCCACAAAAACCGGCGTCAGTGCACGCCGGCCCAGGGCATTCTGGCACGCAACCGCCTTGCCCTACCTGGCCTTCGGCCCGATACTGTGGGCATGCAGACCTCGCCGAACTACCTCACGCACCATTTTCTGATCGCCATGCCCCACATGGCCGACGACCGTTTTGATCACAGCCTGATCTACCTCTGTGACCACAGCGCCGAGGGCGCCATGGGCCTGGTGATCAATCAGCCCAGCGACCTCAGCCTGGACGACTTGCTGGAGCAACTGGCGCCCGAGTTGAGCGGCCGCAACTGCCAGACCGTCTTCAACGGCGGCCCGGTAGAGCCCGAACGCGGCTTTGTATTGCACGATGGCGAACGTCGCTGGGAGTCGAGCGCCGAGCTGGGGCCGCTGACGCTGACCACCTCGCAGGACATCCTGCGCGCCATGGCGTGCGGCGAAGGCCCCCAGCAGGCGCTGATCACCCTCGGCTACGCTGGCTGGGGCGCCGGTCAGCTGGAGCAGGAGCTGGCCAACAATGTCTGGCTCAGCTGCCCGGCCGAACACCACATTCTGTTCCAGCTGCCCAGCGGCGAGCGCCTGAATGCCGCCGCGCGCACTCTGGGTATCGACTGGACCCTGCTGACCAGCCAGGCAGGCCACGCCTGATGCCGACCGCCCATCGCCGCGCCATGGCCTTCGACTACGGCACCCGTCAGATCGGCGTCGCCATCGGCCAGACGCTCACCGGCAGCGCCGAGCCGCTGACCAACCTGCGCGCCCGCGACGGTGTGCCGGACTGGGAGCAGGTCGCCAAACTGATCCGCGAATGGGAGCCCAACGTACTGGTCGTCGGCCTGCCCCTGAACATGGACGGCAGCGCCAGCGATATGAGCGAGCGCGCTGCGCGCTTCGCCCGCCGCCTCAATGGCCGCTTCCAGTTGCCAGTCGAGACCGTCGACGAACGCCTGAGCACCTTCGAGGCAAAACAACATTTAAAGGATCAGGGACGCACGCCGAGCAGCTACCGGGAAGATCCGGTCGACAGCCTCGCCGCCGCCCTGCTGTTGCAAACCTGGCTGAGCAGCCAGAGCAAGGAGACATGATGAGTACACTTCCTGCGGTCGACGGCCTGCTGGTCGATATGGCCGAGCAGCTGCGCGCCCACCTCAACGCCCGGCAGATCACTGACCCGGCCTTTGTCGGCATTCACACCGGCGGCGTTTGGATCGCCGAGGCGCTGCACGCCAAGGTCGCCCCAGAGGCGCCGATGGGCACCCTCGACATCGCCTTTTACCGCGACGATTTTGAGCAACACGGTTTGCCGCAGCGAGTGCGCCCCTCCGAACTGCCGTTCACCGTCGATGACCGTCACATCATCCTGATCGACGATGTGCTGATGACCGGCCGCACCATTCGCGCCGCCCTCAACGAGCTGTTCGACTATGGCCGCCCCGCCTCCGTCACCCTGGTCACTTTGCTGGACGTTGACGCCCGCCAGCTGCCGATCCGCGCCGACATCCTCGGCGCCAGTCTGGCCCTGCCGGCGGGCCAGCGGGTAAAATTGACCGGCCCGGCCCCCCTGCAACTGACTCTGACCGCCGCTACCAATTGAGATCGCCATGAGCCTGACGCCGCACCACCTGCAACTCAACCAACAGGGCCAGCTGCGCCACTTTCTGACTATTGAAGGGCTGTCGCGCGAGCTGCTGACCGAGCTGCTCGACACCGCCGACTCCTTCCTCGAAGTGGGCGAGCGCGCCGTCAAGAAGGTCCCGCTGCTGCGCGGCAAGACGGTCTGCAACGTCTTCTTCGAAAACTCCACGCGTACTCGCACCACCTTTGAGCTGGCGGCCAAGCGGCTGTCGGCCGACGTGCTCAACCTGAACATCTCGACCTCCTCGACCAGCAAGGGCGAAACCCTGTACGACACCCTGCAAAACCTGGAGGCAATGGCCGCCGACATGTTCGTCGTGCGCCACGGCGATTCCGGCGCCGCGCACTTTATCGCCGAACGGGTCTGCCCGGACGTGGCTGTGATCAATGCCGGCGACGGCAACCACGCCCACCCGACCCAGGCGATGCTCGACATGCTGACCATCCGTCGCCACCGTGGTGACTTCGAGAACCTCTCGGTTGCCATCGTCGGCGATATCCTGCATTCGCGGGTGGCCCGCTCCAACATGCTCGCACTGAAGACCCTCGGCTGCCCGGATATCCGCGTGATCGCCCCGCGCACTCTGCTGCCAGAGGGGATCGACCAGTACGGCGTGCGCGTATTCAACGATCTGCGCGTCGGCCTGCGCGACGTCGATGTAGTGATCATGCTACGCCTGCAGAAAGAACGCATGCAAAGCGGCCTGCTGCCCAGCGAAAGCGAGTTCTACAAGCTCTACGGCCTGACCCGCGAGACCCTGGCGCTGGCCAAACCGGACGCGCTGGTCATGCACCCTGGCCCGATCAACCGCGGCGTCGAGATCGAGTCCGATGTCGCCGACGGCCCGCAATCGGTGATCCTCAAACAGGTGACCTACGGCATCGCCGTGCGTATGGCCGTGATGTCGATGGCCATGACCGGACAAACCACCCAGCGCCAGCTCACCCAGGAAGCGAACTGAACCATGCGACTGACGATTGAAGGCGCCCGGGTCATCGACCCCGCCAGCCAGTTTGACGAGATTACCGACCTGCACATCGCCGCCGGCCACATCCAGGCCATTGGCGCCGCCCCCGAAGGCTTCAACGCCAGCCAGCGCATCGACGCCCGCGGCCTGATTGCCTGCCCCGGCCTGGTCGATCTCAACGTCGCCCTGCGCGAGCCCGGCCACAGCCGCAAGGGCAATATCGCCAGCGAAACGCGCGCCGCCGCCGCCGGAGGCGTGACCACCCTGTGCTGTCCGCCCGATACCCGGCCGGTGCTCGACACCCCGGCGGTTGCCGAGCTCATCCTCGACCGCAGCCAGGCGGCCGGCAACGCCCGCGTTCTGCCGATCGGCGCCCTGACCAAGGGCCTGGAAGGCGAGCAACTCAGCGAGCTGGTTGCCCTGCGCGACGCCGGCTGCGTGGCCTTCACCCAGGGCCTGACGCCGATGGCCGGCAACCGCATCCTGCGCCGTTCACTGGAGTACGCCGCCACTTTCGACCTGACCATTATCTTCACGCCGCAGGACGCTGACCTGGCCGAGGGCGGCATGGCCCACGAAGGGCCGACCGCCTCACGCCTTGGTCTGGTGGGTATTCCCGAAAGCGCCGAAACCGTCGCCCTGGCCCGGGATTTGCTGTTGATTGAGCAGACCGGCGTACGCGCGCACTTCAGCGGCCTGACCAGCGCCCGCGCCATGGACATGCTGGCCACTGCCCAGGCCCGCGGCCTGCCGGTGACCGCCGACGTTGCCGCCTACCAGCTGCTGCTGTGCGACGAAGACCTGGTTGGTTTTTCCAGCCAGCTGCACGTGATGCCGCCGCTGCGTTCAGCTGCCGACCGCCGCGCCCTGCGCGAAGCGGTGCAAAGCGGTGTGGTGCAGGCCATTGCCTCGCATCACCGGCCACACGAAGCCGAGGCCAAGCGCGTGCCCTTCGCCGCATCCGAGCCTGGCATCAGCAGCGTCGAGATTCTGCTGCCCTTGGCGCTGACGCTGGTTGCCGATGGCCTGCTGGAGTTGCCGGCAGCGCTGTCGCGGGTGACCAGCGGCCCGGCCAGCGCACTGGGCCTGCCGGTGGGCATCGGCCAGCTGCAGCTTGGCGGCGCGGCGGACATCACCCTGTTTGATCCGGCGCAGGCCTGCGAGATCGGCCGAAACTGGCTATCTCGGGGCAGCAACTGCCCCTTTATCGGGCAAGGCGCGCCCGCAGCGGTTACCCATACCCTGCATGGCGGAAAACTGGTATATCAACTGACCTGACGCTGCTGTCAGCGCGGCGCCGGGCAGCCGGCCAACACTGAGCGACTGGAAAGGACACTGGCATGGCCGCATTCGGCTTACGTGGTAAATCCCTGCTGGCACTATTGCTGGCCTGTCTACTGGCATTGGTGCCGGCCGGCCTGATCGGCTGGTCGGTGCTCAATAACATCCACCAGCACTTCGGCGAAGGCTACGCACGCAACGCCACGCTGCTCAGTCGCGAACGCATCAGCGCGCCGATCAGCCGCGAGCTGGCGCTGTCGCTGCGCTTTGCCAATTCCGAGGTCACCCGCCAGTGGCTGCGCGATCCGGACGACCCGGCCAAGGCCGACCTGTTCTTCCGCGAGGCCGAACTGTACCGCGCAGACTTCCGCGACCACGCCTACTTCATTGGTCGACTGGATACCCTGGGCTACTACTTCAATGGCGGCGACCAGGCTCCCAGCCGCGAGCCACGCTATATCCTCAACCCCGACGACGATGCCGATCGCTGGTTCTTCAGCACCCTGCGCAATACCGAGGGCTTCAACCTCAACGTCGACGTCAACCCCGAGCTGGACACCACCAAGGTGTGGCTCAACATGGTGGTCAAGGACGAAGACGGCAGCGTGCTGGCACTGGCCGGCTCCGGGCTGGATCTCTCCGACTTTATTCGTGACTTCATCACCAGCGATACCGCCGGCGTCACACCGATGATTGTCGACGCTGACGGCGCCATCCAGGCCCATCAGGACCGCAGTCTGATCGTCATGAACTCCGGCGCTGGCGCCAGCACCGCCAGCGGCAGCAACCTGCTGAGCCTGGTCGCCGAACAGGAACGTGATGCCGTCCGCGCGGCCCTGCAGCAAGTTCAACAGCACACCGGCAGTGTCGCCACGCTGCCCGTCACACTGCAAAACGCCCATCAGCTGCTGGCCGTTACCTACCTGCCGGAGCTGGACTGGTATGTCGCCAACGCCGTCGACCTAAGCACCGCCGAGGTGATCGACAGCGCCTGGATCACGCCGCTGCTGATCGGTCTGGGCGTACTGCTGATCGTTCTGGTGCTGATCTTCGCCTTCGCCATCGAGCGCCTGCTGCTGGGCCCGCTGCGCCAGCTCAAGCGCGGAGCCCAGGCCATGGCTGCGGGTCAGTACGATGTCGCGATGCCGGCGGGACGCAACGACGAGATTGGCGAGCTGAGCGACGCGTTCGGCGTCATGGCCAAGAAGGTCCGCAGCCATACCCAGGAGCTGGAGCAGCGCGTGCAGGAGCGCACCCGCGACCTGGAAGAGGTCAACCAGCAGATGCGCACCGCGCAGCGTAAAATTGCCGACTCCATCGACTACGCCAGCCTGATCCAGCGCTCGATCCTGCCCAACCGCGAGCTGGTCAACGCCCTGGGCGAGCACCACGCCGTGCTTTGGCGCCCGCGGGACGTGGTCGGTGGCGACTTCTACATCTTCCACAGCGATCAGGACCATTGCCTGTTTGGCGTCGTCGACTGCGCCGGGCACGGCGTGCCCGGAGCGTTGATGACCATGCTGGCGCACGCGGCCCTCGACCAGGCCATCAGCGATTGCGGCATGCATGATCCGGCTGCGGTACTGCAGCGCACCGACCGCATCCTGCGCCACATGCTCAGCGACGCCAACGAATCCAAGTCGGTGGCCACCAACATGGACGTCGGTCTGGCCTACGTTGACCTGAAGCAAGGCCAGGTCACCTTCTCCGGTGCCAAGATAGCTCTGTACTACAGCGACGGCGAGACGGTCGAGCACCTGCCGGGTGCGCGCCGGGCACTTGGCGACAAGCGTCAGGGCGACTATCACAACAGCCAGATCGAGCTGCGCGCCGGTCGCACTTTCTACCTGTGCACCGACGGTTTCCTCGACCAGGCCGGCGGCGAACAAGGCTTCGGCTTCGGCAACAGCCGCTTTGCCGACATGCTGCGCACCCACGCCAGCCTGCCACTGCGCGAGCAAAGTGCCGCATTCAGCGATACACTGGCCGCCTACCAGGGTGATTATCCGCAGCGCGACGATATCACCATGTTGTGTTTCCGTTTTGACTGAGCCCGCAACAGGAGCCGTAATGGACAACATCGACCTATTCGCCATGCGCGAACGTTTCAACAGCCAGCAGATCATGCTGTGCTTTAACGGGCCGATTTCGCGCAGCCTGATCGAAGAGATCGGCAATGCGCTGCGTAACTACCTGGCTGCCGACCACGCCCACCCCAGCGCGGCCATGGACGTGTTTGCGGTCTACATCGAGATGACCCAGAACATCAGCCACTACACCCGCTCCAAGGGCTGGAACGAGCAGGAAGCCGGCGCCACCGTGGTGGTCTCGCGCAACGAGGAGAACCGCTACGTGGTCTCCGCCGGCAACCTGATCGAAAGCGGCGACGGCGACGGCCTGGTGGCCGCCATTGGCCAACTCGCCCAGCTCGACAAAGCCGGCCTGAAGGCAGCCTACAAGGAACAACTGCGCCGCCCGCGTGACGCCGAGCGCGCCTCCGGCGCCGGTCTCGGGCTGATCGACATCGCCCGTAAATCCAGTGCGCCGCTGCAGGCCTCACTGCAGCCTGCCGCCGACGGTCGCAGCTTTTTCAGCCTGCGCGCCGTGATCTGATCGAATCGAGAGCACCAGATAATGAACGACTTCAGTATTCCCAGTTCCCAGTCCACTCCGGAAGTCCGCAGTGACTGGGCAGCCGGCCAACTGTTCATGGCCGGCGATTCCTACCCGGAAAACTCCTTTGACATGTTCCAGCAGGTCTTCGAGTGGATCGAGGGCTACCTTAGCGAAGGCGGCAAACCGCTCAGCCTGGAACTGCGTCTGCTGTATTTGAATACCAGCAGCGTCAAGGCCATGATGGACGTATTCGACCTGCTTGAAGCCGCGCACCAGGATGGCGCGCAGGTTCAGGTCAACTGGTACTACGACCCGCAGAACGAGCGCGTGGCCGAGCTGGCGGAAGAGTTCAAGGAAGACTGCTCCTTCACCTTCAACATCATCAGCCACAACTGAGGCGCCCATGAAAGCGTCGAAAGAGGCCCTGGAAGTTCAGATCCAGGCGCTGCTGGACAGCGGCGAGCACGACGACAGCCCGCTGTCGGCGCCGCTGCGAGAGCTGTGGACAGCGCATCAGGACCTGGCCCGGCGTATCGACCGCATCAGCCACATTTCCGATGGCTTTCAGAGTCTGGCCAAGCAACGTGAGCAGTCGCTGACCGAGCGCCTGAACAAGCAGCTGCGCCAACTGGAGAAGGTTGCGCGCATCTCCGACCGCTACCAGAACATGATGCGCGACCTCAACGAGGCCCTGCGCGAAGCCTCGACCCACGACGCCCTGACCGGCCTGGCCAATCGCCGGCTGCTGGTGGAAAAGCTGAAGAAGGAAGTGGAGCGCTTTGTCCGCTATCAGCGCCCCTTCAGCATTGCCATGCTGGATGTTGACCACTTCAAGAATATCAACGACCGCTACGGCCACGAAGTCGGCGATGGTGCGCTGATTGAGATAGCACGGGTGCTGGATGCAGAAATCCGCGAAAACGACCTGTGCGGCCGCTGGGGTGGGGAGGAGTTCCTGATTCTGCTGCCGGAAACCGGTGATCAGGCTGCCACGCTGGTCATGGAGCGTGTACGCAACGCGGTCGAGCGCCTGACCATTCGCGTGCAGGATGAGTCGGTCTGCATGACCGTGAGCATCGGCGTCGCCGAACACCGCCAGGAGTCGAGCTACTCCGACACCATCAGCCGTGCCGATCACGCCCTGCTGGTCGCCAAACGCGGTGGCCGCAACCAGCTGAGCACCGCTAGCGACTGACGCCGCCGTCAAACGACGGCGGCAGGTCAATCACAGACGGCGATTGCGCAGGGCAACGTCCTCTTCTTCTTCCAGCGAGAATCCTTCCTGCTGGCTTTGCATCAGGTGCTTGCCATCGGTCTCCGAACCCAGCTTGATCATCAAGCGCAGGTCGTTGGCCGAGTCGGCATGGGCCAGCGCATCCTCGTAGGTGATCTCGCCCGAGCTGTAGAGCTTGTACAGTGCCTGGTCGAAGGTCTGCATCCCCACTTCGTTGGAACGCGCCATCAGCGGCTTGAGCTCATGCACCTCGCCCTTGCGGATCATGTCAGCCGCCAGCGGGGTGTTGAGCATGACCTCGATAGCAGCGCGCCGTCCCTTGCCGTCCGGCGTCGGAATCAGCTGCTGCGCGACGATGGCCTTGAGGTTCAGCGACAGGTCCATCCAGACCTGCTGGTGCATCTCGTTGGGGAAGAAGTGGATGATGCGGTCCAGCGCCTGGTTGGCGTTGTTGGCGTGCAGCGTGGCCAGACAGAGGTGACCGGTTTCGGCAAAGGCCACCGCGTGATCCATGGTCTCCTTGGTTCGCACCTCGCCAATCAGAATCACGTCCGGCGCCTGACGCAGGGTGTTCTTCAGCGCCACTTCGAACGAATCGGTATCGATACCCACCTCACGCTGGGTCACGATGCAGTTCTGGTGCTGGTGGATAAATTCGATCGGGTCTTCGATGGAGATGATATGGCCGCTGGAGTGCTTGTTGCGATAGCCGATCATCGAGGCCAGGGAGGTCGACTTACCGGTACCGGTCGCGCCGACAAAGATCACCAGCCCGCGCTTGGTCATCGCCAGTTGCTTGAGGATGTCAGGCAGACGCAGCTCTTCCATGGTCGGGATGTTGATCTCGATGCGCCGCAACACCATGCCTACCAGGTTGCGCTGGTAGAACGCACTGACCCGGAAGCGGCCAATACCGCGCGCGCTGATCGCAAAGTTGCACTCGCGGTTCTCGGCAAACTCGCGGCGCTGGGCTTCGGTCATCACACCCAGCACGGTCTCGCGGGTCTGTTCCGGTGAAAGGGGGGTTTTGGTAACCGGCAGGATCTTGCCGTGAACCTTCATGCTCGGCGGGACACCGGCGGTAATGAACAGGTCGGAGGCGCCCTTCTCGACCATCAACCGCAACAGCTTTTCAAACTCCATGCTCTGCCTCTTTTGTCCTTTGCGGCAGGCAGCTCAATGCCCGCCATAACTGCCAGCCGGGTTAGAAGCCGTCGACTGCCTTGGCCTTTTCGCGGGCGCTTTCCTTGGTCACCAGACCCTTGGCGACCAGACCTTTCAGACACATGTCGAGGGTCTGCATGCCAATGTTGCCGCCGGTCTGAATAGCCGAGTACATCTGCGCAATCTTGTCCTCACGGATCAGGTTGCGGATGGCCGGGGTGCCGATCATGATCTCGTGCGCGGCAACCCGCCCGCCGCCGATCTTCTTCAGCAGCGTCTGGGAAATAACCGCCTGCAGAGACTCCGACAGCATCGAACGCACCATCGCCTTCTCCTCGCCCGGGAAGACGTCGACAATACGGTCGATGGTCTTGGCGGCAGAGGTGGTGTGCAGGGTGCCGAACACCAGGTGACCGGTTTCGGCGGCCGTCAGCGCCAGACGAATGGTTTCCAGGTCACGCATCTCACCCACCAGGATGATGTCCGGGTCTTCCCGCAGCGCCGAGCGCAGGGCTTCGGCAAAGCCGAGGGTGTCGCGGTGTACTTCACGCTGGTTGACCAGACACTTCTTCGACTCGTGAACGAATTCGATCGGGTCCTCGATGGTCAGAATGTGCTGGTACTTGGTGCTGTTGAGGTAATCCACCATGGCCGCCAGGCTGGTCGACTTACCCGAGCCCGTCGGCCCGGTCACCAGCACCAGGCCGCGCGGGTTGTCGGAAATTTTCTTGAACACATCGCCCATGCCCAGGTCTTCCATAGTGAGCACTTTGGAAGGGATGGTCCGGAACACCGCACCAGCGCCGCGATTCTGGTTGAACGCGTTGACCCGGAAGCGTGCTACGCCGGGCACTTCAAAGGAAAAGTCGGTTTCCAGAAACTCTTCAAAGTCCTTGCGCTGCTTGTCGTTCATGATGTCGTAGATCAGCGCATGAACCTGTTTGTGTTCCATGGCCGGCACGTTGATGCGACGCACGTCGCCATCGACGCGAATCATGGGCGGCAATCCTGCCGACAGGTGCAAGTCCGACGCGCCCTGTTTGGCGCTGAAGGCTAACAGCTCGGTAATATCCATAGGGTTCCCCATAACGTCCGGCAAGCATGTAGAATGCGGACAGTGTCTTATTCCATTGGCAAGGTATTAACGTCCGTAATGTCCACGATAGCAGAGAATATTGCAAACGTTCGTGAACGTATTAAGCGGGCTGCCGAGGTCGCCGGGCGCGATCCAGCCGCCATTACCCTGCTGGCCGTCAGCAAGACCCGACCAGCCGGCGACCTCCGCGAAGCCTGGGCAGCCGGCCAGCGTGATGTCGGCGAGAACTACCTGCAGGAGGCCCTCGACAAGATGGCCGAGCTGCAGGACCTGCCACTGCAGTGGCATTTTATCGGCCCGATCCAGTCCAACAAGACCCGCGCCATCGCCGAGCACTTTGACTGGGTGCACAGCGTGGATCGACTGAAGATCGCCCAGCGCCTGTCCGACCAGCGCCCCGAAGCGCTGCCGGCACTCAACATCTGTCTGCAGGTCAACATCAGTGGCGAAGACAGCAAGTCCGGCGTGACGCTGGCCGAGCTGCCGGCGCTGGCCGAGGCCGTTGCCGCCCTGCCCCGTCTGCGACTGCGTGGGCTGATGGCGATTCCGGCACCGGCCGACAGCAGCGAGCAGCGGCGCGTCCCGCTGGCCGCACTGCGCGAAGCCGCCACACAGCTGTCACTGCCGCTGGACACACTGTCGATGGGCATGAGCGACGACCTGACCGAAGCGGTGCAGGAAGGCGCCACCATCGTGCGTATCGGCACCGCCCTGTTCGGGCAGCGCCAGTACCCCCAACCCTAAACCGCACGCGCAGCGAGGTTTTCATGACTGCACCCGTAATCGGATTCATCGGCGCCGGCAACATGGCCACCAGCCTGATCGGCGGCATGCTGCAGAAGAACGTCAAACCGGCGAACGTGATCGCCAGCGACAGCAAGCCCGAACAGTGCGCTGCGCTGGAGCGCCAGTTTCAGATTCGCACCAGCACCGACAATGCCGTCCTGGCCGCCGAGTGCGACGTGCTGCTGTTGGCGGTCAAGCCGCAGGTCATGCAGGACGTCTGCCGCGCTCTGCCGCGTGAGCGCAAGCCAGGCCAGCTGATCATCTCGATTGCCGCCGGCATCAGCTGCGACAGCCTGGAAAGCTGGCTCGGCGCCGGCACCGCGATCGTACGCTGCATGCCCAACACGCCGTCGCTGCGCGGCCAGGGCGTCAGTGGCCTGTACGCCACGCCGGCGGTCAGCGAGACCCAGCGGGAGCAGGCCGAGTCCATCCTCAATGCCGTCGGCATCAGCGTCTGGCTGGATGAGGAAAAGCTGATCGACGCCGTCACGGCGGTCTCCGGCAGCGGGCCGGCCTACTTCTTCTATCTGATGGAAGCCATGATCGACGCGGGCGAAAAACTCGGCCTACCGCGTGACACCGCCGAACGCCTGGCGCTGTTTACCGGCCTGGGCGCTGCCGACATGGCGGTGCACAGCGATGTCGACGTGGCCGAGCTGCGCCGCCGCGTCTGCTCGCCCAACGGCACTACCGAACGGGCGATTGAAACCTTCCGTAGCCAGGGCCTGCCGAAGATGGTCGACGACGCCATGCAGGCCTGTGCCGACCGCGCCGCCGAAATGTCCCGCGAGCTTGCCTGAGGAACCCGCATGAACAGCCTGAACACGGCCGCTATCTATCTGATCCAGACCCTCGGCAGCCTTTACCTGCTGATCGTGCTGCTGCGCTTTCTGCTGCAGCTGGTGCGCGCTGACTTCTACAACCCGCTGTCGCAATTCATCGTGCGCGCTACCAAGCCGTTGCTGATGCCGCTGCGCCGGATCATCCCCGGTTACGGCGGACTGGACTTTGCCTCGCTGGCGCTGGGCATTGCCATTCAGCTGGTGATGCTGATCCTGATCATTCTGCTGATGGGCTATGCACTGCCCAATATCCTGCTGCTGGTGGGCTGGGCGGCAATCGGTGTCCTGGCGCTGTTCGTAAAGATCTTCTTCTTTGCGCTGATCATCAGCGTGATCCTGTCCTGGGTTGCCCAGGGCAGTTACAACCCGGCGGTCATTCTGATCAACCAGCTGTGCGAGCCGATTCTTGCGCCGATTCGCAAGATCCTGCCGGCCCTGGGCGGCCTTGACCTGTCGCCGATCTTTGCCTTTATTGCCATTCGGCTGTTCGACATGCTGGTGATCGCCAATCTGGCCGCGGCGGCGGGCATGCCCGGAGGCCTGACGCTGGCGCTGTAGGCGGCTGCGCATGAGCTTCTACCACTGGCAGGACGACGACCTGCTGCTCGACTGCCACCTGCAACCCGGCGCCAAGCGCGCCGAGTTTGCCGGCCAGCACGGTGAGCGGCTGAAGATTCGCATCAGCGCACCGCCGGTCGACGGCAAGGCCAACGATGCGCTGATCCGCTTTCTCGCCGATGCCTTCGCGGTGAGCCGCCAGCAGGTCAGCCTGCTCAGTGGCCAGAACAGCCGGCAAAAACGGCTGCGCATCCAGACACCCCGGCAACTGCCGGCCGAGCTGGGCATCCAACGGCGCTGAATATTGCGCCGCAACCACGCGCTATTTAGACTGGCGCCTCTATTATTGGCCCTTCGTCTGCCTGCGGTACCCGGGAGCGCCCTCCCCCGCGAAGTCTGGCCAAGCGACACAGGAACAGGTTACCGATGTCCAGACTACCTGCCGATTCCGTCGGCCTGGTCACCCCCCAGCGCCACACCTTTACCGAGCCGCTATCACTGGCCTGTGGCAAGCAGTTGCCGCGTTACGAACTGGTCTACGAGACCTACGGTGAACTGAACGCCAGCGCCAGCAACGCGGTACTGATCTGTCACGCCCTGTCCGGGCACCACCACGCCGCCGGCTATCACAGCATCGATGAACGCAAGCCCGGCTGGTGGGATAACTGCATCGGCCCCGGCAAGGCGATCGATACCAACCGCTTTTTTGTGGTCAGTCTGAACAACCTGGGTGGCTGCCACGGCTCGACCGGCCCCTCCAGCATCGACCCGGCGACCGGCAAGAGCTATGGCGCCAGCTTCCCGGTACTGACCGTCGAGGACTGGGTACACAGCCAGGCGCGACTGGCCGACGTACTCGGCGTCCAGCAATGGGCGGCGGTTGTCGGCGGCAGCCTGGGCGGCATGCAGGCACTGCAGTGGGCGATCAGCTATCCGGAGCGCATCCGCCATTGCGTCGCCATTGCCACTGCGCCCAAGCTGTCGGCACAGAACATCGCCTTCAACGAGGTCGCCCGTCAGGCCATCATCACCGACCCGGACTTTCACAATGGCGATTACGCCGCCTTTGGCGTGATCCCCAAGCGCGGCCTGATGCTGGCGCGCATGGTCGGCCACATTACCTACCTGTCGGACGACTCGATGGGCGCCAAGTTTGGCCGCGACCTGCGCTCCGATCAGCTCAACTACGACCTCACCAGTGTGGAGTTCGAGGTCGAGAGCTACCTGCGCTATCAGGGCCAGGAGTTCTCCGGCCGGTTTGACGCCAACACCTATCTGCTGATGACCAAGGCGCTGGATTACTTCGACCCCGCTGGCGCCCATGGCGGCGATCTGGCCCGCACGCTGGCAGGCATCAAGGCACGCTGCCTGGTGATGTCGTTTACCACCGACTGGCGCTTCTCGCCCGAACGCTCGCGCGAGCTGGTGGACGGCCTGCTGGCCGCCCGCAAGGACGTCAGCTATCTGGAGATCGAAGCCGCGCAGGGCCACGACGCCTTCCTGCTGCCAATCCCCCGTTACATCGAGGCCCTGAGTGGCTACATGAACCGCATCGAGGTGAGCCAATGAGCCTGCGCGCCGACCTTGAGATCATCCAGCAATGGATTCGCCCCGGCAGCCGCGTACTCGATCTGGGCTGCGGCGAGGGCCAGTTGCTGCGTCACCTGCGCGACCACAAGGACGTGCAGGGCTACGGCCTGGAAATCGACCCGGACAAGATCAGCAGCTGTATCCGTCACGGCGTCAACGTGATGGAGCAGAACCTGGACGAGAGCCTCGACAATTTCGAGGACAACAGCTTCGACACCGTGGTCATGACCCAGTCGCTGCAGGCCATGCATTACCCCGACCGGGTACTGGAAGACATGCTGCGCATCGGTCACGAAGGCATCCTGACCTTCCCCAACTTTGCCCACTGGCGCTGCCGCTGGTATCTGGGCACCAAGGGCCGCATGCCGGTGTCCGAGTTCATGCCCTACACTTGGTACAACACCCCGAACATCCATTTTTGTACCTTCAAGGACTTCGAACAGCTGTGCCGCGAGCGCGGCATCAAAGTGCTGGACCGTCTGGTGGTTGACCAGACCCACCAGAGCAGCTGGTTCAGCGGCCTGTGGCCCAACCTGCTGGGTGAGGTGGCCATCTACCGGGTCAGTCGCTAGTCCACTTTCGAGGAGAACTGCCATGTTTCGTCGTTTCTGTCTGCTGAGCCTGATGCTGCTCAGCCTCAACGTGTTCGCCGGCCCCGAGCCTACCCGTTTCGGGGATCTGGTGGTCTATCACAACGTGTTCAACAGCACCATGCTGCAGCCCGAGATCGCCGCCAATGCCGGTCTCAAGCGCGGCCCGACCCACGGCGTGCTCAACGTCGCCGTGCAGCGCCCCGATGGCAGCGCCGTGGATGCCATCCTCAAGGGCGAAGTGCGCAGCCTGATCGGCCAACCGGTCGCGCTCGACTTCAAGCGCATTCAGGAGGGCGACGCCATCTACTTTGTCGCCAACTACACCGCCACCCAACGCGGCGTGCTGCTGTTCAAGGTCGACATCCAGTCCGCCGAGGGCAGCATGGTGCACAGTCTGAGCTTTCAGCAGGAATTCTTCCCCGATGACCAGTAATGCCACCCTGCCCTTCAGTGAGTTAGTGCTCGCCAGCAACAACAAGGGCAAGCTCGCTGAGCTGCAAGCCATGCTGGGCAACAGCATCAAAGTCCGCCCGCAAAGCGACTTCACCGATATCGAAGCCGAGGAAACCGGGCTGACCTTCGTCGAAAACGCGCTGATCAAGGCGCGTCACGCCGCCCGCGCCTCGGGCCTGCCGGCCCTGGCCGACGACTCCGGTCTCGCGGTCGATGCCCTCGGCGGCGCGCCCGGCATCTACTCTGCCCGCTATGCCGGCGGCGCTGGTGATGCCGCCAACAATGCCAAGCTGCTTGAAGCGCTGAGGGACGTGCCGGACGCCGAGCGCGGCGCCCAGTTCATCTGCGCACTGGCGCTGCTGCGCCACGCCGAAGACCCGATCCCGCTGATCTGCGAAGGCGCCTGGGAAGGACGCATCCTGCACGCCGCCAGCGGCGAGCACGGCTTTGGCTATGACCCGCTGTTCTGGGTGCCGGAGCGCGACTGCTCCAGCGCCGAACTCAGCCCGCAAGAGAAGAACCAGCTGAGTCACCGGGCCCGCGCCATGGCCCTACTAAAAGCCAGGCTGGGCCTGTGAAGCCACAAGCGGCAAGCGGCAAGCGGCAAGCAAACCCAAACGCCAGCACGGACCGCTTGCAGCTTGAGGGGGCAACGCCCCCGTCTTATGGCTTGCAGCCGCCGCCCTTGGCGGCCTACATCCACATCCCCTGGTGCGTCAAAAAATGCCCCTACTGCGATTTCAATTCGCACACCAGTCACGATGCCCTGCCCGAGACCGAGTACGTTGACGCTCTGATCGAGGATCTGGAGCAGGACCTGCGCTTGCTCGGCGGCCTGCCCGTCCGGCCGCTGACGTCGATTTTCTTCGGTGGCGGCACGCCGAGCCTGTTCTCGGCCGCCGCGCTGGATCGCTTGCTGCAGGCGCTGAATCAGCGCGTGCCGTTCGCAGACGACATCGAAATCACCCTCGAAGCCAACCCCGGCACCTTCGAGCAGGCCAAATTTCGCGACTACCGGCTGGCCGGCATCAACCGCCTGTCGATCGGCATCCAGAGCTTCAACCCCGAACACCTGAAGGCGCTGGGCCGCATCCATGACGACCGCGAAGCGCTCGGCGCGGTCGAGATGGCGCGCCGCGCCGGCTTCGATAACCTCAATCTCGACCTGATGCACGGCCTGCCGAATCAGGACCACGCCCAGGCCATGGCCGACATTGACCAGGCGATGGCGCTCGCGCCCGAGCATCTGTCCTGGTATCAGCTGACGCTGGAACCCAACACCGTGTTCTACTCGCGCCCGCCCACGCTGCCCGAGGAAGACATCCTCTGGTCGATTCAGGAAGCCGGGCTGCAGCGCCTGGCCGCCGGCGGCTACGCCCAGTACGAGATTTCGGCCTATGCCCGTAACGGCCGCCGCGCCCGCCACAACCTGAATTACTGGCAGTACGGCGACTTTCTGGGTCTGGGCGCCGGCGCCCACGGCAAGCTGACCGACGCCAACGGCGCCGTACAGCGCTACTGGAAGACCCGCCTGCCCAAGGACTACCTGACCCCGGAGAAAGCCTATCTGGCTGGCAGCAAGACGCTGGACGCCGACGAGCTGCCCTTCGATTTTCTGATGAACGCCCTGCGACTGGTCGATGGCGTACCCAGCGCCTGGTACGCCGAGCGCACCGGCCAGTCACTGGAACGGATCGCCGACACCCTGAACCAGGCCGAGGCCAAAGGCCTGCTCGAACCCTGGCAACAGCAACTGCGCCCAACCGAACGTGGTCGCCTGTTTCTCAACGACCTGCTGGAAATGTTTCTCTAGGCCGCTATTTCCAACTCGGCCACGGAGCTGCAGCAGCTTGCATGGTCGAGCCGGAGCCCGCTCCTCTCGCCCCGCCACACTGTAAATTACCATCGGTAACATCAATAGCCCTTGCTGCATGGCCGCTCAGTCAGGAGAATTGACTCAGTCTGGACACTGATTTCGATCTCGCCAGCCGGTGAGCAACCGGCGACGACCGCACAACAACAGCCGCGGCCCACAGGGCGCGCAGCAGATCGAACCACACCCAACCCGGAGGCCCGATGAATCCCTTCAGCTTTGCCACCACCGCGCAAATCCTCTGCGAATCCGGCTCGGCCGCCCAGCTTGGCGATCTGTGCAAGCTGCGTGATGCCCACCGCGTACTGGTCGTCACCGACCCGGGCATCACCAGGATCGGCCTGCTCGACAGGGTACTGCCGGCCCTGGCCAAAGCGCAGGTCGCCGCCGAAGTGTTTGACCAGGTCGAAGCAGACCCGCCGGAGTCCGTGGTGCTGGCAGCCGTCGAGCAAGCCAAATCCATGCAGGCCGAGCTGATCATCGGCTTTGGCGGCGGCAGCTCGATGGATGTGGCCAAGCTGGTCGCCCTGCTGGCGCACCCAAACTGCACGCAGACCCTGCAGGACATCTACGGCGTCGGCAATGCCCGCGGCCAGCGCCTGCCGCTGATTCAGGTGCCGACCACCGCCGGTACCGGCTCGGAAGTCACCCAGATCGCCATCATTACCACCGGCGCCACCACCAAGATGGGCGTCGTCTCCCCCATCCTGCTGCCCGATCTGGCCCTGCTGGATGCCGACCTGACCCTGGGTCTGCCCGCCCACGTCACCGCCGCTACCGGCATCGACGCCATGGTGCACGCCATTGAGGCCTACACCAGCAAACTGAAGAAGAACCCGCTGTCCGACATGCTCGCCCGTGAGGCCCTGCGCCTGCTGGCCGGCAACCTGGATGCGGTGGTGCAGGACGGTCAGAATCGCGAAGCGCGCCAGGCCATGCTGCTCGGCGCGCTGCTCGCCGGCCAGGCCTTCGCCAATGCCCCGGTCGCTGCGGTCCACGCACTGGCCTACCCGCTGGGTGGTCACTTCCATATTCCGCACGGCCTGTCGAACGCACTGGTGCTGCCAACCGTTATCGAATTCAACGCGCCGGCCGCCGCGCCGCTGTACGCCGAGCTGGCCCCGCTGATCGTCGGCCATGGCCTGGTACCCGGTGACGCCGACAGCCTGACCGAACAACTGGTGCGCGCCCTGAGCGAGCTCAGCCCACGCTGCGGTCTGCCGAGCCGTCTGCGCGATGCCGGTGTGCCTAAGGACAAGCTGGAGATGCTGGCCAAGGACGCCATGCTGCAGCAGCGTCTGCTGGTCAACAACCCGCGCGAGGTCACCGAAGCGGACGCGCTCGCCATCTACAACCTGGCCTACTGAGCCGCAAGCGGAGCAATCATGAGTACAAGCAAGCCCACCCGCAGCGATTACCACTACCTGCACGCCATCACCACCCGCTGGCACGACAACGACATCTACGGCCACGTCAACAACGTGACCTACTACAGCTACTTCGACAGCGCGGTGAACAGCTGGCTGATCGCCGAAGGCGGGCTGGACATCCACGAGGGCGACCAGGTCGCCTTTGTGGTCAGCTCCAACTGCGACTATTTCGCGCCCATCGCCTTCCCTGACGCCATCGAAATCGGCGTCAAGGTGGCGCGCCTGGGCAGCAGCTCGGTGCATTACGAACTCGCGGTGTTCAAGCAGGGCCGTGACGAGGCCTGCGCGGCGGGCCGTTTCGTCCATGTATTTGTCGACCGCACCAGCAACACCGCCTTCCCCATCCCCAACCGCTGCCGCGCCGCCCTTGAGCGGCTGATGGACCCGATCTGATGCACCGCCGGTGGCTATTGCCGTTATTGCTCGGTCCACTGCTGCTGGCGACAGGCCCGGTCAGCGCTGAGCCACGGCTGCAGAACCGCGTGGAGAGCTTTGATGTCAGCGGCGCCACCGTCGACACCATTCGCGCCAGCCTGAACCGCCACCGGCAACACAGCGCCAACCGGGTTGAATGGCACTTCAACTGGGAGTCCACGCCGGGCCAGTGCCGCATCACCGAGGTACGTACCGAGGTGAGTGTGACCCTGCACCAGCCGCGCCTGCTACCCGACCCGCAGCGCCCGGCCAGCGTGCAGCAACAATGGGACGCCTACTTGCTCGCGCTGCAGGCACATCAGGAAGGGCACGTAGAGCTGGCACTGAACAGCGCCAGAGAAATAGAACGGGCGATCATGGCGCTGCCACCGGCCAGCTCCTGCGATCAGTTGCAGGCCAGCGCCAACGCCACCGGCCGCCGCCTGCAGGAACAACTTGCAGCAGACGACCGCGAATACGACAAACGCACCCAGCAGGGCACGCTGGACGGCGCGCACTTCCCGTAAAAAAGCAGCACTGCACCGCCTGTAGGGTGGAGAACGCCAACGGCTTCTCCACCGGCCGCCCTCGCTCGGCACAGCGGGTCGTACCGCCGATTGGTGGGCAACGCTGCGCGCTTGCCCCCCTACAACAGGGTCCAGAAGCCGGACAGGTCGAGCTCCCGCTCGATCAGCGTCAGGCGTGAACCGCTCTATTACGCCATGCCACCCGGCGCAAAAATTTCGATCCAGTACCCGTCCGGATCACGGATAAAGGCGATGTTGTGCATCTTGCCGTCCTGCGGACGCTTGACGAAGGACACACCCAGCTCCTCGAAACGCGCGCAGGCCGCCTCCAGATCCGGCACCGCAAAACCGATATGGCCAAACCCGCGCGGCTCTTCGTTACCGTTGTGATAGCTGAACTCCGGATCGTCTTCAGTGCCCCAGTTGTGGGTCAGCTCCAGCATGGCCGGACGGCCGAAGGTCTGGTGGGTGCGCTCGACCGGATCATCTGACCAGGTGTCCAGCGCGTTACTGTCGACGGCGGCCAGAAAATACAGGCTGAACTTGCCCGCCGGAAAATCCAGCTTCTTCACCAGCGTCATGCCCATCACGCGGGTATAGAAATCCAGCGTCGCCTTCGGGTCCTTGATGCGCAGCATGGTCTGGTTGAAGACAAACCCCTCGGTAGCCGGATCGCGGTTTTCGCACAGGCCCGGGGCGGATTCAAAGTGACGACTCATGGCAACAGCTCCCATTGGGTAGAAAAAGCCAAAGCCTAACACTGAAACGCCCGCACACAGAACGT
This sequence comes from Pseudomonas abyssi, assembly GCF_003444685.1. Taxonomy (NCBI): domain Bacteria; kingdom Pseudomonadati; phylum Pseudomonadota; class Gammaproteobacteria; order Pseudomonadales; family Pseudomonadaceae; genus Pseudomonas; species Pseudomonas abyssi. Next base: position 44,593 of record NZ_LMAZ01000009.1, on the reverse strand, counting down.
GCGCGGGCGTCGGATTCAGTCAGCAGCGCGCCAACTCTCACGCTCGAACAGCGGATCGTTGAGAAACGTTGCCGAGGCAGGCAGTACAAGGCAAAAGTCGCCGGAAAAGCGCAGTTTACAAGCAGTAAATGAGCATTTTCCGGCGGCTTTTAACGCAGTAATGCCAACGCAGGTAGTTTCTCAGCGATCTGTCAGCGGAACTTGCGCTCTTCCCACCAGGGATAAAACGGCGGTTTGTCCTGGCTGGGACGCAACTTGAACTGCGGCGCACGCTTCTCCAGGAAGGAGCTGACGCCCTCTTTCGCATCTTCGGACTCACCCATAAAGGCAATCGCGCGCGAGTCGATGATATGCGCTTCCATCGGGTGATCCGCCGCCATCATGCGCCACAACAGCTGACGGTTCAGCGCGGCGGACATGGCAGAAGTGTTGTCGGCAATCTCACGGGCCAGCTCACGCGCCGCCGGCAGCAGCTCGTCCGGCTCGTGCACGCTGCGCAGCAGACCACCCTTGAGCGCTTCTTCGGCGCTGAAGACACGGCCGGTATAAACCCACTCAGCCGCCTGCATCGGGCCAACGAGGCGCGGCAGGAACCAGCTGGAGCAGGCTTCCATGGTGATACCACGGCGGGCAAACACGAAACCGAACTTGGCATTGGTCGAGGCCATGCGAATGTCAGCAGGCAGGCTCATGGTCACGCCCACACCGACAGCCGCGCCGTTAAAGGCAACGATGACCGGCTTGGTGCACTCGTAGATACGCAGCGAGACAGTACCGCCGCCATCACGCAGGTCATCACCCTCGGGCTGATCCTGACGCTTGTGACGGTTGAAGGTATCACCGCCCTTCTCCAGATCCGCACCGGCGCAGAAGGCACGACCGGCACCGGTCATGATCACCACACGCACCGCATCATCGGCATCGGCTGCATCAAAGGCCGCAATCAGCTCACGACGCATCAGGCCGTTAAAGGCATTCATGCGGTCAGGACGGTTCAGCGTCAGCGTAAGGACACCGTCCTCCACCTGGTAATCGAGGGTCTCGTAAGTCATGGGAGCTTTTCCTGTTTGGTCAAATGTCGCCCAGTGTAGAACCCGCCAGTCACGGTAACCAGTTGAGTTACCGAGGCGTATGTGAGGGTATTGGTGGGGTGGATTGAAAGTCGCAAATACCAACCAACGTTCAAACGCTCAGAAGCCATGCGCAAAGGACATTTCCTGAACTATTCTGAATCAACCACCCTGACACTTGAAAACGGATGGTCTGCGCTTTGGCAAAATCGCCAGTACACAACCTGTCTCGATACTATCTGGTTTTGATGCTGCTCGGCTCGGCCACCTTTCTGCTGGTCGTGGCGCTGACCGTTTGGATCGGCTGGAAGAAGCAGGAGTCCGTCGAAATCTCACTCGCCAAGCAGCGCGTGCACGAAATGGCGCTGCACTTGCGTACCAATCTCAGAGCCGCAGATGACGCGGTAGCACAGCTGGCAGTCTGGTCCAACGGCTTTGCTCACCAGGTTCCCTACGCTGGAAGCTCCGGCTTACGCCGCGCAGTGCAACAGGCCATGCAGTCATCTGACGACGGAGAATTTACTCTTGACGCACTCAGCGCACTACCAGCACAAGACCGCCTTGGACAGATACTTGGACTAAGCTCGATCCAGGCTACAGGCACAGCCAATGGCGCTTCTCACCTTGACCTGGCGCTTTCGCTGCTTGATCGGCTCGGCACAGGTCAGGCAACCTCACCCTTTCTGCGCTGGACCTATTTCTATACCGCAGGCGAGGACATGCTCGCCATCTCTCCTTGGACGCCAAGTCAGGTCTTGCTCGGCGAGCACAACGGTGTTCGCGATTTTCTACACAGCTCCTGGCAGTACTACGATGTTGCAAGAATGGCGTTGCCAGCGCAGAACCCGCAACGCGAGAGATTCTGGACTCCGGCCTACGTCGATCAGGCCGGAGCAGGCTTGATGGTCTCTCTTGGGCAGCCGGTGTACTGGGACGAACATTTTGTCGGGGTGGTCGCGGTCGATGTACTTCTAAGCTTTCTGCAGGGCGAGCTCGACTCATTCCCTGATGAGTCAGGCAGGCTAATTATCGCCAACCAATACGGGCAGGTACTTGCCGATCGCAGCAACCTGCACACGGGGAGGTCAGCAGTACCCCAGCTAAGCTCGGTTCTACCCGATATGCCGGGCCAGGGCGACAGCCTCAAGGCGCTCGATGGCACGCACCAAGACAATCACTGGCTGCTGTTGGACAAGCTGGATAGCCCAGAGTGGCTTGTGCTGTTCCTGCTGCCACGCGAGGTTGTCACAACCCGGGTGCTCGCGGCGTTCATGCCGCAATTACAGCTCGCGCTGGTGCTGGTGATCGGGGTTGCCTTGGCAAACTTCGTCCTCTGGCGGGTATTAGTACATCCGACAATGCGCGTAGCGGACTACGTCGCTCATACCACCGACGAGGTGGCTCCACCGACACCGGAGGTGCCGTTGGTATGGCGTCCCTGGGTTGAGGGCATGGTGCAAGCCTTTGTCGAGCGCCGACGATTGCTCAATGAATTGGAGCAGGCCAATGCCCAATTGGAACGCAAGGTCGCAGTACGCACCCAAGAGTTGCTCACAGCCAACAAGCAGTTGGCCAGGCAAGCCAACACCGATCCGCTGACCGGCGCATTCAACAGGCGCTATCTCTTCGACCTGCTATCCAAGGAAGCGGCACGCGTTAGACGTGGCGCCGCCGCCATGTCCGTGTTGTTGATTGATCTCGACCATTTCAAGCGCATCAACGATAACTACGGCCATGACGCGGGCGACGCTGTGCTACGCGAGTTCGTTCAGCGCGCCTGTGCTGCGGTGCGTACTACCGACCAAATTTGCCGCTACGGCGGTGAGGAGTTTGTGGCGTTCCTGCCCGAGTGCTCGATCGAAGGGGCTCTTGCCCTGGCTGAACGCATGCGCCTGAGTATTGCCTTAACGGCGTTTGAGCATGACGGCCAGAATATCCCGGTTACCGCAAGTATCGGTATCGCCCAGTTCATGGCGACCGATACCGAGCACACCCTGCTCAAGCGCGCTGACCAAGCGTTGTATCGTGCCAAGGAAACCGGTCGCAATCGTTGCGTGCTGTCGGACTGAACCACCAAAGGCCACCGCACGTTCCCCGGAGATACATCCAACCACCACCTGGACGCCCGATAACAAGAGCGCGCATCCTTAAACCCCTGCTGCTCACTCACCCGCGCCATGGTCAGGCGCTGAGCGATAAGGGTCTCACCTACGCAACCATGTCATGAATAAAAATGGCATTGATACTCCGCAGCAGACGTATCTCTCAGGCAAAGGAGGCCCTCAATTCAGGTCTGGCCTCTCCCTACTGAGTATTTTCCGCCAGCACCTCGTCCAGCGGCGCTGATGGCATCAGCGGCCTGGATCAGCAGGTGTCTGCTTATCTACGGCAACCTCCGTCGGCGGGCGAAGAAAAACCGGCGCCTTTGCTCTGTGCCGCCTTCAGCCTGGCCTGAATCTGTTCAGCAAAGGGCTCCGGCACCTCGACCGAGAGGAACAACCCCAACTCCTGAATGACCTGAAACAGCTTGCCCCATTGCACGGAGTCACTGCCGCGCTCGACCTCGCCGAGGAAGTTTTCCGACACGCCGATGCTGCCGGCGGCGTCCTGACGCAGCTGCATGGCTTTGCGGCTGGCTCTGACGAGCGGCCCTATTTGCTCCGGGGAGCTGATGTGGAATTTCATCGTCAACCTCAATGATCACTGACAATCCTGACGTTTGTGAGGATTGTCGTCGTGATTCATGCAAGATAGCAAAAACCTCATGATCGTGAGGATTCAGGCTTTGCTATGCGCGAATTGGGTACCGCGCCGTACCACCGCCTGCACGCCCGATAAAACGTACTCGCATCCTTAAACCCCAGCTGCTCGCTTACCCGCTCCATGGTCAGGCCCTGCTCTATCAGAGTCTGGGCTAGCTCCCTACGTATCTGGTTGACCAGTTCGGTGTAGCTGGTGCCTTCCTGTTTAAGGTGACGGTAGAGGGTCTGGCGGCTCAGGTGCAGTTGGGCGCAGATGTGGTCGAGGCTGAGTTTGTTGGGCAGGCTCTGACGAATCAACCGGCTGACGGTGCGGCTCAGGCTGCAGCCCTGTTCGACCTGCTTCAAGGCCTCCTGCGCGCGGGCCTGAAGCATCTGTCGCAGATAGTCATTGGCGCCGGTGATTGGGGTATCCAGAAAGGCGCGCGGCAGCTGCAGGCGATTGCGGTCGGCGTTGAAACGCAGGTTGCGCCCGAACAGTTGCTCGAAGAGTTCCATCTGCTGCGGACGCGGGCGCATCAGTTCGCAGCTGAGCGGCGTCACGGTGGTGCCGGTCATTTCAGCTGACCAGCACAGCAGAGCGCTGAGGCTGCGTTCTGCCGCGATCTGGGGGTAGGCGCGGTCGGCGGCGAAGTCGACTGTCAGCGTCAGCGCGCGTTGGCCTTCGCTCAGCGTCCAGCGTTCCGAGGGGTTCATCAGCGCGATATTGCGCTGGAATACCGCGAGCGCTTCGCCGACGCGGCGGCAGTGCCGCAACCAGCTGGCGAGCACGCCGTGAGCGGCCGGGTTGTACTGCTGACCGATGATCAGACCAAGCTCGGGCTGTGTGCTGTGGCGCTCGGCCAGCTGCCAAAGCATCAGCAGCAGGGTCTCGCTGACCCGCTGCTCCTGCAACGGCGCGGCGTTGGCGCGCTGATCAAGCAGCGTTTCACGGTAGATGCCCGCGGCGTGCAGTTGCTGCGCACTGACCACATTCAACGCCAGCAGCAGATCGTGCAGATCGAGTACCGCCACGGCCGATACGCTGGTGTGCTTGCCCATCTTGCCTCGCTCCTGCGTGGGTTGCAGCCCCGACTCTAACGGTCCATCCACTGTCGCACCAGCACTAGTGTGCAACCAAAAGCCAGACTTATTGATCGCCGCTGCAATGGTCGCCAGCGAGCCTGCGCCCTAGCATCAGCTTATCCACAGCCAGAGGCCGCACCATGCACAACGAGCACCATATCCACTCCCTGGAGGCGCTGCGTGCGCTGATTCCTTCACCGCCGGCAATGATGCACAAGCGCCTGCAGCGCGCACTCGACGACTACTGCCTGACCATCATCCACCAGGCCTCGCTCTGTGCAGTTGGCTTTATTGATGACGCGCTGGATGTGACCTATCTGGACCTGCGCAACCACCCGGTACTGCAGGCCGAGGGGCAAGACATTTTGCTGCGCTGGCCTGCGTCCAAACCTGCTCCGCAGCTGCAGCCAGAGGGGCTGGCCTGCAGCCTGTATTTCGTTATGCCCGGCGTAGGCTTCAGCCTGCGCGCCAATGGCCGCTGCGTCCTGCAAGCGGATGCGAGCGGCCAGGTGCTGGCGTTTCGGGCTGAGGCGCTGTTCCTTCATTGTTCACGCGCCAAGGTGCGGGCGGATTTCTGGCAGGCCCGCGAGCCTGGCCAGCCCTTCGTCGCGGAGGAAGGCGACGCCCTGAGCGCACGCGCACTGGCCTTTGTCGCACAGGCGCCGTATCTGTTGATGCTGACCCGGCAGGGCGAGCATACCGAGCTGTCCCCACGCGGTGACCCTGAGGGCTTTGTGCAGCCTCTTGGCCCCAGCACCCTGCTAATCCCCGAGCGTCCGGGCAACAAGGTAGCGTGCACGCTGACCAATATCATTGAGGACGGTGCACTGCGGCTGTCGCTGGTCCATCCCGGCAGCAGCACGGTGCTGTCTGTCGCTGGCCGCGCCTGGCTCACCAGCGACCCGGAGGTGCTCAAACCACTGGCGGTGAACAACAAGGCGCCGAAGGTGGCTAGCGTGCTGGAGGTCGAGCGCTATCGCTTTCAGCATTGCCCGGAGCTGACCAGCGCGGGGTTGTGGGACTCGGCGACCTACCTGCCAGAAGACGCGATACCGGCGTTTTCAAAAATGCTGTCCGAGCACATGAACGGCCGCGGCCTGCTCGGCAAGGCGACCACGCTGGTGGTGGATGCGGTGGTCAAGCACGATCTCAAGCACCTGTACTAGGGACGCACCGATTAATTGCGCATGCGCTTTGAGCCACTAGCAATACTGGGCGTTGTTGCGACCCGCCGCCTTGGCGGCGTAGAGGGCGCGGTCGGCGCGGTTGAAGAGGTCATCAATCGAGGTGTCGTCGCGGCGCCAGTCGGTCAGGCCAATGCTGACCGTCACGCCGGGCAGCCCAGGCTCGCTGGTCACGGCGGCCAACAGCAGGCGCTCAGCCAGTTCGCTGGCCTGGGCCATCGTGGTGGCCGGCAGCAGCAGGATAAACTCCTCGCCACCCTGCCGGCCGAACACGTCGGACTGGCGCAAGGTGTCTTCCATACGGCGACAGAAGGCCTGCAGCACGTGGTCTCCTATCTGATGACCATGCTGGTCGTTGATGGCCTTGAAGTGGTCCAGGTCGAGTGACAACACCGAGAAGGGTTCACCGCTGCGCCGGCTGCGCTTGAACAGATCGCTGGCGGCGTCTACCACCGCCCGGCGGCTGCGTACGCCGGTCAGCGTGTCGGTCATGGCCAGCTGTTCAAAGTTGCTGCGGATGCGCTCGGACACCAGCAGCAGAAAGCCGATGTTGACGATCACCAGGCCAAAGGTGAAGGTGCCGAGGTACAGCGCCTGCAACCAGGACACCTCCAGCATGCCTTGCCCGTGCTGAGGCAGAAGCAGCGCATGGGTCCAGCGGGCGCCAAACACCAGGCACGAGAAGCCGATCCAGAAAGCGGTGAAATAGAGCCCCAACGAACGACGCCGGTGGCTAGCGCGGTTCCGCAAGATCTGCCGGACAAATACCGCAGCGTGCATCAGGCTGGCGGCAAAGACGTAGCCCGTCAGGCTCAGATAACGGCCACGCAGGCTGTCGACGACATGGGTAAAGTAGGTCTGGCCGATCCAGGCCAGAGCAAACAGTACAACCCAGGCGTGAAGCCGGGGTTGCTGAGCAAAGTGCTTCGCACTGCCAACCCAGTAGAAGGTATACGCCAGCATGGCTGCCGTATTCTGCACGGTAAAGCTCAGCCATTCAGGGGCCACACCACGCAAGATAATCAGCACGCCGGCCAGGGCCGCCAGCATCGAGCCGATAGCCCAGTCGCGTACACCGGGGATACCGAGCGTGCTGGCCCGCTCCATGAGCAGCAACACCATGCCCATGACCCCTATCAACAGCGTGGCCAACATGATCAGGGTGCGGGGGTCGTAAAGCGGGGTTACATCCATACATTGCGCTTCGTCGTCTGGTTCCTCCGCATTATGGTTCATAGCACGCTCCGCAGCATCAACCGTCTTGCCGGGAACCCTTGCCGCAGCTTTGGCCACGCGCCGAGTACAGCCGTGTGACCCGCTAGCCAGAGCGCGCGTAACGCCCAAGCGTCACCCCTCTGTAACCTGCATGTCATCTCACTGTCGCACTCTGACAGCCCGCACACCTGCTGTCCGATGAATGAGGTCCATCATGCATTCCCTTCGCCATCTGTGGCTCTCCCTTGCCCTGCTGCCCAGCCTGGTCAGCGCCCACGCACTGGAAGTGCACGGCTCCAACACCATCGGTGCGACCCTGGCGCCGATGCTGATGACCCAGTTTCTGCAACAGCTGAGCGGCCAACCGGTGACCAGCGAGGGCACCGGCACCGCCAACGAGACGATCCTCAGTACCCAGCGCAACGGCCAACCGCTGACGGTGCTGGTGGCAGCCCATGGCTCCAGCACCGGCTACAGCGCCCTGGCCGCCGGACAGGCCGACGTCTGGGCAGCATCGCGCCGAGTCAAGGGCAGCGAGGCCCAAGCTATGGCCAGCCGGGCAGACCTGTTGAGCGGCGACAGCGAGCACATCATCGCCATCGACGGCCTGGCGATTCTGGCCCACCCCTCCAACCCGGTAAACCAGCTGAACATCGATACCCTGGCGCGTATCTTTGCCGGCGAGATCAGTAACTGGTCGGAGGTTGGCGGGCCGGACCGGGCGATTCAGGTCTACGCCCGTGATGAGCAATCCGGCACCTGGGACACCTTCAAGGAGCTGGTGCTGGCCGGGCGTTACAGCCTGACCGAGAGCGCACGACGCTATGAGTCCAATGACCAGTTGTCTGACGACGTGACCGCCAACCCCGGCGGCATCGGCTTTGCCGGCTTTGCCTCGGTCCGCAATGCCAAGCTGCTGGCGATTGCCGACGGCGAGGCTCCGGCGCTCAAGCCCAGCAAGCTGACCGTGGCCACTGAGGACTACCCGTTGTCGCGCCGCCTCTACCTGTACACCCCCGGCACCGGCGGCGAGCCGCTGGCGCAGGAGTTTGTTGCCTTCGCCCAGAGCGACGCCGGTCAGGCGCTGGTGGCTGAGTCCGGTTTCTTCTCGCAGACGCCCTTCGCCGTGGACCCGGTGATGGACGACAGTGTGCCGGACAGCCTCAAACGCCTGACCGCCAACTATCAGCGGCTGTCGGTCAACATTCGTTTTGACGAGGGCCACACCGACCTCGACAACAAGGCCAAGCGCGACCTGCTGCGCATTCAGCAATACCTCACACAGAGCGGCAAAAGCAGCCGCGACATCATGCTGATCGGCTTTGCCGACCAGCAGAGCCATGAGCTGCGTGCCCAGATGATCTCCGAGCTGCGCGCGCTGTCCGCCGCCAAGGCACTGCGCGACATGGGCTCACCGGTACAGGGCCATATCGGTTACGGGCACTACAAACCCGTAGGCTCGGCCGGCGGGGAAAGCGGCGCGCGGCGCAATGGACGGGTTGAGGTGTGGGTGCGGCGCTAGGGCCTGCCCCGTGTGGCTGGATTCCCGCCTGCGCGGGAATGACGGCTGGGTGGAGTGGCTGTTATAGGCGCCAAAGATCGGCCTGGTGCCGAAGCGCCAAAATACCTGCATATAGCGCCTACCGGGGAGGTCGAGCCCGCTCGACCAGCGTACCTTCATGCAACGCCAAGGCCGAGCAAGCGCTCGGCCCTCAAGGACAGTTCAGAGGGCCGCCGTTACAACAACGCGCCCACCTACTCCTCGTCATCCCCGCGCAGGCGGGGATCCAGTCAGGCGAACGGCGCGCACAACCGCCTGATCAGTCGACTCGTTCGAACTTCAAGTCCCACACGCCGTGGCCCAAGCGCTCGCCACGGCGCTCGAACTTGGTGATCGGGCGCTCTTCGGGGCGCGGTACATAACCGGCCTCACCCGCCTGATTGCGATAACCGGGGGCGACGTTCATGACCTCCAGCATGTGCTCGGCGTAGTGCTCCCAGTCGGTAGCCATATGAAACACACCACCGACCTTCAGCTTGCGGCGCACCTGCTCGGCAAAGGCCGGCTGCACGATGCGACGCTTGTGGTGCTTCTTCTTGTGCCACGGGTCCGGGAAGAACAGCAGCAAGCGGTCCAGACTGCCATCCGGGATGCAGCGGTTGAGCACTTCAATCGCATCGCAGTCGAATACCCGTACGTTGTTCAGCCCTTCTGTCAGCAAGCCGTTGAGCAACGCGCCAACACCCGGACGGTGTACTTCAATGCCGATAAAATCCTGCTCGGGCGCAGCGGCGGCCATCTGCAGCAACGAGTGGCCCATACCAAAGCCGATCTCCAGCGTGCGCGGTGCGCTGCGACCAAACAGGGCATCCAGGTCGAGCATGCCCTGATCCAGCGTCAGACCAAAGCGCGGCCAGCCCTGATCAATGCCCTTCTGCTGGCCTTCAGTCATACGGCCAGCGCGCATGACGAAGCTGCGAATGGCGCGGCGTGGCGGGTTATCGGTGTTGGGGGTCTCTGCGCTGTCGGGCAGTTCGGGCGTATCGGACATGAGGTGCTCGGTCGTGAGTCGGATAAAACGGCGCCCCGAAGAGCGCCTGACAGAAGAATAGCCTGCTCAGCGCAGGGTGCCGTCCAGCGGCGAGGACGCCGAAGCGTAGAGTTTGCGCGGCATGCGGCCGGCCAGATAGGCAGCGCGGCCAGCCACGACGGCATGGTGCATGGCCTGGGCCATCAGCACCGGCTGGTCGGCGTGGGCGATGGCACTGTTCATCAGCACACCGGCGCAGCCCAGTTCCATGGCGATGGTGGCGTCAGAGGCGGTGCCGACACCGGCATCCACCAGCACCGGCACGGTGGCTTCTTCCAGAATGATGCGCAGGTTCCAGGGGTTGCAGATGCCCATGCCGGAGCCGATCAGACCGGCCAGCGGCATCACCGCGACGCAGCCCATGGCGGCCAGCTCGCGGGCGATGATCGGGTCATCGCTGGTGTAGACCATGACGTCAAAGCCGTCCTTGATCAGCACTTCGGCCGCCTTGAGGGTTTCTACCACGTTGGGGAACAGGGTCTTCTGGTCGGCCAGCACTTCCAGCTTGACCAGCTTGTGGCCATCCAGCAGCTCGCGGGCCAGGCGGCAGGTACGCACCGCTTCATCGGCGGTGTAGCAACCGGCGGTGTTCGGCAAAATGGTATAGCGATCCGGCGACACCACGTCCAGCAGGTTGGGCTCGTCCGGGTTCTGGCCGATGTTGGTGCGGCGAATGGCAACGGTGACAATCTCGGCACCCGAGGCTTCGATCGCGCGGCCGGTCTCGTCCAGGTCCTGGTACTTGCCGGTGCCGACCAGCAGACGGGAACGATAGCGAACGCCGGCGATTTCCAGCGCATCCTGGGTCATATCAGTCATCAGGGTCTCCAACGAGGATTGGGTTAGCCGCCACCGATGGCATGCACGATTTCCACCCGATCACCCTCGCCCAGGCGAGTGTCGGCATGCTGGCTGCGCGGCACGATCTCAAGGTTCAACTCGACCGCCAGGCGCTTGCCGGTCAGGCCCAGCTGCGCGATCAGCTCGCTGAGAGTCAAGGGCTGGTCCAGGTGGTGGGGCTCACCGTTCAAGAGAATCTGCATGGGCGCTCGGTAACAACGGATGGAGATGATAAGGCAGCGTGGCGCGGCCATTATTGACCGGCGACAAGGGCGCTATGATAACGCCCTTTGCCGCCCGCTGGCCACGCCAGTTCAGACCGTGCGCCAGACGGCGAGGCCCAGACACAGCCAGGCAATCAACCACAGCACGCCGCCCAGCGGGGTGATCATGCCCAACTTGCCCAGGCCGCTGAGAGCCAGCACGTACAGGCTGCCGGAAAACAGCAGGATACCCACGGCGAACAGCACGCCGGTCACCTTCAGCAGCGTGCTCTCCGGGCTGCGCAGCAACAGCAGCGCGACACCTATCAACGCCATGGTGTGCCACAGCTGGTAGCTCACCCCGGTCTGAAAGGCATTGAGCAGGTTTTCCGGCAGCTTGCCGCGCAGCCCGTGGGCGGCAAACGCCCCCAGCGCCACACCGGTGAGCCCACTCAGTGATGCCAACATCAACAGCCACTTGGCCATGCTTTACTCCCTCGGTTTATACTCCGGGCAGACTCGCCACCCGGACGCCCATGTTCAAACGTATCCTGCGCAAGATTGCCAAGTGGCTGCTGATTGCCGCCGCCGTCAGCCTGCTGCCTATCGTCGTGCTGCGCTGGGCACCCACGCCCGGCTCGATGCTGATGGTCGAGCGCTGGGTGACCGAGCGCGACCAGCCAGGCTATCAGCGCCAGTACCAATGGACGCCCTACGCGCAAATCCCCGACAGCATGAAGATGGCCGTGATCGCCGCCGAAGACCAGCGCTTTGCCGAGCACTACGGTTTTGATCTCAAGGCCATCCGCGCCGCCGTGGAACATAACATGCAGGGCGGCAACTTGCGCGGCGCCAGCACCATCAGCCAGCAGGTCGCCAAGAACCTGTTCCTCTGGTCTGGCCGCAGCTACATCCGCAAAGGACTGGAAGCCTGGTTTACCCTCGGCATCGAGCTGATCTGGCCCAAGCAGCGGATTCTGGAGATGTATCTGAATATCGCCGAGTGGGATCACGGCGTCTATGGCGTGGAAGCGGCGGCCCAGCACCATTTCGGTGTAGGCGCCAGCTACCTGTCCAGCCAGCAATCGGCCCAGCTGGCGGCGGTGCTGCCCAGCCCGCTGAACTGGGATGCCGCCAGCCCACCACCGCACGCCCTGCGCCGCGCCAACTGGATTCGTCAGCAAAGCCAGCAATTGGGCGGACAACACTATCTCGACCGGATGGAAGCCGGCAAGCCGCTGCCGGACTGGCTGACTCTGCGTTACTGGCGCAACCGGCTGGAGATCTGAGCAGCGCGGATCATCAAGTCGCTGCAATTAACGCCAAACAGCCCAATCAAGCGTGCAGGGCATTTGCGCGCTTAGGCTACTGGCCCAGGTCCTCGCGCAGGCCAAACATGATGGAATGCGCCTGCTCTTCGCCCACGGCGACCACGGCCCCCACCTTCGGATAGACCCAGGCTTCGCCTTCGCTGACCGGCAGTCGCAGGTCGGGATTGCCGAAGGTGCCCTGCACCTGCGCCAGCGACATCGGCTCGTTAGGGATCATGCTCAAGCGCACGACCTTGCGGTCCTTGAGGGCATCACCCACCGCCGAGCTGATCGGCTGATCCGGCAAGTCCGGCTGCCAGGCCTGGGCCTGTACCAGGCTGTCAGTCTGCTCGGGCGTCAGCGCGATCACCGCCTGGGCACGCCAGCTCAGATCGTCGCTCTCCAGGGTGTAGCGACTCACCAGCAGCGGCTCACCCTCGGAGCTGATCATCCACAGGGTGCCGTGCCCCAGCGCCGCACCGGTATCAGCCAGCGTCAGACGCTGGGCCTGCAGGGGTTTGAACAGCGACTCCTGATACTGGCCGTACCAGTCCATCGGCTCCGGCGCAGCCGGCTTCGACTGCCAGTAGCCAAAAGCATAGAAAGCGAGAATTACCACAGTAAACAGTGTGGCCAGTCGCACACCCTGACGGCGCGTCATGCGTTACTCCTTGGTCTTGTTATCTGATCGGGTACACAAAATGGGGTGGTCGGGCGGACGGCCTCACCAACAAAAAGGGCATCCCGTGGATGCCCTTTCAGTCCAACTGACGCCTTAGATGGCGACCTCGGTCTCGAGGTTCTTTTTCAGCTTGTTCATGGCGTTCTTTTCCAGCTGCCGGATACGTTCGGCCGACACCTGATACTTGGCCGCCAACTCGTGCAGAGTGGCCTTTTCCTCGGCCAGCCAGCGCTGATAGAGAATGTCGCGGCTACGCTCGTCCAGCTCGTCCAGACCGCTCAGCAGACTGCTGCTGGCGCTGTCAGACCAGTCGGCCGACTCCAGCTGGGTAGCCGGGTCGTAACGCTTGTCTTCCAGATAATGCACCGGCGCGTAGGCGTGGTCATCGTCGTCGTCCTGAGCACCATCAAAACCCAGGTCCTGCCCGTACAGGCGGCTTTCCATCTCGCGCACTTCGCGCTCGGCCACGCCCAGGTCAGCGGCCACGGCTTCAACTTCGTTCTGCGACAGCCAGGCCAGCTTCTTCTTGGCGCTGCGCAGATTGAAGAACAGCTTGCGCTGGGCCTTGGTGGTAGCCACCTTGACGATACGCCAGTTGCGCAGAATGAACTCGTGGATCTCGGCGCGAATCCAGTGCACGGCAAAGGACACCAGGCGCACGCCCATCTCCGGATTGAAGCGCTTGACGGCCTTCATCAGGCCGACGTTGCCTTCCTGCACCAGGTCGGACTGCGCCAGGCCGTAGCCCGAATAGCTGCGGGCAATATGCACCACAAAGCGCAGATGGGACATGACCAGCTGGCGGGCGGCTTCAAGGTCTTCGTGATAGTACAGGCGGTCAGCCAGCACGCGCTCCTCGTCTGCGCTCAGAACAGGAATGCTGCTGACGCTCTGGATGTAGGCTTCGAGATTGGCTCCCGGAGCCAGATTATGAACAGGCTGCAGTGCAGTGCTCATGCGCTACCTCGCTAAAAATGACGGCCCAGTGTATCACCGCAAAATCGGACTGTGAACGTAGGCTAAAGTTCAACTGGGCTGACGCCAGCTGCAAGCCATAAGCTTCAAGCTTCAAGCTTCAAGCTTCAAGCCAAAAGCGGACGGTGCGGAGATTGCGGCCCAGGTTTTACTTGCAGCTTGAAGCTTGCCGCTTGCCGCTGCTCTCACTGCGGCTCAATCGCCCTGACGTGCTGTCCCACCGCCAGCCAGGCGCCGGCGAGACCGAGCAGCATGGCGCCGAAGACCAGGGCCAGGCCGTCAGTGAACGGCATGCCGAACAAGGCGAAGTCGCTCTGGTAGAGCGCCGCGACCCGTTCCACCGTGACATTCAGCCAGGCCAGCCCCAGCGCCAGCAGCACCCAGGCCAGCAGGCCGGCCAGCAGGCCGTAGAGCACACCGATATAGAGGAATGGACGACGGACAAAGGCGTCGGTTCCGCCTACCAGCTTGATGACCAGAATTTCTTCGCGGCGGCTTTCGATCGCCAGGCGAATAGTGTTGGCCATCACCAGCAACAGGGCGATGATCAACAGCACCGCCAGACCACCGGCAAAGCGCTCGAACATCGCCAGAATCGCCGACAGGCGCTCGACCCAGAGCAGGTCAATCTGCACCTGATCGACCCCGTCCAGCGCCACCAGCCGGTCACGCAGCGGCTCCAGCGCAGCCGCGCCGCCTTCGATACTCTTGGGGGTCACCACGATGACGCTGGGCAAGGGGTTATAGTCGAGCTGCAACAGGGCGTCGCCCATGCCGGCGTGTTGCTGAAACTCGGCCAGGGCCAGGTCCTTGTCAAGCAGCTGGGCGCTGGCGACACCGGCGAGCTGACCAACCTGCTCGGTCAGCGTCTGTTGCTGCTCGGCGCTGACGCTATCGGCCAGATAAACCGAGATCTGCGCCGCCTCCTGCCAGTTCACCCCCAGTTGCTTGACCTGATTGATCAGCACCGAGAGCCCCATGGGCAACGCCAGGGCGATGGTCATGACCAGAATGGTCATGGCACTGCTGAACGGGTAGTGCCGCACGCGCTCCAGTGCCTGCAGGGCACTGGTACGGTGGCTGCCCAGCCAGCTGCGCAGCGGGTGACGCCAGTTGCGCTGGGAGCGCGCGGCACCGCTCGGCGCCTTGCGACGAGCGGGCTGGGTAGGTTTATTGGCGCTCATCAGGACTCTCCATCCGCCAGCAGGCGGCCCTGATCGAGGGTCAGCGTGCGGTGGTGCAGGCGGGCGATCAGCGGCAGGTCGTGACTGGCGATGATCACCGTCACCCCCACGCGATTGAAGTCTTCAAACAGCCCCATGATTTCCGCCGACAGTTCCGGGTCGAGGTTACCGGTCGGCTCGTCCGCCAGCAGCAGGGCAGGCTTGTGCACAACGGCGCGGGCAATGCCGACGCGCTGCTGCTCACCGCCGGACAGGGCAATGGGGTAGCTATTTTCCTTGCTCAGCAGACCGACCTTGTCGAGCGCGGCGCGCACCCGGCGGCCCACCTCATCACTCGGCGTGCCATTGATGATCAGCGGCAATGCGACGTTGTCGAAGACCGTGCGATCAAACAATAGCTGGTGATTCTGAAACACCACCCCCACCTGACGGCGCAGGTAGGGAATATCGTCACTGCCTAGGTCACGCAGATTCTGCCCGCCAACATGCACGGCGCCACTGCTGGGGCGCTCCATGCACATGATCAGCTTGAGCAGGGTGCTCTTGCCGGCGCCTGAATGGCCGGTAATGAACACCATCTCGCCGGTCCGAATATGAAAGCTGAGGTTATCCAGCCCCTGATGACCGTTGGAATAGCGCTTGCTGACCTGCTCGAAGCGAATCATTTATGGCTTCTGACCAAACAGTGCCGCGACAAAGTCCGATGCGGTAAAGGGCCGCAGGTCGTCGATCTGCTCGCCCACCCCGATAAAGCGGATCGGCAGGCCGAACTGCTTGGCCAGCGCGAAGATCACCCCGCCCTTGGCAGTGCCATCCAGCTTGGTCAGCGTCAGACCGGTCAGACCAACCGCCTGGTCAAACAGTTTGGTCTGCGAGATCGCGTTCTGGCCGGTGCCGGCGTCCAGCACCAGCATCACCTCGTGGGGCGCGTCGGCATCCAGCTTGGCCATGACGCGCTTGACCTTGGCCAGCTCGTCCATCAGGTGATCCTTGTTATGCAGACGCCCGGCGGTGTCGGCGATCAGCACGTCGGCGCCACGCGCCTTGGCCGCCTGCAGGCCATCAAAGATCACCGACGCAGAGTCCGAACCGGTGTGCTGGGCAATCACGCCAATCTTGTTGCGCTCACCCCAGACCTGCAGCTGCTCGACGGCGGCGGCGCGGAAGGTGTCGCCAGCGGCCAGCATCACCTGCTTGCCTTCGCCCTGCAGGCGCTTGGCCAGTTTGCCAATGGTGGTGGTCTTGCCGACGCCATTCACGCCGACGACCAGAATCACATAGGGCTTTTTGCTGGTGTCGATGTCCAGCGGCTTGGCCACATGCGCCAGCAGCGCTTCGAGTTCATCCTGCAGCGCACGGTAAAGCGCCTTGCGACTGGCGACCTGGCGGCGGGTGACGCGCTGCTGCAGGGTTTCCATGATCATGGTGGTGGCTTCGATACCCACGTCGGCCATCAGCAGACGGGTTTCCATCTCTTCAAGCAGCTCGTCGTCGATTTCTTTCTCGCCGAGGAACAGGTTGGCCATGCCCTCGCCGAGGTTGGCGCTGGTCTTGGACAGCCCCTGGCGCATACGCGAGAAAAAACCGCCACTTTCAGGCTGCACTGCGGGCTCGACTGCCTCGGCTGGTGGCTCGGCCGGCGCTTGCTGGCCCAGCTCGGAAAACAGCGAGGCGGCGGCTTCGCGCGCAGCGGCCTCACGGCCCTCGATGGTATTCAGGTCGCCACTCAGCGGCGCCGGCGCATCCGTCTGTGCCGGTGCGTCGGCGGGCTTGTCCTTGCGCCGGGCCCAGCCAAACAGCCCCTTCTTCTCGGCTTTGCTGTTGTCCTGGGTGTCGGTGTCTTGCGGCTTGTCTTTGGAACCAAACATGAAGTGTCACTATCTGAGTTCGGCGGCGCATGTCCGCCTCATTGAAGGTTGGGTTATCCTACCCCACTTCAGCCGAGGGCGGTATGACCCGCAGCCGCCGTCTGCCGGCCCGCCCTTCGACCACGCCGCACAACAGGATACCTGCATGCTGCCCTTGCGTTACCTCCTGCTTCTACTCCCGCTGCTGACGCCCCTCGCCCATGCCGAGAGTCGTCAACCGACCCACAGTTACACTCTGGACAATGGCCTGAAGGTCATTATCCGCGAAGACCACCGCGCACCAGTGGTGGTCTCGCAGGTCTGGTACAAGGTCGGCGGGGTCGACGAGCCGCCCGGGCAGACCGGTCTGTCCCACGCGCTGGAACACATGATGTTCAAGGGCAGCGAGCATCTGGAGCCGGGCCAGGCCTCACACCTGCTGAGCAGCCTGGGCGCCAGCGAGAACGCCATGACCAGTCGCGACTACACCGCCTACTACCAGATGCTCAGCCGTGACCAGCTGCCCGTCGCGCTGGAACTCGAAGCCGAGCGCATGCACCTGCTGACCCTGCCCGAGGACGAGTTCATCAAGGAGATCGAGGTCATCAAGGAAGAGCGCCGCATGCGCGTGGATGACAACCCCAACGGCCTCGCCTACGAGCGCTTCCTCGCCCAGGCCTACACCGCCAATCCCTATCGCCAGCCGGTCATCGGCTGGATGCACGACATCGAGCGCATGAGCATCGAGGACCTGCGCGCCTGGTACAAACAGCACTATGTGCCGGGCAACGCGGTGCTGGTGATTGTTGGCGATGTGTACCCCGAAACGGTCAAGCCGCTGGTCGAGCGCTACTTTGGCGCCGTGCCCGCCGGCGCCAAACCGGTGGTTCGCACACCGCTGGAGCTACCCGCGCCCGGTGAGCGCAGCATGACACTGCATCTGGACCTGCAACTGCCAACGTTGCTGATGGGCTTCAACGTGCCCTCGCTGAACACCGCCAGCGAGGCCTGGGAAGTCCATGCCCTGCGCCTGCTCGGCGCCGTATTGGACGGCGGCTACAGCGCACGCCTGCCCAGCCATCTGGAGCGTGGCCAGGCCATCGCCACCTCGGTGGGCACCGGCTACGATGCCTTCACCCGGGGCGACAGCCTGTTTGTCTTCAGCGGCATCCCCAACGAGGCCCGCAACATTGACCTGCCGCAGCTGGAAGAGGCGATCTGGCAGGAAATCGACGAGCTCAAGCAAAACCCGCCCAGCGAGGACGAGCTGGCCCGCGTGCAGGCCCAAGTCGTCGCCGGCCTGGTCTACGCCCAGGACAGCATCATGGCGCAGGCCAATCGCATCGGTGAGCTGGAGGTGGTCGGCCTGTCCTGGGAGCTGGTGGACGAAGACACCGCAGCCCTGCAGGCCATTACCCCAGAACAGATCAGCGAGGTAGCCCGCCGCTACCTGGTGCGCGACCGTCTGACCCGTAGTTACAACCTGCCGCTTGCCGAGGAGGCACAACCATGAGCCCCCGTTCCCCGTTTTCCGCGCTGCGCTGGCTGATTGCCCTGCTGGTACTCGGCGGCATGCTGTTCCTGCTGGTTGAGCGTGCGCCCGAGCAGTCCATCCCCGAGCCGGTCGAGGTGCCTACCGAGGCGCTGGTCGTCACCGACACCGCCAGCGAAGTCTTTGGCGAGCCGCTACCCGCACTGCAGTCACTGGAGGAGCTGGACCTGGACACCCCGCCGGCGCGCCGCGGGCTGGACCTGCAGCACTGGCAGACCAGCCAGGGTACTCCGGTCTATTACATGCACGCCGATGAGCTGCCGATGCTGGATGTGCAGATCCTGTTTGCCGCCGGCGCCAGCCGCGACGGCGAGCTGCCGGGCCTGGCCGGTTTTACCAACGCCATGCTCAACGAAGGCACCGGCAATCTGGATGCCGGCGATATCGCTGCGGGCTTTGAACGCCTGGGCGCGCAGTTCAGCAACAGCGCGCATCGCGATATGGGCCTGCTTGGCCTGCGCACTCTGACCGCCAGCGACAAGCTGGAGCCGGCGCTGTCGCTGTTTGCGCAGATTCTGGCCAAACCGAGCTTCCCCGAGGCCTCGCTGCAGCGTATCCGCGAACAGATGCTGGCCGGCCTGCGCTATGCCCGCCAGCGCCCGGACAGCCAGGCCAGCGAAGCACTCTGGTCGACCCTGTATCCCGGTCACCCCTACGGCATCCCGCCGGACGGCACGCAAGAGAGCATCAACGCCATCACCCGCGAAGACCTGCAGCGCTTCCAGCAAACCTACTACAACGCCGGCAATGCGGTGATTGCGCTGGTTGGCGCCGTCGACCGCCAGCGCGCCGAGCAACTGGCCCAGCACCTGGCCGACGCCATGCCGCAGGGTGATGCTGCGCCGCGTACCCCGGCACCCGAGCCGGTCAGCGCCAGCACCCAGCACATCGACTTTGCCAGCAACCAGACCCATCTGCTGATCGCTCAGCAGGGCATCAGCCGTGACGATCCGGACTACGCGGCGCTGTATCTGGGCAACCAGATCCTGGGCGGTGGCGGCTTTGGTTCACGCCTGGTCCATGAGATCCGCGAGCAACGCGGGCTGGCCTACTCGCCGCGCAGCACCTTCAGTGCCATGCAGGCGCCCGGCCCCTTCTATATCAGCATTCAGACCCGCGCCGATCAGGCCGAGCAGGCGCTGGACGTCGCCAATCAGGTGCTGGATGAGTTCATCCGTAGCGGCCCGACCGACACCGAGCTGAGCCGCGCCAAGCAGCAAATGCTGGGCGAATTTCCGCTCAGCACCGCGAGCAACGGCGCCATCGTCTCGCAATTGGGCGCCATCGGCTTTTATGACCTGCCGCTGAACTACATGCAGCTGTTCCTGGATCGCGTGCAAGCATTGACCAGCGAAGATATCCGCGACGCCTTTGCCCGCCAGCTGCCGGCCGACCAGCGCGTGATCATCACCGTTGGCCCGCCGCAACCGGAGCCGGAGCAAGACAGCAGCGACACCGAGAGCGACTCGGCAGCCCAGACCACAGAGAGCGAGGACGCATGAAGCCCGTTCGCACCAAGGCGCGCGTCAGCCAGCTACGCATCATCGCCGGGGAGTGGCGCAGCCGCCGTTTCAGCTTTACCGAGCAGCCGGGCCTGCGCCCGACGCCCGACCGCGTACGTGAGACGCTGTTCAACTGGCTGAGCAGCGCTGTGCCCGGCGCCCATTGCCTGGACCCGTTCACCGGCAGTGGCGCGCTGACCCTGGAAGCCCTGTCTCGCGGCGCCGCCAGCGCTCTGGCCGGTGACCTCAGCCGGGATGTGGTGCAGACCCTGCGCGGCCATCTGCAGACACTGGAATGCGATCGCGCCGAGGTGGTCCAGCAGGACGGCCTGTCCCTGCTGAGCGGTACGCCGCCGCGTCAATTTGATCTGGTGTTTCTTGATCCGCCGTTCCATCAGGGCCTGCTTGAACCGGCCTGCAGCGCGCTGGAAGCCAACGGCTGGCTGGCCGACGACGCGCAGATCTATATTGAAAGCGAGCAGTCGCCCAGCCAGCTGACCCTGCCCGGCAGCTGGCAACTGCACCGAGAAAAGCGCGCCGGTCAGGTCTGGTACAGCCTGTGGCACCGGGCAGCGTGAGCCGCTTCCGGCCTGCGCGCTGGCTGCCCGGCGGCCACCTGCAGACCCTGTTCAGCCCACTGCTGCGCCGTCCGCCCCTGCTGCATCGCGAGCGCGAGCGGCTGACCCTCGCCGACGGCGACTTTCTCGACCTCGACTGGTTCGGCCCGGACCATCCCGATACGCCCTGCGTAGTTCTGCTGCACGGCCTGACCGGCAGCTCCAGCTCGCTGTATATCCTCGGCCAGCAACAACAACTGGCGAAACTCGGCTGGCGTAGCGTCGCGGTCAACTGGCGCGGCTGCTCGGGCGAGCCCAACCACAGCGCCCGCGCCTACCACTCTGGCGCCAGCGATGATCTGGCCGAGGTGGTCAACCATGTGCTGCTGCGCTATCCCGGGCGCACACTGGCGGCCGCCGGCTACTCACTGGGCGGTAACGTGCTGCTCAAATATCTGGGTGAATGTGCGGACCAATGCCCATTGCACGCGGCGGTCGCAGTCTCGGTGCCGTTTCGGCTGGATCAATGCGCCGATCGCATCAGCGTGGGCTTCTCGCGGGTCTACCAGAGCCGCTTCATGCGTGACATGCTGGCCTACGTCAGCAACAAGAAGCGCCTGTTCCAGCATCAAGGCAGGCAAAGCGAGCAGGCACGGCTGGATGCGTTGGGCTCAATGGAGG
This sequence comes from Pseudomonas abyssi, assembly GCF_003444685.1. NCBI lineage: Bacteria > Pseudomonadati > Pseudomonadota > Gammaproteobacteria > Pseudomonadales > Pseudomonadaceae > Pseudomonas > Pseudomonas abyssi. Next base: position 23,376 of record NZ_LMAZ01000009.1, on the reverse strand, counting down.
GAATGGATACCTTCTGGGATTTCGATGGCCGGGTGACCGCGCCGCTGCACGGCTATGCCAGCGCGCAGGACTACTACCGACGCTGCAGCAGCCGATATTTTCTCGGCGCAATTCAGGTGCCCTGTCTGCTGATTCAGGCCCACAACGACCCCTTCGTCTACCCGCACAGCCTGCCGCAGCTCAGCGAACTCGGCCCGCAAACCGAGTTTGAACTGCACCAGGGCGGTGGTCACGTCGGCTTTATCGAAGGGCCGCCCTGGCAACCGCGCTACTATCTGGAGCGGCGCATTCCCGCCTGGTTCCAACAGCAGCTTCAGTCTGCCGCGAGCGGCGAGTAGAGCCGTTCCAGCATCACGTCCACCGCCGGGCGAGCGGCCTCGCTGAGCAGGCCGCGCTCCTGCGCCAACACCTGATAGACGCCCCGTCGCAGCATCTGCGGCGTCAGGTCATCCTGCGCGTCGTTGAGCATGGTGGTGCAGAGAAAGTTGACCCAGCTGGTCATCAGCAACCAGCTGTTGAGCGCCAGTACCTCAGCGTTGGCGTAGCGGGCATCCAGAATGCCCGCATCAATCGTGCCCTGGAAGATAGCCTCGATCGCCCGCAGGGAGTGGCGCGAAAACGCCCGATAGCGCGCAGCCAGCTCCACATCGCTGGCCAGCAGGTGCTCCAGGTCGCGCAGCATGAAGCGGTAGCGCCACATGGTGGCGCCCATCGACTCCAGATAACGTGCCTTGTCATCCAGATCGAGCGCCCGGCCCTGCGGCAAGGCCAGATTCTGTTCGGCTTCAGCGGCGTAGCGCTCGAACAGCTCGGCAATGATCTGCTGCTTGTTGCGGAAGTGGTAATAGAGGTTGCCCGGCGACATGCCCAGATGCGCAGCAATGTGGTTGGTGGTAACAGCGCGCTCGCCCTGCTCGTTGAACAACTGCAGGCTGGCTTCGATGATGCGGTCGCGGGTTTTCATGGTCGTTGGTCGGCTTCACTCACAGATTATTTGACACTTTAGAGCAATTACTCTAGAAATACAGTCCAGACCGACAACGGCAGGACTCACAGACCTCGCCGACGACAACAGCGCCGATAACAACAAAACAGTGCTGGCACAGCTGACCCAGCCGACGGAGGCACCATGGTAGCCGATATCGCCTACATGCAAGAGCAGCAGCAGTCCATCAGCCGCATGCACAACCTGTTCGACGCCCAGCGCGCGGCGTTTCGCAAGGCCCCCATGCCCTCCGCCGACGAACGCATTCAGCAGCTGCAGGCTCTCAAGCAAGGGATTCTGAAACACCAGCAGGCGCTGATCGACGCCATCAGCGACGACTTCGGCCGTCGCTCGGCGGACGAAACGCGGCTGGCGGAAATCATGCCCTCGCTCGAAGGCATTCATTACGCCAGCAAGCGAGTACGCCGCTGGATGAAGCCCTCACGCCGTCGGGTCGGTATCGCCTTTCAACCGGCCAAGGCGCAAGTGGTGTACCAACCGCTGGGCGTGGTCGGCATCATCGTACCCTGGAACTACCCGCTGTTTCTCGCCGTCGGCCCGCTGATCACCGCGCTGTCGGCCGGTAACCGGGCGATGATCAAGATGAGCGAATCCACCCCGCGTACCGCCGAGGTGCTGGAACAACTCTTGGGTGAGATCTTCCCGCAAGATCACGTCGCCGTGGTCACTGGCGAAGCCGACGTGGGCGTCGCCTTCTCCAAGCTGGCGTTCGATCACCTGCTGTTTACCGGCGCTACCAGCATCGGCCGCCACGTGATGCGCGCGGCCGCCGACAACCTGACCCCGGTCACCCTGGAGCTGGGCGGCAAGTCACCGGCCATCGTGTCTGCCGACGTGCCGCTGGCTGACGCCGCCGAGCGCATTGCCTTTGGCAAGGGCGTCAACGCCGGCCAGACCTGCGTCGCCCCCGACTATATCCTCTGCCCGCGCGGCCGGGTCGAGGAGCTGACCCAGGCGCTGCATACGCAGTTTGCCCAGATGTACCCGAACCTGCGCGACAACGCCGACTTCACCCAGGTGATCAACCCGCGGCAGTATCAGCGCCTGCAGAGCTACCTGAATGATGCCGAAGAGAAAGGCGCACGCATCCTGCCGATCAACCCGGGTAACGAGGATCTGAGCGGCACACGCATTATCGCGCCGACCCTGCTGCTGGACGTCAACGACGACATGAAGGTCATGCAGGACGAAATCTTCGGCCCGCTGCTGCCGATCCTGCCGTACGACAATCTGGATGCCGCGCTCGACTACATCGCCGAGCGCCCGCGTCCGCTGGCGCTCTATTATTTCGGCTACGACAAGGCCGAGCAGCAACGACTGATGGAGCAGACCCACGCCGGCGGCATGTGCATCAACGATGCGCTGCTGCATGTGGCCCAGGATGACATGCCCTTCGGCGGCATCGGCGCCTCCGGTATGGGCCACTACCACGGCCACGAAGGCTTTCTCACCATGAGCAAGGCCAAGGGCGTCTACATCAAGCAGCGTTACAACGGCGCCAAGCCGATCTACCCGCCCTACGGTGGCAAACTGCTCAATCTCGTGTACAAACTGTTTCTGCGCTGAGACAGCGTAAACAACAATAAAAAGAAGAACGACCATGCCTGATACCAACTCGCCGAGCCTTGACCGGCGCAGCCTCCTCAAGCTGGGTCTGGGCGCCACCATGGTGCTCGGCACCGCCGGCCTGACCGCCAGCCTCAGCGGCTGCAGCAGCAGCGCGCCAGCCAGCCATCTGGCAGTACTGCGCGACTCTGACCTGCCGCTGCTGCGCGCCCTCTACCCTGCCGTGATCGGCCCGCACCCGGCGTTTGCCGAGGCCGACGCCATCACCCTGGCCACGGCCCAGCTGGACCGCTCCCTGCAAGCCGCCTCCCCCTTTGTCCAGGATGAAGTCCTCAACCTGCTGGGCATGCTGTCGCTGCCCCTGACCCGCGGCCCGCTGACCGGCATCTGGGGCAATCTGGCCGAGGCCAGCCCAAAGCAACTGGAAACCTTCCTGCTGCGCTGGCGCGACAGCCGTTTCGAGCTGTTGCGCAAGGGCCACAAGGCCATCACACAGCTGCTGCAGTTGTCCTGGTACGCCACCCCGCAATCCTGGGCCGCCGTCGGCTACCCCGGCCCGCCGCAAGTCTGAGAGGTTTCCATGCCTGTACCCGATATTTTCCTGCAGGGCCTGGCGCGCGGCTGGCAGGTCATTGATGCGCGCGAGCTGGACAGCGATCGCGAACTGGAAGCCGATGTCATCATTATCGGCACCGGCGCCGGTGGCGGCACCAGCGCAGAGATTCTGGCCAACGCCGGTCTGCGCGTGCTGCTGGTGGAAGAAGGCTCGCTGAAGACCTCCAGCGACTTCAAGAACGACGAAGCCAAGGCCTACGCCGAGCTGTATCAGGAGGCCTCGGCCCGCGCGACCGCCGACGCAACCATCGGCATCCTGCAGGGTCGCACCGTCGGCGGCACCACCACCGTCAACTGGACCAGCAGCTTCCGCACCCCCGCTCCAACCCTGGCACACTGGGCCAGCGAGCACGGCGTCAAGGGCCTGGACAGCGCCAGCATGGCGCCCTGGTTCGCCCGCATGGAAGAGCGCCTCGGCGTGGCGCCCTGGGCCGTCCCGCCGAATGCCAACAACGACGTCATTCGCCAAGGCTGCGAACAGTTGGGCTACCACTGGAAGGTGATTCCACGCAACGTGCGCGGCTGCTGGAACCTGGGCTACTGCGGCACCGGCTGCCCGACCAACGCCAAGCAATCGATGCTGGTGACCACCCTGCCAGCGGCGCTGGACAAGGGCGCCGTGCTGGTACACAGCGCCCGCGCCGAGCGCCTGTCGTTTACCGGCGACCGGGTCAGCGCGGTACACTGCCGGGCCATGGATGCGCACCTCAGCCGCCCTGCCGGGCAACGTCTGACCCTGCGCGCGCCACATATCGTGCTGGCCGGCGGCGGCATCAACAATCCTGGCCTGTTGCTGCGCTCCAAAGCACCCGACCCGCACCAGCGCGTCGGCAAACGCACCTTCCTGCATCCGGTCAACCTGACCCTGGCCCAGTACGAGCGCGACATCCACGGCTACTACGGCGCGCCGCAGTCGATCTACTCGGACCATTTCCAGTGGGATCAGGGCACCAGTGGCCCGATGGGCTACAAGCTGGAAGTGCCGCCCATGCAGCCCAGCATTACCGCCACCCTGATGGGCGGCTTTGGTATGCAGAGCCTGCAGCGCATGGCCGCGCTGCCGCAGAGCAACATCCTGCTGGCGCTGCTGCGTGACGGCTTCCACGAACAAAGCCAGGGCGGTAGCGTCAGCCTGCGCGACAACGGCGATCCGGTACTCGACTACCCGCTCAACGACTACCTCTGGGACGGCGTGCGCCGCGCTTACCTGAGCATGGGCGAAATCCAGTTTGCCGCCGGAGCCAAGGCGGTAATGCCCAGCCACGCCCACGGACGCCTGAGCACCAGCTGGGCGGACTTCCGTCAGCAGATTGGCGAGCTGTCCTATCGCGCCCACGACGTGCGCCTGGCCAGCGCCCATGTGATGGGCGGCTGCGCCATGGGCGAAGATCCGCAGCAGGCCGTGGTCGACAGCAAGGGCCGGCATCACCAGCTGGAGAACCTGTCGATCCTCGATGGCTCGCTGTTCCCCACCAGCATCGGTGCCAACCCGCAGCTGTCGATCTACGGTCTGGTAGCGCGCCTGGCCAGCCAGCTGGCCGAGGAATTGACCTGAACGCCGGGAGCAAAGACCAATCGATGCCGCCCGCCCCCGGCGGGCGAGCGGTTCACAGCTGGGTTTTCGATGGTTGTTGAGCTACCATCTGCCTCTCTACCACCCGCTGCAGGACCCGCTCTGGCATGAACACCGTACTCTACCCCGGCACCTTCGACCCCATCACCAAAGGCCACACCGATCTGGTGGAGCGCGCTGCGCGGCTGTTTGACCGTGTGGTCGTGGCCGTTGCTGCCAGCCCGAAGAAGAACCCGGCCTTCTCGCTGGAACGCCGAGTCGATATGGCCAAGACCGTACTCAGCCATCTGCCCAACGTCGAAGTAGTCGGCTTTTCATCGCTGCTGGCGCACTTTGTCAAGGAAGTGGACGCCAACGTGCTGCTGCGCGGCCTGCGCGCGGTCTCCGACTTCGAGTACGAGTTCCAGCTGGCCAACATGAACCGCGTGCTGGCACCCGACGTGGAAAGCCTGTTCCTGACCCCGTCGGAGAAGTATTCCTACATCTCCTCCACGCTGGTGCGCGAGATTGCCGCCCTGGGTGGCGATGTCACCAAGTTCGTTCACCCGGTGGTCAACGAGGCGCTGGCTGAGCGCTTTAGCGGCTGAGGCAGCAGGAGTCAGAGCATGTCACTGATCATCACCGACGACTGCATCAACTGCGACGTCTGCGAGCCCGAGTGCCCCAACGGCGCCATCTCCCAGGGTGAGGAGATCTACGTCATCGACCCCAACCTGTGCACCGAGTGCGTCGGCCATTTCGACGAACCCCAGTGCCAGCAGGTCTGCCCGGTCGACTGCATCCCGCTGGATCCGGACAACGTCGAAAGCAAGGACGAGCTGATGGACAAATACAAGATCATCACCGGCCAGGCCTAAGCGCATGATGACTCGCCTGCGCCAGACCCTTAGCCTCAGTGTGCTGCTACTGTGCAGCACTCCCCTGCTGGCAGCGGATGGCCCAGGCCGCAGCGCGGTCGCCAGCGCCCACCCGGTGGCCACCGAAGCTGGCCTTGAGATCATGGCCGACGGCGGCAATGCCTTCGACGCCGCCATCGCGGTGGCCGCTACCCTGGCGGTGGTCGAGCCCTACAGCTCCGGTATCGGCGGCGGCGGCTTCTTCCTGTTGCGCCAGCCCGGCAACCCTGACCAGCCCTATCGTTTCATCGACGCCCGCGAAACCGCACCCGGCAAGGCTGGCCGCGACCTGTACCGCGACAGCAGCGGCGAGGTACAACGCGACCCGGCCATCAACGGCCCACTGGCCGCCGGCATTCCCGGCATCCCGGCAGCCCTGGTCCACCTGGCCGAGCACTACGGTCGCCTGCCGCTGGCACAGTCGCTGGCGCCAGCCATCGAGGCAGCAGAAAACGGCTTCACCAGCAGCGAGCACTACCGCACGCTGGTCGGCTTCCGACTGAAAGCCATGCAGCGCGATGCCGAAACCGCCCGGCTGTTTCTACGTGACAACCAGGCGCCCGAGACCGGCACCCTGATTACCCAGCCCGAGCTGGCGAATACCCTGCGCGCCATTGCACAGGATGGACGCGACGGCTTCTACCGTGGCCCGGTGGCCGAGCACCTGCTGCGCGGCGTGCAGGCGGCCGGCGGCGTCTGGCAACAAGCCGACCTGGATAACTACCGCGTCATCGAGCGCAGCCCCATTCGTTTCTCCAGCGGTGGTTATCAGGTCATCAGCGCACCGCTGCCGTCCGCCGGCGGCATTGCACTGGCCGGCATTCTGCAGGCGCTGCCCGCCCTGCCCGCCAGCCCCAACCGCTCGATAGCGCAGACCCACCAGTTGGTCGAGCTGATGCGACGGGTCTACCGCGACCGGGCCATGCTGCTGGGCGACAATGACTTTGTACCCGTGCCGGTGGCCGAGCTGACCTCCAAGGCCTACGCCGTGGCCATGGCGCAGGACATTGACCCCGAACACGCCACCCCGAGCAGCGAGCTTGGTCCGCTGCGCGAGTTCCACGAAGGCACCAATACCACCCACTTCTCGCTGCTGGACGCCGACGGCAACGCCGTCTCCGCCACCCTGAGCATCAACCTGCCCTTCGGCGCGGCCTTCACTCCGCCCGGCACCGGCGTGTTACTGAACAACGAGATGGACGACTTTGCCGCTGACCCAAGCGGTAGCAACGCCTACGGCCTGGCTGGCAGCGAGGCCAATGCCATCGCCCCCGGCAAGCGCCCCCTGTCGAGCATGACTCCGACCATGCTGGAGAACGGCCAGCAGCTGGCCCTGCTCGGCACGCCCGGCGGCAGCCGTATTATCACCATGGTGCTGCTCGGTACGCTGGACGTCATGCACGGCGAGCCGGTCGAACGCTGGGTCAGCCGTCCGCGCTACCACCACCAGTACCTGCCGGACTACATTCAGGTCGAAGATGCCGCCTTCACCGCACAGCAGCGTCAGACGCTGGAAGCCATGGGCCACCGGATCGAGCTGGTGGGCCGCGACTACGGCAATATGCACGCGGTGTCCTGGGACAAGACCCGCAACCGCGTCAGCGCTGCCAGCGACCCTCGCGGTATCGGTGCGGCCAGCGTAGCGCCGCGCGCGGAACGAACACCGAGCGAATAACGCAGCCACAACCGATCCGCATCACCACGCAAAGGTATTCGTATAAAAACCTTTATTTACGAGTTCTGGCGCTTCGGCCTCAAACAGGCCTATGCCTGCCTGTTCGGCGGTTTTTTGTTGCTGGTGATGGTGGTGACCCGCTACTGGTACCCGATCGAAGGGTTGCACCGCTACGACTTCATCTTTCTTGCCGCGATCGGCTTTCAGCTATTTATGCTGGCCGCACGGCTGGAAACCCTGCGCGAGTCCATGGTGATTGTGGTGTTTCATGTCACCGCAACAGTCATGGAGCTGTTCAAGACCTCGGACGCCATCGGCTCCTGGCAGTATCCGGAGGCTTACCTGTTTGGTATCGGTAATGTGCCCTTGTTTACCGGCTTTATGTACAGCGCGGTGGGTAGCTACATCGCCCGCGTCTGGCGCCTTTTTGACTTTCAATACACCCACTACCCGGCGCGCTGGCAGACCGTGATACTGGTCAGCCTGATCTACCTCAACTTCTTTACCCACCACTTCGTCTGGGATCTGCGCTGGGTCCTGCTGGCGACCACGGTCTACCTGTTCTGGCGAACGCAGATTCATTTCAAGATCAGTAAAACCCATCGCTGGATGCCCCTGCTGCTGGGCTGGTTTCTGGTGGCACTGTTCATCTGGTTTGCTGAAAACATCGCCACCTACGCCAACGTCTGGGTCTACCCTAACCAGAAAGAACAATGGCACATGGTCTCACTGGCCAAGCTGAGCTCCTGGTATCTATTGATGCTGCTGAGCTTTGTCCTGGTGTCGCTGATCAACAATCCGGTCACGCGCCTGCCGGCAAGAGCGCAGGCGTAACGCGCGGACACGTCACCGCGCGAAGAGCCAAAAAAAGCCGGACCGCGATATCGCCGGTCCGGCTTTTTCATGCTGCATCTGAGCGCGAGGCTAGGGTCTGTTGACGTTTCGTTCACCCACCTGTTGCAGCCTGTAAAGCCGCCAATCAAGGAGCGAGAAGCGTAGCGTGGTCATTCCACGTGA
>NZ_LMAZ01000009.1:0-14162 GCF_003444685.1 Pseudomonas abyssi | reverse complement strand
TTCGCTTCCTCCGCCTTGCCTGGCCGAAAAATGCCCCCCGGCAGGCGGGTGAACGAAACGCCAACAGACCCTAGCTCAGCCGGTCCAGCCCACCACTTGAGCATAGATGACAAAGCACAGGGAAATGCCGATCCAGATGCCGAACAGCGGCAGGAAGAAGCGCACCCAGCGATCCCAGGTGACGCCACCCAGCGCCAGTGTGGCCATAAAGTAGCCCGAGGTCGGATAGAGGATGTTCGACAGGCCGTCACCCAGCTGATAGGCCAGCACCGCCGTCTGACGCGTGACACCGATCAGGTCGGACAGCGGTGCCATGATCGGCATGGTCACCAGTGCCTGGCCGCTTCCCGACGGAATCACAAAATTGAAGCCTACCTGGGAGATAAACATGCCCACGGCGGCCAGCGTCTCGGGGAAGGAGCCGACCAGATTACCCAGGCCAAACACCAGCGTATCCATCACCTGCCCCTGCTCCAGCATCACCGCCACGGCCCGCGCCAGACCACAGATCATGGCGCCGACCAGCACCTCGCGAAAGCCGCGGTTGAAGGCCTCGCAGATACTACCCAGCGACAGGCCGGCAATCATGCCCACCGCCACGCCCATGATGACGAACAGGCCCGCCATTTCCATCATGAACCAGCCGCGCGTCAGCACGCCCCAGACCATCACCGCAAAAAAACCCAGCGCCGCCATGCCTGCCCAGAACTGACGAGGACTGAAGTGCATCGGCTCACCGATGTCCTCGTTCTGATAGTGTCGCCGCTTCTCCGCTTCCTTACTGTCACCGGCCATCAGGCTCAGTTCGGGGTTGGCCCGCACCTTCAGAGCATAGCGGGTGATATAGAGCACACCGGAGCCGACCAGCAGCAGAAACAGCAGCGAACGTAGACCGGCGCCGGAGTAGATCGGCACCTCGGCGATCATCTGACCCAGGCCCGTGTTGATCGGGTTGAGCACCCCGGCAGAGAATCCGGCCGTGGTGGCCAGCAAGGCGACACCGACAGCCGTCATACTGTCAAACCGCAGTGCGATCATCAGGGGCAGGATAACCGGGACATAGACCAGCGCCAGCTCCTGGGTACCGATCAGGGTTGCGACCACCGAAAAGGTCAGCATCAACACCGGCAGGATCAGTACCGAGCGGTTGGCAAAGCGGCGGGTCAGCTTGTCCACGGCGATATCAATCACCCCCGTGGTACGAATGACCATGAACATGCCGCCGATGATAAAGGTGAAGAACACCACCATGGAGGCGTCGACAAGCCCCTGCGGAATCGCCAGCATGAACTGCTCCAGGCTGACCGGGGTAGACTCGACCTGACGATAGCTCTCCGGGTTAATCGCAACCCGGCCGTTCTCCAGGGTCACGCGATCGTACAGACCCGCCGGGATAAAGTGCGTGAGCACCGCCGCGATAGCGGTAAAGACAAAAAGAATGACGTAGATGTGCGGCATCTGAAAACCGACCCGCTCTTCAACGACTACCTCGTCGCTCATATTGCTGTTGTTATCGGCCACGGTTGGTCTCCGCTGGGTAGTTTGATGTCAAGGTGATTTACAACACTGCAGCTGCAGGAAAAAAGGCGACACCTTAACAGCCATGTAGCGCGCACGCGCTCAGATAAACCGAGCTGATGCCGCTTGATTGCGCACAGCTATAAACAATCAACGCCCGCATAGTGCCATCGCCAGACAGACGGCAGAGGGCTTAACACCATTTCATCGTAAAAGCCGAGAGTTTCTTTTCCGATTCCTGTATATTAACCGCCTGTTTTTTCCACCCGGCTATCAGAGAGTGCCATGACTGATCTATCCCTCTACCGCAATATTGGTATCTTCGCCCACGTTGATGCCGGTAAAACCACTACAACTGAACGTATCCTCAAGCTCACCGGCAAGATCCACAAGCTGGGTGAAGTACACGAGGGTGAGTCCACCACCGACTTCATGGAACAGGAAGCCGAGCGCGGTATTACCATTCAGTCAGCTGCTGTCAGCTGCTTCTGGAAAGGCCACCGCTTCAACGTCATCGACACCCCCGGCCACGTTGACTTCACCGTAGAAGTGTATCGCTCGCTGAAAGTACTGGACGGCGGTATCGGCGTATTCTGTGGTTCCGGCGGCGTTGAGCCCCAGTCCGAAACCAACTGGCGTTACGCGAACGACTCCAAAGTGTCCCGTCTGATCTTCGTCAACAAGCTGGACCGTATCGGTGCCGACTTCCTGCGCGTGACCAAACAGGTCAACGACGTTCTGGGTGCCAAGCCGCTGATCATGACCCTGCCGATCGGCCGCGAAGACACCTTCTGCGGTGTGGTTGACCTGCTGACCCGCAAAGCCTACATCTGGGACGAAACCGGACAGCCGGAAAACTACAAGGTCGAAGACGTACCGGCCGACATGGTTGACGACGTTGAAGCCTACCGCGAGCAGCTGATCGAAATGGCTGTCGAAATGGACGACGACGTCATGATGGCTTACATGGACGGCGAAGAGCCTTCCCTGGAAGACATCAAGCGCTGCATCCGCAAAGGTACCCTGGAACTGGCTTTCTTCCCGACCTACTGCGGCTCCGCGTTCAAGAACAAGGGCATGCAGCTGCTGCTCGACGCCGTTGTTGACTACCTGCCGTCGCCGACTGAGGTTAACCCGCAGCCGCTGACCGACGAAGAAGGCAACCCGACCGGCGAGCACGCTATCGTGTCTGCCGACGAGCCCTTCCGCGCCCTGGCCTTCAAGATCATGGACGACCGTTTCGGCGCCCTGACCTTCTGCCGTATCTACTCCGGTAACCTGAACAAGGGTGACACCATCCTCAACTCGTTCACCGGCAAGACCGAACGCGTTGGCCGCATGGTAGAAATGCAGGCAGACGAGCGTAACGAGCTGACCTTCGCTACCGCCGGCGACATCATCGCCATCGTAGGTATGAAGAACGTTCAGACCGGCCACACCCTGTGTGATCCGAAGCACCCCTGCACCCTGGAAGCAATGGTCTTCCCCGAGCCGGTAATCTCCATCTCCGTTGAGCCGAAAGACAAAGGCTCCACCGAGAAAATGGGCGTTGCCATCGGCAAGATGGTTGCAGAAGATCCGACCTTCCGCGTTGAAACCGACGTCGATTCCGGTGAAACCATCCTCAAGGGCATGGGCGAACTGCACCTGGACATCAAGGTCGACATCCTCAAGCGTACCTACGGCGTTGAGCTGGTTGTAGGCCAACCGCAGGTTGCCTACCGCGAAACCATCACTCGTGAAGTGGAAGACAGCTACACCCACAAGAAGCAGTCGGGTGGTTCTGGTCAGTACGGTAAGATCGACTACGTCATCCGTCCCGGCGAGCCGAACTCCGGCTTCACCTTCAAGTCCAGCGTTGTTGGCGGTAACGTACCGAAGGAATTCTTCCCGGCCATCGAGAAGGGCTTTGCCTCTCTGATGGGCACTGGCCCGCTGGCTGGCTTCCCGGTTCTGGACGTTGACTTCGAGCTGAAAGACGGTGGCTTCCACGCCGTTGACTCCTCGGCCATCGCCTTCGAAATCGCCGCCAAGGGTGCCTTCCGTCAGTCCATGCCCAAAGCCGGCCCGCAGCTGCTGGAACCGGTTATGAAGGTGGACGTGTTCACGCCTGAAGACCACGTTGGTGACGTGATCGGTGACCTGAACCGTCGCCGCGGCATGATCGCAGGCCAGGAAGCGGGCGCCACCGGCGTACGCATCAAGGCCGATGTACCGCTGGCAGAAATGTTCGGCTACATCAGCACCCTGCGTACCATGACGTCCGGTCGCGGTCAGTTCTCCATGGAGTTCTCGCACTACTCCGCGTGCCCGGCCAACGTTGCCGAGACCGTGATCGCCAAGGAGAAAGAGAAGCGCGCTGCCAAATAAGGCTCGCGTTACTCTGCACCGAAAAACGCCTGATGCCCCGCATCAGGCGTTTTTTTATGGGCGCGTGTTATGACACCGGACAAACGTCGCCACACCAGATATCCGTCGGAGGTCAGGCCTCGGCCAGGTCGCTTGGAATAGCCAGAGCGTCGTGGGCGGCGCGCAGGTTGGCGCTGGATTCCAGCAGGTAGTGCAGGTCATTCAGCAGACTGGTGGCCTGCCAGCCGTCCAGCTCGCCAGCACGCAACTGCTGGTTCAGACGCTGTTCGAACTGACTGCGGAACAGCTGCTGCTGATCCACATAGGCGTCGGAGCGTTGCTGCTCAACTGTCACAGACAAACCATCGGCGTCACGCCGCGCCTGATCGCTGAGCAGCAAACGCCCCTGCTCACGCAACTGGCGGTAACCTTCGCGCAGCGCCGGGCGCTGACTGTCGATATGCTTGCGCAAGTTGCTCTGCAGGTGCTTGGCCGCCTTGACCGCCTCGACCAGATCCCGTGCGGCCAGATTCAACTGCATCAGCGCCTGCTGCTGCTCGGGCAAGGGATCGCAATCCAGATGACTGAGAAAGTCGACGATATCCGCGTAGATACCTTTGATGTGCTGGTGATACAGCGCATCCGCATCCTCCCGCTCGGCTAGCGGCGGCACCGGCAACGGCTCGCTGAGGGCGCGCTCGCGGGTCATGTCCTGACGAAACTCCGGCGGCAAATACAGCGCCGAGGCAATCACCTGTCGACTGTTTGCGGCCAGATGCCCCAGCTCCTGCTGCAGTACCTTGAGCGCGGTATCAGCATGCCGCCGCGCCGCTTCGTCCAGATACAGGGCACGGGAGCGTGGCTGCTCGGCCAGGTCCTCGCCGGAGACCAGTGCCGGAGCCGGCAGCCAGCGCGGTAGCAGGCGCACCAACACCGGCAACATGGGCAACATCAGCGCCAGGCCAAGCAGATTGAACAGGGTGTGAAACAGCGCCAGCTTGAGGGTGTAAGCGGTTGCCTGCATACCCATCCAGTCCGCCAGCCAGTCCACCAGGTGAGCCAGCAGTGGCAGCACCGCCAACGCCACCAGCCCCGTCAGCAGGTTGAACAGAATATGCGCCGCCGCCAGCTGACGCCCGGCATTGTTGGCACCCAGCGCCGCAATCAGCGCGGTCACGGTGGTGCCCAGGTTGGCCCCCACGGCCATGGCCAGGGCATTGCTGTAATCCAGCTGGCCGCTGGCCAGCGCCGCCAGGGTGATCATCAGGGTGGCATGGCTGGACTGCATCAGCACGGTGGCCAGGGTACCCAGCACGGCGTACAGGGCAATGCCGCGCCAGCCCTCGACCTGATAGGCCGCCAGATCGAACACCTGATCCAGCCCGGCAAAGCCGGCCTTCATCTGGTCTATCCCGAGAAACAGCAGCCCGATACCCAGTAGCACCTGTCCGGTACCGCGCCAACGCGCCTGACGATGGCGCTCCAGCACCACGCCAAACACCAGCAGCGGCATGCCAACCTGGGCCAGGTCCAGCTTGAGACCAACCAGCGCAATCAGCCAGGCCCCGGTGGTGGTGCCGAGGTTAGCACCAAAGACAATGCCGATACCTGCCGTCAGGCTGATCAAGCCGGCACTAAGGAAGGCGATACTGAGCAGAGTGACCAGCGAGCTGGATTGCACCAGCGCGGTACTCAGGGTTCCAAAGGTCAGGCTTTTCCAGAGACGGTCCGTGCTGGCTGCCAGCCAGCGCTCCAGCGCGCCGCCGGTAAAAGCGCGAAAGCCGTCTTCGAGGTAGCGCATGCCCAGCAGAAACAGGGCCACACCAGCAAACAGCTGAGCCAGGGAGGGATGTCGCAGAAATAACAGAACGACCACGACCAGGCCGAGCAACAGCCCGGCCGGACGCAGCAACGCTGCCGGTGCCGGCAGCGAGCGAGGCTCACTCATGCGAGACCTCCGTTACAAGACGGCCGGTCCCTGCGCCAGCGAGCCCCATCGAGGCACACGGTGCCCGCAGCTCAGCGAGTCTCGTCCTGCTGCTTGCGGCCGTAGCCGGCACGGGAGCAACCCAGGCAGCGCACGAAGGTTTCTTCTGCGGGGCGAATGACCAGCTCGTGACCGGCCTCGCCAACATTGCCACCCATGGCACTGAACGGCAGGCTGACCAGGAAGGCCCCAGCGCCGACCAGCGTCACGCCGAGCAGCAACGGGCGGGCGATGACCAGATCACCGACCATGGCGAAGTAGCCCGGCTCGTCCTGGTGATAATCGTTGTAGGAGTCCGCAGCCATGACGCTGGCGCTCATCAGCAGGCCGGCAATAAGTGCGGTGGAATGACGTAACAGGCGCATAGTTAATCCCTGGTTGTGGCCCGAAAGGCATGGTTCTTGTCGCCCGACCCAACTCCTCTGGATCGATGGCATCGACTTCATTGTAGGCACAATCGGGCAAATACGGAACGCACCGACTGCAAATGCCGCTTATCAGCGCTGACAGTTGCGACAAAATACCGAACTGCGCTGCCCCAAACGGACTTCCGACAGCGTGGTGCCGCACTGTTTGCACAGCTGGCCGCCGCGCCCATAAACGAACAGCTCCTGCTTGAAATAGCCGGGTTGCCCGTCGCCGCCAACAAAATCCCGCAGCGTCGTGCCACCGCGCTCGATGGCGGCCGCCAGAATACGCTTGATCTCCTCGGCCAGACGCAGATAGCGCTGCCGACTGATACGCCCGGCCTCGCGGCGCGGATCGATGCCTGCGGCAAATAGCGCTTCACTGGCATAGATGTTACCCACCCCCACCACCACGGCGTTGTCCATGATGAACGGCTTGACCGCCGTACTCTTACCGCGCGAGAGCTGATACAGACGCTCGCCGTCAAAGGCCGCCGACAGCGGCTCTGGCCCCAGCTTGCCCAGCAGCGCGTGAGGTTCGTCAGCCCGCGCCCAGAGCAGCGCACCAAAGCGACGCGGGTCGGTGTAGCGCAGCACCATACCCGACGCCAGCTCGATATCGACGTGATCATGCTTGCCGGCCGGCGTGCCGGCGGCCACCAGCCGCAGACTGCCGGACATGCCCAGGTGACCGATCAGCGTGCCACCGCCAATGCGCATGAGCAGATACTTGGCTCGGCGCTCAATGGCCTCGAAGCGCTGGCCCTCTATCTGGATGGCCAGGTCCTCCGGGATGGGCCAGCGCAAACGGCGCTCACGCACCACCAGGCGAGTGACTCGCTGCCCTTGCAGATGAGGCGCAATACCGCGCCTTGTGGTTTCGACCTCAGGTAATTCAGGCATCTCAACTCTGCTGCCAGTAGGTGAAGAAGATCAGCAACAGCAGCAACGGCATGACACTGGCGACAAAGCGCCCGTTCCAGCCGAAGGCCACCCGGTAAGGCGACTCACCACTGTAGCGCGACAGAATAAGGGTGGAAGGCCCAAAGGGCGAGAAGATCATGGCCAGCGAGAAGCCGCACATCAGGCCCACCGCCGGCGTCATGATCGGCACACCAAGATGGGCCAGCTGCGCCAGCAGACCGGCGGTCAGCGACAGCGAGACAATCGGCGCCAGCCCCAAGACGGCCAGCACGATGGTACTGAACAGCGTACCGATGGCCAGCAGCACATTGTATTTGGGTTCCTGCGCCAGCCAGGCAGCAATCTCTTCCAGTGGCGCCACCGCCCCCAGCACACCGCCCAGCAGCGCCGCACAACCGAAGATGAACATCTCGTTGTGCATGCTGACCATGTTGCCGGTCACCTCCTCTACCACGGTCCGCGGCGAGCGCTCGCGCCACAGCAGATAACTGACAACGCCGGCCGGCACCAGCACCATGGCAGCCTGGGAGGCACTGAGATCGGTCACCGAAGCCAGCAGTCCGATGGCGCCCAGCCCCAGCAGGCTGCCAATCAGCAATTGCGGCATGCCGTCAGCCTTGCTGGTATCGCCGATGTTGTCACGCAGCGCGAGCAAGCCTGTGGTTTCCCGGCGCCAGCCGACCACGATCATCATCAGCGCCGCAACCGCACCATAGGGCACCATGGTGCTCCAGGACTGCTCCGGCATCTCGCGCGAGATGATGGCGATGGTCACACTGGTCGGCGCCAGCAGCGGCACCAGGGCAAAGCCGCGCAGGGTCGTCACCATGACGCTACGCAACCCGGCCCGGCGTTGCTCGTCACTGAGCGGATAACGCTTGAGATGATCGGTCAGGGTGCCGCAAAGCAGATTCATCATGCCGAAGTTGAGAATCGAACCGATGCTGCCCGCCGCCAGCACATAACGCGGATACAGCACGACCTTGGAGCCCGACAGCAACGCCTTGTGCAGTTCACGCAGCTGGGGCAGACGCTGGGCCAACAGCTGCATCAGCCCGAGCGCGCCGAGAAAGCTGGTGTAATAGGCCACCGAACTGGCCAGCTTTGGCCAGAGGCTGGCCTCTGGGCGGGCGAACCACACCGCCGCCACCAGCACCGCCAGGGTGACCATGCCCAGCCAGCGGGGATACGGGTTGAGACGCCGAAAATACAGCAAAAAGTAGACGCCAAAGGCCAGCGCCGCCGCCCAGCTGAGCGGCGGCACATGGCCAAGCAGTGCGCCCAGCTCCAGCACTACCCCAAGGGGCAGCAGCCAGGCAGGGGTCACGGCAGATCCTTGCGGTAGGCGCCCTTCTTGAATACGCCCTCACCAAAGCCGATCAGCTTGTCGTTCTCGTCCAGCAGATCGCAGCTGGCCATGAAGATCTTGTGCCCGGCATTGCGGCAGGTCGCGACCGCACGCACGCGGGTGCCGGCCGGTGCGGTCGAGGTAAAGTTGGTATTCAGCGACAGGGTAATCGCAACGCGGCGCTCCTCCGGCGAGGCCGCCCAGGTGCCACAGAGGCCCATGGCGATGTCCAGCAGACTCGCGGTGACGCCGCCATGCAGGGAGCTGGCGTTGTTCATGTGTTTTTCGGTCAGGGTCAGACCGACTACGGCACGCCCCTCCGAGTACTCTTCCAACTGGGCACCCAGCTCCTGAAAAAAGCCTGTTACGGTACGGGCGATAGCCTGACGATGATCCTGATTCACGGGTGCGACACCTTTTATTCTCTACACTCGATCTGGCCGACTGGACGCGACGCGTCTGTTTGGCAGCCTGCACGGCGCACAATACGACCAGTTTGAAGCCGGCGAGTATGCCACGGGAAGCAGTGTTCAGACTGTCGCCAAACTTGCACTCCCCGGGCACAGGATTTAATCTCGCACCACTTTAAACGAAATACCGTTTCGCCATGCGGAACAATCAGCGTACTCCAGGAGGCAAAGCATGTTCAAGCGGATTGGCGTCATCGGCGCCGGAGCCATGGGCCGCGGCATCGCCCAACTGTTCGCCAGCAGCGGTCAGCAGGTTCTGCTGTTCGACACCCGTGCGGAGGCCATCGACGAAGCACTGGCCTTCAACCGCAACCTGCTGCAACGCGCCCAGGCCAAGGGCAAGCTGACCGAAGCCGAGCTGGAAGCGATCGTCGCGCGCATGCAGCCGGCGGCCAAGCTGAGCGACCTGGCCGATTGCGACCTGGTGATCGAGGCCATCGTCGAGCTGCTGGAGGTCAAACAGAAGCTGTTTGCCGACCTGGAAGCCATCGTCAGCGCAGACTGTGTACTGGCCACCAACACCTCCTCGCTGTCGGTCACCCGCATTGCCAGCACCGCCAAGCACCCGGAACGCGTCGCCGGCTTCCACTTCTTCAATCCGGTGCCGTTGATGAAAATCGTCGAGGTCGTGCGCGGCGAGCGCACCGACGAGCGTCATATTCAGGCGCTGGTGGCGCTGGCCGACCAGGCTGGTCACTTCCCGGCGATCACCCCGGACACCCCCGGCTTCCTGGTCAACCACGCCGGTCGCGCCTTCGGGACCGAAGCCCTGCGCATGCTCAGCGAAGGCGTCGCCACGCCATCGCAGATCGACCGCATCCTGCGTGATGGCCCGGGCTTTCGCATGGGCCCGTTCGAGTTGTTCGACCTGACCGGTCTGGACGTGTCCCACGCGGTGATGGAGTCGGTCTACGAGCAGTTCTACCACGACCCGCGCTACACCCCCTCGTTCATCGCCGCCCAGCGCGTGGCTGCCGGCCTGCTGGGCCGCAAGACCGGTCAGGGCTTCTATCGCTACGAAGACGGCCAGAAGATCGAGCCGGCCGAAGCGCAGCCCGAGACCGTACTGATCACCCGCCCGTTCTGGCTGGAAACCGACGATGACGCGCTACGCGGCCAGGTCAGCGAGGTCTTGACCAAGGCAGGCGCCACCCTGGAAACCGGCAGCAAGCCGTCGGACGACGCCATCTGCCTGGTGACCCCGCTGGGCGATGACTGCAGCAGCGCGCTGACCCAACTGGGCCTGCCGGCCGAGCGCACGCTGGCCCTGGACAGCTTCGCCAACTGGGACAAACGCCGCACCCTGATGCGCCAACCTGCCGCCCGCGCCGACGTTGTCGCCCAGGCGCGCCAGGCCCTCGGCGCCGATGGTGTGCCCGTGGAGGTGATCAACGATTCCCCCGGCTTTGTCATCCAGCGACTGATCGCCAGCGTGGTCAATCTGGGCTGCGAAATCGTGCAAAAGGGCATCACCGCCCCGCAAACACTGGACCGCGCCATTCAACTGGCGCTGGGCTACCCCAAGGGCCCGCTGGCCTTCGGTGAGCATTATGGCGAAGCCAATATTCTGGCCGTCCTCAACAATCTGCAGAGCAACTACGGTGAGCCGCGCTACCGCCCCAGCCCCTGGCTGCGTCGCCGCGTACAGCTGGACCTGCCTTTGACCACACCCGAT
The DNA here is from genome assembly GCF_003444685.1 of Pseudomonas abyssi. Taxonomy (NCBI): domain Bacteria; kingdom Pseudomonadati; phylum Pseudomonadota; class Gammaproteobacteria; order Pseudomonadales; family Pseudomonadaceae; genus Pseudomonas; species Pseudomonas abyssi. Next base: position 3,484 of record NZ_LMAZ01000009.1, on the reverse strand, counting down.
TTCCAGGAGTAAGTGCATGACTGCCTATATCTATGATGGTTTGCGTACCCCCTTCGGCCGCCACGCCGGCGCGCTGGCCAGTGTGCGCCCGGATGACCTGCTGGCCGAAGTGATTCGCGCCGTGGTGGCTCGTAACCCCTTCGAGGGCCAGGACTACGAAGACGTGGTCATGGGCAACACCAACCAGGCCGGTGAAGACGCCCGCAACGTTGCCCGCCACGCCGGCCTGCTGGCGGGTCTGCCGCAGGAAGTGGCCGGTGTCACCGTCAACCGCCTGTGCGGCTCCGGTCTGGCGGCCATCCTCGACGCTGCCCGCGCAGTCAAAGTCGGTGAGGGTGAGCTGTTCGTTGCTGGCGGCGTGGAAAGCATGAGCCGCGCGCCCTTCGTTATCGCCAAGAGCGAAAGCGCCTACAGCCGCGACTTCCGCGCCTTCGACAGCACTATCGGCGCGCGCTTCCCGAACCCCAAGGTCGAGAAGCAGTTTGGTGATGACACCATGCCGCAGACCGCAGACAACGTCGCGGCCGATCTGGGCATCAGCCGTGAAGAAGCCGACACCTACGCCGCCCGCAGCCAGGCGCTGTACGAGAAGGCCCGCGCCGACGGTTTCTTTGCCGAAGAGATCCACCCGATCGAGGTTTCCCAGGGCCGCAAAAAGCCCGCCAAGGTGGTTGATCAGGACGAACACCCGCGCCCCAGCAGCGACATGGCCGCGCTGTCCGGCCTGCGCCCGCTGTTTGACGGTGGCGTAGTCACCGCCGGCAACGCCTCCGGCGTCAACGACGGCGCCGCTGCGCTGATCATCGGCAGTGAAGCCGCCGGCCAGAAGTACGGCGTCAAGCCGCGTGCGAAGATTCTGGCCGGTGCCATCTCCGGTGTTGCGCCACGCGTCATGGGGCTGGGCCCGGTTGAAGCCTGCAAAAAGGCCCTGAGCCGCGCCGGCCTGACGCTGGACGACATGGACGTGATCGAGATCAACGAGGCCTTCGCCTCCCAGGTCCTCGGCTGCGCCAAGCAACTGGGTATTGCCTTCGACGACCCGCGCCTGAACCCCAACGGCGGCGCCATCGCTGTCGGCCACCCGCTGGGAGCCTCCGGTGCGCGCCTGACCCTGACCGCCCTGCGTCAGCTCGAGCGCACCGGCAAGCGCTACGCGCTGGTGAGCCTGTGCATCGGTCTGGGCCAGGGTGTGGCGGCGGTGATTGAGCGCGTTTGACGCGCTCGCGGAGCTACAAGCTACAAGCTACAAGCTACAAGCTACAAGCTACAAGCTACAAGCTACAAGCTACAAGCTACAAGCTGAGAACCCCTGCCTCGTCCTGGTTTGGGTTTTAGCTTGCGGCTTGAAGCTTGCGGCTTGAAGCTGATAGCTTCTATCCCCTCATTCCCTGTCAGCGACCCCTTGCATGCAGCTCAACTCCAGCAGCCCCTTTGAATGGCTCGGCTCGGCCATCGGTAGCGTCGTCCGCGTTGTCATCGACAGCCTGGTCTGGCTGTTCACCATGCTGAGCAATGCCAGCTCCGACTTCATCAACGGTTTTGCCAGCGCGCTAGGCGTCAACAGCAACTGGCTGAGTATTGCAGCAGTGGTGCTTGGCCTGTTCCTGATCTATACCGGGGTACGCGCCTTTATCCGCCGCAAGATCGTGCTGGGTATCATCTGGGTCTTGCTTGGACTCTGGCTGCTGAGTGCACTGATCAACTGACACGCACCTGTCAGCAGTCGCTGTCCTGTTTCAGTCGTCTTCACCTTCAACGCCAAGGAGAACACCATGGGATTTGCCTTTTCGAATGAGCTAGAGCTCACCAGCAGCGCCTTCGACAACAACGGCGCCATTGCCGCCAAGTACACCGGCGACGACGTTGATGTGTCTCCCGCCCTGAGCTGGAAGAACGCACCGGAGGGCACCAAGTCCTTCGCCGTCATCTGCCACGATCCGGACGCACCGCTGATTTCCGCCAATGGCACCTACGGCTTCGTACACTGGGTGCTCTACAACATCCCGGCCAGCGTCAGCGAACTGGCCGAAGGCTGCGCCGACTACACCCAGGGCGTGAACAACTTCGGCAACAGCGGCTACAACGGCCCGCTGCCGCCGGAAGGTCATGGCCAGCACAAGTACTATTTCTGGGTCATCGCGCTGGACGCCGAGCTGAATCTGCCGGCCGGTTTGACCCTGTGGCAACTGCTGGAAAAGATCGAGCCGCACGCCACGGCGATGAACCGCCTGATCGGCACCTATCAGCGCGGCTGACAGGCCGTTGCGCTGACGGCCCTGCAGAGGCCGTTCAGCAGCCGTGACAAGCAGCAAAAGCGGCACTCGCAACGGGTGCCGCCACCCTGACAGGCGGCGCCCTCGCCACCGTCGATGACCGCGAATTCACCGCATCAAGCTTGCTGGCCAGGACGCCTGACAGCGCCCTATTATGACCATCATATTGTCCTTTCCCGCTGTAACGGAACCCCGAAGATGACCGCTTCCCCCACCGCCAGTCACGCCTTTGACCGTGCCATCGCCCTGACCGCCGCTGGCACCAACCTGTTCAAGGGCGAGGTTGATGACAGCTTCCAGAACATGGTCGGCCCCTTCGGCGGCGTTACCGCCGCCACCCTGCTCAACGGCGCCCTGCAGCACCCGGAGCGCATTGGCGAACCGGTCTCGCTGACCGTGAACTTTGCCGGCCCGGTCCAGCTCGGTGCCTTTGACCTGGAGGCCGTCCCGCTGCGCACCAATCGCTCAACCCAGCACTGGCTGCTGCTGCAGAAGCAGGACGGCGAGGTGGTTACCAGCGCCACTGCCTTCTTCGCCACCCGCCGTGAGACCTGGTCCGAGCAGCAGCATGAGATGCCCGCAGCCCCTGCCGCCGACAGCCTGCCACAGCTGGTGCGCAGCGAACGCAACTGGTTCCGCAATTACGATTTCCGCTATGTGTCCGGCCTGTTCGACCCCAGTCGCTCGGACAGCACCGAGGATGCCGACAGCGAAACCCTGCTATGGACCCGCGACAATCCGGCCCGCCCGCTGGACTTCGCTTCGCTGACGGCACTGGGTGACGTCTTTGCCCCGCGGATTTTCCATCGCCGCCAGCGCTTCACCCCGGCCGGCACCGTATCGCTGACCCACTATTTCCACGCCGACACCGAGCAACTGGCGCGCGCCGGCGACCGCCATGTCCTCGGCCACGCCCGCGCCACGCGCATGCACAACAATTACTCGGATCAGGTCGCGCACCTGTGGAGTGACGACGGCCAGCTGCTGCTGACCACCACCCAGGTGGCGTATTTCAAGGAATAGGCGGACCTCATCCAGACTAGCGGAAGAGATACGAACCTGGAGACGCTCCACAATAGGCAGAGTGTGCACCGCTTGTGGTCCCGTTTACGCGGGTGAGTAGCGCAGATTTGTCGGGAAAAAGAGCCACAGGTTGTCTGAGGAGCGTAGCGACGAGTTTTTGGGTGGCCGGCGAGGCCTCCCCGATAAAT
>NZ_LMAZ01000008.1:98045-129867 GCF_003444685.1 Pseudomonas abyssi | reverse complement strand
GCCGACGGCTTAGAGCCAGCGGCAAGCTTTAAGCCGCAAGCCGCAAGAGAACCCCGGACTCGCGAGAGCCGGGGTTTTTTTTGCTCAGCTTCAAGCCACAAGCCACAAGCCACAAGAGAACCCCAGTCTCGCGCACGCTAGGGGGTTTGCCTTTGCTTGTAGCTTGCGGCTACCGCCAGGCCAGCAACGCTGGCCTAGCGGTCCGCACTAACCTGAAACGTATCCGACAACTGATGCAGCCGTGATGCGGTTTCCTTGACCTGCCCGGAGCTGGCGCGCAGCGCGATGATCACCTGGCTCATGGACTGGGTGGCCACCGCTACATGGCCGGCCTGACGACCGTGTTCCTTGCTGTTGGTGTCCATCACCGAGATCACCTCGAACAGCTCCTCCACCGTCTTGTGCAGCATGTCATTGTCGTCCGACGCACTGGCGGCTTGCTGCAGCTGATGGTCAACATCCGCCACGCCCCGCTCCATCACCACCACCGTCTCCCGGGTGGCATCACGAATGGTGGTAATGCCCTGACTGATCTCCTCTGCGGCTTTCGCCGTGCGTGAGGCCAGTGCCCGCACCTCATCAGCCACCACGGCAAAGCCACGACCATGCTCACCGGCCCGCGCGGCCTCGATGGCGGCGTTAAGCGCCAGCAGGTTGGTCTGACTGGTGATGTCGGTAATCAGCGAGACCATGCCGACGATGTCACCGGTGCGCTTGTCGAGTTCCTGAACGCTGGCTGCGGAGCTTTCCACAATGTTGCGTATCTTGCGCGTTCCGCTGCTTACGGTATCCAGGCGCTCTCGCGCCGCATCGACCACGCTGGCCATGTTGGCCTTCATCTGTGCAGCGGTTTCCGCCGCGGCCGTCACCGTCTGCAGCTGCGCTTCGATCATGCTGAGCATCTGTTGAATATTGGTGGTCACTTCCTCGGCGGTGTCACTGGCCTGCTGATTGCGCCCCAGCATCTGCTCGCTGTTCTGCAGTGCGTGTCGACTGGCCTGTTTGACCCGGCCCACGATGGTATCGAGATTGTCGATAAAGCTGTTGATCCAGCGTCCCAGCTCACCGGTCTCATCGGCAACCAGACGCGTGGTGTCCATACGCTGGCTGAGGTTGCCCTCGCCCTCGGCGATATTGCGGATGATTTCCGTCATGCGCCCCAGCCGGCGAGCGAGCTTGCGGGTCGCGGCGAAGCGAAACCACAGGCCCGCGCCCAGCAGCACCGCCAGGTGCGCCAGGTGCATTGTCCACCCTTGCAAGCCCAGCCAGGCAAAGCCCAGCTGAGCGCCAAACACCAGCAGCGCCAATACCCAGAACTGGGTCATCAGCGAAAAGCTGAGCGAGCGATAACGGTACACCTCTTCCAGATCGGCCTCGCACATCATGCCCCAGCGGTCGGGCGAGCCCGGCAGACTGAAGGTCACGCCCTTGCCGATAACCGGGATATGCCGGTAGTCGGAGTATCCCGGGTATTTCACATAGAGGTTTTCGCCGTGGCGAATGGTTTCACGCACACCGGGATGCAGCTCACCGGTGGCCGGGTCGGTAAAGCGCACCTCGAACTCGGTGTGCTCTCGTACGCTGACCGTGCCCCAGGCCGTCTTGATGCCGCTTTTCAGGTTGTCGCCGTGACTGAAGGTACTGTCTTCGAAGCGCGAGCGGGACAGCGCACGGCCCGGCTCGATGCTCGGGTTGAAGCGCGACTCGACCATGAAGATGTAGTTGTCGCCGGACTCCTGGTAGATGTGCCCGGCTTCGCGCTGAATCAAGTCACCCAGCACGTCGTTGGGTATCCGGGCGCACAGACAGCCGAGAGGCTCCCCGGCGGCGCTGCTCAGCGGCTGGTAAAACATCAGCGTGACCGCATCATGGAAGCTGGAGGTGGACGGCCCCAGCTGGCGGGTACGCGAATCAACGAAGGGGCCGTGGAGAAAGCGATGCTGCAGGCCGGCCCGGATCGCCTGGGCATCCGGCTGCAGACCGGCCAGCTCACCGGCGCTGCTGCACAGCGGCACACCGGTGCTGTCGAGCACAAACAGCTCGGATGCGTCGGGCAGCTTGTTGCGCAGCTTCAACAGCGTCGCCTGATCCAGCTGCGTCAGGTCTTCACCGAGTTGCTGGGCAACACTCAGCAGGCCACTCCACTGGTTTTCGCACCATTGCTGCAGCAACCGCACCCGCGTCGCGGCAAAGCTGTTGAAGATCGATTCCAGCTGCGCATAGCGGTTCTGGTTGACCCGGCAAGCCCAGCCCATGGCCAGCTTGCCGCTGGGACCAAACCACGGCAGCCAGCGACGCTCGGCTGCAGACAGATTCATTTGATCGCTTCGAAGAGTCACGGTGGCAGCCTCGCAGAGTCAGTCGGATCCTGAGTTCTGCAAGAAGTGCACCAGCCATAGTGGCAACCCGCCATATCACTGCATCGCCCCCCCTTAGCAGGAGGGGGGCAGCAATCGCGCACCAACATAGATCACACCAAGATGCATCTCGGTACAAATGCACCAAAAAGGTTACCACCTTGTCCAAATGGTCGAGTTTTGCGGGCTGCACGACGGTCGGCCCACTCGACCCGCCGACAACTCGCCCTAGATCAGTGCAACAGGCGATACCGGCGAGCCCACCGCACCCGGCAACCGCAGCGGCGGTGCGGTCAGCAGAAAGCGGTTGCGCCCGCTGCTGCGGAGCTGCTGCGCCAGCTCGGTCAGGTACCAGAGTTCGCCGAGGTGAATACCCAGCTTGAACAAACAGTGCTCATGCAGCGGCAGCGCAGCACAGCAGCCATCGCCCGCCCGCGCGGGATACGCTTCGACCGCGTAATTGTCGGCAATCAGCACACTCAGGCCTGACTCGGTAATCCACTGCAACAGTGCCGGATCGCGCCCGTCGAGCACCGCGCAGCTGGTTGCCAGGCGTTGCGCATCGGGCTCGCGCGCCATCTCCAGAATGACGTCAGCAAACCCGGTATACAGGCAAACCATGTCGCCGGGCTCCACCACCACCCCGTCGGCCTGCATGATCTGCTGCAGACGCGCGTAATCCACCAGTACCCGCTCGCGACCGCAGTGGCGCGCCAGATCAATCAGCACCGCGCGGCCGCTGACCGCCGTCTCGGCCATCTTCTCGATACCCAGCCGCGCGGCGTTGACGCCCTCCAGCGCGTCTTCGTGGCCGGCCGGGCCACAGATATGCTCCCCGGCCTTCCAGCCGTTGTAATACAGCGGCTCGGGCACACCATCGCCGTCCGCATCAAACAGCGCCCCGACGTGCGACAGCGCATCCCACTGGGTCGAGTACTGGGTATACAGCAACACCGCATCGTCACTGACCACGTCGGTAAAGTCCGGATTCAGACGCTGCAGTTCAAAGTTGTAGTTGAGCTTGTCGGCACGCCCGGAGGTAAAGCGCCGGGGCGGATGACGCAGGCGGTTAAGCGCATTGCCGCCGGGGTAGTCGAGCGGTAGGCTGAGACAGAAACTGCGCCCCTCGCGCACCTCGGCCACGCCCTGCAGCACCTTGTCGGCGGTCAGCAAATTGAGCCGCCCCAGTTCGTCGTCAGCACCAAAGTCACCCCAGTTCGAGCCCTCCGGCCGATGTGTCCAGCGCATGCGCCTCTCCTGTTTGTTGTTGTGATTGTTCGACAATGCCACGCAATGTGAACACGGAACCATCGCGGCAACGGTGGATCAATGAGCGTGTTGTGTCCGCATAATCAGAAACAGAGGCGCCAAAGGCCGCCCCAGGGGGTCGCGTCCAGGCCGTCGGCGTGCTTTACTTGCGCGTCTTTTTTCAGCCGCCGCGCCAGCGCGCCCGGCTACCTTCAACTCACGGAGAACAGCGTCAACATGGATTGGCTGCAGGTCGTCATCCTGGCAATTGTTCAGGGCATCACCGAATTTCTTCCCGTTTCCAGTTCCGCCCACCTGATTCTGGTCCCGGTCCTGACCGACTGGCCGGACCAGGGCCTGGCCTTTGACGTCGCCCTGCACCTGGGCAGTCTGTCAGCGGTGCTGATCTACTTCCGCAGCGACATTCTCAACATGTTGCAGAGCTGGACCCGCTCGCTGCATACACGCCAGCTGGACGCCGACGCCAAGCTGGCCTGGGCGGTTATTCTGGGCACCATTCCGGTCGGCCTCGCTGGCCTGCTGCTGAAAGATACCGTGGAGACGGTGCTGCGCTCTCCCGTCTACCTGTCGATCGGACTGATTGGCTTTGGTCTGCTGCTGGGCTGGGCGGACTGGCGCTTTCGCGGTAGCCGCAGTGAATATCAGATGAACTGGAAGGATGTGCTGTTCATTGGCTGTGCGCAGGCACTGGCGTTGTTTCCGGGCACCTCGCGCTCGGGCATCACCATGACGGCGGCACTGATGCTGGGCCTGAGCCGGGAAGCCTCGGCGCGTTTCTCGTTCCTGTTGTCGATCCCGGTGATCGTGCTGGCCTGCGGCCTGGAAACCATCGAGCTGATCAAGAGCCAGGTCGCCGTGGACTGGCTGCAGATGGCTGCCGGCGTGGTGCTCTCCGGCATCAGCGCCTACCTGTGCATCCACTACTTCCTGGCCTTCATCAAGCGCATCGGCATGCAGCCCTTCGTGGTGTACCGCATTGTGCTGGGTGCGCTGCTGCTGTGGATCTTCCTGTAACCCGCGACCGGCGCCGATGACAGCTTGAGCGCCCACCCAGCGAGGCGCTCAAGCCACTGCCAATCAATCGGCGAGGTGCCGAGTCTGCTGCAGCATGGTCTCCAGCTCCGCCGCCGGCATCGGTCGGTTATACAGATACCCCTGGCCCAGATCGCAGCCCAGCTCGTGCAGCAGCGCCTCCTGGGCAGCGGTTTCCACGCCCTCGGCAATCACCCTCAGCTGCAGGCTCTTGCCCAACGCGATAATCGCGCGGGCCATGGCGCTGTCGCTGTCGCTGCACGGCAGATCCACCACAAACCCGCGATCGATCTTCAGCTTGTGCACCGGCATACGCTTGAGCCGCAGCAATGACGAATGCCCAGTGCCGAAATCATCAATAGCCAAGCCCACACCCAGTGCCGCCAGGTGGTCCAGCAACGCCACGCCCTGCTCACCGAAGTCCATCATTTCATCCTCGGTAACCTCCAGCTCCAGGCACTCGGGCGGCAACCCGTAGCGCTCCAGCGCGTGCTGGACGCGCGCGGCGATGTCCCCCCGCTCCATCCAGAACCCGGACATGTTGACCGCCACCGAGCGAAGATCGTAACCACCATCCCGCCAGCTGCGCAGCTGGCGACAGGCTTCATCCAGCACGTACTCGTCAATGTCGGCGATCAGGCCAGTCTGGCGCGCCACTGACAGGAACTCTCCGGGGGAAACCAGCCCACGCACCGGGTGCTGCCAGCGCACCAGCGCCTCGACACTGACCCAGCGGCCACTGTCCAGGGCTTTTTGCAACTGATAGTGCACGCACAGCTGGCCACGCTGAATGGCTTCGTGCAGGTCGGTTTCCAGAGCCAGCCGACGTCGCGCCTGCTCGGTCAGGTCCTGGGTATAAAAGGCGTAGCTGTTGGGTCCGCGTTGTTTCGCCACCGACATCGCCGAGTCGGCGTTCTTGAGCAGTTCAGCCCCGTCAGCAGCGTCTGTGGGGAACATCGCCAGACCAACGCTGGCACTCATGTGCACCAGGTGCCCCACCAGGTCAAAGGGGGTCTGCAGCAGCTGCAGAATGTGTTCTGCCAGCTTGCCCAACTGTTCAACCCCCAGCGGACGCTCCAGCAACAGGGCGAATTCATCGCTGCTCAAACGTGCCAGGGTATCGCTGTCATCGCACACCTGCAGAATGCGCTGGGCCACCAGCTGCAGCAATTGGTCACCGGCGTTGTGTCCCAGACTGTCGTTGACGCCCTTGAAGCGATCCAGGTCGATAAACAACAGCGCCAGCTCGCTCTCCTGGCGACGGGTACGCGCCATCGCGGTGTTCAGGCGTTCGGTGAGTAGCAGACGATTGGGCAGCTTGGTCAACGGGTCGTGGTGGGCCAGATAGTCAATTTCTTCCTGGGTGCGCTTGAGCGTGCTCATGTCGGCAAACACGGCGACAAAATGGCTAAGCTCACCGCGCTGGTCACGCACCGCGATAATGTTCTGCCACTGCGGATAGATTTCGCCATTCTTGCGCCGATTCCAAATCTCCCCGGACCAACGGCCACAGCACATCAATTGCTGCCACATCTGGCGGTAAAAGTCGCTGTCGTGACGGCCGGACGCCAACAGGCTCGGCTGGCGCCCGATCACTTCCTCGGCACGGTAGCCGGTAATCTTGCAGAACGCGTTGTTGACGTCGACGATGTTCTGCCCGGCATCACAGATCAGCATGCCCTCGCTGGTGCAGTCGAACATCACGCCGGCCTGACGCAACCGCGCCTCTCCGGCAATCTGCTCGCTGACATCGCGCAGCACGCCAACCAGTCGTGTGGCGCGGCCATCGACGTCGCGCAGAGCGCGGCCTCCGGCATGCACCCAACTGACTCCATGGACGGAACGGGCCAGGCGATAGGTGACATCCAACCGCTCAGTCGCGCCGCGCAGGTGCTGGACCAGAGCGGCATGCACCGTAGCGCGATCTTCTGACGCCAGCAGATGCTGCCAGTCGCCCAGCGGTGAGCTACCGGTTGGCAGGCCGAGTATGTCGCAGCTGCGCGGCGACAGGTACAGGCTCTGGTTGTCGATATCCCAATCCCAGATACCGTCGTTTCCGCCACTGAGCGCCAAGTCAAAGCGCTCGCGCTCAAGGCGCAGCGCCTCCTCCTGCTGTCGACGACGGCGCAGGTGGTAACGGACGAAAAAGAACAACAAGGCGCCGGTAACCAGCACAAAACCAATGCCTTTCAGCGTCTGCAGACGCTGCTGGTCTTCAAGCTCCAACATCAGCAGCAAGGCGTCGCTGAACAGTACCCACAGGGTCGCAACCAGCAGGTAAGACAGGGTGACGACCCAGGCACGCGCGGTGGAGGTCATGCCAGCCTTCCGCAGCGGGCAATCAACATTCGGTAACTAAAGCAGTCGGGTCGGGGCGACCCGCGGTCATGTTCATCGTACATCTGTTGGTCCATAATCGGCCCGACGCAGGCCTGATGCCTGCGTATTCTAACGAGGTAATCTGGCTTTATGTGGTACAACGGCTTACTTGATCTGTCTGTGTGGCAACTGATTGCAATCACGCTTGTCCTGACGCACGTTACCATCGTCAGCGTCACAGTCTACCTGCACCGCTACTCAGCGCATCGCTCTCTTGAGCTGCACCCGGCGCTCAAGCACTTTTTCCGCTTCTGGTTGTGGCTCACCACCAGCATGAACACCCGCGAGTGGACCGCGATCCACCGCAAACACCACGCCAAGTGCGAAACCCCCGACGACCCTCACAGCCCGGTTCACAAGGGCCTCGGCACCGTGCTGCGCAAAGGCGCAGAACTCTACATGGAAGAGGCCAAGAACGAGGAGACGCTGCGCATCTACGGCAAGAACTGCCCTGATGACTGGATCGAGCGCAATCTCTACAGCCGCTTCCCGATCGCTGGCGTGACCCTGATGGCACTGATCGACCTGGCACTATTCGGCGTGCTTGGCATCACCGTCTGGGCGGTTCAGATGATGTGGATCCCGGTGCTCGCCGCCGGTGTCATCAACGGTCTGGGCCATGCGCTGGGCTACCGCAACTTCGAGTGCCGCGACGCGGCCACCAATATCCTGCCCTGGGGCATCCTGATTGGTGGCGAAGAGCTGCACAATAATCATCACACCTACCCCAACTCGGCCAAGCTGTCGGTGAAGAAGTGGGAGTTCGACATGGGCTGGCTGTGGATTCGGCTGTTCAGCCTGGTCGGTCTGGCCGAGGTGCGCCGCACCGCGCCGATTGCCCACCGCGTCGAGGGCAAGCAGACACTCGATATGGACACCGCCATGGCGATTCTCAACAACCGCTTCCAGATCATGGCCCAGTATCGCAAGCTGGTCATCAAGCCCGCGGTGCGCAGCGAACTGGCGCGCATGGATGAGTCGGTTCGCCACCTGTTCCGCCGTGCCAAGCGCCTGCTCAGCCGCGAAACCAGCCTGCTGGACGACCGCCACCAGGCGCGCATCCAGACCATGCTGGAACACAGCCAGGCACTCAAGGTGATCTACGAGAAGCGCCTGGCGCTGCAGCAGATCTGGGGGCGCACCAGCGCCAACAGCCACGAGATGCTGCAGGCTCTGAAGGACTGGTGCAACCAGGCCGAAGAAAGCGGCATCAAGGCGCTGCAGGAGTTTGCCGACTCGCTGCGCACCTACTCGCTGCGCCCGGCCAGCTGACAAACGCGGGTCGCCACGACCCGCATTCAGCGCTAGACTCGCCAGACAGCACCAATCACAACAAAGGTAGCAGCGGATGCGTGCCTTACTGCCAACCCTCTTGCTGGCCAGCCCCCTGGTGCTGGCCGGCAACATATACAAGTACACCGACGCCAACGGTGTCACCACCTATACCGACCAGCGGGTCGAAGGTGCCCAGGTCATCGTGTTCCGCGATGCCATGGTCGAGAACGTCGACCGCGAGGTGTACGTCACCAAGAAGCGCCACGCCGGAGGCGAGACGCTGATCGTGCATAACGACCTGTACGCGCCGGTGGAGATTCGCCTGACCATCAGCAACGCCCAGAATGTGCTTGGGGTGCCGGCTGCCCCCATCGAGTGGGTACTGCCGCCACGTCAACAGATTCGCCTGGTCACCCTGCAACCGACCGCCGACGGCGCACCAAGTTACGACTACCGGCTGGAGCACGCTCTGGGCGACCCCCGAGCCGAACAGACCCTGACCCACTATCCGCTGCCCTGGCGCGGCGGCCCGTTCCGCATGACCCAGGGACCCGGTGGCCGCTACAGCCACAGCGGGCCCAAGGGCCGCTATGCGATCGACATCGCGATGCCTGAGGGCACACCCATCGTCGCGGCGCGCGCCGGTCAGGTAGTGAAGATCGAGAACAATCAAAGCGGCCGCGGCACCAACCCGTCAGGCAACTTTGTACGCCTGCTGCACGACGACGGCACCATGAGTGTCTACCTGCACCTCAAACGCGGCTCGGTGCAGGTCCGCGAAGGGGAGCGCATCAACCCAGGACAGTTGCTGGCACTGTCGGGCAACACCGGCAACAGCACCGGTCCGCACCTGCACTTTGTGGTGCAGAAGAACGTTGGCCTGCAGACCGTCTCCATCCCCTTCGAGTTTGCCCAACCGGTCGACAGCCTGCCGAATTTCGCTATCGGCGGGGAGCCCTGAGCCTGGGAGCTACTGGATCCTAAATTACAGGCAACAAAAAACCCGCTCGAGAGCGGGTTTTTTGTCAGCAAGCGAAGATCTTATTTGATCTTGGCTTCCTTGTAGGTCACGTGCTTACGCACGACCGGATCGAATTTCTTGATTTCGATCTTGTCGGGAGTGGTGCGCTTGTTCTTGTCGGTAGTGTAGAAGTGACCAGTACCGGCAGAAGACACCAAACGAATCAATTCACGCATGATGATGCTCCTTAGACTTTTTCGCCGCGGGCGCGGATTTCAGTCAGCACGGCATCAATGCCGCGCTTGTCGATGATGCGCATGCCCTTGGCGGAAGTGCGCAGACGAACGAAACGCTTTTCCGACTCAACCCAAAAACGATGGTACTGCAGGTTAGGCAGAAAACGACGCTTGGTTTTGTTGTTAGCGTGGGAAACGTTGTTCCCAGTAACCGGGCCCTTGCCGGTCACCTGACATACTCGAGACATGGTTAACCCTCTCCAACCACTTGCCCAACCCGAACTGGTTGGAAGCCATAAAAGAATCTGTTGTCCAGCCGGGGCGAGCGGATTTAACCCGCCTGAAAAACATGCATTACAGGCGCAGCCCCGAGAAGAGCGGAGCTTTATACCAAAAAGCGTCAACACAGGCAACGACTTTTCCTACGCAATGTCATCACAGCAACCCGCGCTCGGCCATGGAAACCGGGTCGCCATCGCCAATCACCAGATGGTCGAGCACCCGAATATCCAGCAGCGCCAGACTCTCGCGCAGGCGCCGGGTCAGCTGCAGGTCTGCCTGGCTCGGCTCGGCCACACCCGACGGATGGTTATGGGTCAGGATCAAGGCCGCCGCATTGTGTGCCAACGCCCGCTTGAGCACTTCACGCGGGTAGACGCTGGCGCTGTCGATCGTGCCACGAAACAATTCCTCAAAGGCGATTACCCGGTGCTGGTTATCCAGAAACAGGCAGGCAAATACCTCATGGGGCAAGGCGGCCAGCTGGCTGCGCAAAAAGGCCCGCACCGCACCCGGCGAGGTCAGTGCATCGCCGCGCTTGAGGTCCTCGAACAGATGCCGCCGGCCCATTTCCAGCACCGCCTGCAGCTGTGCGTACTTGGCAGGCCCAAGCCCGGGATGGGCGGAGAACTGACGCAAATCGGCCTGCAACAACGCGCGCAGACTGCCAAAACGGGTCAACAGCTGACGCGCCAGGTCCACCGCACTGCAGCCGGGCAGACCGGTACGCAGAAAAATCGCCAACAGCTCGGCATCAGACAGGGCCGGCGCTCCCTGACTCAGCAACTTCTCTCGCGGTCGTTCACTGACCGGCCAATCGGTAATCGGCATGGACTCTCCCTGTCGTGCAACAGCACCGTGCTGCGCAGCGCCACACATGGCGGCTGTGCTATCGTAGCGGGCATTTCGCGGGGCCTCCAACGGCACCACGCGCAGCATGAGGGCGAGTTCACAATGCAGTCGTTATTCAACAAGCAGGTGGTGCTAGGCGTCAGTGGCGGCATCGCCGCCTATAAAAGCGCCGAGCTGATTCGCCGCCTGCGCGATGCCGGCGCCGAGGTACGGGTGGTCATGACCAACGCCGCGCGCGAATTCATCACGCCGCTGACCCTGCAGGCGCTGTCCGGGCACCCCGTGCACGGCGACCTGCTGGACCCGGAAGCAGAGGCCGCGATGGGCCATATTGAACTGGCACGCTGGGCCGACCTGGTGCTGATTGCACCGGCCACTGCCGACCTGATGGCCCGCCTGGCCCAGGGCCGCGGCGACGACCTGCTGACCACCCTGGTGCTGGCCACCGACGCCCCCATCGCCATCGCGCCGGCCATGAACCAGGCGATGTGGCGCGATGCCGCCACCCAGCACAACCTGACTCAGCTACTGGCGCGCGGCGTGAAGGTGTTTGGCCCCGGTGACGGCGGCCAGGCCTGCGGCGACGTCGGCCCCGGCCGCATGCTGGAGCCGACCGATATCGCCGCCCGCGCCAGCGAGTGCTTCGAGCGCGGACTGCTGAGCGGGCGTCATGTGTTGATCAACGCCGGACCGACCCGCGAAGCCATCGACCCAGTGCGTTACATCTCCAACCACAGCTCCGGCAAGATGGGCTTTGCCCTGGCCGAGGCGGCCGCCGAAGCCGGCGCGCGCGTCACCCTGGTGGCCGGGCCGGTCAACCTGCCCACCCCTGCCCGCGTTCAGCGTATCGACGTGATCAGCGCGCAGGACATGCTCGACGCCTGCCTGGCCGCGCTGCCGGCCGATGTCTTCATCGCCTCCGCCGCGGTAGCCGACTACCGCCCGGCAAGCGCAGCCGAGCAGAAGATGAAGAAGGACGCCACCAATGAAGACGGCCTGACGCTGACGCTGGTGCGCAACCCGGACATCCTCGCCACCCTGGCAGACCACAGCCAGCGTCCCGCCTGCTGCGTCGGCTTTGCTGCCGAAACCCACGACGTGCTCAGCTATGCTGCCGACAAGCTGCAGCGTAAAAAGCTGGACCTGATCATCGCCAATGATGTCAGCCAGAGCGGGATCGGCTTTAATAGTGACGACAACGCCGTCACCCTGATTGACCGCCAGCTGGAACGCTACAGCCTGCCGCAGGCCAGCAAGCAGAAACTGGCCCGCCAAATCATCGCCCGGCTCGCCGGGCAACTGAACGACTAAGGACTCCTGATGCACGCGCTGCAAGCAAAAGTACTGGATGCCCGCCTGGGCCACGAATGGCCACTGCCGAGCTACGCCACCGAAGGCTCCGCCGGGCTCGACCTGCGCGCCATGCTGGAGGCCCCGCTGACCCTGGCACCGGGCCAGACCGAGCTGCTGCCCACCGGGCTGGCCATTCATATTGCCGATCCCGGACTGGCGGCGATGATCCTGCCGCGTTCAGGTATGGGCCACAAGCACGGCATCGTGCTGGGCAATCTGGTCGGGCTGATCGATTCCGACTATCAGGGCCAGTTGATGGTCTCCTGCTGGAACCGCAGCAACAGCGCCTTTACCATCAACCCGGGCGAGCGCATCGCACAGCTGGTTCTGGTCCCGGTCTTGCAGGCTCAACTGCAGATTGTCGAGGAGTTTGACGACAGCCAGCGCGGCGCCGGTGGGTTTGGCCACACAGGGACTCACTGACCGGCGTACCCGATCATGTTCGCAGGGAGGCAAATAAGAAGATGAAACTCAGCCGAAAAGCATCCACCACCAGCAAGCCCGCCGGGCTGCCCAGCGTCAACCTGCCGGTCGGCCTGGCCATGGCCGGCATTGCCGCAGCCGCCGCTGTGCTCTGGGTCGCCATGAGCGGCTACGCCAGCAGCCTCAACCAGGCACTGGTCAAGGGCTACGCCAGCCAGCAGGTCAGCGGCCTGAATCAGGGCATGGCGCAACTGGATCGCGACCTTACCCGCATCGCTGCCAACCCGCAGCTGCAGGTCGCCCTGAGCCAGGGCGGCAGCCCCACCCTGGACCGCCTGCTCAGCTATCACCAGGCCGACACCCTGGGCATCTATACCCACGCTCCCGGCCAGGCAGAACGCATTGAAAGTGGCGCAGCACCGCTCAACTTCGCTGCGCTGGACATGATTCGCCGTGCCGAGCGGGACCTGCCCGTTCCGGTCGAAGCCCACCAGATTGGCGACCAATGGTTGCTGTACGGCGTCAAGCCGCTGCGCGCCTCCCCCAACGCGCCGGCCAATGGCACCCTGACCGCCGTCATGCAGCTGTCGCGGATGCTCGGCAGTTTGCCCGCGCTGGCCGACGGTGATGGCCGCGTACGTCTGATTCAGCAGTTTCCAGGCGGCCCTGAACAAGTGCTGTTTGACCAGGGCGAGGGCCGCGGCGACAGCATTCGACTGGCGACCGACAATCCCGCCTGGCACATCGACTTTCAACCCGGGCGGGGGCTCTCCAGCGTGACACCGAACCTCCTGCTGCTGGTGGCCAGTGCCCTGCTGGCCCTGCTGGGCGGCCTGTTTGCGCTGCTGCTGCTGCAGCGCGGCTGGACCGCGGCAGTGCGTGCCGACGCCAACACCCTGACCCAGCTCACCCTGGGCCACAAGGCTGGCGGCCTGACACTGGGCCCATTGGAAGCACCCGCGCAGAACATCATGCAGCTGGTCAAACGCAGCGGCCAGACGGTCGGCGCCAATAGCCCGCGCGAAGACGCCACCAAACCCGTCGCTGCCAAGCCGGCGCAACCGCTCGACAACGAGCTGAGCAACCCCATCTTTCAGCCCAACGAAGTCCTGGATATCGACATTCTCGACGAAGACGACCCCTTCGCAATGCAGGATGGCGACGGACAGGCGAACAGCGCCCAGGCCATCCCGGCCCTGCCGGCAGAAATTTTCCGCGCCTACGATATCCGCGGCGTGGTCGGCAAAAGCCTGACCGAGGAAGGCGTGTATTGGCTTGGCCGCGCGATTGGCAGTGCCTCGCTGGACACCGGAGAATCGCGCGTGCTGGTCGCCCGTGACGGCCGACTGTCCGGTCCGGCGCTCAGTGAACAGCTGATCCAAGGGTTGATGGACAGCGGCTGCCAGGTGAGCGATATCGGCATGGTGCCGACCCCGGTGCTGTACTTTGCCACCCACACCAGCGGCGCCACCTCCGGCGTGATGATCACCGGCAGCCACAACCCCCCGGCCTACAATGGCCTGAAGATCGTGGTCGCCGGCCAGACCCTCTCGGGCGATCAGATCAGCGCCCTGCACCAGCGCCTGCAGCAGAACAACCTGCGCGTCGGCAATGGCAGCCGCGACCAGCTGGAGGTGCTGGACAGCTACCTGCAGCAGATCGTCGACGACGTGGTCATTGCCCGCCCACTCAAGGTGGTCGTCGATTGCGGCAACGGGGTTGGCGGCGTCATTGCCGAACGCCTGCTCGAAGGTATCGGCTGCGAAGTGATTCCGCTGTACTGCGATGTCGACGGCCTGTTCCCCAACCATCACCCGGACCCGGGCAAGCCGGAGAACCTCACCGACCTGATCGAGATGGTCGAGCGCAGCGGCGCCGACCTGGGTGTCGCCTTCGACGGCGATGCCGACCGTCTGGGCTTTGTCACCGACAAGGGCGAGCTGATCTACCCCGACCGTCTGATGATGCTGTTCGCCGAGGACATCGTTACCCGCAACCCGGGCGCCGACATCGTCTTTGATGTGAAGTGCTCGCGCCAGTTGCCCAGCATCATCAGCCAGGCCGGCGGACGCCCGGTGATGTGGAAGTCCGGCCATTCGCTGGTCAAGGCCAAGATGAAGGAAACCGGCGCCCTGCTCGGCGGAGAGATGAGCGGCCACCTGTTCTTCAAGGAGCGCTGGTACGGTTTTGACGACGGCCTCTACAGCGCCTGCCGCCTGCTGGAGCTGTTGTCCATGCAGCCCGACAGCGCCGATGCCGTGATGGCCCGCTACCCCGCTGGCATCAGCACCCCGGAGATCAACCTGACGGTCGGCGAGGAGCGTAAGTTCGAGATTATTCGCGCGCTCACCGAGCAGGCCGACTGGGGCGAAGGCCAGGTCACCAACCTGGACGGTATACGTGTAGACTTTGCCCACAGCTGGGGCCTGATCCGCGCCTCCAACACCACACCGGTGCTGGTGATGCGCTTTGAAGCGGACAGCAGCGAGGAGCTGAACCGGGTCAAAACCCTGTTCCGCGAGCGCCTGCAGGCGGTAGCGCCTGACCTCAAACCCACATTCTGAACCACCGCAGGAGACATCAGAGCATCATGTTGAGTCGCGACGCCGCCGCCCAGGTTTCCCGGGTACTGACCGAAGCGCTGCCCTACATCCAGCGCTTTACCGGCAAGACCATCGTTATCAAGTACGGCGGAAACGCCATGGAAAACGATGAACTGAAGAACAGCTTCGCGCGCGACATCGTGCTGATGAAGACCGTCGGCATCAACCCGGTGGTAGTCCACGGCGGCGGCCCGCAGATCGGCGACCTGCTCAAGCGCCTGAATATCGAAAGCCAGTTTATTGAAGGCATGCGCGTGACCGACAGCCAGACCATGGACGTGGTCGAGATGGTACTCGGCGGCCAGGTCAACAAGGACATCGTCAACCTGATCAACCAGCACGGCGGCAGCGCCATCGGCCTGACCGGCAAGGATGCAGGCCTGATCAAGGCACGCAAGCTGAAGGTCAGTCGCCACACCCCCGGCATGGACAAGCCCGAGATCATCGATATCGGTCATGTCGGCGAGGTCTCCAGCGTCAATGCCAACCTGATCAACCGCCTGGTCTCCGATGACTACATCCCGGTGATCGCACCCATCGGCGTGGGTACCGACGGCGCCTCCTACAACATCAACGCCGACCTGGTTGCCGGCAAGGTCGCCGAGGCACTGGGCGCCGAGAAGCTGATGCTGCTGACCAACATCGCCGGCCTGATGGACAAGGAAGGCAAGGTCCTGACCGGCCTGAGCACCACCCAGGTCGATGCCCTGATTGCCGACGGCACCATCTACGGCGGCATGCTGCCGAAGATTCGCTGCGCACTGGATGCGGTGCAGGGCGGCGTCGGCAGCGCCATCATCGTCGACGGCCGGGTACCCAATGCGGTGCTGCTCGAACTGTTCACCGATACCGGCGTCGGCACCCTGATCACCAACCAGGTGCGCGAAGCCTGATGCTCAAGAGCGATTTCCGCTTCAGCACGCCGCTGCGCGTGCGCTGGTCCGAGGCCGACCCGCAAGGCATCGTGTTCAACGGTCACTACCTGAACTACGTAGACGTCGGCGTGACCGAGTACTACCGCGCACTGCGCGCGGCGGCAGGGGCACAACCGGGTGAAGGGCTGGATGGCAGCGAGTTTTTCGCCGCCAAGACCGTGCTGGAGTACAAGGCGCCGGCGCTGTTCGACGACCTGCTGGATGTACATCTGCGCGTAGCCTACTTCGGCAACAGCAGCATGCGCTTTGTCGCGGCGATCTACCGCGCTGACGAGCTGCTGCTGACCGGCGAAGTGGTTTACGTGCATGCGGATCAGACGAGCCGTCGACCAACGCCCATTCCCGACAGTTTCAAACAAAGCGTGAGCGCGTTTGAGTGTCTAGCGCCGGAGCAGGCAGCGCCGGCGGTACAGGGCTGAAAAGACAAGCCGCCCGCCTGACGGCGGTGCGGCTCAGTCGTCGCCCAGCAAAAACTCCAGCCGCTCGCGCTTGCGGGCAAAGTCCTCGCGAACCTTGACTGTCTCCTCCTCCTGGCGCTGAATCAGCCGCTGCAGGCGGGCCGTCTCGGCATCCACGGCAGCCAGCTGATCCAGAATCGACTGATCGACTGTCTTGCCGGCGCGCTCCTGGTCGGCAGCGCGCGACTGCAAGGTCTCGCGCTCATCGCGCAATTCGGAAATATTGGTTTTGGCTGCGGTGATCTGGTTGTCAATCTGCAGCAACTGGCGCTGCTGCGCCCGATCCAGGTCGGCAACACTGCTGTACAGGCGCAATAGCGTGGCATCGGCGGCGTCACGCTGCGCCTGCTCTTCCAGCGCCGCGCGGCGCGCCTCCCGTTCAGCAGCGGTCGGCGCCGCCGGCACAACGAGCTTGACTCGCCCATGGGCGTCGAGCACTTCGTAACCACGACTGATGAACTTGGGCGGCACCCGACTATCGAGCACGGTGACACCCTTGTCGTCGACATAGCGATAAAGCTCGGCCATCGTCTGCGCCGACCACAGCAGGGTCAGCGCCAGCGCAGCGTTTGTTATCTTCCATTGCATCGCAGGCGGTTCCTTTCCGTTCCCGAGGCGTTCAACGTGAACCGTATCAGGTTAATGGCCAGTTGGCAGCATATCGCCCGTTGGCAGCGTTGATCAAAACCACTATAGCTGTCGCCTGCGCAGACGGAAGGCTCAGATACCGTACTCGGCCCGATAGGCCTGGACCGCCGGCAGGTGCTGCTGCAGCTCGGCATCGTCCTGGATGAACGCCATCACCTGATTCAGGCTGACAATGCTGATCACCGGAATACCGAAGTCCCGCTCGACTTCCTGAATCGCCGACAGCTCGCCCTGGCCGCGCTCCTGACGGTCCAGCGCGATCATCACGGCAGCCGGGGTCGCGCCTGCCTGCTGAATGATCTGCATGACTTCGCGCACGGCGGTACCGGCAGTGATCACATCGTCGATGATCAGCACACGACCTTCCAGTGGCGCACCAACCAGCGTCCCGCCCTCGCCATGGTCCTTGGCTTCCTTGCGGTTGAAACAATAGGGCAGATCACGGTCAAAGCTGTCAGCCAGGGCAACAGCGGTCACCGCCGCCAGCGGGATGCCCTTGTAGGCCGGGCCAAAGATGACATCCACGTCGGGCAAATCGCTATGCACCAGTGCCTGGGCATAAAAACGTCCGAGTCGACTCAGCGAGCCGCCATCGTTAAACAGGCCAGCGTTAAAAAAATAGGGGCTTTTACGGCCCGACTTGAGGGTAAATTCGCCAAATCGCAGGACGTTGCGATCCAGGGCAAAACGAATGAATTCCCGCTGATATTCGTGCATCTGCACCCTCATCATTAACAAAACTACATAAAGGTCGGGTATCATACACCCTGCTTTTTTGGGGAGCCACGCATGCGAATCATCAGTCTCAATGTCAACGGAGTGAAGGCCGCCGCCGAGCGGGGTCTGTTTGACTGGCTGCGCACCCAAGACGCCGATGTCATCTGCCTGCAGGACATTCGTGTTACCGCCCCCGAACTCGAGCAGGATCCTTACTGGCTGGACGGCTACTGGCAGTATTGCTTTGAAGCCGAAACGCCCTCCCAGGGCGGTGTCGCCATCTACACCCGCACCGCGCCCAAAGCCATCATCATGGGATTGGGCTTCGAGACCGCCGACCGCTACGGCCGCTTCATGCAG
The DNA here is from genome assembly GCF_003444685.1 of Pseudomonas abyssi. Lineage (NCBI taxonomy): Bacteria > Pseudomonadati > Pseudomonadota > Gammaproteobacteria > Pseudomonadales > Pseudomonadaceae > Pseudomonas > Pseudomonas abyssi. The sequence continues at coordinate 111,730 of NZ_LMAZ01000008.1, read as the reverse complement.
GCCGACTTCGACAAGGTCAGCATCGGCTCCCTGCTACTGCCCTCCGGCCGCGACGGCGACGCGGACCTGAACCAGAAATTCAAGTTCATGGACGACTTTGCCGGCTACCTGAACAAGCAACGGCGCAAGCGCCGCGAGTTCATCTACTGCGGTTCACTCTACGTCGCCCACCTCAAGCTGGATGTAAAGAACTGGCGCGACTGCCAGAACGAGCCCGGTTTCATGGCACCAGAACGCGCCTGGATGGATGAAATCTTCGGCACCATGGGCTATGTCGACGCGACCCGCGAGGTGACGCGCGAGTCCGAGCTGTACAGCTGGTGGCCGAACAGCGAGCAGGCTGAAAACCTCAACCTCGGCCTGCGCTTTGATTACCAGTTTCTGACGCCCGGGCTGCGCCGCTTCGTCAAGCAGGCGAAGATCCCGCGCAATGTCCGCTTCTCCCAGCACGCTCCGGTCATCATTGATTACGACTGGACGCTGAGTATCTGACAGCTGGACATGGTCTAGGCGTACCGGCCTGAGTGCAAGCGCACCGGCAGGATCAGCCACAGAAAAAGCCCCCGCAGCCGTTGGTTGCAGGGGCTTTTTTTCGTCTACTTGATCAGGCGCCAGCAGAACGGATAGCGGTAGGCGGTGCCTTCGTTGGACTTGATGGCGGCGATGATCACCAGCACCAGGGCCGCAATACCAACCACCCACGCCAGCAGAATGCCGATCAACACCAGCATCAGCAGCACGCAGACCACCAGCATCAGGGTAACGGTGATCTGGAAGTTCAGCGCTTCCTTGCCCTGATCGTCAACAAAGGGGTCCATGTCCTTCTTCAGCTGCCACACAATCAGCGGGCCAATCAGGTTGCCAAACGGCAGCACGCAGCCCAGCAAGGCAGAGACGTGGGCGATCAACGCCCACTGACGCGCCTCCGAACTGGGCTTGCCCGGTGGTGGCTCGGGGGCTTCTACGGCGGGATCAACGGGGTCGGTCATGGGGCACTCCTTGCATGTGCGGTAAAGAACAGAGTGCCCGTTTTAACAGACTTGTGCGTTACTGCCTACCGACGCGATCTCAGTCTGCCAAAGCCGCCTGCTGCAGGCTGAACAGCTGCTCACAGCCCTGACGTGCCAGCGCGAGCATGGCGTTCAGGTCGTCGGCGCTGAACGGCGCCGCCTCGGCCGTGCCCTGCACCTCGATAAAGCCGCCCTTGTCAGTCATGACGACGTTCAGGTCGGTATCGGCGGACGAATCCTCAGGGTAGTCCAGATCCAGCACGGGCACGCCTTTATAGATACCCACCGAGATGGCCGCAATCATCTGCACCTCGGGCACCTTTTTCAGCGCACCGCGCTGCTTCATGGCACGCAGGGCGTCGACCAGCGCGACACAAGCGCCGGTGATGGAGGCGGTGCGGGTGCCGCCATCGGCCTGAATGACGTCGCAGTCGATATACAGGGTGTTTTCACCCAGCGTCTTCAAGTCAACCGCCGCGCGCAACGAGCGGCCGATCAGGCGCTGAATCTCCAGGGTACGACCACCCTGCTTGCCACGGCTGGACTCACGCTGCATGCGCGAGCCGGTCGAGCGCGGCAACATGCCGTACTCGGCGGTGATCCAGCCCTGGCCGCTGCCACGCAGAAAGCGCGGTACACCGGCCTCGACACTGACGGTGCAGATCACCTTGGTATCACCGAATTCAACCAGCACCGAGCCCTCGGCATGCTTGGTGTAGTGGCGGGTCATGCTGACCTGGCGCATCTGGTCAGGGGCGCGTTCGCTGGGGCGTTTCATCATCTGGGTCCTTGTACAGCGGGGAGGAAGTGCGCGGAGTATAGCAGGCCAACGTCTGCCACCGCTGTCTCAGCCGCGCGCCAGAGATTACCCAGGCGCACGCTGCCGAGGTTACAATGCCTGCCGAACCATCGACCACCGACAGGGAAGCAAGACACCATGGCCAATAGCATGACCGCCTTTGCGCGCAGTGAACTCAGCACCGATCAGGGCAACCTGGCTTGGGAGCTGCGCTCGGTCAATCATCGCTATCTGGAAGTCACCCTGCGCCTGCCCGAAGCTTTCCGCGAGCTGGAAGGCCCATTGCGCGAGCTGCTACGCAAGCAGGTGGCCCGCGGCAAGGTCGAATGCACCCTGCGCTTTAACCCGGCCGAGCAGCAGTCCAGCGAACTCAGCCTGAACCAGCCGCTGCTGGACCAGTTGATCCGCACCACCGAGCAACTCGGCGCTCGCTTGCAGAACGCCGGCCCGGTCAACCCGCTGGAGCTGCTTGCCTGGCCTGGCGTGGTGATTGGCGAGAAGGCGGATCAGGGCGACTTGGTCAAACAGGCCCGGACGCTGTTCGACCACGCGCTCAAGGAGCTGAAGGAGCACCGCGCCCGCGAAGGCGCCGAGCTGAAGCAACTGATCGAGGACCGCCTGACCAGCATCAGCGAGCGCACTGCGGTGATCCGTGACATGATGCCGACCCTGCTGACCGCCCACCGGCAGAAGCTGATCGACCGCTTCAACGACGCCAAACTGGAGCTGGACAGCACCCGCGTCGAGCAGGAAATCGTGCTGCTGGCGCAGAAGATCGACGTCGCCGAAGAGCTCGACCGCCTCGATACCCATGTCGCCGAAACCCGCCGCGTGCTGGACAGCAAAGACGCCATCGGCCGCCGCCTGGATTTCCTCATGCAGGAATTCAACCGCGAAGCCAACACCCTCGGCTCCAAGGCCATCGATACCCGCAGTACCCAGGCAGCAGTAGACTTGAAGGTGTTTATCGAGCAGATGCGCGAGCAGATTCAGAATATCGAGTAAGCCGATACCGCTCCGTTGCGGAACGGCATCACCTTTGCGCAGGGTTACTCCAAGGAAACCCGGATGGCGATCGGATACTCATCACAGTTGTGCCCGGCACCGCCGCGATCGACTACCAGAAACTCCCCTTCGCGCTCGAGTACCGACTGAATCGCATGCCAGGTACCGATACGGTAGTTGACGCCCTGGCGGCCGTCAGTAATGAAGGCGCGCACCTCGGCAGGATCAATCACATCGCCCGGCGGCGCCACCACGATCAGGAACTGCTCCTCGTGCAACGGCATGAAGGCCTGACTGCCGAGCGGATGCCGCTCGAGAAAAGTCAGCTCCAACGGCACGGTGACCGGCTGGCTGACGAAGATGCTGATCAGCACCCGTGGCGACTCGCCGGCCACCTCGACCTTGGCCAGATCGTGATGGCGACGGGTGCGGCCCGCGTTGATCATGAAGTGCGCGGAGCTGCGCGAGTCGATTACCTCACCGAAGGCCGCGAAGGCCTCCGGTGTCAGGGGTTGGGCCGTCAGCTCCAATACGTCAGTGCTCATCTCCTGCTCCTCAACAGCCAAAGGTCGGCAGTTTCATATGGCGGTTGACGTCCTTGTACAGCAGGTAGCGGAACGGGCCGGGGCCGCCGGCGTAGCAGGCCTGCGGGCAGAAGGCACGCAGCCACATGTAGTCGCCGGCTTCCACCTCGACCCAGTCCCTGTTCAGCAGGTAGACCGCCTTGCCCTCCAGCACATAGAGGCCGTGCTCCATGACGTGGGTTTCGGCGAAGGGAATCGCGCCGCCCGGCTGGAAGTTGACGATATTCACGTGCATGTCGTGGCGCATGTCGCTCATGTCGACAAAGCGGGTGGTGCTCCAGGCGCCATCGGTGCCAGGCATTTCCAGCGGCGTAATGTCGTTTTCGTTGGTAACGAAGGCTTCCGGCACGTCAACGCCGTCGACTTTCTCGTAGGCCTTGCGCACCCAGTGGAAGCGCACCACAGCACCGCTGTCGTTGCGTACCTGCCAGTCACTGTTCGGCGGGATGAAGGCGTAACCGCCCACGTCCATCTGGTGCGCCGTCCCGTTCAGGGTCAGCGTCAGGCCGCCCTCAACAATGAACAGCACGCCTTCGGCGGTCGGATCGGTTTCCGGCTTGTCGCTGCCGCCGCCGGGCTGCACTTCCATGATGTACTGCGAGAAGGTCTCGGCGAAACCGCTCAGCGGACGTGACAACACCCACAGACGGGTGCCGGTCCAGAACGGCAGGTGGCTGGTGACGATGTCGCGCATCACGCCCTTGGGAATCACCGCGTAGGCCTCGGTGAAGACCGCGCGGTCGGTGGTCAGCTGGGTCTGCGGCGGATGTCCGCCGGTCGGCGCGTAATAGCTGCGGGGGGTCGATTGCTTGGCCATGCTTACTCCTGATGTTGAACCGGGTGGTGGGTTGCCCAGTGGTGGGCAATGTCGACACGGCGTGTCACCCACACCCGATCATGGGATTCGATGTAGTCCAGAAAGCGCTGCAGCGCCCGGAAACGGCCTGGTCGCCCAATCAGACGGCAGTGCAGACCGATCGACAGCATCTTCGGTGCCTCTTCACCTTCGGCATAGAGCACATCGAAGGCATCTTTCAGGTACTGGAAGAAATGCTCGCCGGTGTTGAAGCCCTGGGCCGCGGCAAAGCGCATGTCGTTGGTATCCAGCGTGTAGGGCACGATCAGATGGTTGTGCAACTGGCCCTGGCTGTCGGCCTCGCGGGTCCAGAACGGCAGGTCATCGCCATAATAATCGCTGTCGTAGGTAAAACCACCCTGATCGAGCAGCAGACGCCGCGTGTTAGGGCTGTCGCGGCCGGTGTACCAGCCTTCGGGCTGGGCGCCATACAGCCGCTGGAAGATCTCCATGGCGCGCTGCAGATGCTCGCGCTCCACCGCCTCGGGGATGGTCTGGTAGTGAATCCAGCGCCAGCCGTGGCAGGCCACTTCATGACCCAGCTCGACAAACGCCTGCGCCAGCTCAGGGTGACGCTCCAGCGCCATGGCCACGCCAAACACGGTGAGCGGCAGACCACGGCGCTCGAACTCGTTAAGGATGCGCCAGACACCGGCACGCGAGCCGTACTCGTAGATCGACTCCATGCTCAGATGACGGTCATCGAAGGCCGCAGCGCCGATGATTTCAGAGAGAAACTGCTCGGAATGGCTATCCCCGTGCAGCACGCAGTTCTCACCGCCTTCTTCATAGTTGAGCACAAACTGAACGGCGATCCGCGCCTTACCGGGCCAGTTGGCGTGCGGCGGGGTGCGGCCGTAGCCCACCAGGTCGCGGGGATAATCTGCGCTCTGAACCATGAGAAATCACCTCTGCAATTAAAAGAAAAACACCAGCGGCGGCTGTTAATCGACATAACCGCCGCTGATTCGATGTCGTAGATGCCAACGATTGTATACAATTAATCAGTTTAGTTGTGTACAAACAGGTTCCCAGCATGCATATACGCGTTATCAACCCCAATACCACCCAGGCGATGACCGATACCATCGGCACCGCCGCCACAGCTGTCGCGGCACCCGGCACACGCATCAGCGCGACCCAGCCGAGCAGCGGACCCGTGTCCATCGAAAGCCACTTTGACGAAGCCGTCAGCGTACTTGGCGTGATCGATGAAATTCGCGCCGGCGAACGCGATGGCGTCGACGCCTACGTCATCGCCTGCTTCGGCGACCCCGGCCTGAACGCCGCGCGTGAGCTGACCCGAGCGCCGGTCATCGGCATTGCCGAAGCCGCCTTCCACGCCGCAACGCTGATCAGCACGCGCTTTTCCGTGGTCACCACGCTGCCGCGCACGACTATTATTGCCGAGCATCTGCTCGACAGCTACGGCATGGCCAGCCGCTGCCGCCGCGTACGCGCCGCCGACATTCCAGTGCTGGAGCTGGAAGCCAACCCGGATCTGGCGCTGGAACGCATTATCGAGGAATGCCTGAAGGCCAAACAGGAAGACGGCATCGGCGCGATTGTGCTCGGCTGCGGCGGCATGGCCGACCTCACGCCGCAGATCAGCGCCGCCGTCGGCCTGCCGATCGTTGAGGGCGTGACGGCTGCGGTCAAGCTGGCCGAGGCGCTGGTTGGCCTGGGACTGCAGACCAGCAAGCACGGCGACCTGGACTTTCCGCCGCCCAAACCTTTCACCGGACGTTTTGCCGAGTATTCGAACCTGACGCCCGACTGAGCACACCACGCCGGGGCCGGCGTGGGCGGCCCCGGATGTGGATGACAACCACCGATCGATCACAGAATCGCGGGAGACAATAATGCGCATCACACATCAACTGGAGGCCGTATGAGCACTGACATCAGCAGCGCAACGGCCAGCGAACTGCCGGCACATGACGGCAAGGCTGCAGGGGAAGAGTCCCTGGCCCCTCAACAGGTCCGCATCATGGGCCGCTTTTCCTACCTGCTGGCCTGGTTTGGCGGCTGTGTCGCCATTGGTACCTTTACCATGGGCTCCAGCGTGGTCGGCACCCTCAACCTGATCCAGGCGACCGTCGCCATCGCCATCGGCTGCTTCGTCATTGGCGTAGCTCTGGTCCTCAACGGCGCCGCCGGCTACAAGTACGGCATTCCCTTCGTGGTGCAGGCGCGCAGCGCCTTCGGCTTTACCGGCACCCGGCTACCGGGCCTGGTGCGCGCCGTGCCGGCGATCGTCTGGTACGGCTTTCAGAGCTGGATCGGTGCCGGCGCGCTGAACATGGTCTCGGCCACGCTGTTCGGCTTCGACAATCTGGTGTTCTTCTTCATCGCCTTCCAGTTTCTGCAGATTGGCCTGTCGGTGATGGGCTTCCAGGGCATCAAGTGGCTGGAGAACGTCGGCAGCGCCTTTATCCTGGCCTCGCTGGTATACATGTTCTATAGCACGGTGCAGCGCTACGGTGACGAGCTGTCGATGAGCCTGCTGACCATGCAGGGTTCCTGGGGGCTGCCGTTCTGGAGCGCAACCATGCTGTTCCTCGGCATCTACAGCACCATGATCCTCAATGTCAGTGACTACTCGCGCGAGCACCAACACGGCTCCGGCCCGGGCCTGCTGACCACGCTGTACTCGATGTCGATTCTGCCGTGCACGCTGTTCATGGGCCTGATCGGCTACATGGTCTCCGAGGCCACCGGTGTTGCCGACCCCATCGAGGTGTTCGCCAACGCCGTGGACAACACCCCGCTGCTGATGTGCACCTTGCTGTTCATCGCCTTTGCCCAGGTCACCACCAACGTGCTGAACAACGTGGTGCCGCCGACCTATGTGCTGATGGACGTGTTCAAGTTGAAATTCCGTCCGGCCACGGTGATCGTCGGGCTGCTGGCCTTTGCGACCTTCCCCTGGAAGTTGGTCAGCGCGGATTCGGCTGCGGGCCTGCAGGTGTTTGTGCAGACCTACTCGGCGTTTCTCGGGCCGATCTTTGCCATTCTGGTGGTGGACTACTACCTGATTCGCAAGCGCACCCTCAACCTGCAGCACCTGTACGATGCCGAAGGCCCCTATCGCGGCGTCAACTACGCGGCGCTGGTGGCCACCGCGATCGGTGTGTTGGCTGCGCTCAGCCTGTCGAGTATTTCCTGGTACGCCAGCCTGATCCCGGCGGGCCTGAGCTACTACCTGCTGATGCAGTACTGGCCAGCCTGCGCGCGCTTCAGACAGTGAGCCCTGGTATCGCCGCTGGGTTGATTTAAGGAAGCACTGATTAACTCAGCGGCGATAACCGGCAAACACATCCTGCAGATCAGGCACGGCCTGCGGCTCATCACCGATCGACAGCGACGCTTCGATGTCCTCCAGGTGCTTTGCCATAAAGGCCGCCGCCGCCTTGCCATCGCCCTTCTCCAGCAGCTCCAGTAGTTGCTGGTGGTCCGTGCAGTCGCAGCCCAAATTGCCGGCGTTGCCGTAGACCGCCAGGATCAGCGACGAGCGCGAACACAGCTGGACCACAAAGGTGGCCAGGGTCTGATTGCCGGCCAACGCTGCCAGCGTGCCGTGAAACTGCGCGGAGCACTGAATGGCTGCGCTCTGTTCTCCAGCCTCCAACGCCTGCTGCTCCTGCGCTGCCAGAGCCCGCAGCCGGGTCAGCCCGGCGGCATCCAGGGTCTGCGCCAGCGGCAACATGGCCCCGCATTCAACCAGCCGTCGCGCCTCAAATACCTCCCGCGCTTCCTCGGCCGAGGGCCGGGTAACGCTGGCGCCCTTGCCGGGCGTCAGGGTGATCAACTGGTCCATTGCCAGCCGCTGCAACACCTTGCGAATGCCCGTGCGACTGACCCCAAACACATCGGCCAGGGCATCCTCACGCAAGCGCGCGCCCGGTTGCAGGCGATGCTCGATAATGGCGGCGCTGATGGCCTGATAAATGCGCTCATGGCGCTGCGCTCCGGCGCCGGAGACAGGGCTGGCAGTGGCTGCGGCGCGCAACGCCGACGCGACCCGGCGGGCAGTCATCGGGGAGTTCCTCGGTCTGGTGAAGGGTAAGGCGCGCTATTGTAGCGGGTTCGGGGCGTCCAGTGCTGCCGCCGCCCCGACGATCAGGCGATCACCTGGCTGATGGTAACGACCGGCACAATGTCACTGTAGTTGACGATATCCTCATTGAGCGCCTTGCCGCCGGCCGCAAACGCCGCCTGAAACTGCGCCATATCGGCAAAGAACAGGTGGGCGGCGGCCACGATCGGCGGCGCCTTGCCGGCACCGTCGGCCAGACACTGGTCTATCTCCAGCTTGAGCAGACCATGCGCGTCAAGCTGCTGATGAATCAACTGGGCGTGGTGCTGCTGGTAGTAGCTGTGGTCAAAGCGGGCGTTTTCCTGGGCGGGATAGCTGACAGTCACGCGAATCATGGCATCAAATTCCTGTTGTTGTGCTTGGCCAAGCACCATAGCACGCCTCAGCCGAGCAGCGTCTCTACCCGCTCACGCAGGCGCTGGCGGTCCGCATCAAGCACCAGCGCCTGCTCACCCAGAGCCAGCGCCTCGCGCGCCAGACGGCGCGCCGGCGCGGCAAAGCAGGCATCTTGTGCGGCCAGCGCCTGCAGCGACTTGACCAGCCGCAACTGCACGTCGATGCGCCCCGCGCCGTCACGCGCTATCGGGCCAAACAGGTCATCAAACAGGTCATCCAGCGCCAGCGGCGTCAGCCACACGCCCTGACAGGACACCTCGGCTTCCTGCGGCGACGGCCCCTTCGCCCAGGGGGCAAACAGGCGTACTCCGCGCCCCAGAATGTCGATGGCGGTACCCGGGTCGTTGACCGCCGGCGACAACGCCCGCGAGGCAATCTCCGACAGTACCGAACAGCCAAAACGCGGGTCCTGATCAAAGGAGCGCAGACTGTCGAGGGTAAAGCAGTCACACAGCGCGCACTGCAGGTCCTCATCCAGTCGCCCGTGCACCCACAGCAGCGGCTCGGCCGGATGCACAAAGGCGCCGGGCTGTACCGGTACGTAGAGCGCCAGCTGGTGTTCCTCAGCCAGCTCGGAGAGGGTCAGCACATCCAGATGCTGCAGATAAAAGCTGTCATCCGGATACAGCGGGCGGCAGCCGGCCGGCACCTCCCCATCCCAGCAATGGGCGCCCAGGCAGGGGTTGGCAATGCGCTCGCGCAGCGCCCGCGTGGTGACCTGCTCGACCCGCTCGGTGGTGTCGCCCACCCGGCCAAAGCGCGACAGGTGATCAATCCAGCGCAGAATGGTCACCACAATCAAGGCGATGACCAGCAGGGTGATCGCAAACAGCACGACTCGGCCGCTTTCGCCGTAGGCCCCGGTGCTCAGCGCCACCAGCCCCACCAGGCTGAACAGAAAGGCACCGATAAAGGTACCCAGCACGTTTTGCGTGGTGGTGTCCTGCATCAGCAGTCGGGTGGCGCGGGGCGTCACGTTACTGGTCGCGGTACTGTAAGCCGCCACCATGACACTCAGCGAGAAGGTGGTGACCGCCAGCATGCTGGAGGCGAGGATGTCGAGAATGCGATCCACCGCGTCGGCGCCGATATCCACCGGCAGCGGCCCGGGCAGCAGGCGCTCGATCAGCACCGCCAGCAGCGCCGCCGCCAGCGCCAGCACTACGTAGAGCGTGGCGCGAATCCACAGCGTCCGTGTCAGCTGCGCCAGCAGCCATTGCCATTTCGAGATCATCCCACACCCCTATACCGGTGAAGCCCACAGCTTACCGCACCCATGACGCGACACGGCAGACGTCCTATAATGGCGCGCTTTACCCTTACCCGCAGGAAACACCTCGATGAGCCACGCCACCGGCACCCTGTATATCGTCTCCGCCCCCTCCGGCGCGGGCAAAACCAGCCTGGTCAAGGCGCTGATCGAGCTGACCCCCAACCTGCAGGTGTCGGTGTCCCATACCACCCGCGCCATGCGTCCGGGCGAGGTGGACGGCGTGAACTACCACTTCACCGACCGCGAGACCTTCCTCAAGCTGGTCGAGGCCGGTGATTTTCTGGAACACGCCGAAGTCTTCGGTAACCTCTACGGCACCTCCCAGAGTGCGGTCGAGCAGGCGCTGGCCGAAGGCCGCGACCTGATTCTGGAAATCGACTGGCAGGGCGCGCAGCAGGTGCGTCGCAAGCTGCCGCAGGCCCACTCGATCTTCATTCTGCCGCCGTCCCGCGAAGCGCTGCGCCAGCGTCTGACCCAGCGTGGCCAGGACCAGGACGAGGTGATCGACCAGCGCATGGCCGAGGCCGAGGCCGAGATGAGCCACTACGTCGAGTTTGACAGCCTGGTTATCAACGATACCTTCGAACACGCGCTGGAAGACCTGCGCGCCATCGTACGCAGCTACCGTCTGCAAACCGGCGCGCAACAGGCACGCCACACCGAGCTGCTGCAGGCGCTCTTGTCAGACTGAGGCACCACCCGGTAGACTGTCAGGTCCTGCGCCCCTGTTCGGGGCGCCTTGCGTTCAATTGTTTATCCTTTCCGGAGTACCCCATGGCTCGCGTTACCGTTGAAGACTGCCTGGAAAATGTAGAAAACCGTTTTGAGCTGGTCATGCTGGCCTCCAAGCGCGCCCGTCAGCTGGCCACCGGTGGCAAAGACGCCAAGGTAGCCTGGGAAAACGACAAACCGACCGTGGTGGCACTGCGCGAAGTGGCCGAAGGTCTGGTCACCAACGCCATCATGGCTGAAGAAGCCCTGCAGGATCAGCAGGAGCCGCTGTACTCGCTGGAAGCGACCGACGAGCCGGCCGAGTAAGAAACAGGTTTGCTGTTGCGCAGGCCGGGCATCCCTGAGGTCACCACTCGCGCTGGCGGGTGCGGGAGAGCTGCATGTCTGCGATAGAAGTATTTGCCGACAACCTGGGTAACTACCTTGAGCCGGAGCAGGTCAACCTGGTCCGGCGCGCCTATTTCTACGCCGAGCAGGCCCATGACGGGCAGACCCGCCGCAGCGGCGAGCCCTACGTTACCCACCCGCTTGCGGTAGCCCACATCCTTGCCGACATGCACATGGACCATCAGAGCCTGATGGCCGCCATGCTGCATGACGTGATTGAAGACACCGGCATTCCGAAGGACGCACTGATCGAGCAGTTCGGCGATACCGTCGCCGAACTGGTGGACGGGGTCAGCAAGCTGACCCAGATGACCTTCGAGACCAAGGCCGAAGCGCAGGCCGAAAACTTCCAGAAAATGGCGCTGGCGATGGCCCGCGACATCCGCGTGATTCTGGTCAAGCTGGCCGACCGCCTGCACAACATGCGCACCCTCGGCGCACTGGCGCCGGAAAAACGCCGACGCATCGCCAAGGAAACCCTGGAGATCTACGCGCCAATCGCCAACCGTCTGGGCATGCACAGCCTGAGCACCGAGTTTGAAGATCTCGGCTTCAAGGCCATGTACCCGATGCGCTCGATGCTGATTGACCGCGCCGTGCGTAACGCCCGGGGCAACCGCAAGGAGCTGCTCAACCGCATTCTCGAATCGCTGCAGGCCTGCCTCGAGCGCGAAGGGCTGCAGGGCAAGGTGATGGGCCGCGAGAAGCACCTGTACGGCATCTACCAGAAGATGCGCGGCAAGAAGAAGTCGTTCAATGAAATCATGGACGTCTACGCCTTCCGCATCATCGTCGACAAGCCCGACACCTGCTACCGCGTGCTTGGTGCCGTGCACAGCCTGTACAAGCCCTTCCCGGGCCGCTTCAAGGACTACATCGCGATCCCCAAGGCCAATGGCTACCAATCCCTGCACACCACGCTGTTCGGTATGCACGGGGTACCGATCGAGATTCAGATCCGTACCGACGAGATGGAAGAGCTGGCCAACAACGGCATTGCCGCGCACTGGGTCTACAAGTCCAAGGACGACGTGATCAACGGCAACCATGCGCGTACCCGCCAATGGCTGAAAAGCGTACTGGAGCTGCAGCAGAACGCCGGCAACTCGCTGGAGTTCATCGAGAACGTCAAGATTGACCTGTTCCCCGACGAAGTCTACATCTTCACCCCAAAAGGCCGCATCATGGAGCTGCCAAAGGGCTCCACACCGGTCGACTTCGCCTACGCCGTACACACCGACATCGGCAACAGCTGCATCGCCTGCCGGGTCAACCGCCGCTTGGCGCCGCTGTCCGAACCACTGGAAAGCGGCGAAACCGTCGAGATCATCACCGCGCCAGGCGCCCGCCCCAACCCGGCCTGGCTCAGCTTTGTGATCACCGGCAAGGCGCGCAGCAACATCCGCCACTTCCTCAAGCATCAGCGCCACTCCGAGTCGATTGCCCTCGGCGAGCGCCTGCTGGACAAAGTGCTGGCCAGCTTTGATACCCAGCTTAGCGCCATTCCCGAGGCCCGCATCCAGGCTGTGCTGAACGATTGCGGCATGGAGCTGATGGAAGACCTGCTGGCCGACATCGGCCTGGGCAACCGCATGGCCTACGTGGTCGCCCGCCGCCTGCTGGCCAGCGGCGACGGCGCCAGCGAGGACGAACCGCAGAAGGTCGATCAGCCGGCCAGCGCCGCAGACAGCAGCGAAAAACCGCTGGCCATCCGCGGCACCGAAGGCCTGGTGGTCAGCTTTGCACGCTGCTGCAACCCGATCCCCGGCGACCCGATTGTCGGCTATCTGTCATCGGGCAAGGGTATGGTCATTCACCAGGAAAACTGCCGCAATCTGGCCGAGCTGCGCCACAACAGCGAGAAGACTCTGCACCTGACCTGGGACAAGGATGTCAGCGGCGAATTTACCATCGAGCTGCGCGTCGAGCTGGAGCACCAGCGCGGCATCATCGCCCAGCTTGCCACCGGCATTACCGTGGCCGACGCCAGCATCGACAAGATCAGCGTCGATGAGCGCGACGGCCGGGTCAGCGTAGTACAACTGGTGGTACGCGTCCGCGACCGCCTGCACCTGTCGCAACTGATCAAGCGCATTCGCAACCTCAAGGGCGTGATGCGCATTACCCGTCTCAAGAACTGAATTTCGTCGGAGAACACATGAACAAGCAAGTTATCACCAGCGATCAGGCGCCTTCCGCTATCGGCCCCTACTCGCAGGCCATCAAGGTTGGCAACACCGTGTACCTCTCCGGCCAGATCCCGCTGGACCCGGCCACCATGGAGGTCGTTGAAGGCTTTGAAGCGCAGGTCTGCCGCGTATTCGACAACCTGAGCGCGGTTGCCGAAGCGGCTGGCGGCAAGCTGCAGGACATCGTCAAACTGAACATCTTCCTCACCGACCTGGGCAACTTCGCCACCGTCAACGAGATCATGGAGCGCTACTTCGAGAAGCCCTACCCGGCCCGCGCCGCCATCGGTGTTGCCGCACTGCCCAAGGGCGTGCCGGTCGAGATGGACGGGATTATGGTGGTGGGCTGAAGCCT
>NZ_LMAZ01000008.1:5412-98020 GCF_003444685.1 Pseudomonas abyssi | reverse complement strand
TGCAAGCTTGGTCAGTGTCTGCTCGGCGACCACACCGTCAACTGTTTTACGGTTTCCGGGCCGCCAGCAGCTCATGAAAAAACCGCGCGATTAGACACCGCGCGGTTTTTTTCTTGCAGCTTGAAGCTTGTGGCTTGCCGCTGGCTTCGCTCGGCTAACCGAGCGAAGCCTTGAGGCTGATATCGGCATTCAGCAGCTTGGAGATCGGGCAACCCTTCTTCGCCTTGTCGGCGATCTCTTCAAAGGTGCTCTGGTCAATACCGGGGATGGCGGCATTCATGGTCAGCGCCACCGCGGTTACGGCAAAGCCGTCGTCCTGCTTGCTGAGGGTGACCTCGGCCTGCGTGTCGATGCTGTCAGGCGTGTAGCCAGCTTCGCCCAGCAGCATGGAAAAGGCCATCGAGAAGCAGCCGGCATGCGCGGCACCAATCAATTCCTCGGGGTTGGTGCCAGGCTGGTTCTCGAAGCGGGTATTAAACCCGTAGGGGTTGGCCTTGAGGGCGCCACTTTCGGTCGAGATAGTGCCCTTGCCTTCTTTCAGTGAACCTTCCCAGTGAGCGGATGCTGATTTTTTCATCTGCGCCTCCTCGTGTGCGGTTACAGGTTTGTGCTACTCACCTTGCGACCCACACGGCGGGCAGATAATTCCCCTCAATTTTTACGCCGCTAGTCGAGCAACGCCGCATAGCCCTCGCGGTAGCTCGGATACTGCGGCACCCAGCCGGACTCGCGCGCCAGTGCATTGCTGCAGCGCTTGCTGCCCATCCGGGTACTGCCGGGGCCATCGGCCTGGGCGCTGACACCAAGCTGCTGTTGCAGCCAGCCGACCACCTCATGCAAGGGGGCCGGCTCGTCATCCACCCCCAGATAGCAGGGCGCCAGCAACTCACGCTGCTCGGCCTGGGCCAGCAGGTGCGCGAGCAGACCCGCGGCATCATCGCGATGGATACGGTTGGTGTACTGCGGCGGCTCGGGCGGCACGTTCATACCCGCCCTGGCCTGCTCAATCAGCCGATTGCGGCCCGGCCCATAGATGCCTGCCAAGCGCACTACGGACGCCGGATGGCCGCTGCGCAGCGCGACATCTTCTGCCGCCAGCAACGCGCTGCCGGTCTCACTGGCAGCCAGCGCCGGGCTGTTTTCAGTCACCCATTCGCCGTCCTGCTGCGCGTAAACGCCGGAGCTGGAGACCTGCAACAGATGACGCAGCGGGCGCTTGCGCTCGCCCAGCCAGCTCAACGCATGCTGCAACCCCTGAACATAGAGGCGCTGATACAAAGCGGCATCGCGCTTGCCAGCCGCCGGGCAATAAACCAGATAATCGAGCTGCGCTGGCCAGTCTGGCGGGCGCTCCGGCGAGCACAGGTCACCCGCCACCGGCACAATGCCCGCTGGCAAGGCGGCGGTATCGCGGCGCAGGCCATAGACCTGCCAGCCCTCCGCCAGCAGCCGCCGACCCAGCTCGCTTCCCACATCACCGCACCCGGCAATCATCACACTCGGCATGGCACTCGCGCCTCCTCTCGGTTCATTGGCCGTCTACTCTAACAGGCCGACAGGCCAGCGATGCACTGAGATGAGCATGGCGTCACCCTTCGCTCGATCAACGCCGCCAGGCGTGTCGCCATTAGGTCTATCCTGTGGCGCCAGCGATTGTTTTACTCTATTAGACAACGGGCTATGCTAGAGCCTGTTTCCACGCCAATGCAGATTTCCACCGATGACTCTGACCGAACTCCGCTACATCGTCACCCTTGCCCAGGAGCAACATTTCGGCCACGCGGCCGAGCGCTGCCACGTTTCGCAGCCAACCCTCAGCGTCGGGGTGAAGAAGCTGGAAGAAGAGCTCGGCGTGATGATCTTCGAGCGCAGCAAGAGCGCCGTGCGGGTCACCCCGATTGGCGAGCGCATCGTCGCCCAGGCACAAAAGGTGCTGGAGGAAGCCCTGGGCATTCGCGAGCTGGCCAGCGCAGGCAAAAACCAGCTGGCGGCACCGCTGAAGGTCGGCGCCATCTACACCATCGGGCCCTATCTGTTTCCGCATCTGGTGCCGCAACTGCACCGGGTGGCGCCGGAGATGCCGCTGTATATCGAAGAGAACTTTACCCACGTGCTGCGTGACAAGCTGCGCAACGGCGAGCTGGACGCGATCATCATCGCGCTGCCGTTCCAAGAGCCAGACGTACTGACCAAGACGCTCTACGACGAACCCTTCAGCCTGCTGCTGCCGGCCAGCCACCCCTGGGCCAAACGCGACGCCGTGACCCTCGACGAGCTGGATGACAGCAAGCTGCTGCTGCTGGGCGAGGGGCACTGCTTCCGCGACCAGGTGCTCGAAGCCTGCCCGACCCTGCAAAAGGGCGATCAGCAACACCGGCAGACCACGGTCGAATCCAGCTCGCTGGAGACCATCCGCCATATGGTCGCCTCAGGGATCGGCATGACCGTGCTGCCCATGTCCGCCGCGGATGACCGCTACTACAGCTCGGACCTGCTGGTCACCAAGCCCTTCAAGACGCCGGCGCCCTATCGCACCGTGGCCGTTGCCTGGCGTGCCAGCTTCCCGCGGCCCAAGGCCATCGAACTGCTCAGCGACTCAATCCGTCTATGCTCGGTAGGCCAGCCGCCCCAGTGAGCGAATACACCCCGCTGACCGTTCTCAAGGGCATCGGGCCAGCGCTGGCCGACAAGCTCGACCGACTGGGCCTGAGTTCGGTACAGGACCTGCTGTTTCACCTGCCGCTGCGCTATCAGGATCGCACCCGGGTGACCCCCATCGGTGCCCTGCAACCGGGTCTGGACGCCGTGGTGGAAGGCACCGTGCTGGCCGCCGAGGTGGTCATGGGCCGGCGGCGCAGCCTGCTGTGCCGGTTGCAGGACGGCAGCGGCACGCTGAGCCTGCGCTTTTACTACTTTTCCGCTGCGCTCAAGGCGAGCCTGAGCCGCGGCAGCCACTGGCGCTGCTACGGTGAAGTGCGTCCCGGCGCGTCGGGCCTGGAGATCTATCACCCGGAACTGCACAACCTCGATACCGCCCAGGCGTTACCGGTCAGCGACACGCTCACGCCCATCTACCCGGCCACCGAAGGCTTGTCCCAGCAGCGTCTGCGCAGCCTGACCGACGGCGCCCTGGCCTGGCTGGCACAGGGCAATCACCTGACCGAGTGGCTGCCCGCGCCACTGGCCGACGCGTATCGGCTACCGCCGCTGCGAGAGGCCGTACAGCTACTGCACCGCCCACCGCCGGATATCGATCTGGAAGCGCTGCAGGATGGTCGCCATTGGGCCCAGCACCGGCTGGCCTTTGAAGAGCTGATGGCGCACCAGCTGGCCATGCTGCGCCTGCGCGCCCAGATGCGCGCACACAAAGCTCCTGCGATGCGCGCCGCCGGCGAACTGGCCGACGCCTTCATCCGGCAACTGGGCTTTGCCCTGACCGGCGCCCAGCGCCGGGTGGCCGACGAGATCCTGCTGGATCTGGCCCAGCCCCGCCCGATGCTGCGCCTGGTGCAAGGCGATGTCGGCGCCGGCAAGACTGTGGTCGCCGCGCTGGCCGCGCTGCAGGCCATCGAGGCCGGCTGGCAGGTAGCATTGATGGCGCCGACCGAAATCCTTGCCGAGCAGCATTTCAACAACTTCCAGCGCTGGTTCAGTGCGCTGGGCCTGTCGGTGGCCTGGGTCGCCGGCAAGCTCAAGGGCAAAGCACGCGCCAACCAGCTGCAGCTCATTGCCAGTGGTGAAGCCGCCATGATTGTCGGCACCCATGCGCTGTTCCAGGACGACGTGCAGTTTCGCAATCTGGGCCTGGCCATTATCGACGAGCAGCACCGCTTCGGCGTGCAGCAACGGCTGGCGCTGCGCGACAAGGGCGCGACCAATGGCGTCTCACCGCACCAGCTGATCATGACGGCAACCCCCATACCACGCACCCTGGCGATGAGCGCCTACGCCGACCTGGACACGTCGGTGCTCGATGAGTTGCCGCCAGGCCGCACCCCGGTCAATACCGTGCTGATTGCCGACAGTCGCCGCGCCGAGGTCATCGACCGGGTGCGCGCCGGCTGCGCCGAGGGCCGACAGGCCTACTGGGTCTGCACCCTGATCGAGGAGTCCGAGCAGTTGCAGGCGCAGGCCGCCGAAGCCACCTGGGAGTCGCTGTGCGAGGCCCTGCCGGGGCTGTCCATCGGGCTGATCCACGGCCGCATGAAAGCGGCAGAGAAAGCCGAGATCATGGCCGCCTTCAAGGCTGGCGACCTGCACCTGCTGGTCGCCACCACGGTCATCGAGGTCGGCGTCGATGTACCCAATGCCAGTCTAATGATTATCGAGAACCCCGAGCGCCTCGGCCTGGCCCAGCTGCACCAGCTACGTGGCCGGGTGGGCCGTGGCAGCGCCGCCAGCCACTGTGTGTTGCTGTATCACGCACCTCTGTCCGCTTTGGGGCGCGAGCGCCTGGGCATCATGCGCGAGAGCACAGACGGCTTTGTGATTGCCGAGAGGGACCTGGCCCTGCGCGGCCCCGGTGAGGTGCTCGGTACTCGGCAGACCGGCGTGGTGCAATTTCGCGTGGCCGACCTGGTGCGCGACGCCGACCTGCTGCCCGATGTACAGCAGGCCGCCCAGCAACTGGCCCAGCAGTACCCGGACCATGTACAACCGTTACTTGACCGCTGGATAGCCCAAGGCCAGCATTTTGCCCAGGTATGACAGCCGCTATGCTCACGCTGTCAGGCCCAGTTCACATGCAAGACTGCTACGCTGAAACAGGCAGACCGCCGTCAGCGCAAGGAAGAGTTCATGAATAGCCAAACGGCCCCAGAACAGCACGCCGCCACCCTGCCCGATCTGATCGAAAAGCTGTTGCAGCAGCAAGGCATCGCCTACCAGCTCAGGCCGACCAACGACAGCTGGCCAGCCGCCCAGCAGATTCAGGCCAGTCTGTTGTGTGATGCCGTCGGTACGGTACTGACACTGATTCCCAAGAATCACCTGCTGGACCTGAAGGTACTGGGCGCATTGCTCGGGCGCGAACTTGAGCCGGTGCGCGACCAGCAGCTGCAACGCATCCTCAGCAAGCACCAGCTGAACCAGCTGCCCGGTCTGCCGATCCTGTTCAATTCCCCCTGCGTCTGCGAACAAAGCCTGCTGGAGCAGAGCGAAGTCTGTCTGGACAGCGGCCTGACCGGCTGGAGCCTGGTCATCAGCCAGGATGGCGCGCGCACCCTGATGGGCAAGGCCAGCCTGGCGCGCTTTGCCGTCCCCCTGGCCGGCTTGAACGCGGTTTCCAGCGGCATTGAGCAAGACGGGCAGGACCTGAGCGATGCCGTGCAGAACTTCACCGCACTGCGCATGAAACAGCGGCTGGAGGAGACCATCGAGATTCCGCCGCTGCCTGAATCTGCCCAGAAGATCATGAAACTGCGGGTAGATCCCGATGCCGACATCGCCGACCTGGCCGACGTGGTCGAAACCGACCCCAGCCTGGCCGCGCAGGTCGTCAGCTGGGCCGCCTCCCCCTACTACGCCGCCCCCGGCAAGATTCGCTCGGTGGAAGACGCCATCGGCCGCGTGCTGGGCTTTGATCTGGTGATCAATCTGGCCGTCGGCCTGGCCCTGGGCAAGACCTTCCGCCTGCCGGGCGACGCCCCGGAGCGCAGCACGCCTTACTGGGAGCAGGCCATCTACACGGCTGCGGTGATCGAGGGGCTAGCCAAGGCAATGCCGCGCGACCGCCGCCCCGAACTGGGCCTGAACTACCTGGGCGGCCTGCTGCACAACTTCGGCTATCTGGTACTGGCCTATATCTTCCCACCCTACTTCAAGCTGATCTGTCGGCATATCGAAGCCAACCCCCACGTCCCCCCGCACCTGATCGAACAGCACCTGATCGGCGTCAGCCGTGATCAGGTCGGTAGCTGGTTGATGCACTACTGGGACATGCCGGAGGAGATCTGCACCGCCCTGCGCCAGCAGCACAACCCGCTGTATCAGGGTCAGGATCACATCTACGCCAACCTCATCTACCTGAGTCTGGCATTGCTCAGACAGCACGATATTGGCAGCGGCCCGCGCGTGCCGATCCCCGACACACTGCTCGCCCGGCTGGGGCTGGACAGGGCGCAGGCCGATGCGGCGGTAGACAAGGTACTGGATGCGCGCGATGCGCTGCGCTCGCTGGTCAACAAGTACCAGGAGCAGAGATAAACAGGGGCTCGGACGAGCCCCTGTCAGACTGCAGAATCAGTTGACGGCGTCGCGCAGGCTTTTGCCGGGTTTGAAGGAAACGGTATTGCTGGCCTTGATCTTGACCGGCGCGCCAGTCTGGGGGTTTTTGCCGGTACGGGCGCCACGGTGGCGCTGCAGGAAGGTGCCGAACCCAACCAGGGTAACCGAGTCTTTCTCGCTCAGGGCCTTGGTGATTTCGTCCAGCACGGCGTTGAGTACCCGGTTCGCCTGATCCTTGCTCAGGTCGGCCTTATCGGCGATCGCCGCCGCGAGATCTGGTTTACGCATATGAAGCCTCATTGTCTGTTGTTTTTGTTTTGACCGCCGCGTCCTCACAGCGGGCTTGCCAGAGCATCTGCGTCAATGCCACAGGCTCCATCGAAGCCCGGTCAGCATGGCACGACTGAGCCAGATACGCCAGCCGTCTCAGCCCCGAAGCGGCAGCCTATCACGCAATTTCCCGACAAATGGCCCGTCAGGACAACCAGGCCGGCAACTCCCGGGTCAGCAGCGCCTTTTCTGATACCGCCGCGCCAGTCAGAGCAAAGCCCTGCAGCTGCCCTGTCTGATCGATAAAGACCGCGCGCAGGTCCTCCCCTTCGCCGCTGATCTGCCACTCGCCGCTAACACCGGCAAGCGGCGGCGCGACCACCAGCGGACACGCAGGCGTCTTCACCAT
The DNA here is from genome assembly GCF_003444685.1 of Pseudomonas abyssi. Lineage (NCBI taxonomy): Bacteria > Pseudomonadati > Pseudomonadota > Gammaproteobacteria > Pseudomonadales > Pseudomonadaceae > Pseudomonas > Pseudomonas abyssi. The sequence continues at coordinate 91,116 of NZ_LMAZ01000008.1, read as the reverse complement.
GATCGGCATCGCCGGATAGCTGACCGCCGTCGGCGTACCCGCCAGCGTCTTGGCCAGCGCACGGGCCGACGTCATCAGCGGCATCACGTACATCAGGTTCAGCCCCGCCACCTCGGCGCAGTCGCCCAGCGCATAAATGTGCGGGTCGCTGCTGCGCAGTTGCGCATCTACCCGCACGCCGCGCCCAACGCTGAGCCCGGCGGCGGCCGCCAGGTCAGTGCGCGGTGCCAGGCCGATGGCAGAGAGGCCCTGATCGGCTTGCACTTCGCTGCCGTCATCAAGCAGCGTCAGCAGAGCATTTTCGCTGGCGGCCAGTTCACGGATGCCACAACCCAGATGGAAGGTCACGCCCAGCGCTTCGAGGCGGCGCTGCAGCGCCGCTGCTACCGGTTCCGGCAACAGCTGGGGCATCACCCAGGGGTCGGTAGCCACGACGGTCACCTCAAAGCCGCCCAGGCTCAGATCGTTGGCGAACTCGCAGCCGATCAACCCGGCGCCGATGATCAGCACCTTCTTGCGTCCGGTCAACGCCGCACGGAAGCGCCCGTAGTCCGCCAGGTCATTGATCGACAGCAGGCGCTCACCCAGTTGCTCGCGCCAGGGCAAGGCCCGAACCTCGGCGCCCAGTGCCAGTACCAGATCGCTGTAGGCTTGCTGCCGATCGCCCAGAGTCAGGATGCGCGCGGCAGGATCAATGGCGCTGACAGACACGCCTGTCAGCACCTCAGCGCCGAGCTGGGCGGCCATCGCGTTGGCGTCCTGCATGGCCAGCTCATCGGCTTCCTTGCCCTTGGCAAAACCGGTCGAGAGCAGCGGCTTGGAATAGAAACGGCCGTCATCGGCACTGACCAGCAGCATCGGGCGCTGGTTATCCAGCTTGCGAAATTCCTTGGCCAGGTTGTAGCCGGCCAGACCGGTTCCGACAATAACCAGCGGGGCGGTGTCTGCCACGGGTAGGGTCTCCTGCAGGGGGTATCAATCAACGCGGTACAATCAGCCGATCTCGATCATCTCGAAATCTTCCTTGCCTACGCCGCAATCGGGGCACATCCAGTCCGCCGGGACATCTTCCCAGCGCGTACCCGGGGCAATACCGTCATCCGGCCAGCCCTCGGCTTCGTCATAGATGTACCCACACACGATACATTGCCACTTCTTCATACTTGCTTCTCACGGTGTTCGGATGTTGTTCTTTGGGGGTCAGCTCAGACAGGACAATAGCGCAGTGCGGCCTGAAAATGGCACCTGTTGGCAACGGCACGCCAGCCTGACGCAAACAGACCCTACCGTAACCGCCCTGCAAGTCCAAGGCCAACCCCCGGCACAGCAACGCCCGAAACAGAGGGCTTTCATGGTACCCTTGCCGACACCCTGACCCTCTGCCCAGACCTTGCGATTACCGAATGTTGCCCGACTGGTACCCTGCCGACCGACACCCCGCGCCGCCGCCCGAGCCGCTGTTCAACTGGCTCTGCCATGAGGGGTCGCTGACCCAGCGGCTGACCGAAGCGGGCAACCGGGACTTTCGCGTCGAGCTGCTGCAGCAAGCCCCCCAGCCGGCGCGCGAAGACGAAGCCCAGGCCCTGGGCCTGGCCGCCGGCGCCCCCGTCTGGACCCGGGAGGTCCTGCTGCACACCGCCGGCGCACCGCGGGTCTACGCCCGCTCGGTGGCGCCGCCCAGCGCCCTTGGCAACGCCGAGGTGGCGCTGGACAACCTGGGCACCACCAGCCTGGGACACCTGCTGTTTCGCAATCCGCAGATCCAGCGCGGCCCCATCGAGATCAGCCGCTACCCGGCGGCCTGGTTACCGGCGACCTGGCGTGCCGAGGGCCTGTGGGCCCGCCGCTCGCACTTCTCCGACGGTGCATTACAGCTGCTGGTGTGTGAAGTATTCTTGCAGGGCTGGCCCGCCGCCGGCACCTGAGCCCCTGCCCCTGACTGGAGAACTGCCTTGCTCGGCCTGCTGATCAAACCCCTGGTACGCCTGCATCCACGGGCCAAGGACTACATCGAGCTGATGCGCCTGGACCGTCCGATCGGCACCTACCTGCTGCTCTGGCCGACACTCTGGGCGCTGTGGCTGGCCGCCGAGGGCGTGCCGAACCTCGACACCCTGATCATCTTCGTGCTCGGCGTCATCCTCATGCGCGCCGCCGGCTGTGTGATCAACGATTATGCCGACCGCGACTTCGACGGTCACGTTGAACGCACCCGCGAGCGACCGCTGGCGACCGGGCGGATCAGCGCTCGTCAGGCGCTGATCGCCTTTGCCGTGCTGGTGGGGTTGAGCGGCCTGCTGGTGCTGCTGACCAATGCCCTGACCATTCAGCTGGCCTTCGTCGGCGTCGGTCTCGCCGCCCTGTACCCCTTCTGCAAACGCTTTACCTTCTACCCCCAGGTGGTGCTCGGTGCAGCCTTCTCCTGGGCCATTCCCATGGCCTTTGCCGCCCAGGCCAACAGCCTGCCGATGCCGCTGTGGCTGCTGTTTATCGCCAACCTGCTGTGGACCGTGGCCTACGATACCGAGTACGCGATGTGCGACCGCGAAGACGACCTGCGCATCGGCATCAAATCCACCGCGATCCTGTTTGGCGACGCCGACCGGCTGATCATCGGCCTGCTGCAGGGGCTGACGCTGGTCTGCCTGCTGCTGGTCGGCGCGCGCTTCGGCCTGGGCCTGTATTACTACCTGGGACTGCTCGGCATGACCCTGGGCTTTGCCTGGCAGCACTGGCTGATGCGCGAGCGCGAGCGCCTTGCCTGCCTGCAGGCGTTTCTGTCCAACCACTGGGCCGGCATGCTGGTCTTTATCGGCCTGGCGCTGGACTATGCGCTGCGCTGATGCCATCAAGCCGTGCTGCAACAGACTTGCCCTCGCGACGTAATACAACTGAAATAAAAGTGTTATCTAATCGGCGCATGACTCATATCTGCAACGAGACGGAAACCCATGTCAGGTAAAAGCATTCTGATCGTCGATGATGAGGCGCCCATCCGCGAAATGATCGCAGTGGCGCTGGAAATGGCCGGCTACACCTGCCTTGAGGCCGAAAACACCCAGCAGGCCCACGCCTGTATCGTCGACCGCAAACCCGATCTGATTCTCCTCGACTGGATGCTGCCGGGCACCACCGGCATCGAGCTGGCCCGTCGACTCAAGCGCGACGAGCTGACCGCGGACATTCCGATCATCATGCTCACCGCCAAGGGCGAGGAAGACAACAAGATCCAGGGCCTGGAAGTCGGCGCCGACGACTACATCACCAAGCCCTTTTCACCACGCGAGCTAGTCGCCCGCCTGAAAGCCGTACTGCGCCGCGCCGGCCCGGTCGACAGCGAAGCACCGATCGAGGTCGCCGGGCTGATGCTGGATCCGGTCAGCCATCGGGTGACCATCGACGAATCCGCTGCCGAGATGGGCCCCACCGAGTATCGTCTGCTGCAGTTCTTCATGACCCACCAGGAACGCGCCTACACCCGCGGACAATTGCTTGATCAGGTCTGGGGTGGCAATGTCTACGTCGAGGAGCGCACCGTCGATGTGCACATCCGTCGCCTGCGCAAGGCACTGGGCAACAAGTACGAGCATCTGGTACAAACCGTCCGCGGAACCGGCTATCGGTTTTCGACCAAGGCCTGAGGCATTGCTCGGAGAAGTGGCGAGGATCTGGTCTGCTGGCGTTTCGCTCACCCGCCTGCTGCTGCCGGTAAAGTCGCCAATCAAAACGACATATCAACAGACCCTAGATGAGCGTATTCAGTGACCAGACATAGTTTCAGCCGGGTTCTCGGTCAATTGCTGGTGCTGGTGCTGGTCTGCCTGCTGGTCGGCTGGATCGTCGGCCAGCCCGCCTGGGTGCTGGTTGTCGGTCTGGGCTGCTACCTGGCCTGGACCCTGCGCCAGATGTCGCGCTTCTACCACTGGTTGAGCAGCCACCCGAATGACCCGCCACCCGAGGCGCGCGGCATCTGGGGCGAGATTTTTGACAGTATCTACCACATGCAGCGCCGCGACGGTCGCATGCGGGCGCGTCTGCAAGCCGTCATCGACCGTATCCAGGCCTCGACCGCCGCCCTGCGCGAAGCGGTGGTCATGGTTGACCGGGACGGTCACCTGGAGTGGTGGAACCATGCTGCCGAGCGGCTGATCGGTCTGCGCAGTCCGGACGACAGCGGCCAGCACGCTGCCAACCTGATCCGCGATCCGCGTTTTATCGAATACTTCGAGCAGGGCGACTTCCGCGAGCCGCTGGAAATCCCCGCGCCGGCGGACATCAACATCCAGCTGCAGTACGCGATTACCCGCTACGGGCCGGGCGACCGCCTGATGGTAGTGCGCGATGTCACTCGGCTGCATAACCTGGAACAGATGCGCAAGGACTTTGTCGCCAACGTCTCCCATGAACTGCGCACGCCGTTGACCGTGGTGGTGGGCTACCTGGAGACCATGCTCGACCTGGACGACGACCTCAACCCACGCTGGAAACGGCCGCTGCAGCAGATGCAGCAGCAGGCCAACCGCATGCAGGCACTGCTCAATGACCTGCTGCTGCTGGCCCGCCTGGAAACCTCGGACAACCCCAGTGAAGACGAACTGGTTGATGTGCGTCCGCTGCTGGAGCACATCCGCAAGGACGCCGAGGCCCTGTCCGGCGAGCGCGGCCACCGCATCACCCTGGAGATCGACGGCAATACACGCCTGTATGCGATCGAAGGAGAACTGCGCAGCGCCTTCTCCAACCTCGCCTTCAACGCGGTGAAGTACACCCCGGATGGCGGTGATATCACCCTGCGCTGGCACAGCGACGCCCAAGGTCAGCACCTGAGCGTGATCGACAACGGCGAAGGCATTGCTCCGCAACACCTGATGCGCCTGACCGAGCGCTTCTACCGGGTGGATACCAGCCGCAACAGTACCACTGGCGGGACCGGGCTGGGCCTGGCCATCGTCAAGCACGTGTTGCTGCGCCACCAGGGCAAACTGGAGATCAAAAGCGATGTCGGCAAGGGCAGCTGCTTCAGCTGCCACTTCCCGCCAGCACGCAGCGCGCCTCGGGACTGATGATGTTGCAGTCATCCGTCTGCCGAGGCCACTTTCGACCAGGCACGGCGGATGCTGAAGCGCAGGGATGCGCTGAACAAACTAGGCTCCCCGCTCCTTGATTGACGGCTTTGCAGACAGCAACAGGCATGTGGAATTGGTCAGTGCTTCCCTAACTCAGGCGCTCGGCGAGTAGTGCGCCTGGGCGGTGCCCGAGGCAATCAGCCGGGAGAGGTAATCGAGCTTTTCCGGGTCCTGGTCGACAAACTTCAGCGTCACCTTCACCCAGTCGCAATCCATCTTGGCTTCCAGCGCCGCCACCGCGTGCACGTAGCCGTTGATCCGCGCGACCGAGCGATCCGCGTCCTGCTCCAGATCCAGCACGCCGCTTTCAAACACCTGCGGCAGACGCTCGCCACGGCGCACCACCACCAGCGCGTCGCGCAGGCTCAGGTGCTTGATCACACAGGCAAACTGCCCCCCGGCCAGACGCAATTGGGATTGCCCTCGTACACGCTGACCGCTGTCCTGATCGGGCGGCGGCGCTGGCTGGGCAGCACGCGGAGCGCTGGCTGGCGCTGCCGCAGAAGCTGGAGCTGGAGCTGGAGGTGAGCCGGTTTGCCGGCCTCCGGTCAAACTGGCCACCGAGCCGATCGCCGCACCGGCACTGGGCCGCGGGCGCGGCGCCTGCAGCTGGGCCAGTTTGCCGGTCCGATGCAGCGCCTTTTTGACCTTGGCAATCAGTTGCTCATTGCTGAACGGCTTGCCGATATAGTCGCTGACACCGGCCTGGATCGCCTCAACCACATTCTCCTTGTCGCCCCGGCTGGTCACCATGACAAAGGGTGTCGAGCCCTGCTCCGGCTGGGTGCGAAACCACTGCAGCAACTCAAGGCCACTCATTTCAGGCATTTCCCAATCACACAGGATCAGGTCAAACCCGGTGCGTGACAGCAGCTGCTGAGCCTTGCGCCCGTTCACCGCTTCCTCGATCTGCAAACCGGGAAAGTGGCTGCGCAGGGCCTTTTTGACCAGATCGCGGATGAAGGGGGCGTCATCCACAATCAGGACCGATACATTCGACATAAGGGCGTTATCCTCAATTGTTAGGCGTACTGTACCCCAGAGAGCCAGCGTCGCGACAATCGACGTGCAAATGGCCACCATTGACAGTGTAGCGACCTGAGCTAACGTAAGATCCGAGCAGTTACTTTCATCCTGAATCGTCGGACACCCCCAGCGGTGTCGCAGTCGTCGATACCCAACACGGAGGTGTGGGTTTTGACGAATTTAATGCAGTGGTGCGCGGCCGATAGCCGCCCATCAGCCTTACCCCGATCCTTACGTTGTTCCGATACGGCCAGCCAGCAGTTGCCGTGGTTATCCACTGCGCCTCTGACCTGACGGAGCGACACCATGCCAACGCCAAGCCCGACGACCCAGACGCCGTCACAGCGGGTGGTGGTCGAATCCATCGGCTCCGCGCGACCGGCCCTTGCCGGCCTGCTGGCCAGTCAGTTGGGGCTGCCGGCCAACCAGGTGGCCAACGCCCTGTACAAGGCCCCATCGGTTTTGCTCGAGGCGCTGCCGCAGGAGCATGCCTGTGGCCTGGCCACCATTCTGCAGCAGGCAGGCCTGGCGGTGCGGGTCGAACCCAACAGCGTGCCACGCCCCGCCGCTGCCGCGACCTTCGACATTGCCCTGTACGTCACCGAGGTGGCCGATCTGCCGGCCTGCTGCGAGCGGCTTGCACGCTTTCTCGGTTGTCTCCCTGCCGCCGTACTGGGCCTGCTGAGCAGCCCGCCCGGCGTCATCATCGGCGACGTCAGCGCCGCCACCTGCGCAGCGCTGCAGCAGCAACTGGCCGATCTCTCCGTAGAGCTGGTCTGCTCGCGGCGCGATGAAGCCCGCTATCAACTGCTGATCGAGCGCGCGCCCGGTCCGCAGCTCGACAGTCTGCTGCACGACCTGCGCCAGCTGGGAATCGCGCTCGACCCGGCGAACGATCAGCCACAGGGTACCCTCAACCACACCAACGCCCAGCAGCTGTGGCGCCGCCACCAGGCCGGCGGGGGGCTGCGTCTGCTCGATACCGCCTTTCTGCGCTACGACCTGTCACTGGAAGCCGTCGACGCCAACAGCCAGACCGAGCGTCTGCCCGAACTCGCCGGCCTGCCGGCAGCGCTTATCGACTGCGTGCTGGAGAATCTGCCGGTGGTGGTCGAAGAAGGCGTGGCCCACCCGGCGCTGCCCGCGCGTCTGCAGGCCTGGCAGGCAGCGGGCATGCCGGTACGACCACAGGTCGCCAGCCTGCGTCGCTGTCGCCTGCGGGTGCCAGCCGGCAGCCGGCTTGGGCCGGCGCTGAGCCTGCTGCAACAAAGCGGCCTGCTGCCACCCGACAGCGCCTTGCCCCGACTGCCATGGCAGTCCCCCGTGCTGCATGGCGAGCTGCTGCCACGCTGGCTGCAGCACAACTTCGAGCAACTCGACATCCCCGTTGAATGGCAGGAGCTGGATCATGAGCAGCACTGACAAAGCCCACCAGCTGCACCTGGGTATCGCCGAGCAGGGCAAGGTGCTGGCCCTGGCCGGGCGCCATGCCGACGCCCTGCAACACTATCAGGAAGCCCTGCGCATGGCGGTCAGCAGCCGCGCACCGGAGGTGTTCTTCCGCCACTACACCCAATGCGTGATGGAAAGCCTGGAGCTGAGCGGCGAGCTGGACAGCGTGCTGCGCTACTGCGATGAGGCCGAGGCCCACTACGCCCGATTGGACTCACCGCTGCCGCTGGTTGCCCGTGACCGCGCCGAGAACCTGCAACGACGTGGCTGTATCCAGCTGCGCCAGGGCCGGCTGGAAGCGGCACTGACCAGTCTGCAGCAGGCCATCGCTCTGGTGCAGCCGCCGGAGCTGCCGCTGGCCCGGGCACTGGTCGGCTGGGCCGCCCGCGGTCTGAGCATCGGTGAGCGGCAGTTACGCGACGCGCAGCAACGCCACGACTACTTCATCGTCCGCAAGGGGCTGGTCGAGCCCAAACGGGCCATCCCCCTGCCGCCCGAGCGCCTGCGCAGCGCCCATGCGGCCTCACTTGTTTGAATAACAGGAGCCAGGCATGAGTGACTACAACGGTCTTCGCCCCGGGCAGGTACTGGCCGACGCCAGCGTCGCCGACTTTATCTCCAGCCTCGGGCTCGGCATCGCCCGCGCCCAGCAGGCGCTGGATACCAACTCCATCGAACAGCTGGACGCCTTTATTCAGCCGATTCCAGGGTTGGGCGGCAAAACGCTGATCGAGATGGGCTTCAGCCCCGCCTTCTACCACTACCAGCACGCCGATATCAGTTGCTCGATGAACCTGCACCTGCGCGTGGAAGAGTCCACCGGCGTCGACTTCGGCATCAATGGCGCCTATAACAACGCCGAAACCAGCAACGACGACAGCGAAAGCAGCTCATCCAGCAGCAGCAGCGGCAGTCGCAGCGAGACGCGCAACCGCGAAGCCAGTCTGCAGATCACGGCACGGTCGGCCGGTGAGGTGCGCCTCAACGACAGCCGGGTAACGCTCACTGGCGCTGACCTGGAGAGCCGGCTGACCAGTCTGGTAGATGGGCTGGCCGGCAACGCCGACATCAGCGCCGTGGCCTTTGAGCGCAGCGAAACCCCGATCAACCCGACCACCGATGCCAGCGCACAGCAGGTCATCGTCTCGCCCAATGCCGTGGCCTTCCGCGCCTTTGGCTACGCTGGCGGCGTCATCCGCATTGCCAGCAACAGCGATACCACCTTTGTCGCCAACCCCGACACCAGCCTCAGCGTCAGCCGCTCCAACAGCGTCGCCAACTATGCGCGCAAGGTGAAAACCGCGTTCGAAGACGCCGGCTTCGAGGTCACCCACTGGCCGCCGGGCGAGGCGATCCATGAGGTGCTGTTTGATATCGACCGCCACCATATCCGCCCCGATCAGCGCGACGGCCTGCAAGAGACTGCGCAGATGCTGGCCCGCGCCGGCGTGCCCTTCCGCCTGGTCGGCCACGCCGACGCACCGGCCAGTCCCGGCTACAACCTGGGGCTGTCGCAGCGCCGGGTGGACGAGGTCGAACGTCAACTGATTGCCAACGGTGTCAACCGGACACAGATCACCTCGGCGGTCGGCGCAGGCGAAGCCGCCGCCAATCCCGGCGGCGACGAAGGTATCCCTCACGATCAGGCCCACCGTCGGGTGCAGATTTTGCTGGATGTCGACCTGCTGGTGATCGAGGGCGCCGGTGGCCAAGTGATCAGCGGCGTCGAGCCCGACCGCCGGGATCACGCCGAGTCAGCCAGCAACGGCTGGATTCACACCTTTGACGCCAATGACATGAGCGGCGTCAACGGCAAGCAGGTCAGCGCCGAGGGGCGCAGCTGGACGCTGTCCGGCAGCGCCGTCGACGGTCACGCCGCCGACAGCCCGCAGGCCTTTGCAAAAAACCTGGCCAACAGCATCAACGCCGACGCAGGCAGCCAGATCAGTGCGTCGGCCGGTGGCGCAGTCTGCAACCTGGCGCGCAAGAGCGACCCGATCCAGCTGCACCTGATCAGCAGCTCCAGCCGCGACCTGCGCATGACCAGCAGCGAGAGCATCACCATCAGCGAGCAGTTTGCCAACAGCAGCAGCGAACGCGAGACCACCCGCCGCACCGGCAACAGTACGGTTGCCTTCGGCGCCACCCTGGATGTCCGTCACGCCAAGCAATTCGAACTGGACGTCACCGGCAACTCGTCGATCTCCGCCCGACTGGTGTCGATTCCCGCGCCGCCGGAATTCCTCGACACCATCCGCAGCTATCTGGGGAGCTAGGCCATGAGCGAGACCACCACCGTTACCCGCTCGCTGGTCAGCGCGCCGCTACCGCAGATCATCGAGCGCCTCGGCCTGTCGATCGCCCAGGCCCAGGCCGCGCTGGACAACAACTCGGTCAAGGTCGCCCAGGCCATGGCCGAAACGCCGGTCGAGCTGGGCGGCCAGACCTACAACCTGCTGACGCTGGGCTTTACCCCCAGTTTCTACGCCTTCACCGAGGCCACGGTGGAAGCCAAGCTGTCGTTCAGCATGTCTGAAACCACCGAAACCTCGGTATCGGCCGGGGTCACCGCCAAGGTCAACTACGGCGTCGTCATGGTCGCTGCCAGCGTCGATGTGTCCTACGCCCGCAAGTTTTCCGTTTCCGCCGAAGGGTCCAGCTCGATAGCCGCTCGCCTGGTATCGCTGCCTGCTCCCGAGGCTTTCAATGAAGTCCTGCGGCGCCTGTACGACGACGGGCTGCCCGGAGCCGACAACTGATCCGTCGATATCCCCACAAGGAGCAACACCATGAGTATTGGACGAGAGCTGTTGAACGTGCCGATGGGCGACATGATTCGCCAGATGGCCTTTGCCATTGCCGAGGCCCAGGTCAAGCTGGATGAAAGCTCGATCGAGGTCGCCGAGATGATGGGCGGCCTGCGCACCGTGTACGACGACGAGGGCAACATCGCCTTTGACGACAGCCGGATCTTCTTCGGCCACGAGTACATGACGCCCTCCGAGGCCGATTCGCTGGTCGCCCTCGACCCCGGCTACGGCGAGATCGTCACCGCCGCCAAGAAACACCAGACCGAGAACGGCCAGATTCGCGTGCCGACCCGGCTGTCGATGCTGGAGCTGGGCTTTACCCCGGTGTTCTACAACTTTGTCGATACCATCATCGAGGTAAAAATCGCCATCAAGATCACGCGCAGCAGTGAGCGCACCCACACCTCCAGCAACAAGACCACCAAGAACCGCAACAGCAAGAAGGCCAGCGGCCTGTTCGGCAAGGTGTTCGGTGGCCGCGACAGCAACCGTTCCAGCGTCTCCACCAGCCAGGTGGATGCCACTTACGCCTCCAAGTACTCCTATTCAGCAGAAGGGTCCAGCCTGCTGCGCACCAAGCTGTCGCCGGTGCCACCGCCGCCGATTCTCGAAGAGCGCATTCGCGCCATGATGGAAGAGGCCGAAGCCCGCCGGCAACCGGCGCCCGCGCCGGAAGATGACGACTGAGGAGACGCACCATGAGTGTCGGATCAGAACTGCTCAACGCGCCTTTCCCGCTGATCGTGCGCAACCTCGGCGTGGGGATCGCCGAGGCCCAGCTGGAGCTCGACCTGGTGTCGCTGCGCATCGCACGCATGATGGCCGGCTTTCCCACCGGCAGCGACGAAGAAGAAGACGGCCCGGAGGCCCCCTACAAGGTCGAGTTCAGCAACGGCAAGTCCTACAGCCTGCTGGAGCTGGGCTTTACCCCCAGCTTCTACCAGTTTGTCGACACCGTGATCGAGCTGAAGCTGTCGATCAGCATCAACAGTGAGCGCAGCTCGACCCACAAGCGCAGCCAGGTCAAATCCAGCGCCAAGGGCGTCGGGTTACCCTTCTTCGCCGCCGGGTCAGTGAGCGCCAGCTCGGTCAGCGCCAGCTACGCCAGCAAGTACCAGTATTCGGCCGAGGGCAGCTCGGTGATGCGCACCAAGCTGGTGCCGGTGCCCGCACCGGCGATTCTGGAGGAACGTATCCGCGCCCTGATCGACGCCGAGGCCGACGAATGAGTCGCAAGACCTGGCGCGACCTGGCCCGGCAGGAAAAACGTCCGGAGCCGGCCTCCCCCAGCCCTGACCTGCAGCAGCTGGCAGGCCGGGTACCCGGCTTGCAACGCCTGCTGGCGCAACGCGACACCCTGCAACAACAGATGCGCCGCCTCGGCGGCCAGGGTGATGACAGCACATCCGTCGAGCGCGTGTACCCGGTGCCCAGCGCCAGCGAGCGGCGCGCAGAGCACGCCGCCTGGGAGCGCCAGCGCGACGGCCAGAACGCCCCGGCAGCACTGGCTCAGGTGCGTCAGGCTGCCGGCGCCGCGCGCCGCTGGCAGCAACAGCGCGAACGCCAGCAACAACAGGCCGGCAGCCGCGCCGGTCAAGCGCTGCGGCAGCAGCGAGCACTCATGCAGCGGCTGGACGAGCGGGTCGAGCAGGCGCGCAGCACCGCCCGCCAACGGCCGCGCGAGGCCATCGCTGAACCGCTGCTGCGCCCGCTGCAGGACCGCCTGGACAAGGCCTTTCAGGCGCCCTCAGCCGGCACCTCCCTGAGCGATTTCGACAACCGCTACCAACGCCGCCAGCAACGGTTGCTGGGCGTTGACACCGGCTCGCTGGAGAACCTGCAGGAGCGCGCCCAGCAATTGGCCGAGCGTCGTCAGCAGGCGCGCCGCGAGGCGCGCAAGGCCGAGCAACAACAGGAACGACAGAAGGCCCGTGCCGACGAACGCCGCCGCCAGCGCCCCCACCTGAGTACCGACTGATCAAGAGCCCTGACCATGACCCAATCCAGTAAATTCGTCGCCAACTCGGTTGAGCAGATACTGCTCGGGCTGGCCCGCGGCCTGCGCGACGCCCAGGCGGTGCTGGACGACCTGCCGCCGACCGACGCCTTTGGCCGGCCCCAGCCGGGCTATCACCTGCCGTATCTGGACTTCAACATCAAGGCCACGGTGCAGGCACAGCTGGACGCGCCCGAGGGCAGCAGCGGCCTGGCCGTGCTGCCTGGAGGCCTACGCAAGGCCAGACCCATCCCGCAGTTGCAGCTGGCGCTGCCCAATCCCAGGAAGGCGCCGAACGACGCCAGCGGCAGTACCGAGCTGATCAGCACCTTCAGCGGCCGGCTGGTGTCGATACCACCCAGCAATGCGCTCCCGGTGGTGCGCCTGGCTGCACGCAGTCTGGTCAAACAGCCGACCAAGCCGCGCGAGCAACAACTGCTGGTCACCCTGTCCAACAGCGCCGGTCAGCTGATCAGCGATGCCGCCGTCGAACTCAATCTGGACATCGACGCCAGCCTGGCGCTAAGCGAGGCTGCCGGGGCCAGCGGCCTGACCGCCGAGCAGGTGCGCAACGGCCTGCAGCTGAACGAGCGGCTGCTGATGACCGACCAGCAGGGCAGCGCCACTTGCGACCTGACGCTAGCAGCCGGATTACCTGCCAGCACCCAGCTGGTGCTGCTGGTCAGCAGCGGCGCCACCCTGACCCAGCTCATCCTGACCCCATAGGATTCAACCCATGCAATGGAGCATTACCGGCACCCTCTTCGAGCCCGACGGCAAGGCCGCCAGCGGTCAGGTGGAGATTCAAACCTTCGAGCTGGCCCGCAGCCAATGGCGCACCGTCGCCAAGGCGCGGCTTGATGCCAAGGGAGACTTTGCCATCAATCTCAACCTCGGCGACGGCCCGCAACTACCGGCCGTGCGCCTGTGCGAAACAGTCAAGGCCAGGGAGACGCCTCGCGTACTGGCCGAAGGCGCGCTGGTGCAGGTCGAACCCGGCAAACGCATTCACCTGGCGTTCGGCGATATCGAACGCCTGGGCGACGAGGCGATTGCCCGGCGCGAACGCAGCGCGCCCTTCAGCGCCGCCGACGACTACCTGCTGGCCGGTACGCCCCGCGCCGTGGCCCAGCTCGCCGTCAACATGGCCGCGCTGCGCGTGAGTCCGCAGTTGGCCGTCCGCGCCCAGCCGGCCAGTACACAACTCAAGACCCAGGCCGCACTCAGCAAACAGCTGGAAGCCCAGTCGGTTGAGCTGAACCAGAAGGTACTGCTGATCAACAACCTGGAACGCGAGAAGCAAAGCCATGCCAACGAGCTGAAACAGGCGCAGCTGAAGATCAGCACCCTGGAAAAGCAGCTCAAGGACAAGCCCGCCGCCGCCGGCAACGAACAGATTGAACTGGCAACCCAGCAAATCCGGCTCAACCTGAGTGAGCAGATTCTCAGGCAAGCCACCGAGTTCGAGCTGAAGGAGAGCGACCTGCAGCGCACCCTGAACCTGCGCAATCTGGAGATAGCCCAGTTCTCCGAGCGCATTCGCGACCTGACCAAGGCGTCGCGCGAAGCGGCTGAGGAAGCAGCCCGCGCTCGCGAGGAAAGCGAGGACCTAAAGGCGCAGCTGGACACCCAGGTTGACGCCGACCAGCTGTACGGCAACATCGCTCGCCAGCTGCAGCAGGCCCAGAGCCAACTCAGCAAGGATGGCGTGCCCTATCGCCTGGGTCGCGTCTCGCTCAATCTCAAGACCCTGGTCACCGGCAACAGCCTGACCCTGCCCACCCTCTCCGACCTGAAGAACAAAGGCAGCTCAGGGCTGTTCACCGATGTGTCGCTGGAATATTTGCCGGACGGCGACGAGCCAGCCGACGACGCCCCGTCAGGCATCACCGTGCCGGACTTCAGCGACCTGACCGAAACCCTGGCGCGACGCCTGGCCCGCGACCTGGGTCTGGAGCTGGAAGCGGCCTACCAGAGCATTGGCGACAGCGGCCAGCCGGTCGGTCAGGCGATCCGCCAGGTGCCGGCCAAAGGCACTGAAGTGACACTCGGCGAACGTGTACTGGTGGTATTCACTCAACCCTGAAGGACAGCCCCATGCCCACCATCAAGGAACTGGTCAGCGATGTCATGGCAGCCCCTATCGGCGAGCTTATTGCTGCCGTCGGTCAAGGCGTTGCCGAAGCGCAGCAGGCGCTGGACCGCGGCTCGCTGGCGCAAATACTGGACATCTACAGCCACGCCGACAGCGAGGAACTCAAACTGCTGCAGCAGATCGGCTATCAACCGACCTTCTACGCTCTGCCGGAAACCACTGGCGAGATTCAGGTCGCCCTCAGTCTCAGCGGACAGCAGACGCCGACAGCCAGCCCGGCGCCAAAACAGCTGAAAACACGCTCACTGGCCAGCCACCTGCGTACCAGCCTGCCGACCGCCCGCGTGTACGCCGCCCCGGTCAATGCCGACTTGACCAACCGCTACGGCTTTCAGGCCAATGCCGCGGCCAAGATTCAGTTCAAGATTGTCCCCATCCCGGCCCCCGGCCAGGCCAGCGACATCCGTGTGGCGCCCAATCTGACGGGGATGCAACTGGCGGCCGCCGAACAGCTCGGCAACCAGCTGGACATCAGCCTGGAGGTCGTCGACCAGCAGGGCGACCCTATAGCCAACCCTGCGGCCAACGCCAAGATCAGCGCCCAGCAGCCAGAGGCAGGGGAAATCATGCTCGCCGGCGCGGTCATACAGGTCGAGCTGTAGTTAGGGCCTACAGACCCTAGTGGACACGCATAAAAAAACCCGCTCGGCAGCGAGCGGGTTTTGCATCTTAACGGTCGGGCACAGGCCCGACCAATCAACTCAGCGCGGAGCCATCACAGCTCGCCGCGCAGCGCCTTGAGGAAGATCGCCTGATACTGGGCGGCGTCATAACGCTGCGGGTTGGTCTTGCCGGCCACGTCCTTGGCCGACATGGCACCGATGGTCTCGGCCTGGGCGTCATCGATATTGATCTCGGCCAGGGTATGCGGAATACCCAGTTCAGCGCGCAGATCCAGAATCCAGTCCAGCATGCCATCGAAGTTCTGCTTCGGCAGGTCGAGGTAGCGAGCGGCACGCGCCATTTCGTCTTCGATCACCGGACGGTTGGCTTGCAGCATGTAAGGCATGACAATCGCGTTCAGCAGACCGTGGTGCGCATCGTAAACGGCGCCCAGACTATGGGATACCGCGTGGATACCGCCCAGACCACGCTGGAAGGCTACCGCACCCATGCTGGAGGCCACCTGCATCTGCAGACGGGCGTCGATATCATCACCCTGCTTGGTGGCGCGTGGCAGGAAATCCTTGACCAGGCGCATGCCTTCCAGCGCGATACCCTCAGCCATCGGGTGGTAAACCGGGGCACAGAACGCCTCAACGTTGTGTGCCAGCGCATCCATACCGGTCGCAGCGGTCAGCTTGGCCGGCAGGCCGACAGTCAGCTCCGGGTCCAGGATGACGATGGCGGGGACCATCTTCTGGTGGAAAATGACGCGTTTGACGTGGCTTTCATCGTCGGTGATGACCACCGCCTGGCCTACTTCGGAGCCGGTACCGGCAGTGGTGGGCACCGCCACCACCGGCAGCATCTTGCTGGCGTCGACAGTACCGGGGCCAGCGTCCCACAGCGTGCATTCCTGATGCGCGACCAACGCGATGGCCTTGGCCGCATCAATCGCCGAGCCGCCGCCAAAGGCAATCACACCATCGTGCTGGCCCGCTTTCAGCGCGGCGACACCGTCCGTTACGTTGCCGCCGGTGGGGTTACCCTTCACGCCGCTGAACAGGCCAACCTGCAGGCCCGCATCACGGCATAGTTGCAGCGCCGCCTCAACCATCGGCAACGCGGCCAGCCCTGGGTCGGTGACCAGCAACGGAGACGTCATGCCCAACTGCCGGCAGGCCTTGGGCAGCTCACTGATACGACCGGCCCCTACGCGTATGCCGGTAGGGTAGTGCCAGTTCATGCTGTAGGACTTGATCTCCATGCTATCTCCGAATCTCTCAGGTTTATTGTGGGTGCAGGTGCGCGTCGCGGCCCGCATTCTTGTGTGAATCTTCGGTTGCGGGCAGACACAAGATACAAAATGAAATTATGTCCCGCAATGTACTCAAAGTTACGACTTTTGTGCTGACACTCTGCGACAAATAGGCACTTGTCAAAGCACCATGGCCGGTCCATCTTGATGAAAGCAACAGCACCTTCACAACGACACAAGCAGGACCACCTGCAACCATGGCCCGTGAGGAACACCGATGAAACGCTTTATGATCACTGCCCTCAGCGCTGCCGCGCTGCTCAGCTCTGGCTCCCTGTTCGCCACAGACGGCGAGACCCTGTACAAGACCAAGGCCTGCGTGGCCTGCCATCAGATCGATACCAAGGTCGTCGGCCCGTCCTACAAGGACGTGGCTGCCAAGTATGCCGGGCAGGACGGTGCGGTGGAAACCGTCGCCGGCCACATCAAGAACGGCGTGTCCGGCATTTGGGGGCCGATTCCGATGCCGGCCAACCAGGTAACCGACGAAGAAGCCCGTATTCTGGCCGAGTGGGTGCTCAGCCAGTAATAACAAAACTCCAACAAAAAACCCGCCGATTGGCGGGTTTTTTGTTGGCTGATGCCCGACTCACTCGTCGGCATTGCCTTCTTTTTTGACTTCGGCTTCCATACGTTTGAGGCCGATGTGACGCACATCGGTACCCTTGACCAGGTAGATGACGTGCTCGGCCACGTTGCGCGCATGGTCACCGACCCGCTCCAGTGAACGCAGCACCCAGAGGATGTTGAGCACCCGGCCGATGGAGCGCGGGTCTTCCATCATAAAGGTGACCATTTCACGCATGGCGGTCTTGTACTCCTGGTCCACCGCCTTGTCTTCGCGAGCAACCGAGAAGGCCTGCTCGGTGTCCATGCGCGCAAAGGCATCCAGCGCCTCCTGCACCATGCGACGCACGTGGTGGCCAATATGGCGGCACTCGACATAGCCACGCGGCGCCTGACCGTCCTCGGCCAGATCGCGGGCACGCTTGGCGATCTTCGAGGCTTCGTCGCCGATGCGTTCCAGATCGACAATGATCTTGCTGATGCTGACCACCAGGCGCAGATCGCTGGCCGCCGGCTGACGCCGCGCCAGGATGCGCAGACATTCCTGGTCGATGTCCAGCTCCATCTGGTTGATGGCGTTATCCTTCTCGCGCACCTGCTGCGCCAGCTTGGCATCGCCCTCGATCAGGGCAACGATGGCGTCATTGATCTGTTTCTCGACCAGACCGCCCATCTCCAGCAACTGGGTGCGAATTTCCTCGAGTTCGTCGTTGAACTGCTGGGAAATGTGCTGATTGAACAATTCTTTATCTGAGGGCATGGCGCAGCGCTCCCGGGTTAACCGTAACGGCCGGTGATGTAGTCTTCCGTCTGTTTCTTCGACGGGTTGGTAAACAGCGTGTTGGTGTCACCAAATTCGATCAGTTCACCCATGTACATAAAGGCAGTGTAGTCCGACACGCGGGCTGCCTGCTGCATGTTGTGGGTCACGATGACGATGGTGAACTTGGTTTTCAGCTCGTTGATCAGCTCTTCGATCTTCAGCGTGGAGATCGGGTCCAGCGCCGAGGCCGGCTCGTCGAGCAGCAGCACTTCCGGCTCGACCGCGATGGTGCGGGCGATACACAGACGCTGCTGCTGACCACCGGACATGCCCAGGGCCGACTCGTTCAGACGGTCCTTGACCTCGTCCCACAGGGCCGCGCCCTTGAGCGCCCATTCGACCACTTCATCCAGCGTGCGCTTGTTGTTTACGCCCTGAATGCGCAGACCGTAGGCGACGTTTTCGTAGATCGATTTGGGGAAGGGGTTGGGTTTCTGAAACACCATGCCAACGCGGCGACGCAGCTCGGTCACGTTGACGTCCTTGCCGTAGATGTCCTTGCCGTCGAGCAGAATCTGGCCGTCCACGCGGCAGCTGTCGACCAGATCGTTCATCCGGTTGAAGCAGCGCAGCAGGGTGGACTTGCCGCAGCCGCTGGGGCCGATAAACGCGGTCACGCGGTTGCGCGGAATCTTGATGCTGACGTCGTGCAGCGCCTGCTTGGTATCGTAGAACAGCGAGAGGCCAGGCACTTCCAGCGCGATGGACTCCTTGTCCATGTTCAGCTCCTGCTGAGAGCGGCCCAGGGCGCTCATATCCATTGCATGGGTCTTGGTCGTATTAGACATAGTCGTGCGTCCGCATAGAGAGGGTTATCAGTTTTCCAGTGCCTTGTACTTTTCGCGCAGATGGTTGCGGATAGAGACCGCTGCAAAGTTCAGCGCAGCGATAACACCCACCAGCAACAGCGCGGTGGCGTACACCAGCGGACGAGCCGCTTCGACGTTGGGGCTCTGGAAGCCGACGTCATAGATGTGGAAGCCCAGGTGCATGAACTTCTGGTCCAGGTGCAGATAAGGGTAGTTGCCGTTGACCGGCAGGGTCGGTGCCAGCTTGACCACCCCCACCAGCATCAGCGGCGCCACCTCACCGGCGGCGCGAGCCACGGCGAGAATCAGGCCGGTCATCATGGCCGGACTGGACATGGGCAGAATCACCTTCCACAGGGTTTCCGACTTGGTCGCACCTAACGCCAGCGAGCCTTCCCGCAGCGAGCGCGGAATCCGGGTCAGGCCTTCTTCGGTGGCCACGATCACCACCGGCACGGTCAGCAGCGCCAGGGTCAGCGACGCCCAGAGCATACCGCCCGTGCCCAGGGTCGGCGACGGTAGCGCCTCCGGGAAGAACAGCTGGTCGATGCTGCCACCAAGCAGATAGATGAAAAAGCCCAGACCAAACACGCCGTAAACGATTGAGGGGACACCGGCGAGGTTGTTCACCGCGATGCGAATGGTGCGAGTCACCACCCCCTGCTTGGCGTATTCACGCAGATAAACCGCAGCCAGTACACCGAACGGGGTAACGATGATCGACATCAGCAGCACCATCATCACGGTGCCGAAGATCGCCGGGAACACACCACCCTCGGTGTTGGCTTCACGCGGCTCGTCGCTGACAAACTCCCACAATTTGCTGAAGTAGTGGCCGATCTTCGCGCCCACGCCCATGGCATTGGGTCGGAACACGCGCACGATCTTGCCCAGGCTGACGTCAACCTCACGACCATCCATCGAGCGCAGATGCACGCTGTCGCGGTTGAACTCGCGGTACAGGCCCACCAGTTGCGTTTCCAGCTCGGCGTACAGGTCATGCTGCACCTTGCGCTCGGCGTCCAGCTCAGCCTGCAGCTCCGGGGTCAGAGCGTTGTCCAGTTCCAGACCACGCTCGCGCAGACGGATGCGCTCCAGCTGGGAGTTGATTTTGCCAATGGCACCGGTTTCCAGCGCGTGGATATCGCTGTAGATCTCCAGCGCACGGTCCACCGCCGGCTGCAGCGCTTGCCATGCCTGATCACCTTCGGCGATCACCTTGCCGTCCTGTTTGACCTGCTGGACGTAGCCGTAGAAGTTGCCCCACTCACGCCGCTCAACCACCACGATGTCTTCGGGATAGCGCTCGTCTGTCAGCCAATCGGCGACAATCCAGCGGAAATCGGCACCATTCAGGTCACGGTTGCCCACCTTGAGCAATTCGCGCTCCATGAACTCGGTCTTCTCCGGGTCCACCGGCAGGCCGGCACTGTGCAGACGCTCGGTTGGCACCTGCTCACGGGTAGTTACCTCGCCGATCAGCGTGATGGCGGGCTGACCCGGGATGGTGTACTCGGCTTCGACCACATCGGCTGGCCAGAAGTGGCTCAGACCACGCACCGCGATCATCGCCAGCAGACCGAGCGTCATGATCACCGCAATCGCGACCGCGCCGCCGTTCATCCAGATCCAGGGGGCGCCGGATTTGAACCAGGTTGTGAAGTTACCTTGTTTCACTGTCTCGATTCCCCTGCTTAGAGTGACGCGTATTTCTTGCGCAGACGCTGACGAATCAGTTCTGCGGCCGTGTTCATCAGGAAGGTGAAGCTCAGCAGCACCAGCGCAGCGAGGAACAGCAATCGGTAATGGGTACTACCCACTTCGGACTCCGGCATCTCTACCGCGATGTTGGCCGACAGCGTGCGCATACCCTCGAAGATGTTCCAGTCCATGATCGGCGTGTTGCCGGTGGCCATCAGTACGATCATGGTTTCACCCACGGCGCGACCCATCCCGATCATCACCGCTGAGAAGATGCCCGGGCTGGCGGTCAGGATGACCACGCGGCTAAGGGTCTGCCAGGGCGAGGCGCCCAGCGCCAGCGAGCCTTGAGTCAGGTGGCGCGGCACGCTGAAGACCGCATCTTCGGCAATCGAGAAGATGGTCGGAATCACCGCAAAGCCCATGGCCAGACCCACGACCAGCGAGTTGCGCTGGTCAAAGTTGATGCCCATGTCGCGGGTCAGGAACACGCGCATGTCACCACCGAAGAACCAGGCCTCGATATACACACTCATGGTGAAGCAGAACCAGCCCAGCACGATCAGCACCGGGATCAGCAGCGCCGCCTCCCAGCCGTCGGGCACGCGCTGGCGCAGCTTGGGTGGCGCCAGACTCCACAGGTAGGCAAACAGGATGAAGACAATCGGCGTGAGAATCAGCAGCGAAACGATGCCCGGCAGGTTGTCTTCCAGCAGCGGCGCCAGCCAGAGACCGGCCAGAAAGCCCAGAATCACGGTCGGCAGCGCTTCCATCAGTTCGATCACCGGCTTGACCTTGCGGCGCATCGCCGGCGCCATGAAGTACGCGGTATAGACCGCTGCAGCGATGGCAATCGGGGTCGCCAGCAGCATCGCGTAGAACGCGGCCTTCAGCGTACCGAAGGTCAGCGGCGCCAGGCTCAGCTTGGGCTCGAACTCGGAGGTCGCCGAGGTGGACTGCCAGACGTAATCAGGCTCGGGGTAGCTCTCGTACCAGACCTTGCCCCACAGAGAACTCCAGGATACTTCCGGGTGTTCGTTGTGCACGTCCCAGTAGCTCAGCTGGCCATCGTCATGCTCGACCAGCAGGTGGTCGGCACGCGGACCGATGGCAAAGGCTTGTACCTGCTCACCGCCAAGCGGTTCGACCAGCAGGTTATTGTGTGCGGTGGAGTTGTAAACGCCCAGTTGCCCCTCGGCATCCAGGCTGAGGAATACCTTGCGGCGCTCTTCCGGCTGGATCAGGGCAATGGCGTTGCCCTCCTGCTGGTCAAAGCCGCGCACCCGGGTCAGTTGCGGGTTGCCATTGCCACGCACCATAAACCACTGCGCCAGGCCACCACTGCTGTCGCCGATAATCAGCGAGATGCCGCCCAGCATGAGACTGGCCGAGGTCACCGACTTGCCGGTGCCTTCCAGCACGCGGTAGCGGCCATTCAGCTCGCCGCCCTTACGCAGCGCCAGCACGTCAACATACTGCTCGCCATTGACCACATACATCCACTGCCGCAGCGGGTCGATCAGAATCTGGCGTACGTCGCCGCTCGCCGCTTCCAGCGTCAGCGCGCGCTCGTTGCGGGTTTCCGCACCGGTCATCAGGTTGCGGGTCACGCTTACCGTGGTGCCCACCAGCTCACGGCCGACGCTGGCAGCCAGCACCAGACCATCGCTGTCGCTGCTCATGGCCACCTGGCTCAGCGCGCGGCCCTGCTCATCCAGGGTGATCGGCGCATCGCCATAGGGAAAGGCCAGGCTCGGGGTAATCAGGCGCACATCATCGGGATAGGTCACCTTGTAGTTGTGCTGGGCAATCAGCACCTGGCCATTGCTCAGGCCGACGACAAAGCGACGGGAATTGGGGGTTTCGACGCTGAAGCTGGTCACTTCCACGCCAGCCGGAATCGGCAATTGCTGCTGCAGAACCGGTTGCCCGTCCTGCGCCTTGAAGAAACTCACCTGACCACTGCGGGCCACGCGGATAGCTACCTCACCCTGCTCCTCCATCGCCAGCATCAACGGCGGGTCGTTGGCTTGCACCCAGCTGGCGCTGTAGCGCTCCTGCTCTTCAATCTCGGCACCACCAAACAGCGGCAGCACTTCGTACAGCAGGTAAAGGAAGATCAACAGAACGGCCACAATGACGCCCAGACCACCCACCGCAACATACCAGCGGGTGAGATGGTCCTTGAAATGACGCGCTGCACGGTGGCGTTGCATCGCTGGCGTATTGAAGTCCAGGCGAGAGTTCTTGGGTGGGGATTGAGTAGTCATGGCGCACACCCTACAGGGTCAATATGACGGATTGGTTACAGCCAGGTGACGGCAAAAAAGGGGCGTGTCGTCGACACACCCCTTTTTCTGGCATCCGTGCCGAAAAGCTGCTGCTTAGAAGCCCAGTTCCTGATGGACGTTGTCCACGGCACGCTTGGGCATCGGCACATAACCGTCCTTGAAGACCACTTCCTGGCCTTGCTTGGACAGCATCATCTTGACGAACTCGCGCTCCAGCGGAGCCAGCTCGCCATTCGGCGCCTTGTTCACGTAAACGTAGAGGAAGCGCGACAGTGGGTAGGTACCGGCGATGGCGTTCTCTTCGTTGGCTTCGATGAAGGGTTGGCCTTCCTCAGCTGCCAGCGGAACAGCGCGAACGCTGGAGGTCTTGTAACCCAGACCGGAGTAACCAACGGCGTTCAGCGACTGGCTGACAGACTGAACAACAGAGGCAGAACCGGGCTGCTCGTTCACGCCGCTGCGGAAGTCACCTTTGCACAGTGCGTTTTCTTTGAAGTAACCGTAGGTGCCGGAAACCGAGTTACGGCCGTACAGCTGAATGTCACGGTCAGCCCAGGCGCCGGTCAGACCCAGCTTGCCCCAAGTGTCCAGATCTTCGCCGCCGCACAGACGGGTAGCAGAGAAGATGCCGTCAACCTGAGCCATGGTCAGGCCTTCGATCGGGTTGTCTTTGTGTGCGAAGACAGCCAGGGCATCGATGGCAACCGGAATAGCGGTCGGCTTGTAGCCATAGCGCTCTTCGAAAGCCTGGATTTCGCTGTCTTTCATCATGCGGCTCATCGGAGCCAGGTTCGACGTACCTTCAGTCAGTGCCGGCGGCGCAGTGGAAGAACCAGCAGCCTGGATCTGCACGTTGACGTTGGGGTACATACGCTTAAATTCTTCGGCCCACAGGGTCATCATGTTGGCCAGAGTATCGGAACCAACGCTGGACAGATTGCCGGATACGCCACCAACGCGCTGGTAGTCTTCCAGCGCCGGGTCAACGGCGGCGAAGCTGGTGCCGGCGACCAGGCCGGTAGCAGCGAAGGTAACGGCAGCGAACAAGCGCTTGAGTTTCATGTCATTCTCCTGTTGAGGTAGTGTTTGCAACACGCGACTCAGTATCAGAGCGGGTTGTGACAACTCTATTCACGAATTATGACAATTGTGTGAAGCGCAGAATTTGCAGCAGAACGCTGCCAGACAATGATTGAGAGGCAGGCGGCAATCCCTTACCATAGGCGGCTTGCCGCGTAACGGGCTCGCGCCGGGGCACGGCACAACAAATACAATAGACCATTACCGAGTCTACCAATGCACGATTTAGATACCGATCCCGTGCCGCAGGGTGAACTGGCTCTCAAAATCACCGCTCTGCCACGCGACTGCAACAGCTTTGGCGACATCTATGGGGGGTGGCTGGTGGCACAGATGGACGCCGCCGGCACCAGCATCGCAGCACGCATTGCCCGTGGCCGCGTCGCCACGGTCGCCATCGACCGCATGGGCTTCATGGTGCCGGTTCCGGTGGGTGCGCAGCTGGCCTTCCACGGCGAGGTGCTGGATATCGGCCGCAGCTCGATCAAGATCCTGGTCGAAGTCTGGAGCGAAGACCTGGCCCACGATGAAAGCCGCAAGGTCACCGAAGCTACCTTTGTCTTCGTCGCCATTGATGACCGCGGTCGTACCCGGGTGATTCCGTCCTGAGCAGGTTGGCATCCCCAACCCCCTGACGGACACCTGCTACATGACCCAACGCTTTCTCTCCGCCGGGCTTGGCCTTGCCAGGCACATCGACCGTGGCACTAGCCTGCTCGGCCGCGCAGTCGCCTGGCTGACGCTGTTGATGGTGCTGCTGACCTGCGCCGTGGTCCTGCTGCGCTACGGTTTCAGCATTGGCGCCACCGCCACCCAGGAAATCATCCTCTACGCCCACTCGCTGGTCTTTCTCGGCGCAGCCGCCTGGGCACTGCAACGCGACGCCCATGTACGCGTGGATATCTTTTACCGGCGCATGGGCAATCGCGGCAAGGCGCTGATCGACCTGCTCGGCAGCCTGCTGTTTCTGTTGCCGATGTGCCTGTTTCTGGCGTGGAACTGCTGGGATTATGTGGCCATGTCCTGGCAGCGTCAGGAGCGCTCTGCCGACGCCGGTGGCCTGCCGTGGGTCTATGTGCACAAGAGTTTCATCCTGTTGCTGGTCGCCAGCCTGCTGCTGCAGGCCGTGGCGCAGTTGCTCAAGACCCTGGCGGTGCTGGGTGGCATCCAGAGCACGCATTTGCCGGCAAGCCATGAGGAGCACCTGTGATGGGCGGCGAATTCATGGCCATTGTCCTGTTTGTGTGCCTGTGTCTGGCCCTGATGGCGGGCTTCCCGGTGGCCTTTACCCTGGGCGGCGTATCCCTGCTGTTTGCCGGCATCGGTATCCTGTTCAATCTGTTTGAACCGAGCTTTCTCGGCGCCCTGCCCAGCCGTCTGTACGGCACCATGACCAACCAGACGCTGATGGCGGTGCCGCTGTTCGTGTTCATGGGCGTGATGCTGGAGAAATCCCGCATCGCCGAAGACCTGCTCGATGCCATGGCCCGCCTGTTCGGCGGGCTGCGCGGCGGCCTGGCGTTTTCGGTCTGCATCGTCGGCGCGCTGCTGGCGGCCAGTACCGGGATCGTTGGCGCCACCGTGGTCACCCTCGGCCTGCTGGCCCTGCCGACCATGCTGCGCCGGGGCTATGACCCGTCACTGGCGACCGGCACGCTGGCGGCGACCGGTACGCTGGGGCAGATCATTCCGCCGTCGATCATTCTGGTCCTGCTCGGTGATGTGCTCGCCAACGCCTACCAGCAGGCGCAGCAAAAGTTGGGCATCTTTTCGCCCAAGACCGTGACCGTCAGCGACCTGTTTGTCGGAGCGCTGCTGCCCGGCCTGCTGCTGGTGGTGCTCTATCTGCTGTATCTGGCCTTTGTCGCCTGGCGCCAGCCACACAAGCTGCCTGCGCCGAGTCCAGATGATCAAGGCAGCGTCTCGCTGAGCCAGTTGCTGCGCAGCCTGCTGCCGCCGCTACTGCTGATCATGGCGGTACTCGGGTCGATTCTGGGCGGCGTTGCGACGCCCACCGAAGCCGCTGCCGTCGGCGCACTAGGCGCCGGTATTCTGGCCCTGTTCAAGCGCCAGCTGAGTGTCGGCAAACTGCGTGAGGTGGCCCAGGCGACCGCCGAAATCAGCGCCATGGTGTTCATGATTCTGCTGGGCGCGTCCATCTTCTCGCTGGTGTTCCGCGGCTTTGGTGGCGACGAGCTGATTCATGAGCTGTTCCACTCGCTGCCCGGCGGCACCTTTACCGCCGTGCTGGTGGTGATGCTGGCGATCTTCCTGCTTGGCTTTATTCTCGACTTTATCGAAATCACCTTCGTGGTGGTGCCGATTGTCGGTCCGGTGCTGCTGAGCATGGGCGTCGATCCGGTCTGGCTGGGCGTGATGATCGCGCTCAACCTGCAAACCTCTTTCCTGACGCCGCCCTTTGGCCTGTCGCTGTTCTACCTGCGCAGCGTCACACCCGCGCAGGTCCCCACGTCGGCGATCTATCGTGGCGTGCTGCCCTTTATTGTCATTCAGTTACTGATGTTGGCGATTGCCGCCTGCTGGCCGGGGCTGGTGACCTGGCTGCCGAGCGTATTGGCTCAGTGACAACCAGACGGCTGGGCCGTCGCCCGGCCGTCTGCCTCGCTCAACCGCGCTTGCCGGTCGCCACGTCTACACCCACCTTGTCGTCCAGCAGCGCGCTGGTTGCGGTCTGCACGTATGCCTTCAGCGCGTCTCGCAGCTCCGCCGAAACCCCGGGTTTTTCGGTCACAGCCGCCTCCGGCCCAAGCTGGTAGCGATACGCGCGGGGCTGCTCGCCACGCGGCTGCAGCACCAGTTCATCGCCGCGCAGCAGACCCACGGTCTGACCGCCACCGGACGGCTTGATAATCCCGAAGCCGGGGTCGTCCGCCGGCAGCGCCAGCAGGTCCCGGCCCCAGCACTGGTGCTGCACCTCGCCCCCCAGCCGCCCCATGATGGTCGGCACCACATCCACCTGGGTACCGACAGTGTCGTTACGCGCGCCAAAGCGCTCAGTGATGCCCGGGGCGATCAGGAGCATGGGCACGTTGAAGCGCAGCAGATCAAGGTCCGTCAGTTGCCGCGGGGTGCCAAAGCCGTGGTCACCGATCACCACAAACAGGGTGTCCTTGTACCAGGGTTGGTTACGCACCTGATCGAAGAATCGGCCTAGCGCCCAGTCCGAATAGCGCATGGCTGTGAGGTGTTCATCATTGGCGCCCTGGCCAGTGACCGCCTGCACCGGCAGCGGGCTCGGCAAGGCATAAGGCGTGTGATTGGACAGGGTCTGCAGCAGTGCATAGAACGGACGGTCATGAGCCAGCGCGTTCAGCTCGGTTACCGCCCGGTCAAACATGTCCTGATCGGATACGCCCCAGGTCGGGTCGGAAAACACCGGGTTGACGTACTCGTTGCGACCGATGAAGTGGCGCATGCCCTGCTTGCCGAAAAAGCCCTTCTGATTGTCCCAGGCAAAATCACCGTTATACACATACAGGTCGTCAAAGCCGCGCTTGCTCAGCAACTGCGGCAGACCGGAAAACGCATGGCCACCCTCCGGCTCCTGCATCAGGTACTCAAAGCCGGGCAGGTTGGGGAAACAGGCCATGGTCGCGAACATGCCCTGGTGGGTATGGGTGCCGTTGGAGAAGTAACGGGTAAACAGCAGGCCCTGTTTGCTCAGCTTGTCGAACTCCGGGGTAATCCCCAGCGGCGAACCCAGCGCCCCGGTGTAGTAACCGGAAAAACTCTCCATCAGCACCACCACCACGTTGCGCACCGGCAACACGCCATCGACAGGGGGTTCAGACACACGGCGCACCGGCGCCTGTTCGGCGTCGATCAACTGGTCATGCTCGGTCAGCAGCAGGTCACGGGCGATCTCGGTCGCCTTGGCGTCATCCATCAGGCCGAGCCAGGCGTTGTTACGGTGATCAGAGAACTGCGCCTTGGCGGCCGAATAAAGCGTCAGCGCCGGGGTCAGGCCGAGCTGATTGGCGAAGGTCGACTCGGTGGTGAAGGCGTCCCCCCAGCGCAGCGGTGGGCCCTGACGCAGGGTGCCACGGGCCAGTACCGTCGAGCTGACCAGCAACAGCAGCAGCACCGAAACCCGTGCCGCCAGCGCTCCCAGCCGGCTGTGCTGCCGGTTCGCCGCGGTCGCCGGCAGCCGGGTGCGGCGATCCAGCCAGCGGTAACTGCGATACATCAGCCAACTGACCAGAGTCAGGCCGAGCAGCAGCCGCACCACCGGGAAGCCATACCAGAGCATGCTCAGCACGGTCGCCGGATCTTCCTGCAGATACTGGAACACCAGCGTGTTCAGGCGCTGATGAAACTCGCGGTAAAAACTCAACTCGGTGGCGCCGAGCAGACACAGCAGCACGGTCGCCAGCGCCAGCCACAGACACTGCAACGTGCGCATGGCCATCAGCCGCGCGCTGAGAACGGTGAGCATCAACGGCGCGCCGACGATGACGACGACCCGCAGGTCGAAGCGCAGACCGTTGAAAAATGCCTCCAGCAAATCAGCGCGGGTTACCTCGGCAGCCAGCTCCCAGTTCCAGGCCAGCAGGGCGCCACGCCACAGCGTCAGCATCAGGGTCAGTGCCGCCAGCGCACCGACGATGAACAACAGTTGGCCACGCAGGCCAACCACCGGCCGGCTGGCCGAGGCAGTAGACAGGATCATCAAACAGGTTCCACAGACAGGCCCGCTCAGGCGGGCGAGAAAAGAATCAGACTCCAGACGCTGGTAATCAGCAGCAGCGCGAGCATTTGCGCGGCACTGCCCAGATCCTTGGCGCGCTTGGACAGCGGATGCAGTTCCAGCGAAATACGGTCAACCACCGCCTCGATGGCGGAGTTGATCAATTCGACGATCAGCGCCAACAACACCACCCCGACCATCAGCGCGCGCTCTACCCGGTTGACAGGTAGCCAGAAAGCCAGAGGAATCAATGCCACTGCCAGCCCCAGCAACTGGCGAAATGCAGCTTCGAAAATAAAGGCGGCGCGCAGTCCGGCCAACGAGTAGCCAGCGGCCTTGAAGACCCGCACCACACCGCCCCGGCTTTTCAGCTTCAGCGCGTCCTGCGCGCCCGCCAGCGACTCATGCTGCATGACGACTGCCTCCGTTGCCGTCAGCCAGGCTGTGATAACAGGCCAGCAGGTACTGCCAGTCGCTCTCCGGCATGCCTTCACGGCGGCGGCTCAGCTGGTCCAGGTCATGGCGTACCGCCCGACTGCGCAGCAGGCGTCGACGGCTTTTCTCCAGATCAAGCAAGGCAACCTCGGCCTGTTCGCCCTCAACCCGGACATAGATATGCTTGGCGTAGAGACAGCCATGTTGCCGACGCCCGCGATGCAAGCGCTTGAGCACACACGCCAGTTGCTGCAACACGGCGTGGCGCTGAGCAGTGGTCGCACCAAGCTGATACCACTGGCCGAGACTGACGTAGCCACTCAGCTCCTCAGTCACCAGCAGCCCCTGCCAGCGCCCCTGATGCTGACGAGCGGCACAGAACACCAGGTTGGGTACCGGCACACCCAACGCCTCGCAGGCACGCAGCGCCAGCTCTTCACGCAGCACCGTCGGGCGGCCAAAGGGATGCAACCAGCTGCGGTAGAGATGCCCCACCTGACGCTTGCTGTAGAGACGGGGCAGGCCGCGCCCCTGCGCCGGCAGCAGCTTTACACCGCTCTCGCCACCGCGCCGCTGATTGGGCGCTTCAACCCATTTGCCATCCAGATCCCACCAGCGCTCAAAACGTGCTTGCCCGAAGGACGACAGTCGGCCCTGGGCCGAGATGACCGCGCTCATGCGTTCACCTTGCGCAACACGTACACCCGCCACATGGCATAGCCCGGCAGGAAATCGTGATGGCTGACTTCGCTGAAACCGGCCTCGCGGAACTCGGCTTCAATCACATCACGCGCAACCACAAAACGGTTCTGGTTCTGGCCGGCGCGCCCCTTCTGCGCCCGGCGTGCTTCCAGCCGGGCACGCTTCCAGGATTTGTAGTTGCCATCGACCCACAGCGAAATGATCAGCGTGTCCCGGGTAACCCGGGCGCACTCACGCAGCAGCGCCAGTCGGTGCTCGTGGTCAGCCACATGATGGATCAGGCGCATGCAGAAGATACTGTCGACTGCGTTGTCGCCAAGGTCGATGTCAAAGGCCGAGGTCTGGAAGGGCTTGACCCGCGCCACCGCCTCCGCTGGCTGGCCAGCGACGGCAGTGCGAATCATATCCGCAGAGTTATCAGCCGCCAAAATCACCCGGTTTGGCGCTTCGGCCAGCAGTGGCCAGAAGCGGCCGGCGCCGCAGGGCAGATCCAGCACCAAGTTCGGCTCACCGGCGTCTTTCAACGCACGTCGCGCGAGCTGCATGTCGCGCCAGTTGGAGAGCCGACGCGAGAGGCCGGCCTGATGCTTGTCGAGATACTGCTGGGAATGATCGCGGTCGTACTTGTCGGAGAAGGCGAGTTCGATCGGTTTGACTTCGGACATGACGGTGACCCTGACAGTGATAAGTGCTGTCAGGGTATTGACCGGCGGATCAAGGCCCCGTCAAAGGGATGTCAAAATTTCGTGAAAACAGCGGTTAATCGCTCTGCAATCGGGGTTATTCCATCCGGCATCAGCCGAGACTGACCTCAAAGCAGCTGCCGCCAGAGGCCGGCGAACGCATGGTCACCGACCAGCCCTGATGGGCACAGATACGCTTGACCAGCGACAGGCCAAGCCCCAGCCCTTCGCCCCGCGCTTCGCTGCCCCGCACAAACGGCTCGAATATCTCGCTCTGCTGCTCAGAGGGTACGCCGGGACCGGTGTCCTCCACCCGAAATCCGCTCTGCTGCAACACCAGCCGCACGTGCCCTTGCTCGGTGTAGTGCAAGGCATTGCGCAACAGATTGGACATCACCGTTGCCAGCAGCCCCGGATGGTAGTTTCCCGCGTCCTCTGCCTCGACAATCAGATCAAAAGAAAGCCCCTTGTCAGCAAAACCTCGCTGCCAGCGTTCGGCCTGCTCGCGCGCGATATCCAGCAACCGTGAACTACCGGTCAGACGCACTGCCTGATCCTTGGCACGTGCCAGCAACATGAAAGTGCCCACCAGCTCGTTCATTTCCTCTGCGGCGCGGGCAATGCGATCCACCTGTCTACGCTCACGCTCACCCAGATTGCTGGCCTCAAGCAGCTCGGTCGAGGTGGCAATGATCATCAACGGCGTGCGCAGCTCGTGGCTGACATCGCCGGTGAACAGGCGCTCGCGCTCCAGCGTACGACGCAACTGGCTGAGGGTCGCGTCGAACGCCTCGGCCAGGTGACCTACCTCATCATCGGCGTAGTCCGAGGCCAGCGGCGGGGCCAGTGGCAGCAGCTGGTCGCGGTGCTGTACCTGGCCTGCCAGGCGGATAATCGGCGCCAAAATCTTTTGCGCCATCAGCCAGCCAAGCAGCGCCCCGAGCAGCACACTGAGCAGAAATCCGGCAAAGACCACGGCGAACAGGATACTTTCGCGCGCTTCAAATTCAGCCTGCTCCTGCACCAGCACAAAACGCTGCTGACCCATCTGGCGCACGTACACGTAAGCAGCATGGTCGTCGTCAACTAGTTCGCTGAACCCCTCCTCCATGTCGCGCAGGCTTGCCGGGATCTCGTAGCCCGGCATGTGCGAGGCATACAAGCGGGTCTTGGCGTCCAGTCGAGGGGGCAGCCCGTGCGCCAGGTCCTGCTTCAGGACGCTATCGAGCTCTTCCCCCATCTCCTGGGAGACCAGATGCTCCTCGACAAAATGCACAATGCCGACAATCCCCAGCGAAAACACCCCGCTGACCGCCAGCGTCATCAGCGTGAAGGCAATTACGATCCGCCGCCGCAGCGGCTGCTTACGGATCATTGCGCCGGCTCCGAAAGGCTGTAACCAACCCCGTGCACGGTATGAATCAGCGGCGTTTCAAAAGGTTTGTCGACGATCTGCCGCAACTGATGAATGTGGCTGCGCAGGCTATCGCTGTCGGGCAGTTCGTCGCCCCAGAGCGCCTCTTCCAGCACAGTACGGCGAATCACCGCCGGGCTCTTGCGCATCAGCACTTCCAGCAGCTTGAGCCCGACCGGGTTGAGCTTGAGCGCTTTGCCCGCGCGGCTGACCTGCAGGGTGTCCAGGTCATAGCTCAGATCACCAACCTCAAGCCGGTGGCGTCCGCCACCACTGCTGCGGCGCAGGATGGCTTCAATACGGGCTACCAGTTCGGATAGCGCAAAGGGTTTGAGCAGGTAATCATCGGCGCCAACCTTCAGGCCCTTGAGCCGATCGTCCAGCGCATCACGCGCGGTCAGCATGATAATCGGCGTGTCACGGCCTGCGTCCTCGCGCAGCCGCTGACACAGCTGATAGCCGTCCATGCCCGGCAGCATGATATCCAGCACAATCAGATCGTAGTGCTCGCTGACCGCCAGATGCAGCCCCGAAACCCCATCCTGGGCGCAGTCCACCGTGTAGCCCTTGAGCTGCAGGTAGTCCATCACGTTGGCGAGGATATCGCGGTTATCCTCAATGACCAGAATACGCATGCAGGGGGCTCTCCGGAAACAGCGCAGCTTGACAAAATTTTCACAGCGCGTTGACGCTGCGCCGACAGCAAGATCACCACACTGCGACGGTCGATTTCAACTACGGACCGTCACATGCCCCTGCTCAAATCCGTCCAAGCCCGCTTTCTTGGCCTGCTCGCAGCCCTCTGGCTCGGTGTTTTCTTCGTTACCCGCTCGACCCTGCTGCTGACCCATCTGAGCGAAGCCCAGCTCAGCCTGGGCGACGTGCTGCGCCTGTACGGCGAGGGTGTGATCTACGATGTCAGCTTTCTGCTCTACGCTTTAGCACCGCTGGCGCTTTACCTGCTGCTGTGCCCAGGCTGGCTCTGGCGAGAGCGCTGGCATCTGCGGGTACTGCAGGTGGCAATGACCATCGGCGTGTTCCTGATGCTGTTTACCGCCGTGGCCGAATGGCTGTTCTGGGATGAGTTCGGCGTGCGTTTCAACTTTATCGCCGTCGACTATCTGGTCTACTCCGACGAGGTGATCAACAACATCCTTGAGTCCTACCCGGTCTATCCGCTGCTGGCAGCGCTGACCGTCATCGCCGTGATCACCACCGCGCTGCTGCAACCACGGGTGCGCCGCATCGCTGCCGCTCCGCTGCTGAGCTGGCCCCAGCGTGGCGTCAGCCTGGCTGGCGCCGTGACCACGACCGCCTTGAGCATTGTCATCATTGGCCAGAACTTCCCGCGCAGCCCGGGCGGTAACGCCTACCAGCATGAGCTGGCCAGCAACGGGCCGTACCAGTTCTTTGCCGCCTTCCGGAACAACGAACTGGACTACACCCAGTTCTACCCGCAGCTGCCCGAGGCCACCGCCGCCAAGAGCCTGCGTGATGAAGTCAGCGAGCCGAACGCCCGCTTTGTCGACAGCGAACCGATGGGCATTCGCCGGCAGATCGATAACCCCGGCCAGCCGCGCAAGCTGAACCTGATTCTGGTCACCATCGAAAGCCTGAGCGCCAAGTACCTGGGCAGCGAAGGCGATGCGCGCAACCTGACCCCTAACCTCGATACGCTGCGCAAGCAGAGCCTCTACTTCAGCCAGTTCTACGCCACCGGCACCCGCACCACCCGCGGCCTGGAAGCCATCACCCTGTCGATCCCGCCGACCCCCGGCCGCTCGATTGTCAAGCGCATCGGCCGGGAAACCGGCTTTGCCAGCCTCGGCCAGCAGCTCAGCGCCGAAGGCTACGACAGTGTGTTCGTTTACGGCGGCCGAGGTTACTTCGACAACATGAACGCCTTCTTCGCCGGCAACGGTTACCGCGTCGTCGACCAGGCCAGCGTGCCCGACGAAGAGGTGACCTTTACCAACGCCTGGGGCATGAGCGATGAAGACTTGTACCAGCAGACCCTGAAGCTGGCTGACGCCGATGCAGCCGCTGGCAAGCCGTTCCTGCTGCAGTTGATGACCACCTCCAACCACCGCCCCTACAGCTACCCGGAAGGCCGCATCGACATCCCCTCCGGCACCGGTCGTGAAGGTGCGGTGAAATACACCGACTACGCCATTGGCCAGTTTCTGGAGCAAGCGCGTGAGAAACCCTGGTTCAAGGACACCGTCTTCGTGTTCGTTGCCGACCACACCGCCGGCAGCGCCGGCAAGGAAGACCTGCCGGTGCACAACTACCACATCCCGCTGTTCGTCTACGCCCCAGGCCTGATCGACGCCCGCGAGGACAGCCGCGTGGCCAGCCAGATCGATCTGGCACCGACGCTGATGGGCCTGCTGAACATGGATTACACCTCGACCTTCTTCGGCCACAACCTGCTGCGCGCGGATACCGGCCCGGGGCGGGCGCTGATCGGTAACTATCAGCATCTGGGCCTGTTTGACGGTCAGGATCTGGCGATCCTCAGCCCGCGCGGCCTGATCCGTCGGCACGACGACGCCATGGACCTGAGCGTAGAAAAGGCGGCGCAGGCCACTGATCCGCTGGTCCGTCGCGCCATCGCCTACTACGAGGGCGCCAGCTACGACTACGGCCACCAGCTATTGGCGTGGCAACCTTCCAGCAGCCACCCTGTCCGTCAGGTAAGCCAGCGATGAGCCGCAGCGCGCGCCCAACGCGCCCCTTTCCGGTCGGTCGCTGGCTGCTGATTCCGGCAGCAGTCATGGCGCTGATGCTGGTGTTTGACACCAGCGCGCTGGATTTCTGGTTCTCCGGCCTGTTCTACGTGCCGGGCGACGGCTTCGTCGGCCGCCACAGCTTCTTCCTCGAGGACATCCTGCACGACCGGGTCAAGCAGGCCGTCATCCTGATCGGCGTGCTGGCGATCATTGGCTTTCTCCTCAGCCTGCTGCCGACCCGGCTGCGGCGCTGGCGGCCGGAGCTGGGCTATCTGGTGCTGTCGCTGGCCTTGGCTACCAGTCTGGTCACGCCGCTCAAGCAGCTGACCAACGTGCCCTGCCCCTGGAGTCTGGTGCAGTACGGCGGCACGGAGATTCACACGCCGCTGCTGTCGGCCCGCCCGGACAGCAACAAGGCCGGACGCTGCTGGCCCGGCGGTCATGCCTCCTCCGGGTTCTCCCTGCTGGCACTGTTCTTTGCCCTGCGTGACCGCTTTCCGCGAGCCGCCCGCGGCACCCTGATCGGCGCACTGGCACTCGGCAGCGTGTTGTCACTCGGGCGCACCATGCAGGGCGCGCATTTCCTCTCGCACAACGTCTGGACCCTGTTGTTCGACTGGTGCATCGCGCTGCTCTGCTACCGGCTGCTGCTGTACCGCCCGGCCCCACAGCCAAACACAATTACTCAACTAGGGGAGCTGCGCCATGAAACTGCGTAATCTGATGCTGGCCACCGGCCTGCCGCTGCTGGCCTTTACTGTCGTTGCACTGGCCCGCCCGGACGTGCTGCGCAGCGATCAGGTCGAGATGCCCGCTGCCACGCTCGCTGCGGGGCAGGCTCGCCCTGCCGACTGGGCCACTCCGGTCGACCCGGCACTGCGGCTCTACCGCATCGCGCCCAACCTATACCGCAGCGCACTGCCGAATGGCGCAGACTTGCCGACACTGCAGGCCCAGGGCATCAGTACCGTTATCAATTTCTACCAGCGCAACGACGACTGGCTGAGCGGCAGCAACCTGACCGCCGTCCACGAACCGCTGCACGCCGACCGGGTAACCGATACCGACGTGATTCGAGTTTTACGTGAGATTCGCGCCGGCCAACAGCACGGCAAGGTGCTGATCCATTGCAAGCACGGCCAGAACCGCACCGGCCTGATGGCCGCCATGTACCGCATCGTGTTTGATGGCTGGAGCCGCGAACAGGCCATGGCGGAAATGCTCGAGGGCGGCTTTGGCGACGGCGAGCTGATGAGCGATGCGGTCGGCTACCTCAACCGCGTGAATGTAGCTGCGGTACGCGACGCCGTGGCCAGCGGCGCATGCAGCACCAACGCCATGGCACTGTGTCAGCTGCGCGCGCTATGGCAACGAGCCGACCCTTTGCCTGATCAGCGTATGGCCATGGACGCGGGCTGACGCTGCGTCATTCGAGCCCCTGCCAGACCAGCTCTCCGACAATCTGGTCAGCCGGCACGCTGCCAAAGTAGCGACTGTCATTGGAGTTGTCGCGGTTATCGCCCAGAAAGAAGTAATGTCCGGCCGGCACCTTGAAGGTGCGGACCTCGGTGGGCGGCGCATCATCCAACTGCTGGATACGGTAGCTTTGCGGGCCGTTGTCCTCACGATAGACATGCAGGCCCGCAGCGGATACCAGCTCGGTACGCGCCAGGGTCTGGCCGTTGATCACAACCCCGTCCGGGGTCAGCGCGATAATGTCGCCCGGCAGGGCCATCAGGCGTTTGACGTAAAGCATCTCATGCCCCGGTGGATAAAACACATAGACCTGACCACGGCGCAGGCGTGCGGTATCCACATGGCCACTGCCCGGCAGGCGCAGGCCGAACAGGCTGCGATGGGCGAAGCCCCACTTCTGGGCGATAAACAGGTCACCTTCGCGCAGGGTGGGATGCATGGAGGCGGACGGCACCGAGTAAGGCTCGTAAAGGTAGGTGCGCGTACCCAGGATTACCGCCATCAGCAGCAGGTAAAACCCGACCGGCACCCAGGCACGACAGTACCAGCGCCGAGGTTGGGTCGGATCATAGCGACGCGCGATCAGCGCCGCATGCAGCGGGCACAACACACTGAATAACAGCGTCAGCGCCCAACCGAAGTACCAATCCACTCCGGCGCACACCAGGCTGGCGACGAGGTACAGCCAGAACAGCCCTGGCCGGTTGACGTACAGGAAGACAAAGGGCTGCAGGAAGATGCCCAGCACCACGCTGAGCCAGATTCGGGGGGACCAGGATGCCGGCACAACCACTCCTTGGAAAGCGGGCCCCAACGGCCCAATCCGGAGTTGGACCGCGGCGGCGGCTCAGGGTTGCAGCTGATGTCTGTCCAGCGGTCCGAAACGCTCGGCGTAGATAACGCTGACCCAGTCGATAAAGACCCGAACCCGCCGCGACGGCTGGCGATGGCGCGGATACAGGGCGTGCACCGGCAAGCCCGGACTCGGGTAGCCAGCCAGCACCTCGACCAGCTCGCCATTGGCCAGCTCGCGCTCGACACGATAGCGCGGCAGCTGAATCAACCCGCAGCCGCGCAGCGCACAGGCGACATAACTGTTTGCGTCATTGACATCGATACGGCTGGCCAGCTCAACCCGCCGCACCACGCCGTCGACCAGAAACTCGAAGGGGTAGCGGCGATCCTGATGACGGGCAAAAAAGCCGACTGCCAGGTGCGCGGCCAGCTCATCCGGATGCTGCGGACGGCCGTAGCGCTGCAGATAGTCCGGGCTGGCGCAGGTGACCTCGGGGATCAGCGCCAGCGGCCTGGCACTCAGCGACGAATCCTCAGGCATGCCGCTGCGAACCACACAATCCACGCCTTCGGCGACCAGATCCACCAGCCGGTCGCCGCTGCCGACCACCAGATGAATCCGCGGGTACAGGCGCTGAAAGCTGTCGATGTGTGGCAGCACGATGCGCGAGGCATGGGAGCCGTGCAAATCCAGCCGCAGCGTGCCTTCGGGCTCACGCGCACGCCTGGCCACATCCTCGTCGGCGGCCTCCAGCTCGGCCAGAATCCGCTGGCAGCGCTGGTAGTACTGCTGACCATCCAGCGTGGCCGTCACCTTGCGCGTGGTGCGCTCCAGCAAACGCGCGCCCAAACGTTCTTCCAGCGCCTTGATCGCGTGGGTTGCGGTCGCTCGAGGAATACTCAGGTCCGCCGCCGCCCGGGTAAAGCTGCCCCGCTCAACGATGCGTACGAACAGCCGCAGGCTGTCAAAACGATCCATAGGAATTGTTGTTCCTGGTTGAATTCTCTTGGCAGTTTAGCGGCATTTATCCATATGCACGCAACAACAATACTAGGCCACCACTCAATGGGAGACACCACCATGACAACGCCAAACACCGCGCTGGTGACCGGCGCATCCCGCGGCATCGGCCGCGCCATTGCCCAGCGTCTGGCTGCCGACGGCTTCACCCTCATCGTCAACTACGCACGTGACGCCGCCGCTGCGGCGGATACCGTGACCGAGATAACAGCAGCCGGCGGCAAGGCCGTTGCCCTGCAGGCCGACGTCAGCGACCCGCAACAACTGCAGCAGCTGTTCAGCGATGCCGTTCAGGCCGCCGGTCCGATCGCCGCCATCGTGCACAACGCCGGCATTCTGCCGATGGCCAATATCGCTCTGGAGCACCTTGAGTCCTTCGATCAATGTGTGGCAGTTAACCTGCGCAGCACCTTTCTGCTGATGGGCCACGCCCGTGAGCAGCTCAGCGAGGGCGGCCGCTTTGTCGCGCTGTCCAGCAGCGTGCTGGCGCGCAATTTCCCCGGGTACGGGCCCTACATCGCCGCCAAAGCCGGGGTTGAGGGGCTTATTCGGGTATTCGCCAACGAGCTGCGCGGCCGCCAGATCACCGCCAACGCGGTCGCCCCGGGGCCGGTAGCGACCGAGCTGTTCTTCAAGGGGAAAACGCCGGAGCAGATCGCCCAGCTGGCGGCGATGAATCCGCTGGAGCGCCTGGGCGAGCCGGAGGATATCGCCAACACCGTGGCCTTTCTCTGCAGCCAGGACGGTGGCTGGGTCAACGGTCAGGTGCTGCGCGCCAACGGCGGTTTTGCCTGAGCTCAGCTCTCTGCGCTCTGCTCCAGACGGAAGATCAGGACGCAGAGCAGCAGGACCGGCAGATTGGTCGATACCGGGTTGAACGCCTCGATCAGCAGCATCGGAGTGAACACCGCGACGTAGGCGAGCAGCCCAACCAGTCCAAGCCCGGCGGCGAGTACCGGCCAGCGGCCAAGCCAACCAAACAGAATCACCAGCCCCAACACCACTTCTGCCAAGCCGGCCAGAGGCGACACCACCCGCGCATCCAGGCCCAGCCCGGCCGCCTCGACCATCTGCACCTCAACCGGGCTGAGAAACAGCAGCTTGGGCACCAGGCCGTGGTAGATAAAGACCAACGCCAGCATCCAGCGACACCAGCGCGCCATCGTCAGCGCGTCCTGCCTACTCATCGACAAAGCGCCCCGCGTGATCAGCCGACGGCAGCTGGCACAGCTCGTAGCGGCCAAACAGCCGGTAGCGATTCAGCGCGATACGGTCGTACAGCCAGTCGCGCAGCGGCCGCGGAATCAGTCGAAACACCAGCAGTCCACGCCACGGCCAGCCAAGCCGCTTCATCACGAAGAAGAACGCCGCACTTTTCTCAAAGCAGCGCTGCCCATCGCTCACCAGCATGGTTTCAAAGGTATCGGTCGGATAACCGTGTTGCGCCAACAGCCGCTGGCCAGCCGCCGACTGCACGCTGCAGAGCCGGAAGCGATGCTCGGCATCATGCGCGATGATGAAGTTGGCCCAGGCGCTGCAGAGCTTGCAGACCCCGTCGAACAGAATCACCGGCGACTCGACCACGGTCATGACGGCGTTCCTTAGTCTCGGCCTTCGAAGCGCACCGGCTCACGGGGTTCGACAATCACCACACTGCCGCCGATCTTGTCGTGCCAGCCCTGCTTGCGTGCATCGAACGCGACCCAGAGAAAGCCCAGACACAGCGGCAAGGCAGACACGAAATAGCCGATATAGCGCAGCACGCACTGGCCCAGCGGCAATGGCTCCCCGGTGCGCGCATCGACCACCCGCAAGCGCAGCAACATCTTGCCGGGTGTACCGAGAAAGCGGCGCCAGAACCAGAGCGTGGCAATAAAGGGCACGATATAGCTGAGCAGGACGTCCCAGACGCCATGCACCATGGTTTCATCGATCCAGTAGCTTTCACCGTAGATCAGCGCCAGCGGCACCATCAGCACCAGTCCGAAAATCACAGAATCGATAATGGTGGCGCCGAAACGCAGCCAGAAACCGGCGTATTGGGGTTCGCTCATGGTCAGTCCTTTGGGCAGATGAGAATCCCGCGAGCATATCAGGCTTGGCCTGCGCCGTGTGCGCTCCGCGCGCTGTCAAGCCAGCGCATGGCAGCGCCACATCTATCGGGTCGCAACAAAAGCCGAAGGCGTCTGCCCGAACTGTTTACGGAAGGCCGTGCTGTAGGCGCTATGGCTGTCATAGCCGCAGGCGAGCGCGACCTGAGTGATCGGCAACCCCTGCAGCAACAGCGTCAGCGACGACATCAACCGCAGCTGCTGTCGCCACCTGCCGAACGTCATGCCGGTGGCCTGCAAAAAACGCCGCTGGAACGTCTTGTCGCCGATGGCCAGTCTGCTCGCCCACTCGGCAGCCGTGGCGCTATCGCCCGGATCGTCCACCAGTGCCTGACACACCTGCTGCAGGGCGCTGTCAGCGCCACCAGGCGGCCACGGCAAATGCAGCGGCAGCAGCGGCTGAGCGTGCAGCTCCTCAACCAGCAGCTCGCCAAGCAACTGCCTGCGCCGGACACCACCAGGGATATCGCTTTGGGTCAGCGCCATGATCAGCTCCCGCAGCAAGCCCGAGACATGCACCACGCAGTCGACCGCAGGCAGGCGCGCGCATAGGTCCTCACGCACGAACAGACCATGCGCCTGCAGCGCAACGGGCACCACCAGCCGATGCGCTACCCCGGCGCGCAACCAGACGGCGGCCGTGGGAGGCACCAACCACTGCCCGCTTTGCGCTTCGACCCGCAACAAGCCACGGTCAGCGTAGATCAGATGACCCTGCGGGTGGCGGTGCTCAGGCACCACATGACCGGTCGGATAATGAACCGCCACACCGGATACCGGCAGCCCGTCCGGGGTCGAGTCCAGCGCGTGACCGCCCTGTTCAGGAGGGAGAAAACCCATCTCGCACACTGTCCGTATAGATAAATAATTTGTCTATTTTTATGTAGATAGACACAGTCCACAAGCCTACCATCAACCACACATCTCACTGCCGGGTCTAATCACGCATGTCTGCAATCGGTCTCTCGCAACGGCTACTACCGCTGATTTTCGGTCGGGGTCGGCGCGCGCCCATCTGCGCCAAGACCCATCCTGAATCCCCCTGACCCCCGACCGACGTCAGCTTCAACCAGGCAGGGGAATCAGGAGCAAACGATTTCTCTGGAGTGTTTCCCATGCTGACTGATCCTTCCCATAAATACCGCGCGGCCACCCCGGTCGCTCTGCCTGACCGCCAATGGCCCTCACGCACCATGACACGAGCCCCGGTCTGGCTGTCTACCGATCTGCGTGACGGCAACCAGGCGCTGTTTGAGCCGATGAACCGCGAGCGCAAGTTGCGCCTGTTTCATGAGCTGGTACGTATCGGCTTCAAGGAAATAGAAGTCGGCTTTCCAGCCGCCTCGCGGACGGATTTCGACATCGTGCGCCAGCTCATCGACGAGCAGCAGATTCCCGCCGACGTCACCCCAATGGTCATGACCCAGCTGCGCGAGGACCTGATCAGCGAAACGGTGCGCGCCGTCGCAGGCGCCCGGCAGGTCATCGTGCACTTCTACAACGCGGTGGCGCCCGCCTGGCGCGAGATTGTCTTCGGCATGAGCGTGCCGCAGATCATCGAAATGGTTGAATACCATGTCGCCTTGTTCAAACGGCTGACGGCCGCCCACCCGGAAACCGAGTGGATACTGCAATACTCGCCGGAGACCTTTTGTATGGCTGAGCTGGAGGTGTCACTGGCCGTCTGCAACGCCGCCATCCGTACCTGGGATGCCGGTCCGCAGCGCCGGATGATCATCAATTTGCCCACCACCGTAGAGATGTCGACACCCAACGTGTTTGCCGATCAGATCGAATGGATGGACCGGCGACTGGAGCGACGCGAGCACATCACCCTCTCGGTGCATCCGCACAACGACCGGGGCACCGGCGTGGCCTGCGCGGAACAGGCTATCCTTGCCGGCGCGCAACGGGTCGAGGGGTGCCTGTTTGGCAATGGTGAGCGCAGCGGCAATGTCGACGTGGTGACCCTGGCGCTGAACCTCTATACCCAGGGCATTGCGCCTGGGCTGGATTTCTCCGATATCGCCGCTTTGGCTCGCGTGGCCGAAGCGTGCACCGCCCTGCCGATTCATCCGCGCCACCCCTATGTCGGCGACCTGGTGTTCACCGCCTTCTCGGGTTCGCACCAGGATGCCATCGCCAAGGGCTTTGCCGCGCAGCAGGCCGATGCGCCTTGGCGCGTGCCCTACCTGCCGATTGACCCGCAGGATATCGGTCGCACCTACGACAGCATCGTGCGCGTCAACAGCCAGTCGGGCAAAGGCGGCATCGCCTTTGTGCTGCAACGCGACAGCGGCATCCGCATGCCACGCCGCATGCAGGTCGAGTTCAGTGCCATCGTGCAGGCGCTGGCTGACACCAGTGAGACGGAGTTGAGCAGTGCGCAGATCTGGGCGATTTTCGAGCAGACCTATCTCGCACCAACGCAGGTGCGCTCAAGCTTCATCTACCGCAACCATCGTCTGTTCGAGCATCTGGACGGTCAAGGCATCGCACTGGAGCTGGCAGACAGCGACGGTGCCGTCAGGACCATCGCCGGATCGGGCAACGGCCCGATAGCCGCCACCGTTGCGGCCCTGGGGCTGCCGCTGCGTATCGACAGCTTTGAAGAGCGCAGTCTGGGTGCAGGGTCAGAG
Source organism: Pseudomonas abyssi (assembly GCF_003444685.1). Taxonomy (NCBI): domain Bacteria; kingdom Pseudomonadati; phylum Pseudomonadota; class Gammaproteobacteria; order Pseudomonadales; family Pseudomonadaceae; genus Pseudomonas; species Pseudomonas abyssi. The sequence continues at coordinate 48,643 of NZ_LMAZ01000008.1, read as the reverse complement.
GCCGCAGCCGTCGCCATAGTTGAAGCCGCCATGCCCGGCGTGCCCGGCTCACGCTTCGGCGTCGGTCGACACCCGAATATAGCGACGGCATCGGTATTGGCGGTGCTGAGTGTCGCTGCCCGGTTTGCCGACGCGACAGACTAAGCAAGGACAAGGCGGCGTCGGCACAGAGCGGACGCCCCTGGCGCAGCTCAGTTCGCTGGCGCCGGCAGCGTTTTCGCGTAATGGAAAAAGACCTCATCACGGACCCAACCGGTCGACTCGTAGAGCCGCTGGGCCGCCGTATTGGTGATCGCCGTTGCCAGCTCCATGCGCACCGCGCCGCGGGCCTCGGCCTGCTGGCCGGCTGCCGTCAGCAACTGTTCGGCAATGCCCTGACGACGAAAGTCAGCGGCAACAAACAGATCGTACAGTACGCAAATAGGGGCCATATCCACCGAACAGAAAGTCGGGTACAGCTGGCAGAAGCCCGCCAGCTCGCCCTCTGCAGTCTCGGCGATGAGCACCACCGACTCCCCCTTCTGCAGGCGGGCATGCAGGTAGGCGATCGCGCCCGCTAGATCGGCAGCTTGCTCATAAAACTGACGGTACAGGTCAAACAGTCGCCCCACCCGCTCGGCGTCGGCAGCGGTGGCGAGGCCAATGCGCATGTCATTCACCAGAGAGACAACGCCTAGGCCTGACGCGGCCGGACCGGCGTCTTGCGGCCCAACAGGCGTTCGCTGGGCAGGATCTCAGCCACCTGGCGATAATCCTCCAGCAACTGGAACCAGTCTGCCTCGGGCATCGGCCCTCGGTGGCGGTAAAGCTGCTTCAGGTCGTGGCGCACGGCGGCGCTGCGACGCCAGCGGCGGCGACACTTCTCCAGGTCGAGCAGCGCGATTTCCACCCCCCGACTGCGTACCCGGATGAAAATATGTTTGGAGTACAGGCAGCCATGCTGCAGGCCGGCGTTATGCGCCAGACTCAGGCAGCTGGCCAGCTCACGCAACATGTGGCGGTGCACGGCTTCGCCATGCTGCGCTCTGGCATCGCCGGCATACCACTCATCAAGGCTGATGAAGTCGCGCAGCTCTTGGGTCACCAGCAGCCCCTGCCACTGGCCCTGCTGCTTGCGCGCACCCGCAAAGCGGATCTGCGGCACACGCACACCAGCGGCGCGATAAGCTTCCAAGGCCCAGGCTTCGCGCACCACAGTGGGCCGTCCAAGGGGATAACGCAGCGAACGGCTGAGGTGGCCAACCTGGCGTTTGAGATAGAGGGTGACGTCTTGATCGGTCAGCCGCTGCACGCCGCTGTTGCCGTCGCGGCGCTCGTTGGGCTCTTCTACCCAGTCGCCCTGCCGGGCCCACCAGTCACTGAACGCGGGATGCGCCTTGTCTTTCATATTGTTATGCCTCGCTGTCGTCACGCACTGTCTGACGTCGAACTGCAAGGACCGCGCCAGTGGGACAGGTGATTGTTGTTAACGGCCAATCACCTTACCCACTATCGCCCTGTGTGGTCAAAACAAATACTACGGCAGCGATCATCGGCGAACAGGCCGACTTACCCCTGACAGCGCTCAGCTGCGCAAATCGTACATCGCCTTCTCGCCCAGCGCGTGCCAGGCCTGAATGCGTTCACGGAAGGCCTGCATCGAGTCCCAGACCTCACGGTTGAGCGGGTCCATGGCGGCGGTTTCTTCCAGCACGTCACCGCTGATGTCACGCAAGCGGTCCAGCACTGAGTCCGGCAGGCGGCGTAGCTGGACGTGGTGCTCGTTAACCAGCGTGTGCAGGGCTTCGGCGTTACGTCGACCGTACTCATCCAGCATGGCCTGGTTGGTCGAGCGCGCGGCCTCGATGACGATGGCACGCAGATCATCTGGCAACTCGGCCAGCTTCTGCTTGTTGATCGTCAACTCCAGCACCGCGCAGGGCTCCTGCCAGCCGGGGTAATAGTAGTACTTGGCGGCCTGGTAGAGGCCGAAGGCGAGATCGTTGTAGGGGCTGACCCAATCGCTGGCGTCGATCACGCCGGTCTGCAGGGAGGTGAAGATCTCGCTGCCGGGCAGGTTGACGGTGGTCGCGCCGGCCCGTGCCAGCACCTCGCCACCAAAGCCGGGCATGCGGATCTTCAGGCCCTGCAGGTCATCCAGGCTGTTGATTTCCTTGTTGAACCAGCCGGCCATCTGCACGCCGGTGTTGCCGCAGGGCAGCGGCACCACGCCCAGCGGATCGTAGGCCTTCTGCCACAGCTCAAGCCCGCCACCCTCGTACAGCCAGGCGTTCATTTCCTGCGCGTTCATACCAAAGGGCACAGCGGTGAAAAAAGGCGCAGCGGCGCTCTTGCCCTTCCAGTAATAGGCCGCGCTGTGGCCCAGCTCGGCGGTACCGCTGGATACCGCGTCAAACACTTCCAGCGCCGGCACCAGCGCACCAGCAGCAAAAACCTGGATACTCAAGCGGCCGTTGGACAGCCGCGCTACCGTGTCGGCAAAGCGCTGCGCGGTGGTACCCAGGCCAGGAAAGTTCTCCGGCCAGGAGGTAACCATTTTCCAGCGAAAGCGCTGCTCCGGCGCAGCACTCGCCCCGCCCGCCGACGCGCTATCGTCCTTGCACCCGGCCAGCGCCGCAGCCCCCAAACCCAGTCCGGCGGCGGTCAGTAAGTTACGTCTATCCATTCTTATAGCTCCAAGCTTTAAGCGGCAAGCTGTCCGCTGCTGACTTTTATAGGGGTGTAGGGAGCGTCGACACGCGCCCTCCTCTCCGGCGAATTACCCAAACCGCAAAATATTCAAAGCCACACGCTGTCCGCATGGTCGCGGATTAGCCTGTCGACAACCGCGCGCCGTTAACCACAGCATCGTGCAACCTGGCAAAGTGCTTCCCGCACGCACAAACCGCTTGCAGCTTGAGGCTTAAAGCTTGCGGCTCCGAGCTGCTGGCGCTACAGCGCCTGCAGCTTGGCATACGCCACCATCAGCCACTTGCTGCCTTCGTCATCAAAGTTGACCTGAATGCGCGCTTGCGCGCCCTGGCCTTCGTAGTTGAGCACCACACCTTCGCCGAACAGCGCGTGTTCGACGCGTTGGCCAAGGGCAAAACCGGTGTTCTCTGACGCTTCGCTGGCAAACAGGCCACCCTTGGCCGGGCCGAAGGGACGGCTGACCTGATTGCCCAGCCGGACTTCCTGAATCAGTTCACCCGGGACTTCACGTACAAAGCGCGAGACCTTGTTGAAGGTTTCGCTGCCATACAGGCGGCGCGTCTCGGCCCAGGTGATCACCAGTTGCTGCATCGCCCGGGTAATGCCGACGTAAGCCAGGCGACGCTCTTCCTCAAGCCGACCCGGGTCTTCCAGACTCATCTTGTGCGGGAACAGCCCTTCTTCCACCCCGGCCATAAATACCAGCGGAAACTCCAGCCCCTTGGCGCTGTGCAAGGTCATCAGCTGCACGCTGTCTTCAAAGCGATCGGCCTGGGTTTCGCCCGCTTCCAGCGAAGCGTGCGCGAGGAAGGCCAGCAGCACGTCGCCGTCCTCTTCCGCGTCGGCCATGTCGTTCTCGAAGCCACGCGCGGCGGACACCAGTTCTTCCAGGTTTTCCACCCGGGCCTGACCCTTGTCGCCCTTTTCCTGCTCATGAAAGCGCAGCAGGCCGCTGTGCTCGATGGCGATCTGCGCCTGACTGTAAAGCGGCAGACCTTGAGCGCGCTCGGCCATCTCCTCGATCAGCACCATAAAGCCCTGCACGGCATTGGCAGCGCGGCCCGGCAAGCCTTTGTTATCGAGCAGGTCGCAGGCCGCCTGCCACATCGAGACATCCTGCTCCCGGGCCTGCTGACGCAGCAACTCGACGGTCTTGTCGCCGATGCCGCGGGTGGGCAGGTTGATAATGCGTTCCAGCGCGCCATCGTCGCCACGACTGCCCATCAGCCGCAGGTAGGCCATGGCGTTCTTGATCTCGGCCCGCTCGAAAAAGCGCTGCCCACCGTAGATGCGATAGGGAATGCCACTGCGCAGCAGCGCTTCTTCCAGCACTCGCGACTGGGCGTTGGAGCGATACAGGATAGCGATCTCACTGCGGCTCAGGCCATCGCGAATGCCTTGCTCGATACGCTCGACGATGTAGCGCGCTTCGTCCTGCTCGTTGAAGCCGGCATACAGGGCAATCGGCTCACCCTCGTTGCCATCGGTCCACAGCTCTTTGCCCAGGCGCCCGGCGTTATTGCCGATCAGCGCGTTGGCGGCCTTGAGGATGGTCGCGGTAGAGCGGTAGTTCTGCTCCAGGCGAATCATCTCGGCGTTCGGGTAATCGGTCTGGAACTGCTGGATATTTTCGATGCGTGCCCCGCGCCAGCCATAGATCGACTGGTCGTCGTCACCCACCACCATCAGGCTCGGATTGTTGCCGGCCAGGTGCCGCAACCAGGCGTATTGCACCGCGTTGGTGTCCTGAAACTCGTCGACCAGAATATGCCGGAAACGCGCGCGGTACTGTTCACGCAGGGCCGGATTGTCGCGCCACAGCTCCAGCGAGCGCAGCAACAGCTCGGCAAAGTCGACCGCGCCGGCACGATTGCACGCCTGCTCGTAGGCTTCGTAAATGCGCACCATGGTGGTCATGTACAGGTCACCCGCCGGCTGGATGTGCTGCGGGCGCAAGCCTTCATCCTTCTGCGAGTTGATCCACCACTGGGCCTGCCGGGGCGCCCACTGGTTGTCGTCCAGGCCCAGCTCGCGAATCACGCGCTTGATCAACCGCTGCTGGTCATCGCTATCGAGGATCTGGAACTGTTCAGCCAGGCCGGCCTCTCGCCAGTGGGCGCGCAGCAGACGGTGCGCCAGGCCGTGGAAGGTGCCGACCCACATACCCTGCGGCGAGATGCCGAGCAGCTGCTCGATCCGCGCGCGCATCTCATGGGCAGCCTTGTTGGTGAAAGTGACCGAGAGAATGCTCCAGGGCGACGCCTGTTCCACCTGAACCAACCAGGCGATACGGTGCACCAGTACTCGGGTTTTGCCGGAGCCGGCCCCGGCCAGCACCAGTTGCTGGCCGACTGCGGCGCTGACCGCCTGGCGTTGGGCTTCGTTAAGCGAATTAAGCAGGTGGGAAATATCCATCGCGGCATTCTAGGGAAGCACTGATCCATTCCACAAGCCCTCTGCATGCTTGGGCGCTCGCCGTACGGGGCTGCCTGCTCAATTCAAATAGGCCATTTCAGCACAGCGCACACGCGCTACTGTCGCCCCGTCGCCGGGTCCGTCACTGGCGGACCCTACGGTCATCCGCCCAACGGCTGAGCGTCTGCGTCGGATTCCCGAGATAGAGAGCTTGGCAAGCTGTTTTTTGCGCACCAGGGACTGTGCCGGGCACGTCCCCTGGTGTATGGTTGGGCAGGCACACAAGCCGAACCGACAGACACAACAATGACAAAAAACAACGTCAACGGACCATGGAGCAGCGCAGCCGCATGAGCGCCAGTCCAGCGGCCTTCAGCCCGATTCCCCGCGATGAACTGCGCTTGCAGCAGCTGAACCAGCTGTACGCCCAGTCCCGCTTGCCGCAATGGCTGTTGCTGGTCACCGCCGTTTTGATCACCCCGCTCGCCTGGGCCCACAGCACCCGCAGCAGCCTGCTGGTGTGGATAGCCCTGCTCGGCCTGCTGGTGGCAACCCGTCAGGTGCTGGTAGGCCGTTACTGGCAGGCCTCGGCACGGGAGCGCCTGCAGCGTCGTTGGAGCCTGTTTTTCCATCTCGGCAACCTCGCCTCCGGACTCTGCCTGAGCTGGGTACATATCGCCCTGACCCCGCTGGACAACTTTGCCCTGCAGGCGCAGATGTACAGTATCGCCAGCGGCGTCAGCATCTGCGTTGGCGTACTCTACGCGCCGCGCTACAGCGCGTTCGCCTCTTTCATGCTGCCCGCCTGGCTGCCGCCGGTCATCTGGCTGCTGGCCGACGGCACGCCCAGCAGCCTGGTCTGGGCGCAGACCGGCGCCATGATGTTCTGCTTTATCCTGCTGGCCGCTGCGCTGATCCACCGGACCATGCGCAACGCGCTGATCAGCAACCTGCGCAACGAAGCCCTGCTGGGCAATCTCGGCAGCGCCCACCAGCACACCGAAGAGCTTAACCAGCAACTGACCCGCGAGATTAACCAGCGCCGCCGCGCCGAGCAGTCCCTGCGCGACAGCCACGACGATCTGGAAGAACGGGTGCGCCAGCGCACCGCCGAGCTGGAAAAGGCCACCCACGATCTGCAGGCCAGCGAGGCGCAGCTAACCCTGGCCATGGAGGCCAGCCAGCTCGGTCTGTGGGACTGGGATCTGACCACCGACAAGGTGTACCACTCGCGCCTCAACGCGCTCTTCGGCATGCCGGACGAATACGTACCCAGCATGCGCCAGGATCTGCGCCCGCTGGTACACCCGGCTGATGTCACCATGGTGCGCCGCACGCTGGTTCGGCATATGAAGAGCCAGACCGCGGCTTACCGCATGGAGTACCGCGTACGTCACAGCAGTGGCCACTGGCTGTGGGTCGAGGATAGCGGCCGTGCAGTGGAACGTGCCGCCGATGGCCGAGTACTGCGCATGATCGGCACCCGCCGCGATATCAGCGCACGCAAGCATCAGGACGAACAGGCGCAGCTGGCGTCTACCGTGTTCGAGGCGACCAGCGAGGGCATTTTCATCCTCGGCCCGACACTGGATATCCTCGCCGTCAATCAGGCCTACACCGTGATCACCGGACTGTCACAGCAAGACGCCGTTGGCCACAACATTCTGGCTCTCAGCGGCAGCGACGATCTGCGCCAGCAATTCCTCCATCTGCAGCAACTGCTCAACAATCAGGATCGTTGGCAGGGAGAAATGACCGCCCGGCGCCGCAACGGAGAGCTGTTCCCGATCTGGCTGCAGCTCGCGGTCGTGCGCAGCGCCGGCGGACAGCTGACGCATTACGTCGGCTTCTTCGCCGACCTGACCACCCACCGCCAGACCGAAGAACAGCTGCAATACCTGACCAACTACGATCCGCTGACCCAGCTGGCAAACCGCAGCCTGTTCACCGACCGCCTGCAGGACGCGGTTGCCCGCGCCCGCCAGCACCACCACGCGGTTGCGCTGCTGCATATCGATCTGGACCGCTTCAAGCACATCAACGTGACTCTGGGCCACGCCGTGGCAGACGGCCTGCTGCAGGAGGTTGCACGCCGGCTCAGCACCGAAGTCGACAGCCGGCACACCCTGGCGCGGCTGTCGGCAGACGAGTTTGTGGTGATTGTCGAGCAGGCCGACGACGAACAGCAGCTCGGCGTCCTGGCCAGCCAGTTGCTGGAAGCCCTGCGCAAACCCATGCTGGTGGCCGAGCACGAGCTGGTCACCACCGCCTCCATCGGCATCAGCGTATTCCCGGCCACCGCGCGCGACAGCCTGCTGCTGATCACCCAGGCCAACCAGGCGATGCAGCACGCCAAGCACCTGGGCGGCAACCGCTGGCAGTTCTACACACGTGAGCTGCGCGCCTACAGCCTGGACCGTCTACAGCTGGAAAACCAGCTGCGCAAAGCCATCGACGAAGACCAGCTGGTGGTGCACTTTCAGCCCAAGCTGCACCTGGCCAGTGACCGTATCTGCAGCGCGGAAGCGCTGGTGCGCTGGCAGCATCCGGACAGAGGGCTGGTGATGCCCGGCGACTTCATCACCATCGCCGAGGAAACCGGCATGATCGTGACGCTGGGGCAGAAGGTGCTGGATATCGCCTGCGAGCAGGCCGCGCTCTGGTGCCACCAGGGGCCGCAATCGGTCGCGGTGTCGGTCAACCTGTCAGTACAGCAGCTGCGCCAGGAAGGCTTTGCCGAGCGCGTACGGCTGACCCTGCAGCGCCACAACCTGCCTGCCCGCCTGCTGGAGCTGGAGCTGACCGAAAGCATGCTGGCCGAACACAGCGACCAGGTCGCCGAAAACGTTGCCGCACTGCGAGCGCTGGGTGTGAGCCTGTCGGTGGACGACTTCGGCACCGGGTATTCATCGCTGGCCTACCTCAAGCGCTTCCCGATCAGCACGCTGAAAATCGATCGCGCCTTCGTCGCCGAGCTGGACGCCGCCAATGCCGACAACGCCATCGTGCTGGCCATCATCGCCATGGCCCGCAGCCTGTCGCTCAAGGTGGTCGCAGAGGGTGTCGAACACGAGGGCCAGCTGAACTTCCTCAAGGCCAACGGCTGTGACGAAGTCCAAGGCTACCTCATCAGTCGGCCGATCGAGGCCGGCGCCTTTACCCGGCTACTGGAACAGAACAACTGCCAACTGCTCGATCAATAGCGCGGATCGAGCCAGCTGTGGCCCAGGCGCTCCAGCAGGCTGTCGGCGGCGTCCGGGCCCCAGCTGCCGGCGGCATAGGGCTTGGGTGAACGGTAAAAGTCGCCCCAGCCCTCAATGATCGGATCAACCCAGCGCCAGGCCGCCTCGATTTCGTCACGGCGCATGAACAGCGTCGCATCACCCTCGATCACATCCAGCAACAGACGTTCGTAGGCGTCCCAGCGGCGCCGGGTGAAGGCGGCGGCGAAATCCAGGTTCAGATCCACGTTCTGCAGCCCCATGCCGCGCCCGGGCGACTTGGCCATTAACGACAGGCGGATACCTTCGTCCGGCTGCAAGCTGATGATCAGGCGGTTGTTCTCCGGGTTGTCGCCAGTGCGCGGAAACAGCCGATGCGGTACCGGTTTGAACTGAATGACGATCTCCGACTTGCGCTGAGCCATGCACTTGCCGGTGCGCAAATAAAACGGCACCCCAGCCCAGCGCCAGTTATCGACCTCGGTCTTCAGCGCGACAAAGGTTTCGGTATTACTGTCGTGGTCGACCTTCTTCTCGAAGTAGTAGGCGGGCAGGCGCTCGCCCGCGTGCTGCCCGGCGCCGTACTGACCGCGCACGGTGCGGTCCTGCACATCCATCCCGGTGATCGGCCGCAGGGCCTCGAGGATCTTCAGCTTTTCGTTACGCACCGCCTCGGGCTCGAAATGCACCGGCGCTTCCATGGCCACCAGGCAGAGCAGTTGCAACAGATGGTTCTGCACCATGTCGCGCATGGCGCCCGCGCGGTCATAGTAGTCGCCGCGGTTCTCTACCCCGACACTTTCCAGCACGCTGATCTGCACATGATCGATATGCGCATTGCGCCACAACGGCTCGAACAGAGCATTGCCGAAACGCAGGGCGAGCAGGTTCTGCACCGCTTCCTTGCCGAGGTAGTGATCGATACGGAACACCCGTGATTCGTCGAATACCTTGCCGATGCGGTCGTTGATTTCGTTAGCCGTTTCCAGGCTTTCGCCCAGCGGCTTCTCCAGCACCACCCGGGCATGCTCATCGACCAGCCCGACCGAGGACAGATGCTGCACCGTGGCCGCAAACAGAGCCGGCATGGTCGCCAGATAGAACACCCGCACACGCCCGGTGCCGGGGCTCAGGACCTTGGTCAGGCGCGGAAAGGCAACGCGTTGACTGACATCCAGCGACAGGTAGTCAAGCCGTTCGGCAAAACGTTCCCACTGCGCCGTATCAAAGTCACCACGGGCAACATGCTGGCTGACATGCCGTCTGACCAGCTTGCCGTAGCTCTCCAGGCTGTGCTGAGCGCGGGCTAGGGCAAGAATGCGGGTATCCGGATGCAGGTGCCCGTCACGGTGCAGATAGTAGAGCGCCGGCAACAGCTTGCGCATGGCCAGATCACCCGTGCCGCCGAACACCACGATGTCACAACTGATACCCGCCTGAGCCACGCTCTGCCCTCCCCTGCATCACACGATGGGCCTTTTTGTAGTATAACTACAAGCTATACGCCCGCCGGCCCCACCCGCCGACGGGAAACTGGCAGCCATGCTGCCCTCACCTGCTGCCGACATCATGCCACCGTGAACATGCTCCAGCACATCGCCGCCAGCCGTGACCTGCTCAGAAAGTCAGAGCTCAAGGTCGCCGATTTTGTCTTGGCGCAAGCGGCGCAGGTGATGCATTCATCCATGGCGGACCTGTCGCAGCAGGTCGGTGTCAGCGAGCCCACCATCGTACGCTTCTGTCGCGCGATTGGCTGCAGCGGATTTCAGGACCTCAAGCTCAAGCTGGCGCAAAGCCTGGCCGCCGGCGCCAGCTTCGGGCAGTTCTCGATCAACGAGGACGACAGCGTCGATGCCCTGTCGCACAAGATCTTCGACACAACCCTGGCAACATTGATGGAGGTACGCGAGCGCCTCGACGCTGCGGCCATCGAACAGGCCATCAGCGCACTGACCCATGCCCGCCGTGTCGAGTTCTACGGTTTTGGCGCCTCCGGTGCGGTGGCCAGCGACGCCCAGCACAAGTTCTTCCGCCTGCTGGTGTCCACCGCCGCCTACTCCGACCCGCACATGCAGGCCATGTCAGCAGTGACCCTGGGGCCGGAGGATGTCGCCGTTGCCATCTCGCAGACCGGGCGCACCAAGGACCTGCTGCATTCAGCCAGTCTGGTAGTCGAAACCGGCGCCACCCTGATCAGCCTGTGTCCGAGCCGCACGCCGCTGGCCGACGTCAGTCAGGTACACATTCCGATTGATGTGTCCGAAGACACCGATATCTATACGCCGCTGTCCTCGCGCATTGCCCACCTGGTGGTCATCGACGTGCTCGCCATGGGCATGGCCATGCGTCGCGGGCCTGAGCTGGTCAACCACCTGAAGAGCGTCAAGCGCAGCCTGCGCGGCCTGCGCCTGTCGAACAAGAGCCAGCGCGGCGAGCTGAACGAGTAACCCAGCAGCCGCCTTAGTACCAGCCCCAGGAGCACCCCCTATGCCAGTCGCCATGGCCCGCCACATTCTGGTCAAAACCGAAGCCGAAGCCGCCGCGCTGAAAAAACGCATCGCTGCCGGAGAAGCCTTTGACGTGCTGGCCAAGAAACACTCCACCTGCCCGTCAAAGAAACGCGGCGGCGATCTGGGTGAGGTACGTCCCGGCCAAATGGTCCGTGCGATCGACCAGATCATTTTCAAAAAGCCGCTGAAAGTGGTGCACGGCCCGATAAAGAGCCAGTTCGGCTATCACCTGGTGCAGGTGTTCTACCGCGACTGACGCGCGCTGCCCGGCGGGTAGTAGATCAGGTTATGAAATACCGCTGGCAGCGTGCCCGGGTTGCGATAACCGTGCGGCTGGTCAGCGGCAAAACGTACCGCCTCTCCCTCTTTCAGCGGTTGCCAGACGTCCCGCACCAGCAACTCCATCTCGCCACGCACCACCACCACGTGCTCGACCACACCCTCACTGTGCGGCTCGGACAAACGCTCGTAACCGGGCAACAGCGTCAGCTCGAACAGCTCAAAGCCGTAACGCGCATCAAAGGGGAACAGCGGCGCAATCAACATCTGGTCCGCCGCGGGTCGTTGACGCACGGCGTCGGCGCTACGCAGTGTCATGCCGCCCTGTTCGGCGGGCGAGGGCTCCAGAAAGGTCGACAACGAGGTATCGAAGCCAGTAGCGATCTTCCACAGCGTCGCCACCGTAGGGCTGGATTCGCCGCGCTCGATCTGGCCGAGCATCGCCTTGCTCACGCCACATTCGGTGGCGGCCCGATCCAGACTCCAGCCACGGTCGCTGCGCCACTGCCGCAGGGTGGCTGCCAGATACTGATTGATTTCCTGCATCACAGGTCCGCTCATCGAAAGGCCGCACAGCATAGCAATTTCCTTTTGTGCGTTATAGCGCACAGTGCTAGGATCGGCCACTCGTGCGCTATAGCGCACGACCATCGATCGAGGATTACCGCATGCTGAAAGCCTGGTTTAACCCGTCCCACATCGCCGCCGGCTTTATCGCCGTGCTGGTGGGCTATACCAGTTCAGCGGTGATCATCTTCCAGGCCGCCGAGGCTGCCGGTGCCTCGCCACAGGAAATCAGCTCCTGGCTGTGGGCATTGGGTATCGGCATGGCGGTCACCAGCATCGGCCTGTCGTTGCGCTTTCGCGCGCCGGTGTTGATTGCCTGGAGCACACCGGGCGGCGCGCTACTGGCCACTGGCTTGCCCGGCTTCAGTCTGAACGAGGCGATTGGCGTGTTTCTATTCAATGCCGCGCTGATCACCCTGTGCGGGTTGCTTGGCTGGTTTGACCGCATCATGCGCCTGGTGCCGGCGTCGCTGGCCGGCGCCATGCTGGCCGGGGTGCTGCTGCCGTTTGGCCTCAACCTGTTTGGCGCGCTGCAGGAGCAAACGCTGCTGGTCGGCCTGATGCTGGCCTGCTATCTGGCTGGCAAGCTGGTGTTCCCGCGCTACGTGATTCCGGTCACCTTGCTGGTGGGCGTAGTGGTGGCGGCGTTGGCAGGCCAGCTGCATCTGGAGCAGCTCAACTGGTCGCTGGCGCAGCCCGTGTGGACGACGCCGGCCATCTCGCTGCAGGCGCTGCTCGGGGTCGGCATTCCGCTGTTCATTGTCACCATGGCCTCGCAGAACGTACCGGGCATGGCGGTCCTGCGCGCCAACGGCTATCAGCTGCCCGCGTCGCCGCTGATGACCACCACCGGCATCACCGGTCTGCTGCTGGCGCCCTTTGGCGGCTACACCTTCAATCTGGCGGCGATCAGCGCCGCCATCTGCGCCGGCAAGGACGCCGATCCGGACCCGAGCCAGCGCTTCCGGGCCAGCGCCTGGGGCGGTTTCTTCTATCTGCTGACCGGGCTGTTCGGTGCCACGGTCGCCAGCCTGTTTGCCGCCTTTCCGCAGGCGCTGGTCATGGCCATTGCCGGCCTGGCGCTGCTCGGCACCATCGGCAACGCACTGGCCACCGCCCTGCACGACGAGGCGCAACGCGAAGCAGCCTTCCTGACCTTTCTGGTCACCGCCTCCGGGCTGGCACTATGGGGTATCGGCAGCGCCTTCTGGGGTCTGCTGCTCGGCCTGCTGGTGCTGCGCCTGCCGCGCCGTCAGGGCTGAGCCGGGCGCTCACACACACCGCGATGGATTTCGCAGGTCAGCGCTTCAATGCGCTGGCTCAGGTGGTGTACCGTCTCGGTCAGCCGGGTGTTCTGCTCCATCAACTGCAGCAGCTGTTCGGTCTGCTCCGCCGCGTGGGCGGCGCGCTGTTCGCTGGCTTGCGCCAGGGCCTCGCGATGCAGCGCATCAGCCTGCGCCGAGGCCTTGTCCCGATCAGCCTGACGGGTCTGCGCCAACAAAATCAGCGGCGCGGCATAGGCGGCCTGCAAGCTGAACGCGAGATTCAGCAGAATGAAGGGATAGCGGTCAAAGCTGACCAGATCGGTCACGTTGATGGTGATCCACAGACCGACGATCAAGGTCTGCGCGATGAGAAAAACCGGCGTACCAAAAAACCGCGCGAAGGCTTCCGCGCGCAACGCAAACCAGCCGTCGCCAAATACCGAATCCAGGTGCATGTTCGGTCGTAGAAAGCGGAAATGATGCCGGCCTGCGGCGGGTGTCGCCGGGCTGATTGATCCCCTGTTGTCTTGCTCGGGTGCAGCCATACGTACGCTCCTTGTCCCTGTTATCGGCACTATAGTGCGCAGAGAATGATCTGGTCAGGATCGACCCACAAGGTCACCGGCTCGCCGATGCCGGGCACAGCGGGGACATCAGCCAGCGTCGCTACCAGCTGCACACCCGCACTCAGTTCCACCTCCAGCGCCAGTTGGTCACCCACCTGCTCCCGGCCCAGCACCGTGCCAGTCAGCCGGTTCTGCTCCGCGCCGTCACTCGCCAGCTTCACCCAGGGCGCCTTGATCAGCGCAAATACCTCCACGCCCTTGCTCAATCCAAGACGTTCACTGCTACTGCGCGTGATCACGGCCGTCAGCGCCTGACCTCCAGCCAGCGTCAGCGCCACCCGCTCGTTCAGCCCCTCAGACTGCAGAGCGGCCACCCGGGCAAACAGCTGGTTGCGCGCGCTGGTACGCAGCCGCAGCCGGTGCATGACCTGCAGATACGGGTCCAGGCTGGCGTCTTCGCTCAGTCTGGCCAGGAACACGGCGTGCTCCTGCTGATAACGGCGAAAGGCGCTCACCAGCTGGCCCCCTGCCGCCGTCAGACGCGTGCCGCCACCGCCACGCCCGCCCGCCGCGCGCTCAACCAATGGCTGATCGCTGCTGCTGTTCATTGCATCCACGGCATCCCAGGCGGTCTTGTAACTCATGCCGGCCGCCTTGGCCGCTTTACTGATCGAGCCGGTTTCAGCGATGCAGGCCAGCAACTCGATGCGATCCTGCCCGGCCAACCGTCGGCCCTGGTGAGAAAACCAGAACTGTCCTTCAAGCTTCATTGCACACTACCCCAAGCGCTATATAACGAATAATATAACGACAACCTGCCTTCCTCGCTGCCCAGGAGTTTGCATGCGCTTGCCGCTGCTCGTCGCCACCGCTTGCTGCATCAGTATCAGCCACCCTGCACTGGCCGGCGAGGTCCAGGTCGCCGTCGCTGCCAACTTCACCGCCCCCATGCAGGACATCGCCAAGGCGTTCGAGCAGGATACCGGCCATCGCGTCATCGCGGCCTTCGGCTCGACCGGCCAGCTGTACGCCCAGATCAGCCACGGCGCCCCCTTCGAGGTATTTCTGGCTGCCGATGACACTACCCCGGCACGCGCCGAAAGCGACGGGCTGGCGGTCTCAGGCTCGCGCTTTACCTACGCCACCGGCGCGCTGGCGCTGTGGTCCGCTGATGCCGGTCTGATCAGCGACGGCGCACAGTTGCTGCGCAGCGGCAACTTCGAGCATCTGGCTATCGCCAACCCGAAAACCGCGCCCTACGGGCTGGCCGCCACACAGGTGATGCAGCAGCTGGGCCTGACGCAAGCGCTGGCACCCAAGCTGGTCGAAGGCCAGAGTATCGGCCAGACCTACCAGTTTGTCGCCAGCGGCAACGCCGAAGTCGGCTTCGTTGCTCTGTCGCAGGTCTCCCGCGACGGGGAGATCACCAGCGGCTCAGCCTGGCAGGTTCCGGCGGCGCTGTACCAACCCATCCGCCAGGATGCCGTGCTGCTCAACACCGGCGCTGACAACGACGCCGCTGCCGCCCTGCTCGACTACCTCAAAGGCGAGCAGGCGGCAGCGGTCATCAGCCGCTACGGCTACGGTCACTGACATGTCCCTGCCGCTGGACAGCGCCGACCTGGCAGCCATCTGGCTGACGCTCAAACTGGCGTCGCTGACGACCCTGGTCCTGCTGCTGATCGGTACGCCGCTGGCCTGGTGGCTGGCCCATACCCGCTCGCGGCTGAAAGGCCCGATCAGTGCGCTGGTAGCCCTGCCCCTGGTGCTGCCGCCGACGGTGCTGGGCTTCTACCTGCTGGTTGCGCTGGGTCCGCACGGGCCGATTGGCGCGCTGACTCAGCAGCTCGGGCTGGGCACCCTGGCGTTCAGCTTCAGCGGCCTGGTGATCGGCTCGGTGTGCTACTCAATACCCTTTGTCGTGCAACCCATTCAGAACGCCTTCGAGTCCATCGGCAAACGCCCGCTGGAAGTAGCCGCCACCCTCGGCGCCAGCCCGCTGGACCGCTTCTTCACCGTCGCGCTGCCGCTGGCCCGCCCGGGCATCATCACCGCCAGCGTGCTGGGCTTTGCGCATACCCTCGGCGAGTTTGGCGTGGTGCTGATGATCGGCGGCAATATCCCGGAGCGCACGCGCGTGGTCTCGGTGCAGATCTTCAACCACGTCGAAGCGATGGACTACGCCAGCGCCCACTGGCTGGCTGGCGGCGTGCTGATCTGCTCCTTCGTGATTCTGTTGCTGCTTAATCGGCGCGGGCGCCTGACGGTCATGCCGGGGGCACGCAGGTGATCCATATCAGGCTCAAACAGCAGCTGGCTGCCTTTACGCTGGACCTGGATCTGACGCTGACGGCGCGTGGCGTCAGCGCCATCGTCGGCCCGTCCGGCTCGGGCAAAACCACGCTGCTGCGCTGTATCGCCGGCCTGGAAAGGGCGGAACAGGCGTTTATCGAGGTCAATGGCCACTGCTGGCAGGACAGCCAGCGCGGCCTCTGGCTGGCGCCGCACAAGCGCGCGCTGGGTTATGTCTTTCAGGAGGCCAGCCTGTTCGATCACCTGAACGTGCAGGCCAATCTGAACTACGGCAGACACCGCAGCGCAGAGCCGGCCAGCGACCAGCAGGCAACGCAGATCATCGAGCTGCTCGGCATTGCGCAGCTGCTCCAGCGCAGTACCAGCGGGCTGTCCGGCGGTGAGCGGCAGCGCGTCGGCATCGCCCGCGCGCTACTGGCCAACCCGCGCTTGTTGCTGCTGGATGAGCCGCTGACCGCGCTGGACCCGCAACGCAAGGCCGACATCCTGCCGTATCTGGAGCGCCTGCACGCAGAACTGGACATGCCGCTGCTTTACGTCAGCCATTCCCCGGACGAGGTCGCCAGACTGGCGGATCACCTCGTCCTGCTGGACAACGGCACACTGCGCGCCAGCGGCCCGCTGCAGACACTGCTGCCGCGTCTGGATCTGCCCATGGCGCACAGCGACGACGCGCGCAGCGTGCTGCACGGGCAGGTCAGCGCCTGCGATGATCGCTATCAGTTGCTGGAGCTGACCCTCGATGGCAGCCCGCTGCAGCTGCGCCTGCCGCACTCGGCGCTACCGCTCGGGCAGCGCGTGCGGGTCGCGGTCCAGGCCCGCGATGTCAGCCTGGCGCTGGAGAAGCCGCAACACAGCAGTGTGCTCAACCAGTTGCCTGCGCACATCGAGGCCATCGAACCCGGCAGCCACCCGGCACAGGCGCTGGTGCGCCTTGCGCTGGGTGACAACGTCTTGCTGGCACGCCTTACGCGCTACTCGGTAGACCAACTGCAGTTGCAACCGGGGCTGCCGGTGTGGGTGCAGATCAAGGCTGTGGCACTGTTCGACTGACCGACGCGCATAACCACTGCTGCAGCAGGCGTCGATCAATCAAGCGGATACCCGAGCGCCGCGCCAGCGTCCAGGCATCGGCATCGATACGCCCATGACAGACCAGCAAGCCACCATCAACGCCCTGCTTGGTCATCCGCTCACGCAGCGCCAGCAGATCGGCCCGCCGCAGGTGGGGGGCGCGCCAGCAGGTGAGGTCCAGCACAACGTCCTCCTCGCCCTGGCGCAGAAGGATGCCGCCATCCGCCGCACAGCCGTTCTGCAGCAGCAGTCCTTCCGCCTGCAGAGCCCAAAGCACCAGCGCGCGCACGTCCTGACGGCTGAGCTGCTGGAGCAGATGGTCGGGTGACGCTTCCTGCTGCAGTCGACTGACACGCCGACGACGCGACAGACGATTGAACAGATCGGCCACCGCAGCGCACAGCAGCGCCAGCGGCAACAACACCTGACCGACCAGGGTAAAGCCGTGCAGCAAGGTCCCACCGGTCGCCGGAACACTGCCTTGCCAGAACCGATAGCCCAGCCAGTGCAGCAGCAAACCACTGAGCAGCGCCAACAGCAGATACAGCCACCAGGGAACCTGGGAACGGCTCTGCAGCAAGGTTTCCAAAGGGGTAAGGGGGCGGCGGGCAGTCATCCGTAACTCCTGAAGCTGGCTCCTTGCCAGCACTATTGCAACGATAGTCGCAGTCACCGATCAGGTAAAGACCGCGCCGCAACACAGCGGTAGCGCTCAGGCAGATCGACAATCAGCCTGGCTGATTCAGGATAGCATCCAGCAGGCCGGGGAAACGGGCATCCAGGTCAGCGCGTCGCAGGCTGTTCATGTGCGTGGTACCGACGCTCTGGGTGCACACCAGGCCGGCATCGCGCATCACGCGGAAATGGTGAGACATGCTCGACTTTGGCCTGCCGCCATCCAGATCACCGCAACTGGCCTCGCCGACCTCGGCCAGGCGGCGCACGATTTCCAGCCGCACCGGATCACTCAGGGCGTAGAGCACACGTTCGAGCAGCAGCTCGTTGGCAGGGGGGTGTTTGAAGGGTCGCATGACGCTGATGATACACAGGGGTTTACTTCTGATCCATAGTTCCAATATTATCGAACTATTGAATAACCCAATCAGCTGCCGGAGGCTATCCATGTCAGCGCTGTTTCAACCCTTCTCTCTCAAAGACATCACCCTGCGTAACCGCATCGCCGTACCGCCGATGTGCCAATACTCGGCCACCGACGGCGTGGTCAACGACTGGCACGTCGCCAATTACACCGCTCAGGCCCGCGGCGGCGCCGGACTGGTGATTGTCGAAGCCACGGCAGTTGCACCGGAAGGCCGTATCACGCCGGCCTGCGCCGGACTGTGGAATGACGCCCAGGCTGAGGCGTTCATGCCTGTCGTGCGCGGCATCAAGGCGCACGGTGCTGTGCCCGGTATTCAGATTGCCCACGCCGGCCGCAAGGCCAGCGCCAACCGTCCGTGGGAAGGTGACGATCACATCCCCACCGACGCCGCCAACGGCTGGCAAACCATCGCCCCCTCCGCCATCCCCTTCGGCGCGCACCTGCCGAAAGTGCCGGAGGCCATGACGCTGCAGGACATTGAGCGGGTCAAGGCGGATTTCGTTGCCGCCGCCCGCCGCGCACTGGCCGTCGGCTTCGAGTGGCTGGAGCTGCACTTTGCCCACGGTTATCTGGCCCAGAGCTTCTTCTCGCCGCATGCCAACCAGCGCACCGATGCCTACGGCGGCAATGCCGATAACCGTGGTCGCTTCTTGCGCGAGACGCTGGCTGCGGTGCGCGCGGTGTGGCCAGAGCACCTGCCGCTGACCATTCGCTTTGGCGTCATCGAGTTTGACGGCAACGACGAACAGACCATGAGCGACGCCATCGACCTGACCCGTCAGTTCAAAGAAGGTGGCATGGACATGATGAGCGTCAGCATGGGCTTTAATATCCCGACCGCCAAAATCCCCTGGGCTCCGGCGTTTATGGGTCCGATTGCCAAGCGCGTGCGTGATGAAGCCGGTGTGCCGGTCTCCTCCGCCTGGGGCTTTGGTGAGCCGCAGATCGCCGAGCAGGCAGTACAGGACGGCCAGTTGGACCTGGTCATGATCGGCAAGGCGCATCTGGCCAACCCGCACTGGACCTATCACGCGGCCCGCGAACTCAAGGTCGAACGTCCCTCCTGGGTGATGCCCGCGCCCTACGCCCACTGGCTGGAACGCTACTGATCCGCGCTAGCCTCTTGCGCGCGCCGCCAGGGCGCGCTGCAATGGCGGGCACCAATCACGCCGTAAGGATGGGGGCAGCATGCAGGACGACAGTTACTACTACGAACCCGCTCAGGGTCACGGGCTGAAGCACGACCCGTTCAACGCGATCGTCGGTCCCAGACCGATCGGCTGGATTGCCAGCCGCAGCGCGGGCGGCGTGCTCAACCTGGCACCTTACAGTTTCTTCAATGCCTTCAACTACATACCGCCGATCATCGGCTTTGCCAGCATCGGCCAAAAGGACAGCCTGAGCAATATCGAGCAGACCGGGGAGTTTGTCTGGAACCTGGCAACGCTGCCGCTGGCTGAGGCGATGAATCAAAGCTGCGCAGCGGTTGCACCGGAGGTAGACGAGTTTGCCCTGGCCGGCCTGACGCCAGCGGCGTCACGGCTGATCGACGTACCACGGGTGGCTGAAAGCCCGGTGGCCTTCGAGTGCCGCAAGACGCAGATTATCCAGCTGCAGAGCGCAGCGGGTGAGGCGGTGAATACCTGGCTGGTACTGGGAGAAGTGGTCGCTGTGCATATTGACCGTCGCCTGCTGATCGACGGCGTTTACGACACCGCCGCCGCACAGCCCATTCTGCGCGGCGGCGGCCCGGCGGACTACTTCCGCATTGAGGCCGATGCCCTGTTTCGCATGACGCGGCCCTAGAACGACAAGGTGCCGGATACCACCACGGTGCGCGGCGCACCCACTGTCAGGTAACCGGCACCCGGATAACCGCCGGCCGAGGCCCAGTAGTCACGGTTGGCGACGTTCTCCACCCGGGCCCGCAGCGTCATCTCCTGGGCGTCGTTGACCAGGAAGCTGTAACGCGCGCCCAGATCAAAGCGCGTCCAGGACGGGATCTCACGGGTATTGGCGGCATCGATGTACTGCTCGGCGGTGTAAATCAGGCGACCGTCCAGCGCCAGCCCGTCAACGCCCGGCACCAGATAGTCCAGCCCCAGATTGGCCTGCACCTCCGGTGCGCCAATGCCGTCATTACCCTCCAGCTCGGTATCCAGCAGGCCGATGCCGCCCAGCACCGTCAGGTCGTTGGTGGCCTGACCGAAGGCATTGAACTCCACCCCACGATAACGCTGTTTGCCGACCACGCCGTAGGTGTTGCTGGCGTCCACACCGGCTACCGGCTTGCGGCTCTGGAACACGCCCAGGCTACCGCCCAGACGGCCACCGTCGTACTTCACGCCCAGCTCGGCCTGACGGGTAACGTAGGGTTCCAGCGCCTCACCGCCGTTGGGGACCGGGGCACCACCGGAAGTAGTGGGCGCCACATCCCCTTTGACCAGCCCTTCGATGTAATTGGCGTAGGCAGACACCTCAGGGGTAACGCGATAGACCACGCCCGCAATCGGCGTGAGCGCATCGTCATCGTAGGAAGCGGTGCGCGAACCATCCGCGTAGGCGTAGCTGTAGGTGGCGATGTTCTGCTGGCGGGCACCCAGGGTGACCAGCAGACGGTCGTCCATGAAACCAAGGGTATCGGCGATGGCGTAGCTGCTGGTGCGGGTACGCTCGGTGACCTCGGGGTTGCCCAGCGAGCCGGCGCCGCCAAGCGTCGCAGACGGCTGGATCACGTCAACCGGACGATAGATGTTGCTCAGCACATCACCGGAAAAGTCCGATGCCCCCCAGGCGTTGGCCGACTTCATTTCGTAGGTCGAGGCCGAGGTGGTCAGCTGATGGCTGACCGGGCCAGTATGAAAGCTGAAGCGAAGACCCATGTCGCCGGTGACCACCTCGTCTTCGCGCACGTTGTAGAAGCGATAGGCTCTGGTGTCGCCCGCAGTATTGATCACCGTCGGATTGGCAAAGTTGCCCTCTTCTTCACTGGTGCGCAGACCACCGGCCAGCCAGCCGGTGACGTAGTCGTTGAAATCGTACTCGGCACGCAGACTGCCAAAGGTGTCCTCGGCATTGGAGTAGGTCCAGCTCTGCGCCACACTCTCGTCGGCGTCAGGTGCAGACGGCACCGGCACACCGGCACCAATGGTGATATTCGGCTGGCCAGCGTCCACTTCATGCTTCTGATAACCCAGATCGGCGGAGATGCGCAGGCGATCACCCCGGTAGTCGGCGCCCAGCGCCAGCAGCGACAGCTCGCCCGACTCGCCATCCACCGCCGTATCACCATCACGGCGCGCCACGTTCAGGCGCATACCGACACGATCATCGGCGAAACGGCGGGCAAAATCACCCGCTGTGTAGTACTGCCCGCCAGAGCGAACACCGGCGGTCACTTCATTCAACGGCTCGTTGGTTGCCCGCTTGGGCACAATATTGATCGCGCCGCCCAAGCCACTGCCGCCCGGCGCTGCACCATTGAGGAAGGCGTTGGCGCCACGCAGCACCTCGACCCGCTCGACAAATTCAGTGCCCATGTACTGGCGCGGCAGCAGGCCGTACAGGCCGTTGTAGGAGATGTCGTCAGAGTAGATCGGCAGGCCGCGCACCATATAGACCTGCTGGAAGTTGCCAAAACCGCGCGCCACGCGCACCGCCGGGTCGTTCAGCAACACCTCGCCAATGCTGGCGGCCTGCTGGTCCTGAATCAGGGTCTGGGTATAGCTGGTAGCAGTGAAAGGGGTATCCATATAGTCCTGGTTACCCAGAATGCCAATCCGTGAGCCAGCTGCCACCTGCCCGCCTGCATAGGCCGGCGGCAACCCTTCGGCGGACGCATCGGCGCTGGTCGTGACGGTCAGCGATGGCAGCTCATAAGCCTGTTCAGCCGCCTCTCCTGCTTGCTGCGCCTGCGCCAACCCGGCATAGAACAGCGACGACAGGGCGAGTGAAAGCGCTGAGCGCTTGAACGGAAGTGAATGCATGGCTACCTCGGCAAGCTGGCCGAGCCCGTCCCCGGGCGGCAGCCAGTTAATATTTAATGTGATTGCAGTAGATTCGCATTATAGATTACTTAATACTCAGCACCACCCCGCTCGTCCCCTGGCCGCTCCCATCAGCGCACGCCCCCCCCCGAACGCACAAGGCGCCCTCCCGGGGAGCAACCGGTGGGCGCCTTGTGCTTTGACCTTAGAAGGTCAGATGCGAGGAGGTCGTGGGTCAGAAGTCGACCGTCAGACCAATGTTGGCTCGCCGGCCATCCAGCACCACGCCGTAGCTGTCGTTGGTCACTTCCTTGTTGGCGACGTTGTACAGGCCGCCTTTCACGGTGACGCTGTCGGTCAGGCGGAAACCAACACCCAGATCGACAAACCCGTAGCCCGGCGTGCCGTCAGACATGCTGGTGCGGCCCATGTAGTCAGAAGTCTCGCCACGGTAGTTGCCCTGCGCCCAGGCGTTGAAACGCGGGTTGATATCCCACTCCAGCAGCGCGTTGAACATATGGCGCGGCTGCTTGTTCAGCGGCTCGCCCTTGAACTCGCCCGACTTCTGCTCCGACTTGGTGAAGGTGTAGCTGGTTGACAGGTTCCAGTTGGGCTGGAAGCGGTAGTCCAGCGTCAGCTCGACACCCTGCATCATCGCCTCGGCAATGTTCTGGCGGGTGCTCAGGAACCAGTAGGTCTGCCCGTTGAAGTCACAGGTCCAGGTCGAGGGATCATTGCGATCAGACGTATCCGGGCTGGTGCAGAAACGATCTTCTGCAATCTTGTCCTTGTACTGGGTGTGGAACAGCATGGCGCTGGTGTTCAGGCCCAGCGCGGCGTTGTCGTAGACGTAGCCGATTTCATAGTTGGTGCTGGTCTCGGGCTGCAGGTCCGAGTTGCCGATGATCAGGGCGCGCGGCAAGGGCGCAATCGGCGAGCCGCCGCCGCCAGTGCCACGACCGAAGCCTTCGGTGGCATCGGACAGGGTCGGCTGGCGATAGCCGGTGGACACCCCACCCTTGACGGTCCATTCCGGATTCAGGCGATAGACACCATAGAGCCGCGGCGACAGCTCGCCACCAAACAGCTCGTCATCGTTGTAGCGCAGGCCGGTGGTGACGGACAGGCGATCGGTCATCGCCCAGTCCACTTCGGCAAACAGCGCGGCAATCCAGCGGTCTACACTCTTCACCGCACCCGGCACACCAGACACCAGCATGCCGTTGGTTTCATCGACAAACTCTTCCTGCTTGTACTGACCACCAAAGGTGATCACATGATCACCCCAGAAGTAGCTCGCCTGGCTGTTGAGCAGGCTGATCTCCTCCTGCTTGGTGCTGCCGGTGCCCGGCTTGTCGGACACATCATGCTGCAGGTAGCTGTTGACGATCAGGTCACCGTAGGTACCGTCATGCCCGATGACATAGACATCCTTCTCGTAGCGGGTGGTCGAGGCTGGAGCCGTCGCCGCGATGCTCTCGCCCGGGGTGTGGGTGTACTTGAGCTCGGATGCGGTGTAGCCGACGGTGAAGCGGTTCTGCTCATTCGGCGTCAGGTAGAACTCGGCGCCGCCCTGGCGGCGGGTGCTTTCGGGCATGCTGGCAGCGCTGTCGCTACCGCCGCTGAAGCTGCTTTCGTCGGTCCCCACATAGGTGCCGGTGAACTGGGCACCCAGCAGGCCCTCGATCAGCGGGCCACCGAGGTAAAAGTCAGTCTGCTGCGCGTCGCTGCTGATATCGTTCATCGCGCTGGTGTACTCGGTGGAGATGCTGCCGGCCCACTCGTCGCCACCACGCCGGGTGATGATGTTGATCACCCCGCCCATGGCCTCGGACCCGTACAGCGATGACATCGGCCCACGAATCACCTCGATACGTTCGATCATCGACACCGGCGGCAGACCGATCTGCTTGCCACCGTCCGAGCCGTTGGTGTTGACCATGCGCCCGGCAGAAACCGGACGGCCATCCACCAGATACAGGGTGTAGTTGCTGCTCATGCCGCGGATGCTGATGTCCTGCATGTTGCCGCCGCCAGTGACGTAGACACCGGGGATATTGCGTACCGCATCGGTAATGTCGGTGTAGGACTGCTTTTCCAGCTGCTCGCGGGTGATCACCGAGATACTGGCCGGCGCATCGGCAATGTTCTGCTCATAGCCAGCCGCGGTGACCACCGTGATCTCGTCCAGCGTCACCACGTCCCCATCGGTGTCCGGCTCGGCGGCCAGCGCACTGGCGGTCAGTCCGACGCTGGCCACAGCGACTGCACAGGCCAATTGGTGGCGTTTGAAAATCCGCATACTCTCGACTCCCTGACAAGATAATGATCGAATGCATCAGCAACGACCCGCTCCCGTCAGGCCGATCCAATGTGGTGAAATCGGCACAAATGATATTGATTGTCATTTAAGAGTAAAGCGCATTTACATTCTATACAGCGCGTAAACTGAACCAGAGCTGCAAGCCAGGATGGCCATTGCGGGCCCAGATCCTGCCGCCCTGCAGGCGAATCTGGCGTTCGGCGATAGCCAGACCAAGGCCGAAGCCGCCGTCACCCGGGCGCGCGCTGTTCAGGCGGGAAAACGGTCGGAAAATCTGCTCCAGCTGGGCCTCTTCAACGCCCGGGCCCTGATCAGCCAGGCACAGCAACCAGTTGGCGCCTTCGCGCTGCGCACGCATTTGCACCAGGCCGTTATCCGGTGAATGCCGTATCGCATTGCGCAATACATTCTCCAGAGCCTGACTCAGGCCGTTGAGGTGGCCCTGCACCCGACAGTCATCAGGCAGCTCGGCGCTGATGCGCTCGGGCGCCCAGCCCGACTCGAACAACGCATCTTCGCGCAGCACTTCCCAGAGCGCATTCAAGTCAACGGCTTCCAGTTGCAGTTGACCCGGCTGGCTGTCCAGCCAGGCGACCTCCAGCGTGCCGTCGAGCAGCTCCTGCATGCGATCAACCTCATGCTCCAGACGCTCGCGCAGCTCACGCTGGCTGAGATCGCTTTCAGCCGCCACGCGCAACCGGCTGAGCGGGGTACGCAACTCATGGGACACGTCCCGCAGCAACTGCCGTTGTTGCCCGATGGAATCGCGCAGGCGCCGGGTCAGGTAATCCAGCGACCGGCCCAGCTCGCCCAGCTCATCCCGGCGCCCGGCCAACTCGGCAGGCAGCAGGGTTTCCAGCGGGTTGGCGCGCATGGCGTTGGCCTGGCGGCGCAAGCGCTCCAGCGGCGAGATCAGCAACATGTACAGCAGCGCACAAAACAGCAGCGACAGCAGCGCCGGCATCAAATAAAGCACCAAGGCATTAAGCAGCGGGCGCACAGCCCAGGGCGTCAGCGGCTCGGGCAGGCGCAGCACCAGCGACTCGTCCCGACCTTGCATGGGTACATAGATCACCTGGCGGCCACCGCCACGCATGCTCATCGGCGCCGTATAGCTGCGCAGAAAGGTCAGCATGTTGCGCTGCTCGTCACTCAGCGGCTGGCCGGGCAACGCCTGTAGGGCAGCATCCACCACCACCAGAATTTCCGGGGATAGCTCTGCGTGCTGGTCTCGCCAGGCATTCAGTGCGTCGACGCCCTGATCCAGCGCGCTGGCGGCATCGGCGGCATAACCACGCAGCTCGCGCAGGGTCGATTCGGGCAGGTGCGCCAGGTAGCTGTCCACCCGCTGGGCCGCGTAGTCGGTTACCGCAATCATGCACAGGCAAAAGCCGGCGACCAACAACACCATGCGCCAGTAGAGCGAGCGGCGGCCGAGCATCAGCACGGGTCCCGGCTGAGCAGGTAGCCGTGTCCCCAGACAGATTCCAGACGCAGGCAATCTATCCCGGCCTGACTCAGTTTGCGGCGCAGATTGCTGACATGCATATCCAGCACCCGGTCATGCCGGGTAAAACCGCGATGCAGCACCTGCTGATACAGAAAGGCCTTGCTCTGCACCTCGCCGGCGTGCGTATGCAGCACTTCCAGCAGGCGATACTCGGTCGGCGTGAAGATGACGGCAATGTCGCCATAACGCAGACGCGAGGCTTTTTCGTCAAAGTGCAGTTCGGCATCGCCGACCGCAGGTTGCGCTACTCCCTGCCCCCGCTCATAGCTGATGCGGCGCAGAATCGCATTGACCCGCACCTCCAGCTCGCGGCTGCTGAAGGGTTTGGGCAGATAATCGTCGGCGCCGCGATCAAAGCCGGTGACTCGGCTCTCTTCATCGCCCAGTGCCGACATCATCAAGACCGGCGTGACGCACAGCCGACGCAGGCGGCTGAGCAGCTCCATGCCACTGAGGCCCGGCAGCATGACATCCAGCAGGATCAGATCAAACGCGCCCTGACTGGCCTGCGCCAGGCCCTGCTGACCGTCGGTAGCCAACACGACATCGTGCCCGCTGTTGCCGAGCGACTGCAGCAAGTGCTCGCCCAGTACAGGGTCGTCCTCCACCGCCAATATGCGTGCTTGAAATACCTGCACCCGTCGCACCAAGAATGAGAACCATAAACGCCCGCAAACATACTGCATCCACCACCGTCCGGCAAACACCTCCGGTCGCACTCGCCTGTCACCCGCGCCGCCAAGTCGCTACAATGCGCGCCCACTTCTTCGCTCTCAACATCAGGACTTTCCGTGATCTCCACCGCCAACATCACCATGCAGTTTGGCCCCAAGCCGCTGTTCGAAAACGTCTCCGTCAAATTCGGCAACGGCAACCGCTACGGCCTGATCGGTGCCAACGGCTGCGGCAAGTCGACCTTCATGAAGATCCTCGGCGGCGAGCTGGAGCCCTCCGGCGGCCAGGTCATGCTCGAACAGAACGTGCGTCTGGGTAAGCTGCGCCAGAACCAGTTTGCCTACGAAGAGTTCAGCGTGATCGACACCGTGATCATGGGTCACCAGGAGCTGTGGAAGGTCAAGGCCGAGCGCGACCGCATCTACTCGCTGCCGGAGATGAGCGAAGAAGACGGGATGAAAGTCGGCGAACTGGAAGGCGAGTTCGCGGAAATGGACGGCTACACCGCCGAATCCCGCGCCGGTGAACTGCTGCTCGGTCTCGGCATTCCGCTGGAACAGCACTTTGGCCCGATGAGCGAAGTCGCCCCCGGCTGGAAGCTGCGTGTGCTGCTGGCCCAGGCGCTGTTCTCCGATCCGGACGTACTGCTGCTCGACGAGCCCACCAACCACCTGGATATCAACACCATCCGCTGGCTGGAAAGCATCCTCACGGCGCGTACCAGCACCATGATCATCATTTCCCACGACCGTCACTTCCTGAACTCGGTCTGCACTCACATGGCCGACCTGGATTACGGCGAGCTGCGCCTGTTTCCGGGCAACTACGACGAGTACATGACCGCCGCTACCCAGGCGCGCGAGCGTCTGCTGTCGGACAACGCCAAGAAGAAAGCGCAGATCGCCGAGCTGCAGACCTTCGTCAGCCGCTTCTCGGCCAACGCCTCCAAGGCCAAGCAGGCCACCAGCCGCGCCAAGCAGATCGACAAGATCCAGCTGGAAGAGGTCAAACCCTCCAGCCGCGTCAGCCCGTTTATCCGCTTCGAGCAGTTC
Organism: Pseudomonas abyssi; assembly: GCF_003444685.1. NCBI lineage: Bacteria > Pseudomonadati > Pseudomonadota > Gammaproteobacteria > Pseudomonadales > Pseudomonadaceae > Pseudomonas > Pseudomonas abyssi. The sequence continues at coordinate 21,094 of NZ_LMAZ01000008.1, read as the reverse complement.
AAGAAACTGCACCGTCAGGCGGTCACCCTGCAGAACGTCAGCCAGGGCTACGACGGCGAAGTGCTGTTCAAGGGCCTGAACCTGCAGATCGAAGCCGGCGAGCGGGTCGCCATCATCGGCCCCAACGGCATCGGCAAGACCACCCTGCTGCGCACCCTGGTCGGCGAAATGGCTCCCATGGCCGGTGAAGTGAAATGGGCCGAAAGCGCCGACATCGGCTACTTCGCGCAGGATCACGCCGACGACTTCAAGGACGACTGCACCCTGTTCGAATGGATGGCGCAGTGGACCCAAGGTGGCGAGCAGCTGGTGCGCGGCACTCTCGGCCGCATGCTGTTCTCGAACGACGAGATCGGCAAATCGGTCAAGGTTATCTCGGGCGGCGAGCAGGGCCGCATGCTGTTCGGCAAGCTGATCCTCGGCAAGGCCAACGTGATGCTGATGGACGAGCCGACCAACCACCTCGACATGGAATCGATCGAAGCGCTCAACCTGGCGCTGGAGAACTACCCGGGCACGCTGATCTTCGTCAGCCACGACCGTGAGTTCGTCAGCTCGCTGGCCACCCGCATCATCGAGCTGTCGGAAAACGGCGTGACCGACTTCTCCGGCAGCTACGACGACTATCTGCGCAGTCAGGGCGTGCTGGTCTGATCAAAACCGCCGACCAGCAGAGTCTGCTCTCTGGTCGGCGCTTTACAGAATTTACACCTCCCTCTACCCCTTGCTGCACGCGCCCTCCAGACGATTTTCACAGATAGAAACATTGCCGATGAAACCATTTCATTTGCAACTGATTATCATCTGCGAAATTTTCCACTGGAGCCTCTGAATGTCCCCGATTCGCCATCGCACGCTGCTGGCCAGCGCAATCGCCCTGTCGGCAGCCACCGCCGCTCACGCCGAAGACGTCGTTACCCTTGATCGGCTGGTTGTTACCGCCTCCGGCTTTGAACAGAAGCTCACCGACGCCCCGGCCAGCATCAGCGTGATCAGCCAACAGGATCTGCAGGAGAAGCGCTACAACAGTCTGGCGCACGCATTGGGGGATGTAGAAGGGATCGATATCGGGCAAGGCACCGGCAAGACCGGCGGGCTCAACATCAGCATCCGCGGCATGCCCAGCGAATACACGCTGATCCTGATCGACGGTCGGCGCCAGAACGCCGCCGGCAACGTCACGCCCAACGGCTTCAACGAGACCTCCACCAGTTTCATGCCGCCGCTGTCGGCCATCGAGCGCATCGAAGTCATTCGCGGCCCGATGTCGACCTTGTACGGTTCGGATGCCATGGGCGGGGTGATCAACATCATTACCCGCAAGGTCGCCAGCGAGTGGACCGGCTCCGTAACACTGGACCACACCTTCCAGGAAAACAGCGATTACGGGGCCACCAGCAACGCCAGCCTGTACACCAGCGGCCCGCTGGTCGAAGACCTGCTTGGTCTGCAGCTGCGCGCCAGTGTGTTTGACCGCCAGGAGTCGGATCTCAGCTTCGGCGACGGCAGCGATGTGAGCAAACGCGGCCCGTCCCCGGTCGATGGCCGCAACCAGACCCTGGGCGCTCGTCTGACCCTGACACCCCATGACGACCACGACTTCAGTCTGGACTTCGAGCGTGGCCGCCAGCGCTACAACAACGACGAGTGCCAGCTGGGCACACTGGATGGCCTCAACCGTGCCTGCACCGCGCCATCCACCACCGCCAACGGCTATGCCGACGAATTGCGCTTTGAGCGCGAGCAGATTGCGCTGACTCATACCGCCCGTCTGGGCATTGGTACGCTGGATTCCAGCCTGATGCGCAGCCAGACCGAGACCATTGGCCGTACCCTGCCCGGCAACCCGATCGGCAGCCCCTCCGGTATTCCCGGCAGCCTGGCCGGTGACGATCGCGAGCTGGAAACCACCAACCTGGTATTTGATACCAAGCTGGTCGCGCCGGTCGGCGAAAACCACATGACCACCGTGGGTGCGCAATGGTGGAAGGCGGACATGACCGACGGCATTGCGGTCGAAGACTTCGAGCAGAAAACCTGGGCGCTGTTTGCCGAAGACGAGTGGATGCTGCGCGACGACCTGGCACTGACCCTCGGCGCCCGCTATGACGATCACGATGCCTTCGGCGGCCATGTCAGCCCGCGCGCCTACCTGGTCTGGAACGCCGCTGACAGCTGGACGATCAAGGGTGGTGTCAGCCGTGGCTACCGCACCCCGGACCTGAACGAACTGCATGACGGCATCAACGGAATCAGCGGTCAGGGCACCGTAGTCACCATCGGCAACCCGGACCTGGACCCGGAAACCACCACCAGTACCGAGTTTGGCGTGTACTACAACGGCCTGGCTGGTTTTAACGCCAACGCCACCCTGTTCCACAACGAGTTTGAGGACAAGATCGCCAGCGGTAACCCGGTGGCCGATCCGCTGTGCGCCGGCAACGCTGGCGGTACCTGCTCACAGCTGGTGAATATCGACGAGGCGGTCACCCGCGGCCTGGAGCTGGCAGCCAGCTGGGAATTCATTCCCGCCTGGACGCTGAGCGGCAATTACACCTATACCGACAGCGAGCAAAAAAGTGGCGCGGACAAGGGTCAGCCGCTGACCAACACACCGGCGCATCTGGCCAACGCCAAGCTCGACTGGCAAACCTCCAGCCGCCTGAACCTGTGGCTGCGCGGCGAGTATCGCGGCGAACGTGCGCGCTTCTCGTCCAGCTATGCCAACCTGGCCAACGGCAACGGCAGCTACTCCAGCAACCAGTCGCTGTATGACGCACTGGGTTCAAAGACCAAGGCCTATACCCTGTTCCACCTGGGTGGCTCGTTCCAGGCAACCGACAACCTGACCCTGAACGCCAGCATCTACAACCTGTTCGACAAGGACTTCCTCAAGGGCCAGACCTACACCACCTACACCAATGCCGGTGCTGTGGACGGCACCGCCTTTGGCAGCGACTACATTGTCAGCGGTCGATCGACCACCGGTGTGCTGGAGGAAGGACGCCGGCTCTGGGTATCCGCCAACCTGACCTTCTGATAGCGGCGGGCGCGGCTCAGAACGGCAACAGCCCGCCCGTCAGCCTGCCGCCGAGCACCAGCCGGTCCAGCCAGACCAGCTGGTGCAGGCCGACAATCAGCCAGAACACGACCTGAAAGGACACCTTGCGGGTCTTGTGCCGAAACACCTGCTGGGCCACCAGCGCACCAGGCCAGCCGCCCAGTAGCTCGGTGATGTGCAGGGTGTTTTCGGTCGTGCGCCAGCGGCCGGTCTCGGCGCTGCGCTTGTCCACCTGGTACAGTCTGAAACTGACAGCACTCACAAAGCCATACGCTAACAGCCACCAAATCTGTCCGTGATCTCGCAACAGCTGCAGACTGCCGGCCAGCGGCAGGGCGCACAGCAGGGCCAGAATCCCCAGCTTGAGCCCGGCATGACGCACCGGCTGCGCAGGCCGGGAAGGCGCTGCCTGTCGCCGCGGCGCAGGCTTGGTGCTGGTCTTGCCGTTACTGCCACGGGCCGCTTGTGGCTTGCGGCGAATCGCCGGACGATCCAGCGCCAACCCAGTGCCCCGCATATGCTCGGCGCGCAGGCGTCCCTGAGCATCCCGCGCGCCGACAAAACGCACTGCCATGCCCGCCACCGGTCGCGCGTCGCCGCGCATCACCGAGATATGGGCAAATACCCTGTCACTGCCGTCATCGGGCTGGATAAAGCCGAAGCCCTTGGCATCGTTCCAGTTGACCAGCTTGCCGCCCTGCTCCATCCCTGCCTCTCCCTCTATCCACGCCAACCCCAGCGCCGCGCGATAACGGCCGCCAACCGGCCGTAGCTCGGCGTCGACATCATACCGATTTATCAAAGCACCTGACGCAGCCTTAATTGTTATGTTATAACTATTTAAAAAATAACCAGCCAGCACCCCCGCCAGGCTGCCTGCCGCCCAGGCCGTCGCAGAACCATCGCAAGGACCAACCATGAAACACAGAATCGAAGCCGCCAGCGGCGGCCTGCTCGCGCTCGCGTTGCTGGGGAGCAACGCCTGGGCCGATAGCACCAGCACAGCAGCAGCGCTGCCCACTATGGTAGTCACCGCCACCACCACCGAGCGCAGCGCCGCCGATGCACCGGCCAGCGTTAGCGTGGTTGCCGGCGATGAGCTGCGCCGCCGACCGGTCAATGACCTGGCCGACGCGGTGCGCAATACCGTCGGCGTTGATCTGGAAGACCTCGGGCTGGGGCGCCGCGGCGTATCCATTCGCGGCATGAACTCCGAGCAAACCCTGATGCTGGTCGACGGCCAACGCATTAACGCCTCGGCCTCGGGTATTGCTCATTCGGACTTTGAACTGGGCTGGGTGCCCACCGAAGCCATCGAACGAGTCGAGATCGTGCGTGGGCCGATGTCCTCGCTGTACGGCTCCGAAGCCCTTGGCGGCGTGGTCAACGTGATCACCCGCGCCGCCACCGATGAGTGGCAAGGCTCGCTCAGCAGCAACGCCACCTTTACCGACAGCAGCCTGGATGGCGACCAGCGCAAGACCGGTTTCTATCTGGGCGGCCCGCTGGTCGATGGCACGCTGGGCCTGAACCTGTGGGGCGAGTTTCGCCAGCGCGACGCCCTGCATGATGCCGCCAACCCGGCCCTCAGCCAGCTGGATGAGCAAGACGCGCGCACCGGCCACCTCGGCCTGAGCTGGACCCCGCTGGACAATCAGCGCATCGACCTCTCGGTCGACGCCGGCAACGAGGAGCAGGACGGCGACCGCAGCTCCACTGCCAGCCCGCTGTACCAAACGCACTACGACATCGACCGCCGCCGCTACTCACTGTCGCACAACGGCGACTGGGGCTGGGGCGACAGCCAGGTGCGGCTGTATCGCTCTGAGCTGGAGCGCAAGGCCTACCGCAGCGACGGTGCCGACGCCAGTGGCCCCAACACCTTCACCGATACCGTACTCGATGGCCGCGTTGGCCTGCCGCTGGGCGAGCACCATCTGCTCACCCTGGGCGCAGAAACCCGCCGCGAGGAACTGGAAGACCCCACCGTCAACTTCGACGGCAAGGCCGAACAGGACCACTACGCCGCCTTCGCCCAGGATGAAATCTGGTTCAACGAGCAGTGGGAGCTGGTGCTCGGCGCGCGCGTCGACCGCCACGAGGACTTTGGTTGGGAGACCAGCCCGCGCGGCTATCTGATGTACCACCCCAGCGATGCCCTGACCCTGCGCGCCGGCGTGGGCCACGGCTTCAAGGCGCCGACGCTGAAGCAGTTGTCGCCCGAGTACGAGTCGCGCGCGGCCATGGGTGGGCGCGGCATCATCCGCGGCAACCCCGAGCTGGAGCCGGAAACCAACCAGTCCTTTGAGCTGGGCGCCGAGCTGGATCAGGGCCGCTGGATGGTCGCCGCCACCCTGTTCCGCAACGACGTCGACAACCTGATCGAGACCATTCGTCTGCCTACCTGCGACGTACCGGGCCGCGTCTGCCTGGAGTACGACAACATCGCCGAAGCGCGCCTGCAGGGCCTGGAGTTGAGCGGCCGCGTCACCTTGCTCGACCCGCTTGAGCTGAGCGCCAACTACACCTACCTGGATGCCGAGAACCGGGTCACCGGTGAGCGTCTGGCTGACCGCTCCCGCCACCGCGCCAATGCCAGCGTCAACTGGGAGCTGAGCTCGTCGCTTGGCACCCGCCTGCAGGCCGAGTACCACAGCTCGCAATTCCGTTCGGACAGCGAGCCGGACAGCCCCGGCTATACGCTGGTGAACTGGTACCTGGACTACGCCGTCACCCGCAACCTGAGCCTGCAGACCGGTATCGAGAATATCGGCGATGAGCGCCTGGCCAATGATGACCCGGACGAGTACGACCGCGTCGACACTGGCCGCCGTTACTTCGCTGGCGTCACGGTCAGCTTCTGATGCACGGCAAGCGTGGTATCCGCAGCAGCCTCTGCGCGCTGCTGTGGCTGCTGGCGGCCGGCATGACACAAGCGCAGACACCGGGCGCCAGCGTGCTGGTGTTGCACAACAGCTTTGTCTCCAGCGAGAAATTCCAACTGCTGCAACCTCTGGCGGCGCAGCGCGATGTCGCGCTGCAGCACCTGAACGTCGAGAATGCAGACAGCGAGGCGCTGCAACAGGCGCTGGAGAACAGTGCGCTGGTGGTGTTGGACGTGCCTCGCCCCAGTGACCGTGCACAAGTCAGTCGGGCACTTGAAGCCCGGCAAGACCTGCCGCCACAGCTGACCATCGGCGGTGGCCGCCCACTCTGGGAGCAGCTGCCGCCCAGAGTGGCTGGCCCGCTGGTGGCGCTCTACGCCGCGGGCGGCGAGTCCAACTACACCCGTTTCTTTGCGCTGGCTGCCGCCATTCAGCGCGGCGCGCCGGTTACTCCTGAGTTACTTGCCCCGCCCGAGCAGCTGCCGTCCACCGGGTTTTATCACCCGCAGGCACCCGAGCTGTTCAGCACCCTGGCCGACTATCTTGACTGGGCTGATCAGCGGCTTCCCAATGCCAAGGGACGCATCGCTTACCTGATCCACTCGGGCATGGTCGGAGATATGCTGACCCGCGAGCTGGACCAACTGATCGCCCGCAGCGAGGCCGCCGGCCTGCAGCCGGTGATGTTCTGGTTCGACGGCAACGCCGAGGGCGGTCTCACCTCGTTGTTCGCCGGCCAGTCGATAGACGCACTGGTCAACCTGACCCACATGCAGAACGGCTCGGCGCGCAGCGCCGACTTTCTCGCCCTCGACGTGCCAGTCATCCAGACCCTGCGTTTTCGCGAGGGTGAAGCAGCCGACTGGCCTGACGCGGTCAGCGGTGTCGCTGCACGCACCACGGCGGTGTTTCTGGCCGGGCCTGAAGGCTGGGGCGTCAGCGACTCGCTGGTGCTGTCGGCGACCACCGACGGTGTCGACGACCTGTTGCCCGAGCAGGCCGACGCCCTGATCGCCAAACTGCAGCGGCTGGTTGCCCTGCGCCACACCCCAGCAGCGGACAAACGGCTGGCACTGCTGTTCTGGAACTACCCGTCCGGGGAGAAGAACCTCGGCGCTTCCAACCTCAACGTGCCACGCAGCATCGTCTCGATCCAGCAGGCGCTGCGGGCCGAGGGGTATCAGGTAGGTGAGCCAGTCAGCGAGCAACAGGTGATCGAGCATGCCCAGCGCCTGCTCGGCGCTCTGTACGGCAGTGTCACCCCCGAGCAGCTGCTGGCCGCCGGGCTGGCCGTCAGCTACCCGGTCTCTGACTACCAAACGTGGCTGGACAGCCTGCCCGCCCGGCGCCAGCAGGCCCTGGCCGCCCAAGGCCCGCCCGAGCAACACCCGGCCGTGCGTGAAGTGAACGGCGAACCGGCATTTATCCTGCCGGCCTGGCAACTGGGCCAGCTGCTGCTGATGCCGCAAATGCCGCGTGGCGGAGAACCCGGCAACTATCACAGCCAGGACAGCACCCCGGATCACCGCTATCTGGCCGCCTACCGCTACCTGCAGACCCGCGCCGGCACGGACGCGCTGATCCACCTGGGCACCCACGGCACCCAGGAATGGCTGCCGGGCAAGGACCGCGGCCTGGCAGCGGATGACTACCCCTGGCTGGCGGCGGGTGATCTGCCGATCTTCTATCCCTACATTCAGGACAACGTCGGTGAAGCCATCCAGGCCAAGCGCCGCGGCCGCGCCGTGACCATCAGCCACCAGACCCCGCCCTTTGCCCCGGCCGGCCTGTATGACCAGATGCGCGACCTGCATCACCTGATCCACGAGTACCAGCAACTGGACGAAGGTCAGGTGCTGGACACCGTGCGCGAACAGATCCGCGCCAGCGCCGTCGAAGCCAACATGCACGCAGACCTGGGCTGGAGCGAGGAGCGAACCACCGCCGATTTCGACGGCTTTCTGCAGGCCCTGCACGATCATCTGCATGAGCTGGCACGCACCGCCATGCCACTCGGGCTGCATACCTTCGGTCAACCGGCCAGCGCCGAACACCGCATGATCACCCTGATGCAGCAATTGGGTGCGCCCTTCTATGCGGCACTGGGTACCGACCAGCTGGAGCTGTTTGCGGTCGAGCACGAGGCGCTCACCGCCACCCCGGCCTACCGCGCTGTCGAACTGCTGCTGGATGAACAGGCGAGCGCTGAACTGGCTCCCGAGGTCGCCGCCTTTGCCGAACGCGCGCGCCAGCTGGACCGGCAATTGCGCAATACCGGCGAGAATGAGGCGCTGCTGGCCGGGCTGGCCGGGCGCTTTGTCGCGCCGGGCTCAGGCGGCGACCCGATCCGCAACCCGGATGTGCCCAGCGGCCGTAACCTCTATGCCTTCGAGGCAGACAAGATTCCCGCCCGCGCCGCCTGGGACAGCGGCGCAATCGCCTACCAGCAGCTGGTCGACGCCTTCCGCGCTGAACACGACGGCGCCTGGCCCGAGAAACTGGCCTTCAGCCTCTGGTCATCGGAAGCCATCCGCCACCTCGGCGTGACCGAAGCCCAGGTGCTGCATGCACTGGGGCTGCGGCCGATCTGGGATGACGGCGGCCGGGTCACCGCGCTGGAGATCATCCCGGCCAGCGAGCTGGGCCACCCGCGCAGCGACGTGGTGGTTCAGGTCACCGGCGTCTACCGCGACCAGTTTGACCACTTTATGCGCCTGCTCGACGACGCCATCGTCCGGCTGGCCGAGCTGGACGAGCCGGGCAACCCGATTGCCGCCAACAACCGCCGCATCGCCGCCGAGCTGCAAGCCCAGGGCATGAGCGTCGAACAGGCCGCTGAAGCCGCCGGCTACCGCATTTTTGGCAACGCCCCCGGCGAATACGGTACCGGCGTGCCTGATCTGGCCATGGCCTCGACCGAGTGGGATGACGATGCCGTGCTGGCCGAGCAGTTCCTCGCCAGCAACGGCTACGCCTTTGGTAATCGGCAATGGGGCGAGGCCAGTGGCAACGCCAATTTGCTGGCCTCACAGCTGCGCGGCACCCAGGCGGCCATCATGTCGCGCTCCTCCAACCTGCATGGCGTGCTGTCCACCGACCACCCGTTCGAGTTTCTCGGCGGGTTGTCGGCTGCCGTGCGTCACCTCGATGGCGCCGCGCCGCAACTGCTGATCTCTGACCTGCGCAGCAGCGAGACCCGCACCACCGGTCTGGACCGCTTCCTCGCCGATGAGCTGCGCGTGCGTTATCTCAACCCGCAGTGGATCGAAGGCATGCAAGCCGAGGGCTATGCCGGCACGCTGGAAGTGCTGAAGGTCACCAACAATCTGTTTGGCTGGCAGGCAGTGGACCCGTCGACCGTGCGCGACGATCAATGGCAAGCGTTGTTCGACACCTACGTCAACGACAGTCAGGCGCTGGGCACCAACGAATGGTTCGAGCAACACAATCCCACCGCCCAGGCACAGATGCTGGAACGCATGGCCGAGGCCATTCGCAAGGACTACTGGGACGCCTCCGAGCAGACCCGCGCGCAGCTGGCCGAGCGCTGGCAGCAGCTGCAGGACGAGTTTGACGTGGCACCCGGCAACCCGGTGACCAGTGCCTTTATCGCCGAGCTGGCGCGCGGCGCCGGCTTCGAGGCGCCAGCCAGCAGCGAGCCGTCGGCAGCGCGTCCCGAGCTGCCCGAGCAGCCCGCTGCCGCCAGCGAACCCGCAGCGACCCAGCCAGTGCAGGGCCAGGTGCTAGAAGCCGTCGGCGAAGAATCCGAACCGGACTACACCGCCTACTGGGCGCTCGCGCTCATGCTGCTGTTGATCGGTGGCGGCGCCCTGCAGCAGGCGCGCCGCCAACGCACTTCCTACAACCTCTGACAAGACTGACTGACATGAGCTTTTTCAACGACATTGAACACCTGTTATACGCCGTTTCCCGCCTGTTTCTGGCCCCGGTCATGTTGCTCATCGCCCTGGCCCTGGCCTACGCACTGGTGACCCTCGGCGCCTTTGCCGTGGAGGCCTGGCAACGCCAGCGACGTAGCCATCAAGCCGCACTCTTCCGGCAGGCCAACCACCCGGACGGCACACCGGTAGCCAGCGATGATCTGGAGCTGTGGATCATGCGCCGGCTGGAATGGCTGCGCGTGGTCTCCCGTACCGCGCCCATGCTCGGCCTGATCGCCACCATGATTCCCATGGGCCCGGCGCTGCTGGCCTTGGGCAACAACGATGCGCAAGCGGTCGGTCGCAACATGGTGGCGGCCTTCTCGGCAGTGATCCTCGCGCTGCTGGCGGCCAGCCTCTGCTACTTCATGCTTACCGTACGCCGGCGCTGGCTGCTGGAAGACCTGCGCCAGCTGGAGCAGCAGCGTAGCCGCCAAGGGGCAAACTGATGCGCTTCCTGGACGAAGATGACGACGATCCGATGCTCTCGGTGGTCAACCTGATCGACCTGTTTCTGGTGATCATCGGCATGCTAATGGTGGTGATCGCGCAGAATCCCCTCAACCCCTTCTCCGAGGAGCGGGTAGTGGTGGTCGAAAATCCGGGGGAGGACAATATGCGCATTACCGTCAAGGACGGACAGGAGCTGACCCGGTACGAGTCCAGCGGGGAAATGGGCGAAGGCCAGGGCGCCCGCGCCGGTGTGACTTACCGGCTGGATGACGGCCGCATGATCTATGTGCCTGAGTAGGCAGACAGCAGCGGCGCCAGCTGGCGCCGCTGCAGACACTCAGAAGCTGTAGCGCAGCTCGAGCTTGCCGTTGCGTGGCTCGCCAAAGGCATGTTGCTGGTAGAAGCCGATCTGGCTGTAGTACTTCTTGTCCAGCAGGTTATCCACGTTCAGCTGCAGGCTGAGTTCATCGCTAAGCGCGTAGCGTGCCATGACATTGACCAGTGCGTAGGAGCTCTGCTCCAGCTTGTCGCGCTGGCCCAGCGGGTTGGTCGCGATAGTGTAGTTGCCGTCTTCCCAGTTCACCCCGCCGCCCAGGGTGAGACGCCCCATACGGTAGGTGGTGAACAGGTTTGCGCTGCGCCGTGGGTAACGCGTATTGACCTTCTCCCCATCGGCGTCCTCGGCACTGAACTGCGCCCAGCCCACCAGCAGATTCCAGTTCTCGGTCAAGGCCCCGGACACTTCAATCTCGTAACCATCGCTGGTCGTGCCCTGCGCCGCGTAATACGCCTGGGCGATACCACCCGGCACAACCTGGCCGATGTCCGGTTGCGCCAGGTTGTCCTGCTCGATGCGGAATACCGCCAGCGAGGCATTCAGGCGCCCGCCAAAATACTCGGCCTTGATGCCGGCCTCATAATTCTGACCTTCCAGCGGGTCCAGATAATCGCCATTGCGGTCCTGGTAGTCCTGCGGGTTGAAGATCTCGGAGTAGCTCACATAGGTGGAGTACTGATCATTGATGTCGTAGATCAGACCGGCATAGGGCGTGATTTCATGCTCGTGCTCGAACTTATAGGTCGAACCGTCCCACTTCATGCCGCTGGTCTCCCAGTCGCTGATGCGGCTACCAATAATCAGCTGAAGCGGATCGGCCAGCCGCAGGCGTGCCACGGCGTAGGCGCCCAGCTCGTCGGTGTCCTGGGTGGTGTACACCGCAGACGGCCCCCACTCTGGCTCGGGATAGGCGCCATTCCACTCGAAATAGTTACCCACCGGCGAACTGGTCAGCGCAGCACGACGTTCGGTGACCAGCTCCTGCTGGCTGTACATGGAGCCGATTACCACCTCGTGATCCTGACCGGCAAAGTAGAACGGAATGGTGGCGGACAGGTCGAGGGTGTCCTGCTCGCGGCTGACGTCGTACCAGGTAGGGCTGGCACTCATGCCCAGACCGGTGGTCTTGTCCGGCGCGCCGGACAGGTACAGCAAGCGCAGATCCGCCTCGTTGGTCGCCCGGCTGTAAGCCCCGTACAGGCGCACACCGGAGTCAAAGGTATGCTCCAGGTTGGCGTAGTAGGTGGTCTGCGTGGAGGCCCACTCGGCCCACTCCGGGGCGGTGGTCTTGGAGGAGCTCCAGTCGGTGCGCGTGCCATCGCTGAACCAGGTCGGCAAGCCACCCCACATAGACGCGGTCGGACTGTTCTCCTGGTAGCTGGCGCCCAGATTCAGCAGCGTGCTATCGGTCAGGTCAATACCCAGGGTGCCCAGCAGGACTTGTTTCTCATTCTCCGCCAGATCGATATAGGAGCTTTCTTCCAGATAACTGCCAACCACACGGCCGCGGATTTTGCCGCTGTCGTGCAGGGCACCGGACAGGTCCACTGTGCCCTGATAGCGATCCCAGGAGCCCACCTGCCCGCTGACAAACCCGCGCGGCTGCACACTGTCAGCGCGTTTGCGCACCATGTTGATCGCGGCCGACGGGTTGCCTGCGCCGGTCACCAGCCCGGTGGCGCCGCGCACCACTTCCACGCGGTCATACAGCAAGGTGTCCATCTGCGTCTCGCCCGCAGCCCAGCCGGCGCTCCAGGTGGTCGGCACGCCGTCGACCATCAGGTTGGTGATGTCAAAGCCCCGGGCAGAGAAGCCGTTGCGCGAGCTGTCGAACGCCTTGCTGGAGACCCCGGTGGTCATGTTGACCACGTCGGTAATCGACTCCACCGCGAAGTCGTCCATCACCTGACGGGTGATCACCGAGACTGACTGCGGTGTCTCGCGCGGTGCCAGAGTAAGACGGGTGGCGGTGCGCGTCGCCTCGGTAGTGTAGGAGCCGGTGCCTTCGGTCACCGGCGAAGCGCCCGCGGATTCGGCGGTCACAGTGACCGCTTCAAGCTGAATGCGCTCCTCTTCTGCCGGGACGGCCGACTCCTGGGACCAGACCGGCGCGGCGTGCATGGCGGCGAGACTCAAGCTAATGCTCAGCAGCGAGCGGGGAAAACGGTGCGGGGTTTGCTGGGGTAAACGAGACACGTCGGGAACCTCCTTTTCCATAGGAATGAGGCGACGGATGCTAATCTAAATAAAAACAACTCTCAACAACACAAAAGAAAGACCGGGACAGAGTCTGCCGCCCTGCCCCGGTGGCACTACAGTTGATAGCGCAGGCTCAGCATATAGTTGCGCGGTGCGCCGAAGCTATTACCGCCCTCGGCCCAGCCAAGGCTCTGATAGTACTCGCGGTCCAACAGGTTATTGACGTTCAGCCGCACCTCGGTCTGCTCGGTCGGCTGATAGGCCGCGTGCAAGCCAACGGTGGCATAACCGGGCTGCTGAATACGACTGTCGTCGCTGGCCTGGATGTCGCTTTGCGCATACAAGCTGCCACCGACGCGCCAGCGCTGCAGGGTACCGGTCAGCTGGTGGCTGCTGGTGAGCTTGAACTGATGACGCGGAATGTCCGTGTCATAGGGCTCGCCTACGTTGGCCGGGTCGGTATCCTTGCTGAACTCGGCATCGATGAAGGCATAGCCGGCCGTCAACTGCCAGTTGGCGGTCAGCGCGCCGCTGATTTCCACCTCGACACCCTGGCTTTCCACTTCACCCGCCGCGCGAGAACAGTAGCCCCAGCCGCCCGGGCAGGGGTTGGGGCCGGCGAGGTCAGACACCGCCCGGTTCTGCTGTTTGATCAGGAAGGTCGCGAGACTGGCGTTGAGCTGACCATCAAAGTACTCGCCCTTGATCCCCAGCTCGTAGTTGGTGCCGGTGATCGGCTCAAGAAAATCGCCATATTGATCCGTGACCGTCTGCGGTTCAAAGATCTCGGTCCAGCTGGCATACACCGAGTGGTTGTCATCCAGGTCAAAAACCAACCCGGCATAGGGTACGGCCTCAGCGTTGATCTTCAGCGTATCACCACTGCCGGTCAGTAGTTCACGCTCATACCAGGTCACCCGCGTGCCCAGTATCAGGGTCAGCGGATCGGCCAACTGCAGACGGGTGGCAGCGTAGACCGCCTTTTGCTGATCGTCGAAAGCATGGGTCCACAGACTCATGTCGATGGGCGGGCGCGGCACCGCCGAGGCATCCCAGTTGTAAGGGTCCGCGGCGGGTGCAGCGGCGGTCCAGCTGTAGGCCGCCCAACCACCCCAGTTGCGGTTCTCCCGCTGCTGGTAGCTGGCGCCCAGCACCAGCTCGTGCTCGCGACCGAACAGGCGGTATGGGCCGGTCAAAGACAGGTCATAGCTGTCCTGCTTGTTGTCCAGCCGGTAGCGCTGGGAGCTCTGGCGCAACACACCGGCGGTGCGGTTCAGGCCGGTAAACAGCATATCCTGCTCGGGGCGCTTCCAGACGGCCGCGGCCTTCAGTTGCCAGCCACCTGCGAGGTGCTGGGTCAGATCGGCAAACAGGGTCTTGTCGGTCTGCCGCCAATAGTCGAACTCATTGATCAGGTTGGTGGAGCGGCTCAGCCCCTCCAGGAAGCTGCCATCGGTATTGGTCGGCTGGCTGGCCAGAATGCCGTCGTTATCGACCTTGCGGTAATGAAAGCCGATGGAAGCCAGAGTATCTGGGGTCAGGTCCGCTTCGAGAATGCCGTAGAACTGATGATTGCGGTCGCGCGCGTAGTCGTAAAAACGCTGGGCATCCTGCCAGCTGACCACGGTGCGACCCCGAACAGCGCCGCCGTCGGTGAGCGGGCCGGCGGCGTCGAGCACGCTGCGGTAGTTGTCCCAGCTGCCGGCGCTGACGGTGATGCTGGCCTGCGGATCGGCGGTCGGGCGTTTACGCACCAGATTGATCGCCGCCGACGGTGTACCGGCGCCGGTGGTCAGGCCGGTTGCGCCCCGGACTACCTCGACTCGGTCGTAGATCTCCAGTGCATCGTTGTCGGCATTGAAAGTGCCGTTGGCGCCGGTGCTGGTCGGCAGGCCGTCCAGCAGGATGCTGGAGACCGGAAAGCCACGCGCCATAAAGCTGCCGGAGTCACCCGTGTAGTACCCCTTCTGCATGGTCAGACCGGTAATATTCTGTACCGCGTCGTCCAGGGTGGTGAGATTGAGATCGTCGATCTGCTGCCGGGTCAGCACGCTGACCGCCTGCGGCGTTTCGCGGATCGACAGCGGCAGTTTGGTCGCGGTGCTGGTCGAGCCGGTGGTGTAGGACCCGGTGCCTTCTGTGGTCGCAGACAACTGCTGGCCGGTCACGGTGATCGGGCTCAGCTGCAGGTCCGCCCCCGCCTCCGGCAAAGGCAGTAGCACCACCCGGCCGTCGGCCCGAGTCTGTGCGCTCAGGCCACTACCTTGCAGCAGTTGCTGCAGACCCTGCTGCTGGCTGTACTGGCCGCGCAGGCCGGGGCTGGTCTTGCCGGCGGTCAGCCGGGCATCGGCGGCCAGTAACAGATTGAGCTGGTCGGCGAACTGGCTGAGCGCGCGGTCCAGCGGGCCGGCAGCGATATTGAAACTGTGCAGCTCGGCACTGACGGCCGCCGGTGTTTGCGCCACGGCCGGCGACGCCAGCAGCAGTGCCGGGCCGGCCAGCAGGCCGCCGAACAGAGCGCAGCGCAGGGCTTGCGCCAGCGGCGTGCGGGCGGTGAACAAGCGGGTTGGCATGGGGGTGACTCCTTGTAGTTGGCAGATATCACCGGATATCCCGAACGAGATCGCCAATCCGACAAGGCGCGAGGTGTTTTTTTGCTCTGATCGCTCCCAAGATCCTGCGTGGGGGCGCCGGTAAGGACGCTCTGCGCCCGGTTGTGGTGGTGTGTTTTTCGCTCATGTGCCGCTGGATAGCCCGCCTTTCGCCTTTCACGGCGAGCCAAGAGGGGCCGCTTGCCCGGCCCCCC
>NZ_LMAZ01000008.1:0-4623 GCF_003444685.1 Pseudomonas abyssi | reverse complement strand
ATTAATCGGGGAGTCGCAGAACTCGTCGCTACGCTCCTCAGACATGCTGCGCCTCTTTCTCCCGAATAATCTGCGCTACTCGCCCGCGTAAACGGGACGAAACCACGTGCACGCTTGACCGTCGGGGTCAAACGAAAAAACATCCCAAAAAACGCTCAAACAGCCGTCACCCGCACCCAATAACGGGTGTAGTAATGAATGCGTACCGGCAGGACGTCAGTCAGCGTAGCGAGCACACGGTCGGTGTCGGCCAGGGGGAATACCCCGCTGAGCGGGAGCGCGGCGACGTCGGGGTCGCAGTGGATCACGCCGCGGCGATGGCGAGCGAGTTCAGCGAGGAAGTCGCCGATGGGTTGCTGCTCAGCAATCAGCTTGCCCTGCTGCCAGGCTACCCGACGCAGGTCTGCGTTGCCGCTGGCCAGCGGCCCGCTGACGGAAAAGGCCAATGCGCTGCCAGCGGACAAGCGCAGCGGCGTGGCCTCCCATGGGCGAACGTCCAGCTCGCCCTGGAACAGATCCAGCTGACTGACAGCCTCGCGCTGGCGCACGGCAACGCGAGCGCCCAACGCTTCGAGCTCACCGGCGAGCGTCTCCACCAACAGGGGCCTGGGGTCACGCACGCTGGGCAGCGCACTGGTCAGCAGCAGTTCGCCGCTGACCAGCTGGATGCGCCGCTGGTGCTGATCAAAGCGGATGTTGACGGCGCTGTCGGAGTTAAGGTCCAGCAGGCTCTGATCCGGCAACTGCAGTTGCCGACGCTCGCCGGGAGCGGTGCGCTGATCGGCCAGCGCCTCACGCCAGGGCAGCCTTTGCTGCGCCACGTAGCCGGTGGAACCCACCATCAGCGCCAACCCGAGCAACTTGATCAGCTCACGGCGGCTGGTCTGGCCACGGCGCGACAGTACCTGGCGCACCGTCTGCTGCGGCGCCACCTGCAGGGTCCCTTGCAGGTGCTGCAGCCGGGCCCATGCGCGACGGTGCTCAGGGTCGGCCTCCTGCCAATGTTGCAGGGCCTGACGCTGCTCGGCATTCAAGCCGCCGTCCCACTGCAACATCAGCCAATAGCTGGCCTGCTCCACCACAGCGGCAGCAATGGGGCGCTCAGCGGACGCTGTCATGAACCGTAAACCACCTGATAACAGGCGCCGATGGCACGCAACATGTACTTCTGCACCGCGCTGACACTGACACCAAGCCGCGCGGCAATCTGCGCATAGCTGAGCCCCTCGAACTGTGACATAACAAAGGCGCTGCGGACCCGCTCCGGCATGGCGTCGAGCATGGCGTCGATCTGCAACAGGGATTCGATGATCAGCAGGCGGGTTTCCGGCGAGGGTGTCTCGGGCACCGGCAACTGGGCGAGGCTCTCCAGGTAGGCCTGCTCGATACGCTGCCGCCGCCAGTGATCGACCACCAGATGACGGGCGATCTGCAGCAGAAAACGCCGCCCCTCCCCAACCGAGGGCAATCGCTGGCTCACCAGCAGGCGTACAAAGGTGTCCTGAGCAATATCCGCCGCCTGCTCGCGATCACCCAGGCGCGCGCGCAGCCAGCGCTGCAGCCAGCCGTGATGGTCGCTGTACAGGCCTGACAGTTGTTGTTGCGAGGTATTGGGCACCGACGGCTCCAGGATGGCGGCTGCAGATAAGAATCAGTCGCATCCTAAAGCAAAACGCGGAGGCAGAGAACCGGCGAATTAGATCATCGGCTTGGGTTCTCGGCCGCTCGGCCACCACATGTCGCGTCCGTGACGCGCATGGCCACACAGCGCCGGCCATTGCTGCACCGGACAGCGCTATGTGCGTAAACGCAGGCGCTGCGGCTCAGCGGGCGCGCAGCGCCGCTGTACCGGCAATCTGCCAGAGCCGCGCCAGGTCGGCGGCGCGGGCACTGAGCTGGTCGGCGGCCTGCTGCATGGCCTGCTCAAGACTGAGCGGTCCCGGTGCCAGACTGAAGGCAGCGCCGATGCCTTCAGCGTAGAGCCGTTGATAGCCCTCACCCAGACTGCCAGCCAGCGCAATCACCGGCACGCCGGCGGCACGGGCGATGCGTGCCACGCCGACAGGGGTCTTGCCGTGCAGGCTCTGGCCATCCAGACGGCCCTCGCCGGTGATTACCAGGTCCGCACCCTCGACTGCCGCCGCCAGGCCGGACAGCTCGGCGACCAGCTCGACGCCCGGCCGAAAGGCAGCACGCAACACTGCGCGGGCGGCAAAGCCGAGACCACCCGCTGCGCCCACGCCGGGATAATCGCGCAGATCCTCACCCAGGGTGGCCGCCATCACGTCAGCGTAATGCGCCAGCGCAGCATCCAGCTGTTCAACCTGCGCCGGACTCGCGCCCTTCTGCGGGCCAAATACTGCCGAAGCGCCACGCGGACCGCAGAGCGGGTTGTCGACATCCGCCGCAACCATCACCTCGACTTGCGCCAGCCGGGTATCCAGACCAGTCAGATCGATCTGGCTCAGGCTGGCCAGCGCCGCGCCACCGAGTGCCAGCTCCTGTCCTGCGCGATCCAGAAAGCGTACCCCAAGAGCGGCGAGCAGGCCGGCGCCGCCATCGTTGGTGGCGCTGCCGCCAAGGCCCAGCACGATACGCCGCACGCCGGCATCCAGCGCTGCGCGTATCAGCTCGCCGGTGCCATGACTGCTGGCCGCCAGCACATCGCGACGCGCCGGCTCGACCCGATGCAGGCCGCTGGCCTCGGCCATCTCGATGATCGCCTGGGCATCCGGCAGCAACCCCCAGCGCGCCTCGACCGGATCGCCCAGAGGCCCGCTGACGCGGGTCTGCTGCAGCGTACCCCCAGTGGCACTCAACAGCGCATCAACCGTGCCCTCACCGCCGTCGGCCATCGGGCACAGCAGCAGGTCGGCATCGGGGTAAACGCGTGCCCAGCCCGCTGCTATGGCTTCAGCAACGGCGCGGGCACTCAGGCTTTCCTTGAACGAATCGGGGGCGATAACCAGTTTCATCAGAGCAATACCAGACTCAGCAGCCAGACGGTGATAATGCCGGCGATGCCCTGCATCAGGGTGCCGAGTGTTTGTGCACGGTAGGCGGTGCTGACGCTCATGCGGCTGAACTGGGTCACCACCCAGAAGAAGCTGTCGTTGGCGTGGGACACAGTCATCGCGCCGGCACCGATGGCCATAACGCACAGCACGCGGCCCATTTCGCTGTCCAGCCCCAGCTCCGGCAGCAGCGGTGCAACCAGCGCCGAGGTAGTCACCAGCGCCACAGTGGTCGAGCCCTGTGCCGACTTCAGCGCGGCAGAGACCACAAACGGCATGAACAGACCGATTCCGAGCGCCGACAGGGTCGCACCCAGATAGTCACCCAGCGGCGTCACCTTGAGCATCGCGCCAAAGGCGCCACCAGCACCGGTGATCAGCAGGATCGGTGCGGCCGCCTGTATACCTTCAACGACGCGATCATGAAACTCCTGCCGCTTGTTGTCCGAGCGCAGCAGCGTGCAGGCCAGTGCCAGACCCACCGCCAGCGCCACCACCGGCTGACCGAGGAAGGCCAGCAGGGTATACAGGAAGCCGTCGCCAACCGGTTTAGCCGGCAGATTGGCCAGGGTACCCAGACAGATCAGACCAATCGGCAGGAAGATCGGCGCAAACGCCTTGGCCGGGCTGGGCAGCACGCCGTACTTGGCGCGAATCTGCTCATAGTCCTCGGCATCCATCACCTGGGCGCCGTTGTCCTCCAGCGGAATATCCTTGCCGATAAAGCGGTTGGCCCAGAGCATGCCAGCGACCGCGGTTACCAGCGACACCACCAGACCGACCAGGATCACCAGGCCCAGGTTGGATTCCAGCCCCAGGTTACCGGCAGCGGCAATCGGGCCGGGGGTCGGCGGCACAAAGGTGTGGGAGGCGTAGAGGCCGGTCGCCAAGGCCACGCTCATGGCGATCACCGAAATCTTCATGCGCGCTGCCAGGGCATTTTTCAGCGAGTTGAGGATGACGTAGCCCGAATCACAAAACACCGGGATCGACACCAGATAGCCGATGATCGACATGGTCAGCGTCGGGAAGCGCTCGCCCAGCAGCTTGATCACCGTCTCGGCCATGGTGATCGCCGCGCCGCTGCGCTCAAGGATCACACCGATAATGGTGCCCAGGGCAATAACGATGCCGATGTAACCGAGAATACCGCCAAAGCCACCGGTGATCGTCTTGACGATCTCCATGGTCGGCACCTGATAGGCAAAGCCGGCCAGCAGCGCGGCGGCGAGCAGGGCAAGAAAAGGGTGTAACTTCAGACGAGAAGTCGCCAGAACGATAAAGGCAATCAGGGCGACCAGAATCAGTACCAGACCCATGCTGAACTCCTTTTTATTGTGTTTGCCGCAATGGGCAGCCAGAAAGCAGCCATTGTCACCCAGCCTGCGGGACAAAAGCCTTATGCCCTGGCACAACAATAGACGGGAATTAGCAACGCATTCTTGTTCGCTCGCCCAATAGCAATAAACCTGAAACTGGGTGGATCCGCTCTGGTTAGGGAACTGTGGCGGAGAACAGGACCAGTCGGAGGACACGCGCACGAAAGCTTGGAAACCATCAGTCGCAGCGAACCGGCTACAGCATGAGTGCGACTGCCAAATCAGCTTTT
>NZ_LMAZ01000007.1:0-155985 GCF_003444685.1 Pseudomonas abyssi | reverse complement strand
GGGCGCCAAGGGCTGTCTCCAAACCAAAGGAGCACTACGAGGGGACAGCAGGACCAAGGAGCGAGCGGGCAATCAACCCGCTCGCTTGCCAGGGTTAGAGAACTTCCAGCGGGTACTCGACAATCAGGCGGAACTCATCCAAATCCGACTCGAAGTCGGTGGCGCGAGTCGTGGCTTGTCGAATGCGAAAGGACATGTCCTTCAACGACCCAGACTGCACAACGTACTTGGCCTCGATGTCCCGCTCCCAGCGCTTCTGGTTGGTCAACGGATCGCCGTTGTCATCACGGCGCATATAGACTTCGTTGGCGTTGCTGTAGTCGGCATCCCAGCCCTGGGCATATCGAGTCATGAAGCTCAATCCAGGCACACCGAAAGGCTCCATATCCAGGTCATAGCGCACTTGCCATGACTTCTCCTTCGGCGAGTTGAAGTCGCTGTACTGGATGGAGTTGTCGAGGTAGATGGAGTCCGATTGGCGCAAGTAGTCGAAGTCATCATCGCCATTGTTGCGCTGGAGACCCACCAGCACTGTATGAGCGCCGAATTGGATGCCGACCTTGCCGCTCCAGATGTTGTTATCGAAGCTCCCGAGGAGCTGCCTCCCTTCATCGACCGCCTTGTAGAAGTTCAGCCCGCCGATCAAGGCGACATCGTCCGCAAGCGGGTAGCTCAGCGTGGTGCCCGCGTAATATTGATTCCAGGCATCCTTGAGGCGGCTGGTGTAGAGACTAAAGCCGACGTTGTCATTAAGCGTGTAATCACCACCGAAATAGGCGATCCATGGCGAGTCCACTTCGCCCGCGTAGAAGGTAGCGAAGCCGTCGCGCATGCTGCTGGTATTGGGTTGGCTCATCGAGTGGAGGCGACCGCCCTGAAGCGACAGTCCTTCCACGCTGCTGTTGACCACGGTGACACCTCGGAAACTCTCCGGTAAAAGCCGTGCATCACCGTATTGGACGACCGGGCTGACGGGAAAGACGTCGCCTACCTTGATCTCGGTATCCATGAACCAAGTTTTCACCGCGCCCCCCAGTTTGGAGTAGTTGTCCTCAGCCTGCCCGAGGCTGTTGTAAGGCATCACGTCGACTGAGCCGCCTGCTCCAGAACGGCCGTCGCCGGTGTCAAGCTTGAGCCCTAGCATGGCAAAGGCATCGACACCAAAGCCTATGGTGCCCTCGGTGAAACCAGACTCGAATCTGCCTATCACGCCATGCGCCCACTCTTCCGAATAGCCATTACCCGAGCTGCTGGACTGGCCTTTACGGAAATCGCGGTTGAAGTAGAGATTTCGATTGAGAATGGTCAGGCTGCTGCCTTCGATAAATCCCTCGCCTTTCTCGCCGGCGGCCATTGCAGCTTGCCCGGTACTGACGCTCAGAGTGAGCAGAGAAAGTCCTAACAGGGTTCTGTTATTCATAAATGCTCCTGATGTTATTGGCAGTTGTCATTGTGTGGTCGCATATATGTGCCAAGCGCGCCGGGCATAGCCAGGCACGCCTTGGTCATATTTCCACATGCCAAATAACGTCAGGGTGACTTGGAAATTACATTTCAGTCAGCGCGATGTCATTTATCTACTTTTGATTACGGCAACCTGTCCCGGCTGCCCGGTATTCAAGAATATTCAGATCGCCATTGGAGTCCTCGTAGGTCATCTGGGCCGGCATCACACCGCAGCTAGAGTCCGTCGGGGTAGTGGCCACGACCCTGGCGATATCGAGTTTCATGCCGTAGCGGTAATGAATAACTTCAGGCGGATTCTTTCCGTTAGCGGCAGCATACTCTTGCATGGCCTGCTCATTGGCCTGAATCATCCGACCATAAACACGATCAGCGCCGCCTTCTGCCAGAGTGGCAGAGGAAACAACCATAGCGGCAAGGGCTGCAATAACTTTGAGGCTTTTCATGTTTAATCACTCCTTCAAGGTGGTGATTAAAATATATCAGCTCAACCTGTCATAAAAATGAAGTCAAAGTTACATCGCCGTAATGCTTCCTGCCGCGTTACCCGGGCGAGTCAGCTTGGCGCGTGGCTTGCCCGGGTTTGTAAAGCTATAGCTCCTGCGGTGCGCGAACCTTCTGTGTACGCTGCCTTCGCATCAGCCAGTACGCGGCCGGCAAAACCAACATGGACATCAGCGGCGCGGTAATCATGCCGCCGACCATGGGCGCGGCGATGCGCTTCATCACCTCAGATCCGGCACCTCCGCCCCAGAGGATTGGCAACAGGCCGGCGATGATCACGGCCACCGTCATCACCTTGGGCCGCACACGCAGCACCGCGCCTTCACGAATTGCCTCCAGTAGGGCCGGATCACCGCTGCGCCCGGTATCCACACGCGCATGCCAAGCGTTCTTCAGGTACAGCAGCATGATCACCCCGAACTCGGCCGAGACGCCGGCCAGGGCGATGAAGCCCACGCCGGTGGCCACCGACAGGTTGAAGCCGAACCAGTAGAGCAGCCAGATGCCGCCCGACAGGGCAAAGGGCAGGGTGGCCATGATCAGCAGGGCCTCGCCGAAGCGGCTGAAAGTCAGGTAGAGCAGCACGAAGATAATCAACAGAGTCGCCGGCACCACCCAGGCCAGCCGCGCATTGGCGCGCTCGAGGAATTCGAACTGACCGGAGTAGGAGACGGTCATGCCGGCGTCGAGTTGTACCCGCTCGGCGACGCGCTGCTGCAGCTCGCGCACGGTCGAGGCCAGGTCGCGCCCGCGGACATCGACATAGACCCAGCCGGACAGTCGCCCGTTCTCGCTGCGCAGCATCGGCGGCCCTTCGGTCAGACTAACCTGGGCGACGGTGCCCAAGGTGATCTGCTGGCCGGCTGGGGTGAGGATCGGCATACGCCGTAGTGCCTGCGGACTGTCTCGCCACTCCTTGGGATAGCGCAGGTTGATCGGGAAGCGGGCCAGTCCTTCAACCGTCTCACCAATATTGCTGCCGCCGATGGCGCCCGATACCACCGCCTGCACATCGGCGATGCTCAGGCCATAGCGCGCCGCGGCCAGTCGATCGATCTGGATGTCCACGTAACGGCCGCCAGTAAGGCGTTCTGCCAAGGCCGAACTCACCCCAGGCACCTCTTTGGCCACGGCCTCGATATCGCGCGTTATGCGCTCGATGTCGACCAAGGAGGTTCCGGACACTTTCACCCCAATGGGGCTCTTGATCCCCGTCGCCAGCATGTCGATGCGGTTGCGGATGGGCGGCACCCAGATATTGGACAGCCCCGGAACTTTTACCGCGCGATCCAGTTCCTCGATCAGCTTTTCGGGTGTCATCCCCGCGCGCCATTGATCGCGTGGTTTGAACTGCACCGTGGTCTCGAACATTTCCAGCGGTGCTGGATCGGTGGCGGTCTCTGCTCGCCCGGCCTTGCCGAATACCCGTGCCACTTCGGGCACCGTGAGGATCATCCGGTTGGTTTGCTGCAGCAGCTGGGTGGCCTTGCTGGCCGGCAAGCCGGGCAGGGCTGATGGCATGTACAACAGGTCGCCCTCGTCCATCGGCGGTAGAAACTCTCCTCCGAGTCTGCTGAGGGGCCAGAGACTGGACAAAAACACTAGCAAGGCCAGCGCTAGGGTCACCTTAGGCCAAGCCAGCACCCACTCCAGCACCGGCCGGTATGCACCGATCAGCCAACGATTCAAGGGGTTCTGTTGTTCGCTGGGGATATGCCCACGAATCCAATAGCCCATCAGCACCGGTACCAAGGTGATCGAGAGGCCAGCAGCGGCAGCCATGGCATAGGTCTTGGTGAATGCCAGCGGGCCAAACAGGCGACCCTCCTGGGCCTCCAGGGTGAAGACCGGGAGGAAAGACAGGGTGATGATCAAAAGGCTGAAGAACAGCGCCGGCCCGACCTCGGCCGCAGCTTCGCCGATCACCCGCCAGTGCGCCTCGCCCTGAAGCGGTTCACCGGGGTGTCGAGCCTTCCAGGCCTCGATGTGCTTGTGCGCGTTCTCGATCATCACCACGGCGGCATCGACCATGGCGCCGATGGCGATTGCGATCCCGCCGAGCGACATGATGTTGGCATTAACGCCCTGGTAGCGCATGACGATGAAGGCCATCAGGATGCCCAGGGGCAGGGTGATGATCGCGACCAGCGACGAGCGCAGGTGCCAGAGGAAGATCAGGCAAACCAGGGCAACCACCGCGAACTCTTCCAGCAGCTTGTAGCTGAGGTTATCGATGGCGCGGTCGATCAATTGCGAACGGTCATAGGTGGTGACCACCTCGACGCCGGCCGGCAAGCTGCCCTTCAGGCTGTCCAGCTTGGTCTTCACCGCGGCGATGGTATCGCGGGCATTCTTTCCGGAGCGCAAGATGACCACGCCACCTACAACTTCACCCTGGCCATCCAGCTCGGCAATGCCACGACGCATCTCTGGCCCCAACTGAATGGTGGCCACCTGACCCAGCAGCACCGGAATTCCGCTGGCCGAAGCCCGCAGCGGCACATTGCGGAAATCCGCTAGGCTCTCTAGATAGCCTGAAGCCCGGACCATGTACTCGCGCTCTGCCAGCTCCAGGATGGCGCCGCCGGTTTCCTGATTGGCGCTCTTCAGCGCCGCTTCGACCTCCTGCTGAGTTACCCCATAAGCCACCAGCTTCTGGGGATCGAGCAGCACTTGGTATTGCTTGACCATGCCGCCGAGGGTGGCCACTTCGGCTACGTTGGGCAGGCTCTTGAGTTCGTACTTAAGGAACCAGTCCTGCAGTGCCCGCAGCTGGGCAAGATCATGCTGGCCGCTGCGGTCGACCAAGGCGTACTGGTAGATCCAGCCCACGCCGGTGGCATCCGGCCCAAGGGTGGTGGTAACACCCTCGGGCAGGCGTTCCTGCGCCTGGTTGAGGTACTCCAGCACCCGCGAGCGTGCCCAGTAGAGGTCGGTATCGTCCTCGAACAGCACATAAACGAAGGAGTCGCCGAAGAACGAGTAGCCGCGCACTGTCTTCGCCCCCGGCACCGAGAGCATGGTGGTGGCCAGCGGGTAGGTCACCTGGTTCTCGACAATCTGCGGTGCCTGCCCGGGGAAGCTTGTGCGGATGATGACCTGGGTGTCGGACAGATCCGGCAGTGCATCCAACGGCGTGTTGCGCAGCGACCAGATGCCCAGGGCGGTGATGAACAGGGTGGCCAGCAGTACCAGGAAGCGGTTGCCGATAGACCAGTGGATCAGGCGCGCGATCATGGCTGGTCTCCTTCCTTGCGGAGCTGCTCGATCAGCAGGCCGGAGTTTGTCTGACGTGCGGCGATGCGTACGTGATCTCCTGGCTTAAGTCCCACAGCTACTTCGGAGCTGACCAGAGGAAAAGCCATGGTCATACCTGGCATATTCAGGCTCTCGAAGGGGCCATGCTCCAGGGTGACTTGTTTCCCGTCCAGTGCGCGAATAACGCCGTGAGACACATGCAGCCCCTCCGTGCTGTCCTGTTCTGCATTGCCGGCCAGGATGCCCTGCAGGCTGGCTTCCGAATCGATGAGGAACTGGCCGGAGGTAACGACCGCCTGACCTTCCTCAAGACCGGACAACACCTCCAGACGCCCATCGGCCTCGCGGCCCAAGGTGATTTCCTGGGGGCGGTAGCGTCCGTCGCCTTCGGCCAGCATCACCAATGCACGCTTGCCGGTGCGAATCACGGCTTCACTCGGCACAAGAAGCGTGGATTGTTCGACGGCACTGTTCAGGCGTACGGCGGCGAACATGCCGGGGCGCAACTTACCGGCAGGGTTGGGTAGCTCGCTGCGTACCGTGAGCGTGCGCGTTTGCGGATCGGCACTCGGCAGCAAGGCTATGACGCGGCCCAGCAGCGGTCGATCAGGAAAGGCCGTCAGGTTGGCGCGGATCTCGTCCCCGACCTGGATACTTCCGGCCATGGCCTCGGGTATCGCCGCATCGAGCCAGACACTGGATAGCCCGTTAATCAACGCCAGATCCTGCCCGGCTTCGACGGTCATCCCGGCGCGTACCTGCAAGGCTTGGAGCTCGCCGCTGATAGGTGTGGTGAGGGTTTGCACCGCCCGTGGTTTGCCGCTGCGGCGGACCTGCTCGATCAACGTTTGAGGCATGCCAAGCAGGCGCAGGCGCTCTTGGGCCGCACTTATCAAGCGAGTGTCAGCGGTACGCAGTACCGCCAGGAACTCCAACTGCGCGGCGGACCATTCGGGAATCAGCAGGTCGACCAGGGGGGCTCCGGCAGGCAGCACATCGCCCGGGGCGCGACCGTAAACCCGCTCGACGAATCCGCCGGCGCGGGCCTGGAGGTTCGCCACTTCTCGCTGGTTATAGGCCAGGGAACCCACCGCCTCGATATCCGAGGGCAGTACACCTCGGATCACCATCGAGGTTCGCATTCCGAGGTTCTGCACGGCTTGAGCGGGGATGCTCAGGACAGACGGATCCTGCTCGGATCCTGCGTATTTAGGGACAAGTTCCATATCCATGAAAGGTGACTTGCCCGGTTTATCGAAGCGCTGCTCAGGCTGCATAGGGTCGTACCAATAGAGCACCTTGCGCTCGTCCGTCGGTGCGGAGCTAGGCAGTAGCTCGTGTTTGGCTTGCCGCTGGGCCAGCCAGTAGCCACCGCCCGCCGCGCCAATGCCCACGGTCAGCACCGCGACCGCAAAACCAAATGTCGATATCTTCATTTCAGGCCCTCCACATAGGCGTAGTACAGACTTGCGGATAGCTGGCTCAACTTGCGCTGCTGTTCAATCTGCCGCAGCTGCGCCTCAATCAGGTCGCGCTGGGCAGTAATAACGGATGTGAGCTGGCTGTTACCGGCTTGGTAGGCGGCCAGTTCGAGATCGGCACGTTTGCTTGCAAGCGGGATCAAGGTTTTTTCGGTGCGTGACAAGGTCCTGCGCAGTTGCTCAAGCTCGGCAATACCGCCTTCCAGTTCAGCCTGATGGGCGCGCAGTAATGCTTCCTGCTCGGCTTCCATCTGCGACACGCTTTGTTGTCTGGCGTTGATCTTGGGCCCCTGACGTGTGCCTACGAACAACGGCAGGTCGAACGTGAATTGCACCATCACCATATCGCCGAACTGGTTGTCGCGATTGTTGTAGGCAAACTCAACACCCCAGTCGGGGGTCTTCTCGGCGATGGCCTCGTTCAGCTCGGCGCTAGCCTCGCCGACTCGGGCGGAGGCAGCGCGCAACTCAGGGTGTGAGGCAATGCGTTGCTGCAGGTGCGGTGCCACCAGGTTCAGATTGGGAACACCTCCTTGCAAAGGCTGGTCAGCCTCGTTGCCTATCCAGCGGCGCAGCTTGGCACGAGCTACTGCCACATCGCGATTCAGTTCATCTCGCCGATCTTGTAACGCCAAAGCTTCCTGGTCGGCCTGCAACAGCTCGCCAGGCTGAGCACTACCGCCGGCAATTAGCGATTGCACGGTCGAGCGGAGCATCTCGATCTGACGGTCCAGTTGATCGAAGAGGCCAACACTGCGTTCGGCGTAGTACACGTCCAGCCAGCTCACTGCCGTCTGGCGCTTGATTTCCAACTGCATGGCACGCTGCTCGGCCTCGGCCCGCGTCATGGAGGCTTCGGCCAGTTGGCGACGGGCCAGACGCTTGTCGCCGTTTGGTACCTCCTGCATGAGTCCAATGCGGCGCATGGTCATGGAGTCACGATTAAGTGTGTAACGGTCAGGGCCTTCGATCGGCAGGTTGTCGATGCCTATAATCAGCTTGGGATCGGGCAAGGCGTCTGCGGGCCCTACAGCCTGCTGTGCCGATGCCACCTGCGCCTGGCGCGCGAGGTTCTCAGGGGCACTCTGTTCGGCCAGAGCTTGGGCTCGTTCGAAGGTTAGGGGCTGTGCCTGCGCGGCAAGCCAGGGAGCTGCCCAGAATGCGGCAGCCAACACGCCGAGATAGCCACGGCGTGGAAAAAGGAAAGCGGACATGCTTTCGCCTCCAATGCGATTGATCGAGGTCGCAGCTACGAAACGTGGTCGCGACGATGCGCCTGACTGTAAGGCGCGGGATGATCACGGCATTAGACGAAACGAGGAGGGCGCCAGAGTCCTGCGGGCTCTCGCTTAATCACCGACTGGGTCAGCAATATCTCGGGGCGTGAGGGGAGAGGGGATATGCTCTTGATCACGGTGGTCTGGAGAAGTCCTCCGGTCTTGCATTCCTGGCCGGATTTGCAGGGAGACTTATTGGCCACCCCATCAGACGTGTCCATTTGCTCGCAGCACGGAGCATCGGCCGTTGCATGGCCCTGATGATCGGCGCTCTGCATCGGGCAAGGTTGTGCCGGCATGCTGAAAGCCATACCGCCGAAGGTCGGCAGCACGAGGCTAGCAATCATTACCAGGATCAATCCAATCCGACGCACAGCAATTCACCAAGCGGGGCTATAGGGCGACTTTAGCAGATTGCCTCGAGGCATGAGCGCTCCTTTTGACGATAACAGCACTTCGTTGATTTGGATCAAATAGAGTGTCTAATCTCAAAGGGCGAATCGCCGTGATGGTTCACCCTTGGTTGCGAAGCCGCTCGACAGTAGCCGCAACCGGCGCAGACCGTCGTTGCCGAACATCCGGGATTGGAAAACGGAACTGAATCGCTTTACGATTCAGTTCGAAGACCGCATGATGCCCTTGTAATCAACCCTACAGGTTACACAAAATTCAGTACACCCCCGTAATTGAGGTGTCAGCCAGCGAATTTTCCGGCAATCTGAACCAATTCAATTCTCTGTCGGTGTCACTCAGATCTATCCCCTCCATCGTCGTTATGTGCGATCTGTAGTGTTAAGCTTCAGAAGTACAACTGAACGGAATACAACCTTAGAAGAAGTCAGGTAGACACCTTTCTGTTAGCGATTGTCTGACGCGGTTGTAGCACCTCCAGTATTTTTCGTACTGTTTTTTGCTTCATCCTCTTTTATTTGTTGATCACGGGCTTCTCTGCGCTCTTTGTTTTGTTCACGCAGGTTCTCTACCATCTGCCGGTAACGCATGCTCCCATCTTCTGCATGGACTACCGCAGTAACGTTCAGCGCAAATAAAAACATGAAAATCGTTGCTAGGGTCCTCATGGCTATACCTCTCATCTGAAATGGATTTTTGGGGACTCGTTAGTATGGTACATGGCGTCACCTGTCCGGCTGGTGACGCTGCGATTACAAAAATGTCATGCTGAAATAGATCAACGATCCGACCTTGTATTACCTCAATGTAATGTCCGTTTCACTTTGGTGACAGAAACGGTGTGCCATCATGTGCTTTGGATAATTCTAAAGGCAGGGCGGCGGCAAAAACTGAGTGCAACACCTGACCTTTCCGGTACGGTGCTGCCCCATGTCTTATTCCGAACTCAGCGTTGAAGAGCGTGCCACCATTCAAGTTAGTCATGCCCAAGGCCTCAGCTTGCGCAGGATTGCCTGCTTGATCAACCGATCCCCTTCGACGGTCAGCCGGGAGATGCGCCGCAATCGAGATGCAGCTGGCAGCTACTCGGCCCGTGTGGCTCAGCAGCGGATGAAGGCCCGCCGCCAGGCTTGTCGGCCCATGCGAAAGCTGCTGCCAGGTAGTGAGCGCTTTGAACTGGTGATCCATATGCTGCGCCAGCGTTTGTCTCCCGAGCAGATTGCCGGCAAGCTGCGCAGTATGAACATACCCAGTCTTAGAGATGCCTACGTCTGTCGCGAGACGATCTACAACGCGATCTATGCCCTGCCCGTCGGTGAGCTGCGCAAGGAGTTGATCCTTTGTTTGCGCCAAGGCAAGACGACACGTAGACCACGCCTTGGCGGTGTGGATCGGCGCGGGCAGATTCCAGAGATGGTCAGCATTCACTTGCGCCCGCCGGAAGTTGAAGACCGGCTGATGCCGGGGCATTGGGAAGGCGACCTTATTAAGGGTAAGGCTAACGCCTCGTCTGTAGGTACGCTGGTGGAGCGCACTAGTGGCTACCTGATGCTGGTGAAGATGAACGACGCGACGGCGACCTCGGCGATGGAGGGCTTCAGCGCCGCCCTCAATAACATGCCGCTGGCGATGCGCAAGAGCATGATACGACCAGGGCCGGGAAATGGCACAGCACGCCGAGATCACCCAGAGAACCGGTGTGGCGATCTACTTCTGTGACCCGCACAGCCCTTGGCAGCGCGGCAGCAACGAAAACATTAATGGCCTGATCCGCCAGTACCTGCCCAAGGGCACTGACTTGTCGGTACATAGCCAAGAAGAACTGGATGCCATTGCGTTTCAACTGAACATGCGTCCACGTAAGCGCTTCGATTTCAAATGTCCTATCGAAGTCATGAGCGAAGTGATGCAGAAAGCCTTGGCTATGCAATATGATGCTCCTGCGTCAATTCAATAACCGTGTTGCACTCAGCTCCTGCAACCGCCCCTTGTTTTAATTGTAGCGCATAGTAAGCTTATGCTTCGCTGCAGTGATTGTCGGTCTGCTTGGTGTCGAGACAAACACTGCCGTCTAGCTCCATCTCGAGTGTCGAGTGGCTGATTTTGAATTGCTCATGGAGTACACGTTTCAAATCAGTCTTCACTCGTTCGATCCCAGGCAGACTCGCCTTCTTGATGACAACATGTGCTTCCAGTGCAATTGTATGCTCAGCGATTTCCCAAACATGCACGTGGTGAACGCCCTCGACGTCGTTTACTTGTTCCATGACATTGATTATATCAGCGACGGAAACGCCTTCTGGCGCGCCCTCCATTAACAGATGGATGGTTTTAGGCAGCATGCTAAAGCCTTGCCAGAGCACGTAGCCAGCAATCATCAGTGTCAGTACAGTATCCGCCCAGTACCACCCATACAGAAGTATCAATGTCCCGGCGATAACAACGCCGACGGAGGCCAGCGCATCCGACACATTGTGCAAGAATGCCGCCTTTATATTCATGCTGTTCTTGGACATTGTGTAGGTGAGAAAGGCCGTGACGATATCTACAACCAAGGCTATTCCCGCGACCACGACCACTGTCCAACCTTCAATGGGCTGCGGGGAAAACAACCGGCCTATGGCCTCGTAAATAAGATAGAGACCGACGATGATCAGGGTGACCAAGTTGATCAAAGCCGCTATGGTTTCACTGCGTCGATAGCCAAAGGTTTTAAATGCATCTGGCGGTCTGCGACCGATCTTACGTGCGATCAGCGCAATAACCAGTGATGCGGCATCGCTCAAATTATGTAGCGCGTCAGCAATGAGTGATAAGCTACCAGAGAGTATTCCACCGACTATTTGTGCCAGTGTTAATGCGGCGTTAACGCCTATAGCAGCAATTAGACGCTTATCGCCTATAGCTTCGGTGTTATGGTTATGTTCGTGGCCCATTGGTTTTTAACCTGTATTTAAGCGCCTTTCGAGGCGCTTTTTTTGTTTCTCGATAACGTACCCGTCAGTCGTTACCAGCGCATTGGGGCCACAAATCCTTTCAGTGAACCCTTCGAAGCTTCGATTGGATATTCATAAAAAGGCCAGGCATCAAGCCTGGCCTACGTTGGGAGAAAACCAATATCAGCTCGCGTCCTCATCCTCTTCGTTGCGTTTCATGCGGCGCTGCAGAGCCGTGTAATAGAGCGCAGGCAATACCAGCAGCGTCAGTGCTGTCGAGGACAGGATGCCGCCAATGACCACGGTCGCCAGAGGCCGTTGGACTTCCGCGCCGGTCCCTGTGGCCAACGCCATCGGGACGAAGCCGAGCGACGCCACCAACGCCGTCATCAGGACCGGGCGTAATCGCACCAGTGCGCCTTCACGCACAGCCTCGGATAAAGGCCGGCCCTCCTCTAGCAGCCCCCGAATGAAAGCAATCATCACTAGTCCGTTCAGCACTGCTACCCCCGACAACGCGATGAACCCGACGCCAGCCGAAATCGAGAGGGGAATGTCTCTCAGCCAGAGCGCAAGAATGCCCCCGGTAAGCGCGAACGGAATGCCGGTGAAGACGACTAGCCCATCACGCAGGGTGTTGAACATCATGAACAGAAGCACGAAGACCAGCAGTAAGGCGAGTGGGACGACCAGCTGCAGGCGCTTGGCGGCAGCCTGTAGCTGCTCGAATTGCCCACCCCAGGTCGTCCAATAAGCGGGCGCTACCGGGTTTCGCTCGGCGATTGCCGCAGACGCGTCTTGGACGAAACTGCCAATGTCACGCCCCCGAACGTTGGCACTCACCACAACCAGACGCTTACCATCCTCACGGCTGATCTGGTTCGGTCCCAGCACGAATTCCAGCGTGGCAACTTCAGCCAGCGGGATGAAGTCGATTCGGTCGCTAGCTGCGCCCGCCACCGCCGGCACCGGAATCGGCAAGCGAGCTAGCACATCCGGATCGGCACGCAGCGTATCGGAAAGACGAACAACGATGTCGAAACGGCGGTCACCCTCAAAGAAGGTTCCAGCTTCCCGTCCGCCGATCGCAGCTGCGACAGTATCCTGCACATCGCCGATGTTGAGTCCGAAGCGTGCCGCCTTGTCGCGATCCACATTGACGCTCAGCAGCGGGAGGCCCGTTGTCTGCTCGACTTTTACTTCGGACGCGCCTGGTACGTCCTGAAGTATCGCCGCGATGTCATCAGCCGTTTTGTTGAGAATATCCATGTCGTCCCCGAACACCTTAACGGCCACATCGCTGCGAACTCCGGAAATCAGCTCGTTGAAGCGTAACTGGATCGGCTGAGACATCTCATAGTTGCTGCCTGGTACAGATGCGGCCGCCTTCTGGATGTCCTCAATGAGCTGCTCGCGGGATTTGTCCGGATCTGGCCATTCTTCCTTGGGCTTGAGCATCACATAGCTGTCCGAAATATTCGGCGGCATAGGGTCAGCCGCGATCTCTGCGGTGCCGGTTCGGGCAAACGTACGCTTGACCTCCGGGACCTGTTCGGCAATTGCCTTTTCGAGCCGCTGCTGCATATCCACGGATTGGGAGAGGCTGGTCCCTGGAACGCGCAGAGCTTGAAGCGCAAAATCACCCTCGCTGAGGCTCGGAACGAACTCGCTACCCATTCGCATGGCCAGCAGCGCAGACAGCAGCACGCTAGCGACGGCGCCACTGAATACCAATGTGCGATGACGCATGACCCAGTCGAGCACCGGTGCGTAGCCATTGCGCGCGGCACGCATCAGGCGGTTGTCCTTCTCTTGCACTTTACCGGTGACAAAAAGGGCAACAGCAGCGGGTACGAAGGTGACCGAGAGAATCATGGCGCCCAACAGTGCGATTACCACCGTGAATGCCATGGGGTGGAACATCTTCCCCTCGACACCGGTGAGCGCAAAGATCGGCAGGTAGACCACCATGATGATCAGCTGGCCGTAGATCAGCGGACGCCGTGCCTCCTTGGCCGCCGCGAATACTTCGTGGAAACGCTCACTGCGGGTCAGAATCCTGCCATGTTTTTCCTGGGCGTGGGCAAGCCGGCGGATTGCGTTTTCGACGATGACCACCGCACCGTCGACGATGATGCCGAAGTCGAGTGCCCCTAGACTCATGAGGTTGGCACTGACCTTATTAGTCGCCATGCCGGTGAAGGTGAATAGCATGGAAAGCGGGATGACCATCGCTGTGATTAGGGCTGCACGCAGGTTGCCGAGGAACAGAAACAGCACGGCGATAACCAGGATCGCGCCTTCGATTAGGTTCTTGCGAACCGTGGCGATGGCCTTGTCAACAAGGTCGGTCCGGTCATAGACCGTTATGGCGCTCACGCCTTCTGGCAGGTTCTGGTTGATAATCTCCAAACGCTGCGCGACTGCCTGCGACACGCTACGGCTGTTTTCTCCCACCAGCATAAAGGCGGTCCCGAGGACCACCTCGCGTCCATTGTCGGTGGCCGCGCCAGAGCGCAGCTCGCGACCGATCCCCACTTCGGCAATATCGCGTACCCGCACGGGCGCACCGCCTGCGTTGCTCAGGACGATATTGCCAATGTCCTCGGGGGAGCCGAGCTGGCCGGGTGTGCGGATCGACAATTGTTCGCCATTACGCTCGATGAAGCCGGCGCCGACGTTGGCGTTGTTACGTTCGAGCGCAACTACAAGTTGTTCCAGAGTGATTCGGTACGCGGCCATGCGCTTCGGATCGGGCGCTACCTGATACTCTTTGGCGAAGCCACCGATCGTGTTGATCTCGGCAACGCCTCGAACGTTTCGCAGCTGCGGCTTGATGATCCAGTCCTGGATTTCACGCAGGTCGGTCGGCGTGTAGGGCTGACCATCAGGACGGCGCGCCTCGGGCTCGGCCTCGACCGTCCAGAGGAAGATTTCCCCCAGGCCGGTGGAGATGGGACCGAGAGTGACCTCCACGCCCTGCGGAAGCTCGTTGCTCGCGGCCTGCAGCCGTTCACTCACCAATTGCCGGGCGAAATAGAGATCGGTGCCATCATCAAAGATTACGGTGATCTGAGCGAACCCGGAGCGCGACAATGAACGTGTCTGGCGCAGGTGAGGCAAGCCGGCCATCGCCGTCTCGATGGGGAAGGTAACGCGTTGCTCGGTTTCGAGCGGCGACGCGCCTGGGACCGCAGCGTTTATCTGGACCTGGACGTTGGTGATGTCGGGCACAGCGTCGATGGGCAAGTGCTGGTAGCTATAAACCCCGACGCCGGCCATGCCCAAGACCGCGAGCAGCACTAGCCAGCGCTGCTCGATGGCGAAGCGAAGAATACGTTCGAACATAAGTTGGTATCCGATGGATCAGTGAACGTGCTCGGCGGAGCCTTTGCCGAGTTCGGATTTCAGGATGAAGCTGCCAGCCGTAGCGATTTCTTGACCGGCCTGTAATCCGTCACGAATTTCCACGCGGTTTTCGTCGCCTGCACCCAGCGAGACCGGATGCGCCTGGAAACCGTGCGGCGTGCGAACGAAAACGGTCGGCGCGTTCTCCACAGTCTGGACCGCCTCGACCGGCACCGTGACCGGTGCACTGCGTCCATCGGCGCTGACTCGGACCGTCACAAAAAGACCGGGACGCCATGCCCCATCAGGGTTGGCCAGGGTCACGCGGGCCGTCGCGGCACGCGTCTGCTCTCCAAGCAGGCTGCCCACATGGGCGACCTTGCCCATCGTTCGTACTCCTAGCTCGCCTGCGACGACTTCAACCTCTCGGCCGACGGTTACGCGCATCAATTCACGGGCAGGTACGCTGAACATGGCCCAAACCCGCGACAAGTCAGTCAGTGTGAAGACGCTGGTCGTTTCATCCACACGCTCGCCCAGCACAATATGCTTCTCGACGACCACTGCATCGAAAGGTGCGCGCAGCTCGTAGCGGTTGCCTACGCCTGCGCCACTTCCGCCGCCCAGCGCCCGTGTTTTTTCTTGGGCATTACGCAAGTCGATTTCTGCTACGCGCAGGCTCTGCTGGGCCTGCAAATAGTCCTGTTCTGCAGAGATACGCTCCTGCCATAGGGTGCGCTCACGCTCGAACAAGGTGCGAGCCAGCCGGAGGCGCTGCTCGGCGGCAGCCAGCTCACTACGCTGCTCGGACAGCTGCTCGCTGGCGATAACCGCCAGCAACTGGCCCTTCTTCACTTGGTCACCCAGGTTGACCGAAACCGATTCGACAACGCCGGCCACACGGGGCACGACATGTGCGGTACGGTCTTCGTCGAAACGCAGCTCGCCCGGCAAAGATACAGACGAGCCGATTTCAGCCGGTCCGGCCTTGCTTAGCTGAATGCCTGCGGCACGTATCTGCTCTTCGGAAAGCTCAATCTCACCTTCGGCATGCGTTTCGTTGCCGTGCTCGTCCTCCTCACCGCCATGACCGCTTTCGTCACCATGGCCGTGGCCATCGCCTTCAGCGTCATGACCGTCTTCGTCCCCATGGTCGTTCTCAGATTCCTCGTGACCGCTTTCTCCATCCTCATGCGCGTGGCCATCCTCGGCGTGCTCAGCCTTGTTATCGCTGGCCTGCGCCTCAAGAACGAAGCCCTGTTTTACGCCAACGCCGGTCAGCAGTACCAAAGCGACCGCCAGAGCGATTCCCGTCTGTTTTTTCATGCAAGCTCCCCCACCGCCAATACGTAATGGCGGCGTTTCGGTCATTCGAAGGTAGTGGTAGGTCCGTACAGCCGCTCGATACGCGCCCAGGCGTCGACCACGGCTTGCAATGACTGCAGATAGCGCGTGCGTGCATCTATCAGCGCACGCTGTGCGTCGAGCACGTCGAGGAACGCGAAGCGGCCAAGACTGAAACCACGTGTGGCCGCTTCCACGGTTCGCTGTCCTGCCGGCAGTATCCGGTTGCGTATTTCCTCGACGTCTGCACGTGCGGTACGCCAGTCGCGAAGGGCCTGCTGGATCTCCGCACGAACGCGCAGCTCTGCCGCATTACGAAGATCACGCGCCTGCTCCGCCCGCCGTGCGGCCGCCAGAACATTGCCTTGGTTACGATCGAATAAAGGCAGCGGAACAGAGAGGCCGACGAGGTTGACGCGCTCACGCTCGATTTCGTCGTACTGGCTACCGATACTGACGCTTATGTCCGGGTAGCGCTGGCTTCGCTGAAGCCCCAGCTCGGCTTCACTCAAGGCCACTTGGCGCAGAGCCCTACGCATATCGGCACTCTCACGCACGCGCGCCAATAATGCAGATTCGCTAGGCACATCTGGCAGGTGTTCGAAACTGCCCAGCAAACTGCCAAACTCCGGTGCGTCGGTCCCGAGCAGGCGCGCTAGCATCTGTCGAGCGTTGTCCCATTCCTGGCGTGCTCGCCGCAGGTCCAGTTGTACGGTCGCCAGTTGCATATCGGCGCGCGTCGCCTCCACTGGCGAAACTTTTCCGGCATCGACCTGTGCATCGGCGACCTTAGCAGCCCGTTCGGCCAATGACAGAGAGGCCTCGGCCAGTCGCATGCCTTCTTGGGCGCGCAGGGCGGCGAAGAAGGCCTGGATCACATCTGCACGTAATCCTTGGCGTCGAAGGTCGAGATCGGCATCCACCATCGAGCGATTAGCATCCGCCACGCCGATTCGAGCGCCGCGCTTGCCGCCCAACTCGATCGACTGGGTGATTGTAATTGAGCGGGTCTGGCGGTCGGACTGAGTGTCTTCCACCTCGAACCCTAATTCCGGGTTCGGGATAACCCCAGCTTGGCGGCGCAGACCGCTTGCGATGCCGATCTCCGACCGCGCAGCGGAAAATTCTGGGTTGCGTTCATACGCAAGGGACACGGCCCGCTCCAGTGTCAGACCGTCTTGCGCGCCCACCTCGAGCGACATTAGTGCCAGCCCGAGCCCAAGCAGCCCGCTAGCAAGCAGATACAAGCGTTTCTTTTGATACATACGCAACACTGCAGTGCAGTGCCCCCTTCGTCGATAGCGTTTCCTCAGCCGCACTAAACCGGCCAGATAGCTGATGGCTAAGCGGCGTGATTTTAGATAAGCGCGGATATCGGCCGGGTGACTACGACATTACAAATTTGTAATCCAAGGAATATCTGCGATTGCACCGCTCAAGATTACGAGATCGTCATTTACCGCTAATCCTGCGGTCATTTACAGGGGGAGATCATCGCCCGGCACTCGAACAAAAAGGCGAAGGCGTCATTCGAGCGCTGACATGCCGTATATCAGGAGCATCATCATGAGCAAAAAGGCCGCCCTTTCACTTACAGCCCTTTCACTGGCACTGGGCAGCGCCCCGGTCTTTGCCCAATCGGAAACAGCGGAGGGCTTCATCGAAGGCAGCACGCTTTCGCTGATAAATCGCAACTTTTATTTCAACCGAGATTTTCGCGACGGTGGGAGCGCCACCGGCAATGGCTATTCTGAGGAATGGGCTCACGGACTGATGGCATTCTTTGAGTCCGGATATACCCAAGGCTCGGTGGGGATCGGCGTCGACGCCTTCGCCATGCTCGGCCTCAAACTCGATTCCGGTTCGGGACGCTCCGGTGTGGGTGGCAGCATCGACCTGCTTCCCCACGACAGCGCTGGCGATCCGGAGGATGATTTCACTCGGGTGGGAGGCGCGGTGAAAGCACGGCTGCTCGATACCGAGATCAAGGCCGGCGATGTGTTTCCCACTACGCCTGTCGTACATTTCGGCGACTCGCGACTGCTGCCGGAGTCCTTCAAGGGCTTCACCGTCGTGAACAACTCGCTAGGCGAACTCACCCTCCAGGGAGGTCGCCTACACGCGATGAGCCAGCCCAACACCAGTAACATGAACGAAGACTTCGTCACCTTCTACGGCGGGGCCGTGGACGCGCCTTGGCTCGGCTACGCAGGCGGCGACTATAGCGTGAACGAAAATCTCAGTCTTAGTCTGTACACCAGCCGGCTTAAGGACGCTTGGAACCAACATTACTTCGGTCTATCGGCCACCTATCCGCTTTCTGATGTCGTCGCGCTGCTGGGCAGCTTCAATTACTACAAGGCAATCGACGAAGGCCGCGAGCTGCTGGGCGAGTTCAACAACAACATCTGGAGCTCCAGCCTGGGTGTCGCCTTCGGCGCGCACACCGTCACGGCGTCCTATCAGCGCAACAACGGTAACAATGACTTTGACTACCTGCGCCAGGCGGACTCGATCTACCTGAACAACTCCATCCAGTACAGTGATTTCAACTCACCTAAAGAGCAGTCCTGGATGCTGCGTTACGACCTGAACATGGCGGAATACGGCATACCCGGCCTTACCTTCATGACCCGCTACGCCCGCGGTTGGGGCGCCGATTACAGCAACGCCAACGAGGTGTACATGCGCCAAGACGATAACGGTGCCCCTCTGACCGGACAGAAACGCTGGGAGCGCGACGTCGAAGCCCGCTACGTTGTACAGACAGGCTCGATCAAGGATCTCTCTCTGCGGGTGCGCCAGGCTACTACGCGGGCGACTGCTTTCGAGTCCGACCTCGATGAGGTTCGATTCATCGCAGAGTACCCGCTCTCGATCCTGTGAGCACCACGGGCAACACCACATCTTCGTTTTTTGCTCCCTTGGTTTGAAGATGTGTTTCAGGCGCCCATAGGGGCGCCTTTTTTTGCTTGAGTGAGCCTCCTTGCGCTGCCAGTCAACCAAATGACCAGTAGATTACAAATCTGCAAGATGGCCCTGCAGGTCTTTTACGGCGCTAGAGTGCTTCGCGCTTCCCTAGGCAGATCTTCGCTTCTGTCTTTCACGCTAGGGCCAGGTCGCTTTTGTCTTGACCTTATAGTTACTACATAGATTATTTTTGGTTCCGTTTAGCCGGCACCCTACCTCCTTACCGAGCTACCTGAAAACATGCGCATCCTGGTTGTAGAAGACGAAAACAAAGCTGCGGACTACCTGCAGCAGGGCCTTATCGAATGTGGTTACACGGTTGATCGAGCGGATGATGGGCTCGATGGATTTCACCTGGCACTGCAGAACGACTATGACATCGTGCTACTGGATGTAAATCTGCCAACCATGGATGGGTGGGAGGTGCTCGAACTCATCAGGCGGCGTAAGCAGACACGCGTGATCATGCTGACAGCCAACGCCCGCCTAGAGCAAAAAGTCCGCGGCTTGGAACTGGGCGCCGACGACTACCTGGTCAAGCCGTTCCAGTTCCCCGAGCTGCTCGCTCGTATCCGGACACTGTTGCGGCGAGGCGAGGCAGTCGCACTTCCAAGCAACCTGCGTGTAGCCGACCTCGAACTGGACCCTGGCCGGCATCGGGCCTACCGGAGTG
Source organism: Pseudomonas abyssi (assembly GCF_003444685.1). Taxonomy (NCBI): domain Bacteria; kingdom Pseudomonadati; phylum Pseudomonadota; class Gammaproteobacteria; order Pseudomonadales; family Pseudomonadaceae; genus Pseudomonas; species Pseudomonas abyssi. The sequence continues at coordinate 136,319 of NZ_LMAZ01000007.1, read as the reverse complement.
GTCAGCGTATTGATCTCACCAGCAAAGAATTTGCGTTACTGCACCTGCTCATGCGCCGGACTGGCGAGGTGCTGACGCGCACCGAAATTACCGCCTTGGTCTGGGACATTAACTTCGACTGCGATACCAACGTGGTGGATGTCGCAATTCGTCGCTTGCGGATGAAGGTGGACGAACCCTTTGGCGATCGCCTGATACACACCATTCGCGGTGTCGGGTACGTGCTGGAGGCGCGGCCTTGAAGCCACTCAGCCTCGCATCGCGTCTCGCGCTTCAAATCACACTGACCGGCGCCGCTTTGGTCGCGCTACTGATTGCACTGAGCTACTGGGTACTTGTGCGCCAACTGGAATTGCGCGCCCAGGAGGAGGTGACGGCCAAGCTCTCGCAGATCGATCATGGACTCCTAGAAGACACCAAAGCCCGTATGGGTCGTTCCTGGCAACACGCACTGAGCGATACGGTACTCGGCCATGACAACCTTTCGATTACGGTCATCGGCGATACGGCGCAATCAGCCATTTTCAATATCGGCCGGTTCGCCCATGCGCCGCAGCTGCTGGATCTCGTGAGCAGGGACGGCGACTATCTTGGCTGGACAACGAAGGATGGCGTGCAGATGCTAACCGGGCGCAAGCAAATCCAGGTCCCGGGACTGGCTCCAATGACGCTTTTGCTTTCGCAAGATCGCAGTGCCGATCAACGGCTGGTGGCTGCATTCCTGCGCTCGGCCTTAGTGATCGTGCCGATGCTACTGATATTGATCGGATTGGCTGGATGGCTAATCGCCCAAAATGGTTTGCGACCGCTGCGCAAGTTCCGGGTCTTGGCGACTAAGGTATCGACACAGGACCTATCACCCCGAATCCGCAGCGATCGGCTCCCACAAGAACTCCAGGCATTAGCGCACAGCCTCAACGTAATGCTTCATCGACTCGATGACGGAGTTCAGCAACTGTCACAGTTCTCGGACGATGTGGCCCATGAATTGAAAACTCCGCTGAACAACCTAATAGGCAAGGCCCAAGTGACTTTGGTACGTGAGCGAAGCAAAGAGCAGTATCGTGAAGTACTCGAATCATCCGTTGAAGAACTGGAACGTATGGATCGAATCGTGTCAGACATGCTGTTTCTCGCCCAGGCCAGCCACGCCAGCCCAGCACTGAAACTCGAACAACTATCCCTGGGAAGTGAGGCGAATCGCGTCTGTGAATACCTCGAAGTCCTCGCCGAAGAAGCCGGAGTCGCAACGACGGTAACGGGCGATGCCATAGTTCTAGGAAATCGGCTTATGGTCCAACGGGCCATTTCCAACCTGCTATCCAACGCGTTGCGGCATTCGAATACTGGCAGCACGGTCGAAATTAAGATACTTGAGAAGGACATAGACATCGTCTCGCTGGCTGTCACCAATCATGGCGCGACTATCGAATCGGATCATCTCCCGCACCTGTTCGACCGCTTTTACCGCGTTAACGGCATACAACCTCGTGGGGCAGGATTGGGGCTAGCTATTGTCCGTTCAGTGATGAACCTCCACAAAGGCCACGTGGCCGTCGCCAGCAAAGACGGTCGGACCACATTCGAACTCACCTTTCCTCGGCACGCCTGATTCAAAGTGATACGGCTTGGTACCCACTCCCCATCAGACCAACGCCATACATTTAATGCATGCATGTAATGCATGCATGGCCTAATCGAGCGTGGGATGGTCTACAAAAACGATGAGTTTAAAACAGAGCCGAATCGGCAGAAAGCGATGGTTAATTACTGCTTTGTAATGCGAAGAACATTGAATCGCCCCTAGTTTCGTAGACACCTCCTGGCCTCATAATACGGCCCACTAGGAGGTGCCATGAGCAATCCGCGTTATCCCGAAGAATTCAAAATCGAAGCAGTCAGGCAGGTGACCGAACGAGGTCTGCCGGTGGCTGAGGTAGCGTCTCGTTTGGGCATGTCGACCCACAGCCTGTATGCCTGGGTTAAGCGCTACAGCAAACCTGAAAAGCAACGCGTGCAAGAAGACGAGCAGCAAGCTGAGCTGCGTCGTCTGCGTGCCGAACTCAAGCGCGTGACCGAAGAGCGAGACATCCTAAAAAAGGCCGCCGCGTACTTTGCCAAGGAGTGCGGTTAAAGTACGCCCTCATCAGTCAGCTATCCGCAGACTATTCCGTTCGCCGCCTTTGCCTGACCCTGAAAGTACATGCCAGCGGTTACTACGCCTGGCTGGCTGAACCGAAGTCGGCACGAGCCAAGGATGACCAACGTCTGCTTGGCCTGATCAAGCACTCGTGGCTAGAGAGCGGTGGCGTCTACGGCTACCGCAAAATCCACGACGACCTGCGTGAGCTTGGAGAAGCATGCGGCAAGCATCGTGTTGCTCGACTGATGCGTCTGGAAGGGCTGCGCTCACAGACAGGGTATCGTCGTCGACCGGGCCGCTATGGCGGTAAGCCTCCAGCGGCCTCACCGAATCATCTGGAGCGTCGGTTCAATGTCACCGAACCCAACAAGGTCTGGGTCACGGACATCACCTACATCCGCACTTATGAGGGCTGGTTGTATTTGGCGGTGGTGCTCGATCTGTTCTCGCGGCAGGTAATCGGTTGGTCAATGAAGCCGCAGATGACCAGCGACCTGGCTATTGATGCCTTACTGATGGCCGTTTGGCGCCGCAAGCCAAAGCAGGAGGTGATGATTCACTCCGACAGTAAGAATGTACTGGCCAGTGTTTCCATGTGGTCTGACTCACACAGCGATAGACCGATGATGGATGATCTGGTCGTGGAGCGTCTCGGATGGCCTGACCCACACTCCGATCGACCCTTGTGTCTTTCCCTGGACCTGTCGACCATCCGGGAACACTGCACGTCAAGGTGACCGCCTTGCCGACACATGTGACCCAAGAAGGGCCTGACGTCACGTCACTTTACTGTCTTGTCCAGGTGTCCGGTTGAAGCGGCTCTGTTCGTAATCGGTGAACCGGAGTGACCAGTCATGCCCAACGCCAAAATCAGCAGTGTTTCGAGACAGGTCGTAGGCGGTGTAGATACCCATAAAGACCTGCACGTCGCCGCAGTCGTAGACGAGCAGGATCGTATCCTGGCCAGTGAGAGCTTTGCGACTACTCGTCAGGGTTACAAACAAATGCTGACGTGGATGCGCTCGTTTGGTGAAGTGGTTCGAGTGGGCATCGAGTGCACAGGTACGTACGGTGCAGGCCTATTGCGCTACTTGGAACAGGCTGGGATCACCGTTCTTGAAGTTACTGCGCCTGATAAAAGTTATAGGCGCAAGCGGGGCAAAGATGACACCCTTGATGCCGGAAATACGGCACATGCGGCTTTCGCAGGCGTTCGTACAGTTACCCCAAAAAAACGAGACGGCATGGTCGAATCGTTACGCGTGCTCAAAGTGTGTCGTAAGACGGCCATACAAGCTAGGCGCGTTACCTTACAGCTGATCCAGAACACTATCGTTAGTGCGCCTGATGATCTGCGTGAGTCATTACGCACGTTGACCCGCATGCAATTGATTAGAACGCTGGCAGCATGGCGTCCAGATCTATCAAGCTATCGTCAGGTCACGTCCGCCTACCGGATTGCTCTGAAGTCGCTGGGGCGGCGTTATCTCGAACTGCATGACGAGATAGCGGATTTGGATGTGATGATTGCAGCCTTGGTTGATGATCTTGCCCCAGAGCTGGTTGCCCGAAATGCCATTGGTTACGAGTCCGCTGCTCAGCTTCTACTGACAGCAGGCGACAACAGTGATCGTTTCCGCTCAGAGTCTAGCTTCGCTGCTTTATGTGGGGTTAGCCCGGTCCAGGCCTCTTCAGGCAAGGTCACCCGACATCGGCTGAATCGAGGTGGTGATCGCGCCGCAAACAGTGCGCTCCATATCATCGCTATTGGACGGCTTCGGACGGACGCTCGAACCCAGGCTTATGTCAGTCGACGTCTCTCAGAGGGACATTCAAAGCTGGAAGCAATCCGGTGCCTAAAGCGTTACATCGCACGGGAGGTCTACGGCATCATCCAGAGGCGAAATAGCGTCATCAACCAAAGCACAGTATCCACTTGACACTTAGAAGGGCGTCCAAGGTAGCCAATTCAGCAGCGGTGACTGGCAGAGCTTCCTGAAAGCCAATAACTTGCTTGGTAGCATGAGTCGGCGTGGTAACTGCCATGACAACGCGGTAGCGGAAAGCTTTTTCCAACTGCTGAAGCGGGAACGGATTAGGCGAAAGATCTACAGCACTAGGCAGGATGCTCGCGCTGACGTGTTCGACTACATCGAGATGTTTTACAACCCAAAACGCCGACACGGTTTCAACAACCAGCTGTCACCGGTAGAGTTTGAAAGGCAACATTTACTGAGCCTGGAAAGTGTCTAGGAAATCCGGGGCGATTCACCCAGTTAAAGAACGGGGTCACCGAAACATACTCGCCATAGGCCATTGATTGCTGCACCAGCCACTTTACAGCCTGATCAGACGCTGCCAGCAGGCCCGATATGGACAATAGGGCATACGGCGAGAGCTTTTTGCCAATAATGAGCATTATTTAACCCTTCAACGCCAAAATGCGTCTGGCACCGTTAAGTACAATGCCCCCCGCGATGGTGCCGATAATCAGATCCGGATAATTGGAACCGGTCCACGCGACCAGGGCGCCGGCGGTGATGACCCCCAGGTTGATCACCACGTCGTTGGCCGAGAATATCCAGCTTGCCTTCATGTGCGCCCCACCTTCCCGATGTTTGGATATGAGCAGCAGACAACTGGTATTGGCAATCAATGCGACGAATGCGATAGCCATCATCACCAGCGATTCAGGCTCACTACCGAATACAAAGCGTCTCACCACCTCTACGAGCACGCCCACAGCCAAGATCAGTTGCAGTACACCAGCAAGATGCGCGGCACGTACCTGCATTTTCACGCTATGTCCAACCGCATAAAGGGCAAGCCCGTACACCGCCGCATCGGCAAAATTGTCCAGGGATTCTCCAATCAGGCCGGTGGACTGGGCGATCAGACCGGCAGTCATTTCCACCACGAACAGAAGTGCATTGATGCCGAGCAACCAGCGCAGGGTCCCGGATTCTTGCTTAGCAGAAGCTGCCGAAAACTCGGCGGCCTTGATGGTCTCCGGATTTGCAGCGACGGTTTCCTGAAGCGAGGCGCCTAGCCCCAAGGTCTTCAGTTTCGAGGTGACGGGCTCGACCTCGCCGTCATGCACGACCTTCAGCCGGCGGTTCGACAAGTCGAAGGACAGCGCCCGAATCTCCTCAAAGCCGTTCAGGGCTAGGCGAATCATTCGTTCTTCTGATGGACAGTCCATCTTCGGCACGGCATAAACACTGACCCATCTCCCTGGCGCCTCGGAGGAGGCCTGTATATCGGTATCCGCTGCGGACGTTGCATCACCGCCACAGGCGCCACCACAGGATTTGCTCATGATACGACTCCACTTGAACAATGTTGTGGTACCATTTAAAACTATAAAGCTACTATAAGGTCAATAGAGTAAAGAATCCGTTGGGGAGGAGGCTGATGCGCATTGGTCAGTTGGCGCAGTTGGTAGGGGTCGAAACACAGACGATCCGCTTCTATGAACAGCAGGGCTTGTTGCCGCCGCCTGATCGGCAGGACAACGGTTACCGTGTCTATACCGAGAAGCATGGTGAGGGGCTGGCCTTCATCCGTCGCTGCAGAATCCTGGGCCTGTCACTGGCTGAGATTCACGAACTACAGAGCTATCAGGACGACCCTCATCAGCCTTGTACCGCCGTCAACGCCTTGCTCGATGATCACATCTCTCATGTGCGGTCGCAGATAACCGCTCTGCAAGCGCTTGAGAAACAACTCGTTTCACTGAGAGCGAGTTGCAACGATGACCGGGAAGTTGAGGCGTGTGGGGTTCTTGCTGGAATTAGCGAAGGAAACATGCACCAGCAGTAGGTGAAGCATCAACCAGATAATCCGATGAGATGCCGGTCTGTCTCACTCTCATGCAAAGGTAAGATCAACCATTTAATCCGCTTACCCCAAAATTCTAGGACAGGAATCGTTCATATGGATGGAAAGGTAAGCTGGTGATTGCGCATGCTACGACTAGTGCGCATCGCAGCCCGTAATGTGAGCCAAATCCCTTCTAAGGTTGGTCAGGCTGCAACATCTGGGGGCGGCATTTGGCGAACAGGTAATTCCATCAGTTTGCGGTATGTGCGTATGCACATGTAAAGCGCAGAAGAAGGCCAGGCACTGCTCTCTCTGATTGGGGAGCAGTGCCTGTGAAAATTACTTCTTAAGTGCTTGTAGGTAATCTTTCAGGGTCGCCTCGTCGGCAGACTTGACGGTCATACCTTCAGGGCCAGAACCGATGTCGGCGAACTGCTTAGCCGGCTCGCCGGATTTCTTGAACTCTTCTAGCTCCTTGGAGCCTTCACGGAATACCCACAGGCGACCATCTTCAACCTCGGTGACAAAGCCGGGTTTGTCGTATTGGCTAGCGAAAGTGGCGCTGGCAAACAGGCTGGTGAGCAGCATTGCCGTCAGGGTCAGTTTTTTCATCACAAGGTTCCTGCTTGGGTTTAGGTGAAAGCAATCCTAAAGCCCGTTTGATTACGGAAAAGTTACAAGATATGGATATGCGAGTAACCAGATGTTTCGCGATTTATCTGAATCGGATTCTGACCTTGTTGCGGTTACGCCAAAGGAAGTTTGGCTGTAAATCAGTAGGGGTGATGCATGGTTCATCCCCTTACTATCCGTAATCGCAGCAGAGTCATGATTGATATTTAGAGATCAAGGCATTCGCGAGATGGGGCAGCGGTGCTTTTGCTGCCTTGATGATTTTGGTTTGATAGGCAAGGGCGTGGCTGGCTAGCCCGTCGGCCGGTCTGCATGTGGAGACTTCGAAAATGTCATCACGCTGTGCGATAAGTCATGCTGGAGTACCAGACTCTTTGCCGGGCATTAGCCTTTCATCGCTAAAGCTGACTGATCTTACCTAAGCAGCATCTCGCCGGATGAGCTCTATCAGGCCCACGACTACCTGAACGTACCAAGATATTCGTACTGAAAAAACTAAGCGCTGAGACCCTATGGCCGACTACCTTACTCCAACCACCGTTTTCAAATGCTTGGCTGATGAAACTCGTATCCGGCTGATGTTGCTTATCACCCGAGAGGAAGAGCTGTGTGTTTGTGAGCTGACCTGTGCACTGAATGAAAGCCAGCCAAAGGTATCCCGTCACCTCGCGCAACTGCGTAATTGCGGCTTGCTTGAAGATCGCAGGCAAGGTCAGTGGGTTTACTACCGCCTGCATCCGCGTCTTCCGGATTGGGTGATTCTGCTTTTGAAGAACACTTTGGCCGCTAATCAACACTGGCTCAGCCCAGATGCTAAACGCCTCGATCTAATGGGTGACCGCCCGCAGCGTCTTGCCGTTTGCTGCTGAGCTTGGCTTCAAGCTGAGTATGCCGATAACCCTGAGTTCAGCGCATTGCGTTAATTGCCCCCGAGCTGTTTCTCAACCTCTTCGGTGCTCAGTACTTTGCCAACCGAGACCACCTTGTTATCAATCACTAGGGCCGGTGTCGACATAACACCGTGGGCGGCGATCTCAGCGAAGTCTGTGACCTTGATGATCTGCGCCTCACGGCCGAGATTGGCCAGGGCGGCCTGAGTGTTTTCGGTCAATGTGATGCACTTCTTACAGCCGGAACCAAGAATTTTGATGATCATGCTGTGCTCCAAAAGTTAGATAAACAGATAGGCAAAGGCGTTAAAAAGGTAACCGATCAGTACAATGCCGACCGTAACGATGCCGATGAACAAGGCCAGTAGCGGTGCCTTGACCACTTTCTTGAGCATGATCAGTGAGGGCAGCGACAGCGCGGTAACGGCCATCATAAAGGCCAGCGCCGTACCCAGGCCGATGCCCTTGCCGACCAGCGCTTCGGCTATCGGCAGGGTGCCAAAGATATCGGCATACATCGGCACGCCGACCAGGGTGGCCAGCGGCACCGACCACCAGTTGTCCTGCCCCAGCAGCGCTTCGATCCAATCAGCGGGAATCCAGTTATGGATTGCCGCCCCGATGCCAACGCCAATCAACACATAGAGCCAAACCCTGCGGAAAATATCGCTGACCTGTGCCCAGGCAAATTGCGCCCGGTCACGCCACGTCAGTTCTGCCTGGGGTATGTCTAGCACCGGGTTGTGCATGACAAAGGCTTCGACGTATCGCTCCATCTTCGCTCGGCCGATCAGGGTGCCGCCCAGCACCGCCAGCACCAAGCCGATCAGCACGTAGGCGATGGCAATCGACCAGTTGAAGATGCTCGCCAGCAGAATCACCGAGGCCAGGTCCACCAGCGGTGAGGAGATCAGAAAGGCAAATGTCACTCCCAGCGGCAGACCCGAGCTGGTAAACCCGATAAACAGCGGAATCGACGAGCAGGAACAAAACGGTGTGATAGTGCCCAGTAATGCACCGGTCAGTTTGGCCTTGAAGCCACTCATGCCGCCGAGAATCCGCCGCGTGCGTTCGGGTGGGAAATAGCTCTGCACCCAGGAAATGCTGAAGATCAGCACCGCCAGCAGGATAAAGATCTTGATTACGTCATAGATAAAGAAGTGCAGGCTGGCACCGCTTCGGCTGGTCATGTCCAGGCCAAAACCGTCCTCCAGCAGCACGCGCACCAGCCAGGCCAGCCAGTCCATGCGCAGCAGTTGGTCATTGAGCCATCTGAACAGTTCCATAGGGCTTCCTTATCCTTGCGCCGGGGCGCGCTCATACCAGCCCTTGCTGTTATTGACCATGCGTACCAGCCAGAGCATGACCGGCACCTCGATCAGCACACCGACCACCGTGGCCAGCGCCGCGCCGGAGTTGAAGCCGTACAGCGCGATAGCCACGGCTACGGCCAGTTCGAAGAAGTTCGACGCACCGATCATCGCCGCCGGGCCGGCAATATCGTGGCGTACCTTGAGTTGCCGGCACATCCAGTAACCGAGGGCGGCGATAAACAGCGTCTGCAGCAGAATCGGTACCGCCAGCATGGCGATGATTAGCGGCTGCGCGACTATGGTCTGGCCCTGGAAGGAGAACAGCAGCACCAGGGTGGCCAGCAGGGCGAGGATGGAGAACGGGCCGATGCGCGCGAGCACCGCTTGCAACGCCGCGTCACCCCGGCGCAGCAGACGCGCGCGGATAAATTGGGCGATGGCCAGGGGGATGACGATATACATCACCACCGACAGCAGCAGGGTGTCCCACGGCACTGGGATCGACGACACGCCCAGCAGCAGGGCGACGATGGGGGCGAAGGCGAACACCATCACCAAATCGTTGATCGCCACCTGGGTCAGGGTGAAGTTGGCGTTGCCCTTACACAGGTTGCTCCAGACAAACACCATCGCGGTACACGGCGCGGCACCGAGCAGAATCAGCCCGGCCACGTAGCTGTCGATCTGTTCGGCCGGCAGCCAGCCTTCGAACACATGGCGCAGAAACAGCCACGCCAGAAAGGCCATGGTAAACGGCTTGATCAGCCAGTTGATGCTCAGGGTTACGCCCAAGCCGGCGCGCTGCTGGTAGACCTCGCCGATGGCGCGAAAATCGATCTTCATCAGCATGGGGATGATCATCACCCAGATCAGCAATCCCACCGGGATATTGACCTGAGCGATTTCCAGCGCGCCCACCGCCTGCGCTGCCGTCGGCGCATAGAGGCCGAGCAGAGTGCCGCCAATGATGCAGAGAAAAACCCAGAGCGTCAGATAGCGCTCGAAAAAACCCAGAGGGGCACCTGCGGCTTGCTTACCGATGACTTCACACTGACTGGACATTGCTGGTTCCTTGTTGCTGAGTGCCGAGTTTAATGGCACTCGGGTGGTCTGCTATTGATCTGTATCGCCCTGCAGGGCTTCTGCGATTTCATTGACCGTACTGCGCGCGGTGCGGGTGACGCCGATCAGGGTCGCCGAAGCCGCCCCGGTCCACTCGCCATAACCGACCAGCCACAGCTTGGGTTGCTTGCTGGCGCGAGTGTCGTCGACCCTGACCTTGCCATCGGCTTCCAGCACGTCCAGGCCTTGCAGATGATCCAATGCTGGGCGAAAGCCGGTGCACCAGATCACCGCATCAACCGCCTCGCGGCGGCCATCGATCCACTCAACACCTTCTTCCGTGAAACGCTGGAACGGCCGTTCGGCCACCAGTACGCCGCGCTCGCGGGCTTCCCGCACCGGCTCGACCATCACGATATCGCCCAGGCCGCCCACCGGCTGGTCGATCACGCGACCTTCCTGTTGGGCCTTCCAGCGTTCGGTGGCGCGCTCGAACAGCACCCGGCCATCGACTTCATCGGGCAGAAAGGCCGGCGGCTCTGGGGTGATCCACAGGGTCTCGGCGACTTTTGATACCTCGGCGAGAATCTGCGCCCCGGAGTTGCCGCCGCCTACCACCAACACGCGCTTGCCGGTAAAGGCCTGCGGGTTGCGGTAATGCGCCGAGTGCAGCTGCTCGCCGGCGAACTCTGCGCTGCCGGGATAGGACGGGATAAACGGCTTGCTCCAGGTGCCGGTGGCGCTGACCAGGGCGCGGCAACGCCATTGCTGGCTGCCGGCCTGCACCACAAACAACTCGCCGTCATGCGTCACCGAATCGACATGTACCGGTCGCACAATCGGCAGCTGATAGCGCGCCTCGTACTGCGCAAGGTAGTCGATTACGGCATCGCGGTGCGGGTAGCCAGGCTCAGGGTTGGGCATCTGCCAGCCGGCAATCGAACTCCAGGTGGCGGGGGAGAACAGCCGCAACGAGTCCCAGCCATGCTGCCAAGCGCCGCCGGGTTGCGCCTGATCATCCAGCAGCAGAAACGACAGCTGGGTGCGCCGTAGAAAGTAGGCTGTGGCCAGCGCGGCCTGGCCGCCGCCGATAATCAGAACATCCACTGGCTCTTGCAGGGTCATGCAATCGCTCCTTGGTTGCTCGCTTGTGGCGAGAGTAGGGTCATCAAGATATTCGGTTTACAAGATATATGGTTTTTAATATATTCGCCAAACCGAATTTTAATGGCGCTGCTGCAATGACATCGAAAACCCGAGTGTTATTTCTCTGCGTGGCCAACTCGGCCCGTTCGCAAATGGCCGAAGCTTTGCTGCGCCATACCGACCCGGATGGCTACGAGGCGTTCAGCGCCGGTACTTTGCCTGATGAGGTTGACCGGCGAGCACGCATGGCGCTGGATCAGCTGGGGGTTGCAACCGATAGTCTGCGTAGCAAGTCATTAGATGAGTTTGCTGGTCAGCACTTCGACTACGTCATCACTTTGTGTGACAAGGCTGCTTTCGAGTGCAGCACCTTGCCGGGCGCCGGAGAGTACCTTGCCTGGAATTTTGCAGACCCAGCGATCAGCCAACAGGCCAACGCCTATAAACACACGCTTCACGAGATTCACGAACGCATCAAGATGTTTGTATTGGTGAAGAGCAAGCGCTGAGGCCCCGATGCTAGAACCCATAAGCCCCACCAGGGTCTTTAAATGCCTGGCCGATGAAACCCGCGTACGCATGACCCTACTTATAGCTGCCGAGGGCGAGTTGTGCGTATGCGAGCTGACCACTGCGCTGGAAGACAGCCAGCCGAAGATTTCTCGTCACCTGGCACAACTGCGCAGTTGCGGCCTGTTGGAGGATCAGCGTCGCGGTCAGTGGGTGTACTACCGCCTACACCCACAGCTGCCCGAGTGGGTGCAGCAGATGCTGAAGGTGGTTGTGCAGGCCAACCAGTCTTGGCTGGCGGTTAATAGCGAAAAGCTGCTGAGCATGCGCAATCGACCCGAGCGGCTAAGCCTCTGCGGTTAGCCTAAGCCTCACATCAAGGAATGCCATGAAAGTCTTGTTTCTCTGCACCGCAAATAGCTGTCGTAGCATCCTTTCCGAGGCGCTATTCAATCACTTGGCTCCAGCCGGCATGCGCGCTTACAGCGCCGGCAGCCAGCCCAAGGGCGAGGTTCATCCTCAGGCTTTGGAGGCCTTGCGCCGCGCAGGTATTTCCACTGAGGGGCTGAACAGCAAGGGCACCGAGGTACACGCCGAACTGGCGCCGGAGTTGGTTATTACCGTGTGCGACAAGGCCGCTGGTGATGCCTGTCCGGTGTTCTTCGGTCCCGCGCTCAAGGCACATTGGGGTTTGGCTGATCCATCCGAATTGGTCGGTACGCCCGCGCAGATCGACGCGGCTTTCGATGCAACCGTGGCGATTATTCAGGCGCGGCTTAATGCTTTTTTTGCGGCCCTGCCGACCACTCTTAACCGCGAGGCTCTGCGGGCCGAGTTGCGCCGTATCGCCAGCCTCTGATGCCAGGAATTGCTATGTACCCTGAACTGCCGAATATCGACCCTGAACTGCTCGATCCGCCCAGCCAGGAGCAACTGGCCAAGCCGGCCCCGCAACACAAACCGCGCATTCTGCTGCTGTACGGTTCCAACCGCGCGCGCTCCTACAGCCGCCTGTTGACCGAGGAGGCCGCGCGCCTGCTGCAGCAGTTCGGTGCCGAAACGCGCATCTTTAACCCCAGTGGCCTGCCGTTGCCGGACGATGCGCCCGAGGATCACCCCAAGGTGCAGGAACTGCGCGAGCTGGTGCTGTGGAGCGAAGGCATGGTCTGGTGCTCACCGGAGCGCCATGGTGCTATGACCGGGGTGTTCAAGTCGCAGATCGACTGGATTCCCCTGAGCATGGGCGCCGTGCGCCCTACCCAGGGCAAGACCCTGGCGCTGATGCAGGTCAGCGGCGGCTCGCAGTCTTTCAATGCGCTGAATCAGATGCGCGTGCTGGGCCGTTGGATGCGCATGTTCACCATCCCCAACCAGTCCTCGGTGGCCAAAGCCTTTCTCGAATTTGACGACGCCGGGCGGATGAAACCTTCGGCTTATTACGACCGCGTGGTCGACGTGATGGAGGAACTGGTCAAGTTCACCCTGTTGCTGCGCGGCCAAACGGACTACCTGGTGGACCGCTACTCCGAGCGCAAGGAATCCGCCGAGCAGCTGTCCAAACGGGTCAATCAGGCTTCCATTTAATTTTCAGGATCAATCAGCATGTCCCATCCCTTTGATGTTCTCAGCATTCCTAATCGTCCCGGCCGGTTGATCTTCACGCCTTGCCCTGGCACCAAGGACAGCAGCATCGACAGCGCTTTGAACACTCTGCAACAGGCTGGCGCCGATGCGGTACTGACCCTGATGCCCTACGCCGAACTGGCGCATAACGCCGCTAGCGATTTGCCCGCGCTGTGCGCCGCGCAAGGGTTGCTCTGGCTGCATCTACCCGTGGCCGATGAGCAGGTGCCACAGGCGGATTTCGACGCAGCCTGGCCGGCGGCCATGGCGCAAATTGCTGAGCTGCTGGCGGCTGACAAGGCCATCGCCATCCACTGCAAAGGCGGTTCCGGGCGTACCGGGCTGATTGCTGCGCGCATCCTGATCGAGCTGGATATCGCCCGCAGCGAAGCCATTAGCCTGGTGCAGGCGCTGCGGCCGAAAGCCATTCAGCATCCGGCCCATGCGGGCTGGATCGCCCAGTTCGGCAACTGAGATGAGCATGCTCAATACCCTGGGCCTGTTTGCCCTGACGGCGCTGGCCGAGATCATCGGCTGCTACCTGCCGTACCTGTGGCTTCAGGGCAAGAGCATCTGGTTGCTGGTGCCTGCCGCCGCCGCGCTGGCGCTGTTCGCCTGGCTACTGACCTTGCACCCGACCGCCGCCGGCCGGGTGTATGCCGCTTACGGCGGGGTGTATGTGGCGATGGCAATTATCTGGCTGTGGCTGGTGGACGGGATTCGCCCGACCCATTGGGACCTGCTGGGCGCCGGCGTGGCCCTGCTCGGTATGGCGATCATCATGTTTGCGCCGCGTAGCGCCTAATCACTTTGTAGAAGGAATTCGTTTATGGCTATCAAGGTAGGTATCAACGGTTTTGGTCGTATCGGTCGTCTGGCGCTGCGCGCCGCCTGGGGCTGGCCTGAATTTGAGTTTGTGCAGATCAACGACCCGGCCGGTGACGCCGCAACCCACGCCCATCTGATCAATTTCGATTCGGTGCATGGCCGCTGGAATAGCGAGGCGAGCAGTGAGGGCGAGTGCATCCTGATCGACGGCAAACGCATTCAGGTCAAGGCCAACAAGACCATTGCCGATACTGACTGGAGCGGCTGCGATCTGGTGATTGAGGCCAGCGGCAAGATGAAAACCGTTGCGGTGCTGCAGGCGTACCTGGATCAAGGCGTGAAACGCGTGGTGGTCTGCGCACCGGTAAAAGAGCAGGGCGCGCTGAATATCGTGATGGGCGTTAACCAGCAGCTATTCGACCCGGCGCAGCACCGCATTGTTACGGCGGCGTCCTGCACCACCAACTGTCTGGCCCCAGTGGTCAAGGTGATTCACGAGAACCTCGGTATCCGCCACGGCTCGATCACCACCATCCACGACCTGACCAACACCCAGAGCATTCTCGACACCCCGCACAAGGACCTGCGCCGCGCCCGCGCCAGCGGCATGAGTCTGATCCCCACCAGCACCGGTTCCGCCACGGCAATTGCCGAGATCTTCCCCGAGCTGCGCGGCAAGCTCAACGGCCACGCCGTGCGCGTGCCCCTGGCCAACGCCTCGCTGACCGATTGCGTATTCGAAGTCGAGCGTGCGACCACGGTGGAGGAGGTCAATCAACTGCTGAAAGCTGCTGCCGCTGGCCCGCTCAAGGGCATCCTCGGTTACGAGGAACGTCCGCTGGTATCCATCGACTACCGCACCGATCCGCGCTCTTCGATTATCGACGCGCTGTCGACCATGGTGGTCAACGGCACCCAGGTGAAGCTCTACGCCTGGTACGACAACGAGTGGGGCTACGCGAATCGCGCGGTTGAGCTGGCGCGGATGGTCGGCGCCGCCGACTGAGAATCGCCCTGCGTATGTGGGAGGGGCTTTAGCCGCGACTTGCCTCCAATTTGTCGCGGCTAAAGCCCCTCTCACCTAGTTGCACACCCTCCAGCCAAGCTTCCGAGCAGGATCGTTATGCACGCCTTATCCCGCCTAGCCCCCGAAGTGCGCCAATACCTATTGGTAACCGGCAACTACTGGGCCTTTACCCTCACCGACGGCGCGTTGCGCATGTTGGTGGTGCTGCATTTTCATAGCCTCGGTTACACGCCGCTGCAGATTGCCGCGCTGTTTCTGTTCTATGAGATTTTCGGCGTCATAACCAATCTGGTCGGCGGTTATCTGGGCGCGCGGCTGGGGCTTAATCGCACCATGAATATCGGCCTGGGTCTGCAGGTGGCGGCCTTGCTGATGCTCACCGTGCCGGCGGCCTGGCTGACGATTCCCTGGGTGATGGGAGCTCAGGCGCTGTCCGGTATCGCCAAAGACCTGAACAAGATGAGTGCGAAAAGCTCGATCAAATTGCTGGTGCCTGACAGCCAGCAGGGCACGCTATACAAGTGGGTGGCGATCCTTACCGGCTCGAAGAATGCGCTCAAGGGCGTGGGTTTCTTTATGGGTGGCGCGTTGCTGGCGCTGCTCGGTTTCGCTGGGGCGGTGCTGGCCATGGCGGCGGTGTTGGCGCTGATCTGGCTGGCCAGCCTGGTGCTGCTGAAAAAGGATCTGGGCAAGGCCAAGGCCAAGCCAAAGTTTCGCGACATTCTGTCCAAAAGCCGGGCAATCAATATTCTCTCTGCCGCCCGCTTGTTCTTATTCGGCGCCCGCGATGTGTGGTTTGTCGTCGCGCTGCCGGTGTATCTGTCCAGCGTGTTTGGCTGGGATTTCTGGATGGTCGGCGGCTTTCTCGCTGCCTGGGTGATCGGCTACGGCATTGTGCAGTCCTTCGCCCCGGCCATCACCGGCAAGGCCAGCGGCCAGTTGCCGGATGGTCGTGCGGCATTCGCTTGGGCGGCCGTGCTGGCTGGGTTGCCCGCCGCAATTGCCCTGGGTCTGAACAGTGATTTGCCGGCGCAGTGGGTCTTGCTCGGCGGGTTGATGGTGTTTGGCGCGCTGTTTGCGGTGAACTCCTCGCTGCACAGCTACCTGATTGTCAGTTACGCCAAGGAAGACGGCGTGTCGCTGGATGTCGGCTTCTATTACATGTCCAACGCCCTCGGCCGGCTGATCGGCACGCTGCTGTCGGGCTGGGTGTATCAGGCCTATGGCTTGGAAGCTTGCCTGTGGGTGTCCTCGACTTTTGTCTTGTTGGCGGCGTTGATCTCCATTGGGCTGCCTCGGCATACCAGTAACTGATCTGCCTTATTCCATTTGGCCAGCACAGCGACCTCATTTGATATGAATCGCCACTGGTCTTGTAGGCGCTCGATGACCGCTATTGGCCGTCTCCAGCCGTATATACACCAAACGCCTCTGGTCATCCACCGCGTCGCAACTCCCTGACACCCCGGCCCAGCTTGCGGCGCAACAGGGCCCGCAGGCTCACCCCATCCGAGTACCCGACCTGTGCGGCGACTTGGTCGACGCTCGCGTTTCCGGTGCGCAAGAGATGGACGGCATGCTCCACGCGCAGGTCCTGGAAATACGACAACGGTGTCTTGCCCAAAACGCTTTGCAGCCGCCGCGCCAAGGTGCGCTCGCTTGTGCCCGCGGCGCTGGCCGCCTCGGCCAGCGAGAACCCCTTCGCGAGCTGACTTCTGGCCCAGCACTCGAAGCGCTCCACCACCGGGTCGGCATGCGCAAGGTGGTCGGGAATAACGAACTCGGCTTGCGAACTGCGTGTCTCGACCAGCAGATAGCGTGCCACCAGGGCCGCCAGCGCCGGACTGCGCTCCCGGATGATGCGCAAGGCCAGGTCGACGTGGGCCAAAGCGGCACCCGCGGTAGTGAAGCGTGTCGAGTTCACGATCATGCGTGATTCGTCCAGCGTGACGTTCGGATAGCGCTGCCGAAACATCGGCCCCAACCACCATGACGTCGTCGCACGATGCCCATCAAGCAGGCCGCTTTCTGCAAGCAAGAAGCTACCGGAGCAGGCGGCACCTAGGTGCGCGCCAGCGGTGGACCACTGCTGTAGCATGGCGACCGCATCGGGCACATCGGGGCGTGCGAGGCGAGCCGAGAGCGTGTCAGGCATCTTGTCGCCAAACGCGGGCACGAGCACGACGTCTGGTGCCGGCACACCACGCGCTGTGACCACGGGGACCGTCAAGCCTTGCGCAGTTCGGATGCGACGCCGCACGCCCACCAGCGTGAGCTCTATGTGCGCGGGAGCCTGTGGCAGCGAGCCCGCCATCGCATTGGCCAAGTCCACTGTGTCAGTGAGCGCCGCAAGCCCCAGATCAAACACGCCATCACAAACAAGGATATGGAGTTTCATGGCAACAATGATATCAATGTTGTCATTATTGTCTATAGAGATGGCTGGCATGACGACTTAGACTGCGGGCTCGTTGATCCATTCACCTAACCCATTTACCCAAAGGATTACAGTATGACCAAGCTCGCCCTGTTTGTTCGCCTCGAAGCCAAACCCGGCCAGGAGGCTGCGCTTGCCGACTTCCTGGCCAGCGCACTGCCGCTCGCCAACGCCGAGTCCGGCACCACGGCCTGGTTCGCATTGAAGTTTGGCCCGTCGACGTTCGGTGTGTTCGATGCCTTTGCCGATGAGGCAGGTCGCCAAGCACATCTGAACGGCCAGATCGCTGCGGCCTTGATGGCCAACGCCGCGACCTTGCTCAGTTCTCCGCCCAATATCGAGAAGGTCGAACTGCTTGCAGCCAAACTGCCTGCATGACAACCCGGCCTTGACCCAATCAGGTCACGCTGCAGGATGGGGGTCACACGGCCCTACGCAGCGATCCCCCTCGATTGCACTTGCCCTGGGAACTACCTTCCACAGCGATTGGGGGGGCATTATTGCAGCCAGAACTTCCAAGCTGCGTCAGCAAGCAGGGGCAACATCAGGGCGAGCTGAGATGTTCCGATTCGTCGGGTAGTTATCGAGAAGTACCGACTGTTTGCAACGTGTCGGTACCGAGAACCGTCTGGGCGAGCCAGATTTCCGGCCCATTGGAAGTCTGCAGTCCGCAAGCGCGGATCGATCGAGCGATTTGTTGAAAATCAACGGCCTGGCATCAGGCTGTGCGGGCTGGTGAGGGTTCCTGCGGGTGTAGTTGCCCCCGCTAAACTGGACACCACCTCATTCGTTTGATGCCAGTTCCGCCCTGTACTCCCAGGGCGATTTCATTTTCAGCCCCTTGTGCGGGTGACTGCGGTTATAGTCTTCGACCCATTCCGGCAAGCTGGCCATCACCGTGGCGGCATCAGGGAGATCGTTCAAGTACACATAGTCGCGCTTAAACGTCTTCACGAAGCCCTCAGCCATGCCGTTGCTCTGAGGGCTTCTCACCGGTGTGGTACACACGACAAAGCCCAGAGAGGACGCGAAGGCTCGCGTTTCTTTGGCAGTGTAGCAACTGCCATTGTCCGTCAGCCATTCCAGCGGATGAGGCACTCGCTCTGACTGGCCGAGCCGGTATTCTAAGCTTTCCAGCAGCAGGCCTTGAACCATCTCACCGGTGATGCCACCAGTAGTCGCCACATAGCGCATCAGCTCACAATCACAGCAGTCCAGGCTGAAGGCTACGCGGACAACCTCCTTGTTCCAGCAGCGGATCTCAAGGCCATCTGAGCACCAACGAAGGTCCGGCTTCAACGTAATGACCTGGCCATTGCGGAGACAACGCAGCCTGTGAGGGGTTCTTCGGCATGCTGAAACGCGAGCGAGTACACCATCGGCGTTACCGAACGCGGGACGAGGCAAGAGCTGATCTGTTTGAATACATCGAGCGGTTCCATAACCCCAGGATGCGACGTAGAGTTGCTGCTCAGGATCGGAAGCTCACAGCCGTTTTATAACCGTCCGTGGAAACGGGGTAGAACCCCAGGTAGTCGTCATCCCATTTGGTTTCGAACTCGCCAAGGCGCAGCTCAGCCTCGTCCGCCGTGCTGGACTGGTAAATCCGCTTCAGGTCAGCCGCTACCTCGGCGCGCCGTTTCCAAGAGACGTAGTTCAGGCTGTGCCTGACCATATGCACGATGCACAGTTGCACGCTGGTGTGCGGGAAGACAGCCTCGATGGACTCGGGGAAGCCCTTCAGGCCATCCACGCAGGCGATGAAGATGTCCTGCACGCCACGGTTGCGCAACTCGGTCACCACCTGCAACCAGAACTTGGCACCCTCGCTCTGGGCGATCCATAGCCCGAGGATTTCCTTCTCCCCGGCCAGGTTGATGCCCAGCGCCAGGTAAACCGCCTTCACCCGCACGGCACCCTCACGCACCTTGGTGTGGATGCAGTCGAGGTAGACGATGGGATAGACCGCGTCGAGCGGCCGTGACTGCCAGGCCTTCACCTCATCGGTTACGGCATCGGTCACCGAGGAGATCAGACTGGGCGATACCTCGGCGCCATACATCTCCTGTAGGTGTGCCTGAATCTCGCGCACGGTCATGCCCCGTGCGTACAGCGAAAGAATCTTGTCGTCGAACCCCACCCAGCGGGTCTGGTGCTTCTCGACGATCTGCGGTTCGAAGGTGCCATGCCGATCACGCGGTATCTCAATGGGCAGCTCGCCGAACTGGCCCTTGAGCTTCTTGCGGCTAAAGCCGTTGCGGGTATTGCCAGACGAGTTACCGACCGGCTGATGCTTGTCGTGCCCCAGATGGTGAGTCAACTCGGCATCCAGCGCACGCTCAACCAGCTTTTTGGTCAGCTGCTTGAGGATGCCTTCGGCACCAATCAGGTCTTCAGGTTTTTGATAGTTGGCCAAGAGCTGATCCAGCAGCTCGTCGGTGATGGGATGTAGTTTCTTGCTCATCGTGTCTCCGGTTCGGAGCGACAGTGTCGCTCATTAGCCGGTTACACAAAAATTCGTACACCCCCGATCGAGCACCACCGCCAAATACAACCAGCCTTCATAGGTGGGGATGTAGGTGATGTCCGTGACCCAGACCTCGTTTGGTCACCTGCCTGATTGCTTCGATTTTGCACTCTTCGGGATAACGCGGATTGCTCATAGCACCTCCTAGTGGGCCGTATTACGAGGTCAGGAGGTGGCTACGACAGTAGGGGCCACTCACTGAACGGATTCTGTAAAAATCTGATCGCAAGCCTCTCCCAAGCTTCACACCCTTAGCGATGGTTCTGCGGGTTCGATCAGGGTGTGAAAAACGTTGGTCAAGGCCCACTTGCACTTTGTCGTATTTTCTGTAAGAGCCACGCTAGTCCTTGATCTGTATCAAACCTGTTGTGCCAATATGCATGGAGCTCTGGAGCGGGAAAGTCGAGCGGCGGCGTGTGGCAGCTCAGATTGAAAGTTTGAGCGAATACATGCGCGATCTGTGCGGGGAGATTGCAGATGTATCCGGTTTGTTCTGCGATCACGGGCATGGCCATGAAGTTTTGCACTAGCACGCCGCTACGCCGTGCCAACCCCTGGGCACGCAAAGCATCATCAATGACATTTTCTCCTCGTTGGTGCATTTCAATCATGACGTGGGGGCGCTCAAGATAAAGGTTCAAAGGGAGACGCTCCTGAGTTAGACCTTCCTTCTGCCAGATCAGAGTCAACAAGGGCACGGATATTATAGGTGTTTGACGAAGGGATGCGGATGTTGGTCCTGGTGCGCCTATTATCAAGTCAATTTCGCCATTTTCCAGCAGTGACGAGATGTCGTTTCGCTGTGGGTACGGTAGTACCTCAACGATGACATTCGGTGCCTCGTGCGCAATCTGCGCAACTAGGCGGGGTAGGATCAAAAATTCAATGATGTCTCCGGCGGCGATACGAAACTTTCTCTGCTCGTACTGGGGCGCAAATGGGGCCGCTCCTTTGAGCGCGCCATCCAGCTGTGCCAGAGCCTCACGTACAGGACCGATCAGCTCAATCGCGCGAGGTGTAGGTAGAAGACCTCCTCGACCGTTAACAAACAGCTCGTCCGAAAGTCTGTCTCTTAGCCGACGCAATGCGTGGCTCACTGCTGACTGGCTTAATGCCAAGCGCTCGCTTGCCCTAGTCACGTTTTGGGTTTCCCACAGAGTGACGAATACCACCAGCAAATTTAGATCCAAATTTCTAGTATTAATATTATTCATATCTGGTTTTCTATGAATTCATTTCCATCATTATGTGGCATTTGATGTAGTAGCTCCACTACAGCAATGCGAGAGCTACGATGATGAAAAACAAGAAACCTCTGCAAATGGGTTGGTTCTGCCCGACCATAGGTGACACCACTGCATTTGGCGACCCAAGCCAGAGTATCCCGCAATCACTTGATCACTTTGAGAAGGTGACCCTGGCTGCTGAGCAGGCTGGGTTTGAGTACATGCTGATACCGGTAAGTGCCGTTTGCTGGGATGCTTGGGTCACAGCCAGCTACTTGGCGGCCCGTAGCAAAAAAATAAAAATGCTGGTGGCTTTGAAGCCAGGTCATGTTCATCCCGTCACGCAAGCCAAGATGATCAGCACCTTCGATCAACTGACCAATGGGCGCATTTGCATCAATTTGATTGCGGGGGTCAGCGAGAAAGATTCTTACGCCGAAGGGCAACTGGTGGCTAAGGAAGATCGCTACGACCAGTTGCTTGAGGAGGTTGAGCTGATGAAGCGCCTCTGGACAGAGGAGGGCGTAGAACACCAAGGCCGGTATTTCCATACCCATGGGCCTAAGATAATCCCCAAAACGGTGCAGAAGCCGCATCCGGATTTCTATCTCGGCGGTGGTTCAGAGCAAGCCGCCGAAATTTCCGCTAAGCACTCCAAGGTCCATCTTTTTTGGGGGGATTACCCTGCACGGATCAAGGAGCAGATCGACGAAATGCGCGAACGTGCAGCCAAGTATGGGCGTGCTGATGAAATCGAGTTTGCAATGCGTTTGCAGATCATTTGCCGTGAGTCCGAAGAGGAAGCGTGGGCGGCCGCTGATTCGTTAATAGCTGGCGCGGAAAACTCGGATTTGGCTGCCACGGTCAAATTGGCGGGTGAGAGCAGTTCAGTCGCTAGCCAGCGAGTTGCGGAACTTTCAAAGACTGTAGGCCGAAAGATGACACCTCACCTGTGGACCGGCATCACTGAGGTTCGACCAGGCGCTGGCGTAGCTGTGGTCGGTAATCCTCAGCAAGTAGCCGATCAGTTGATGGAGTTCGTGGAGGCCGGTTGCAGTGGCTTCTGCCTGTCTGGTTATCCGCACCATGAAGAGGCAGAGCGGTTTGGCCGCCTCGTCATGCCACTGCTGCGCACTAATTGATTGTCAATTGACGACTTTGGGCAACTGAAAGCCGCTGTCAGGTGACTGGCAGCGAGGAGGGTTTTTGTGAGCATATCGAGTCTCGATACGAAACAGTTCCGTCAAGCGCTTGGCTCCTTCACTACTGGCGTCACGATTGTTACCACTTGCGGCCCTGACGGCAACGACTACGGCCTCACGGCCAACAGCTTCAACTCAGTATCGATGGATCCACCCATGGTGCTTTGGAGTATTAACAAGGAGTCTTCCTCTGCGCCAGCATTTATGGGAAGCGATCATTTTGCGGTACATATACTGGCAACCGATCAAGAGTCGCTCTCTAATCGGTTTGCCAAGAGTGGAGCAGATAAGTTCGAGTCTCTGGCGCTTGAACGAGGATTCGGCGACGTTCCTCTGCTCGCGGGATGTTCGGCGCGTTTTCAATGTAAGACAAGCTATCAGTACGAAGGCGGCGATCACATCATTTTAGTTGGTGAGGTTATGGCCTTCGACCGATATGACAGCGCGCCTCTGGTGTTTCATGGTGGCGGTTACCGCAGCTTGCAACCGTCTCCTTCTGGGCCTTCTGACGCTATTTACGGTGACAACTGGCTTGGCTTCCTATTGGGGAGAGCGTACTACCAATTGCAATTGCCAATTCGCCGGCAGTTGATAGACATGGGCATGCGCGAAAGTGATTTTGAGCTACTCGCAATACTCAGTTTTAGTGAGGGTAGAAGCCCTGCAGAGCTGAACGCATTGTTCAAGTTTGTTGGTAAGACACTTAGTGACGAGCACCTGAGCTTGTGGGTTGATAAAGGACTGCTGGCTGTCGACAACGAGCGCGTGCAGTTCACTGCCGAAGGTCGCCATCTTGCAATTCAGTGGTTGTCCTTCGCGAAAGCCGCCGAGATGAGCGCTCTAGAGCCACTCAGCTATGACGAATCTCAGCAACTCAAGCTTCTGCTTGGCCGTGTTATTCACAGTACCGGAGCAGATCTACCTGCACACTGGCGCAAAGAGAATATTTGGCAGGAAAACAACATCTGGAAGCAGCAAGGTTAGTTAAGCCACATCAGTTATAGAGCAGTACTGCGCGCCATGCACCGCGGCGTGCAGCCTACAAAAACAAAATTTTGAGGTGCGAGGTCGATGCCTAACTCGACAGTTCTCCAGTCCACAGCCCTTGAAGAGCAGATGTTAACTAGCTCAAGACGGGCCAACTACGCTCTGATGGTACTGTTGCTTGCATACGTTTTTTCAATCATGGATCGGCAAATTCTTACTTTGCTGGTTGGCCCTATCCAGCAAGCACTAGGCGTCAACGACGCATGGATGGGCATGTTGCATGGATTCACTTTTGCTGCCTTTTACTCCTTGGTGGGGTTACCGATTGCGCGTTTGATTGACCGCGGAAATCGCCGTCTGATTATGGCGATAGGTATTGGGCTCTGGTGCATGGCCACTGCAGCGGGCGGGTTGGCAACAGACTTTTGGCACCTGATGGTGTCACGAATCGGCGTTGCAGCTGGAGAGGCTGTGCTACTACCTGGAGCAGTGTCTCTGATCAGTGACCTATTCGCCCCTAGTAAGCGCGACCGGGCCCTAGGGGTGTTTGGCGCCGGTGGGCCTGTCGGTGCTGGCATTGGTTTATTTGCCACGGGTTTGGTGTTGGGCTTTTTTACCGCACACCCCCTGACTCTACCTTATTTGGGAACTTTGGCACCCTGGCAAGCGACTCTGATGTCGATAGGACTGCCCGGGCTGTTACTTCTCTTGCTGATGATGGGTGTACCTGAGCCGCGAGAGCGCCGCAAAAAAGTGTCTGCTCCGTTTCAGAATTCCGGCAAGGGGGTGCCGCTGACAGAGGTTGCGGCTTACTTAAAGTTGAATCGGCGCACAATAGGCTCTGTTGTGCTTGCTAGCGGCTGTTACTACGCCGCTGTGTATGGCAGTAGTGCGTGGGTACCTAGCTATTTGGTTCGTCAGTTTGGCTGGACCTATGCCGAAGCTGGGACGGTAATGGGGCTGATGATGTGCATTTGTGCGCCCCTGGGGGTGTTGGGGGCTAGCTGGTACGGTGGGTTCTTGCGTCAACGCGGTAAGCCAGATGGCAATCTGCGCGTAGCCTTCATAGCCAGCCTGGCGTTGCCGCTACTTGCCTCCTTTGTCTTACTTGCGCCATCGTCCACTGCCGCGCTGCCCTTTTTAGCGCTAACCGCCGGTATCTGGACGTGTCTGTTCGGTGTCGGCCCAGCGATGATGGTGGAAATCACTCCTGCCCCAATGCGTGGCCAAGCAATTGCTTTGTTCACTGGGGTGCTAAACCTTCTCGGCGCTGGGATCGGCCCAGTGATGGTCGGGGTCATTACGGACTATTTGTTTGGCGACCCGCTGGCTATCCGCTACTCCATACTGATCGTGACCTTGGGCGCCTGCTCTTTGGCTGCCCTGTTATACCGCAGCGGCTTTAGCGGTTATCAGCGCACCGTTCAGCAGGCAAATACCTGGTCGCCCATTTCAGCTCACAACACCCGCGCTACTCTCGCTGCCGACTGAGGAGTTTATGACGAGCACCAAAGGAAGTTGCCTCTGCGGCGCTATTACTTACGCAAGCGAAAGCACATCAATGAGCACCGCCATTTGTCATTGCCGAGATTGCCAGAGGCAGTCTGGCGGTGCCTTCTCGGTGAATGTGCTGGTGCCCTCGGAGGGCTTTGCTGTGGCGGGAAAGGGGCTGAGCCACTATTCCAAAACTGGCAGCAGCGGCCTGCCAGCAAAACGCCATTTTTGTTCTAACTGTGGCTCCGCACTGTATTCAGAGATTGCTTTCATGCCGGGTGTAGTACTGCTCAAAGCTGGAAGCTTAATGGACACCTGCTCCGTCCAGCCGTCCATGCATCTTTGGTGCGGTTCAGCCATGACATGGGTTGAAATTGATCGGAGTTTGCCCTGTTTTGAATTTGAGGCCTGCGACTGAACGCATGACGTTGCGTCCCCAATGGTGCCTCTACCGAGACTGGTTTGGATATGGCTAATATGAACAAAAGCGGGGGCTGTCTACCCGATACTACGATACGTGAGCGGTTGCTTGTACGTATCACTCAGATAATGCCTGGGCTGATGATCAGCGTTGCCATTGCTATGGCGTCAGCGTTTATTGCTGACCACTACGGCGGCCCCACTCTATTGTATGCACTGCTATTCGGGATGACTTTTCACTTTCTTTTAGATGATGGCCGCTGCCTACCAGGTATCGAGTTTGCGTCTCGCACGCTTCTGCGTATAGGCGTGGCCTTGCTCGGCGTGCGGATCACTGTAGAGCAGATCGGCTCTTTAGGGCTGCAAACAGTGCTTGCGGCGGTCGTCGCGGTCACGGCGACTATTTGTGTTGGATGGTGTTGCGCGAAGCTGCTTGGGCAGCGCTCGGACCTTGGGGTTTTGACGGGGGGCGCGGTTGCTATTTGCGGAGCATCGGCAGCACTTGCAATCTCTGCGGTGCTCCCTAAACACGAACATAGTGAGCGCGATACGCTATTAACCGTTGTTGGCGTTACGAGCTTGTCGACCGTTGCGATGATCAGCTATCCCATTTTGTGCAAGCTGCTTGGATTTGACCCAGAGCAAACGGGTGTATTTTTAGGTGGAACTATCCACGATGTGGCGCAAGTAGTTGGTGCGGGGTATATGATTTCGCCTGCTTCCGGTGATATCGCGACGGTGGTGAAGTTGCTGCGCGTAGCGTTGCTGGTGCCGGCTGTTATCGTTATCGCGTGGCTGTTTCGACGCCATCATTTGGTCGGCGAGTTCGATAACAAGCAGCGTCGTATGCCCTTGTTACCAGGGTTTCTTGTGGTTTTTTTGCTTCTGGTTGCGGCCAACAGCACTGGAGTGTTGCCTGAGCTGTTAACCGGTACCTTGGGGGACTTATCACGTAGTTTCCTGGTAGTGGCCATAGCTGCGTTGGGCGTGAAGACCTCGCTGAAAACTCTTTCTATGGTTGGTTGGCGCCCAGTTCTCATGCTTGCTATCGAAACCATTTTTCTTGCGCTGCTCGTACTTGGACTCATGAGCCTTGCTTAATAAACGCTGATCGGGGCTCTTTGTTCTCTCGTCCGCGATGAGATTGTTTTTTTGTACAAAGCTATTGCGTACCTTGTATGTGGTGACTGCATCGTAAGCGTACGGGGAATACACCTTGCGTCGATCAGCTCGGAATCCACTGATGGGGCAGCAGTTGCTCGGTAATCCCCCCATTTTTAGTGCTCACCAGAAGTAGAGGTCAGGCCACGAGAGCCAACTTCTGTTTGGGGGTGATGCCACCCAGGGCCATGTTTGGCCGTTCGTGATTGTATATCCATACCCAGCGCGTTGCATGCTCCTGCACCTCGGCGATGGACTCGAACAAGTAATGCCCCAGCCAGTCATAACGCACCGTGCGGTTGTAGCGCTCGACGTAGGCGTTCTGCTGTGGATTACCGGGCTGGATACGCTCCAGTCGAATGCCGTGCTTTTCCGCCCATAGCACGAGCTTGCTGCTGATGTATTCCGGGCCATTGTCGCTGCGGATAACTTGCGGCTTGCCACACCACTCGATCACTTGATCCAGTGCGCGCACCACCCGCTCTGCCGGCAATGACAGGTCGATATTCATGGTCAGGGCCTCGCGGTTGAAGTCGTCGATCAGGTTGAACAGGCGGAAGCTGCGACCGTCGGCCAACTGATCGTGCATGAAGTCCATCGACCAGCAGTGATTGATTGCCTCCGGCACAGGCAGTGGCTCGGGCTTCTCTCGCACGATGCGCTTGCGCGGCTTGATCCGCAGGTTCAACTCAAGCTCCCGATATATCCGATACACCCGTTTGTGATTCCAGCGATAACCTTTCACGTTACGCAGATACAGGAAGCACAGGCCGAAACCCCAGTTGCGTTGGTTATGTGTGAGTCGGATTAGGTGATCGGCGATCTCGGCATTTTCTTCCGACAACCGTGGCTGGTAGCGATAGCAGGTCGTGCTGATGCCAAACGACACACACGCCAGTTTGATGCTGACCTTGCCTGAGGCAGCCGCGTGTTGCGCCATCTCTCGTCGCCGAGATGGCTTCACCACTTTTTTGCCATCGCCTCCTGGATGATCTCGGCCTTCAGGCGCTCCTCGGCATACATCTTCTTCAGACGACGATTCTCCTCCTCCAGCTCGCGCAGTCGAGCCATTAACGAGACGTCCATGCCACCGAACTTGGCGCGCCATTTGTAGAAGGTCGCCGAACTGATGCCATGCTCGCGGCACAGTTCAGGCACGGGGCTGCCGACTTCAGCCTGCTTGAGGATGGCGATGATTTGACTGTCCGAAAAACGCGATGTCTTCACGCAAAATTTCCTTGATCCGATTAGGAGAAAATTCTACTTCTGACGAGGGCTGATTTCAGGTTCTTCACGGATTACCGGGAAAGTTATTCTTGATCTTCATGAAAAAGAATTCGCTGTCCCGGTAGCCGTAAGCCATCCGCTTGATCACCTTGATCCGGTTGTTGATACCTTCCAGCTGACCCGTGTGCATCGGCCAGCGCACCCTACTCAGGATGCCGCGCCAGTATCCTTTCAGGCGTTTAGCGAACTGCTTCAGCGCCGGTATAGCACTTTCATCAGCTAGGCGTAGCCACTGCTTCCATGCTGATCGCCAGCCCCAGGCGGTGGCGGGCGACCACAGTGCTTTGAGCTCTGCCTTCATCAGATAAACCGTCATCAGCGATTGGTTCGCCGCCAGCAGATCCTGCAGATGTACCCGCTGATCTTCTCGCTTGAGATTTTCTGGATTACGCAGCAGCAGCCACCGTGCTTGTTTGATCACCCTGCGTGCGGGTTTGTCATGGCGCAGGCGATTGGCCTCATCAACCCGTACCCGATCAATAACCTCTCGCCCATACTTTGCGATCACATGAAACAGATCATAAACAACGCGTGCTTGAGGGCAGTGTTGGCGTACCTCCAGGTCAAATGCGGTGTTCATGTCCATTGCCACTGCTTCGATCTGTGCGCAACCCTCCGCCCCCAGCGCTTCAAAAAAGGGTCTGACAGCAGCTCGGCTACGCCCTTCGCCAATCCACAGCACCCGGCGGGTATCGGCATCCAGCACCACGCTGGCGTAGCGATGCCCTTTGAACAGAGCGAACTCATCCATCACCAAGCGTCTGGGCTGCGCCTTCGGTAGCTTCTCCAGTGCGTCTTGTAGCGCCCGTCGCTCCAGCAAGCGCACACTGTCCCAATGCAAACCAAACAGCTCGGCGACGTGCAGAGTGGGCAGTCTTTGACAGGCCTGGATCACAGCATCGGCCAAGCGCCTGGTCATTCGCGAATAGCGGTCAAGCCAGCTGACTGACTCCATTCTCTTGCCGCATGTGCTGCACCCGACGCGCCGCAGCTCCACATTCAACCGCACTGAGCGGCCAAGGATGGGCAGGTCACGGATTGAGCGCTGGCAGTATTCGTGGATGGTGGTGCTGGGCTGATGGCAGCCGCTGCAGATGGGCAATCGGGTGGACTGCGGAATCAGATCGATCAGCAGGTCATCGCCGTCAGGCCGGATCGCAGTGACAGAAAAGCCCTCCCAAAAGGGCAGAAACGTATTAATATCGTGCACAAGAACGCCGGTTTGTGGATGTGTTTGTTCGCACTAACATCATCCCTCAAACCGGCGTTCTTGTTTCTGTCTTTCCCGGGATTCCGTGAAGAACCTGATTTCAGGGGGGATTACCCCGCGATCGAGCATGAATGCGCCGCCGTGAAAGCGCGGTGTCCACGGTGATCCCCAGAATTTTACCCCGTCGATTTCTATCCCTCTGTCCTGAAGGTAGTAGGTGCTTGGGAGCAGCTTTGGGATCAGGTCAGGGTACTTTTCGATCGCGTCGTCGTGATTGCCAGCAACCAAGATCTTGTGGCGATGGGGTTGTGCTTCAAACCATTCAGCAAAGGCTTCAAGGGATTTCACGCTGCCGGAGCCGAGGCAGTCGCCGGCGTGAATAAGAACATCACCGTCTGGCAGTGGCGGAAGAGACTGATGGAGCCCGTGCGTGTCTGAGATACACACGCAGGCGAGGGCGCATTGTCCTGATGTACTTGTCATCGCGCCAAGCTCCCCCGCAAAGGTTAGGCATCAACGTAGATTGATGGTGGTCCGATGCGCGTTGCTCAATCGAGCCTTCGTGCTGCTTTGGTGCGCAACGGCCTACTGCTCAAGGGCTGCCAGCTCTGCTTCGAAGCGGCTGACAAAGTCCAGCAGGCTGATGTTCAGTACGTCGCAAATATCCCTCAGTTGGATCAGGTCAAGTCGGCGCGAGCCACGCTCCATATCGCTCACGAAGGATTGTGGGCGGTTTAGAGCCCTAGCGAATTCACCCTGAGTCATTCCTGACTCCGTCCGGTATTGCCTGAGCAGGCGCAGCAGTACCAGATTTTCGTTCCTGTAAATCGAGCTACCCATGAGTTGCACCTGGATCCTTGACAGGCGGTCACTCTATATCTATCTTTCAGTTTTATGAATAACTGGTATTCAGATATTCAGATTAAAATATAACGAATAGGAGGCGTCAATGCCTGAGCATGAAGAGGTGGGTTTCAGAGAGCTGGTTGAAGAGATCGTCGAGTGGCAGGTGAGGCTTATTCAGCCGGAACGCAGTGCCAGGGAGGCGTGCGCGATATCGGTAATCGCCGAGGTATTCGAGCTGAACCCTATTGATCCCCGTGACAAGACTGTGAAGCGACTGTACTCGGCGAGTGAGTTGTTGGACCAAGTGACGGATGTGCTTGAAGACCCGGATTTGGACGAGGCGCTGTATCTGAACCATTTGCTCAGCGCGTTGAAAGATCACCGTGAACGCTGCACAGATCCGGGATACGAGGGATTTGGAGCCTGGTGTGACAGGCTTGTTGCCGAGGCTGATTTGCCACATCGGGAGCTGGGAAGCGATGGCGTTTTGGAGATGAAGCGTCTGCTGCGTAGCGAACTGCGAAGAAGAAAAAGCCCAGTCATAAAAATAAGCCCAGTCGTGAAGTAGTGCTGACAGCTCTTGAGTCGGCTGGGCTCAGAGTAAGCGGTGCTGGCTTGCCTTCTTTCTAGGTTCGTCAGCGCTGTGCACAATGAGTTTGATGTGGAGATGCTGCTATGGATCTAACAAAAGCAATCGAGACACTGTTACACGGCCCAGGTGAGCCTATGGCTGGGAGCATGATGACAAACGATGAGGCGCTGGAATATAGCCGTGCGACCTTCAACGGTGCTCCCTTCTGTCTGGTTCGTAATTGGATTTGGGTGGAGCTGGAGGTGTCGGAAGGGCGGCGAGATGATCTGGCGGCTATGCAGCTACATCCGGTTGTTCTGTATGCCCACTCGATTGTGTATGACTCCTCGCGTCGCTGGGATGTAGGTGACTTTGTACGGACCACGCTGCTGCATGAGTTCACGGATGGCTTCGTTTTTCGTACGAAGAATACCCACTACGTGTTGCTGGGAGATGGATTGTGTAAGCAGGCACATCCCAAAACACTTGCTCTGAATCACTGAATCAAGGCCAGCCATGTCGCTCAGCAGAAAGCAGGGCTTAGCTGGTGGAACGGTGGTTAGACCTGCGCAGCGCGGTGCTTGAGGGTGGTCTTTTGAAAATATCCAGCTACTCCCGAAAGCGGCTCTATCAGGCAACAGGGCTTTGGTTTGGGCGCCCGGTTACAGGCTACCTTCTTGGGGCCCGTATCGCTGCTCGATCTGCTTTTGGAAGGGTGTTCGCTCATGAAAAAGCAGACAGGTTCGGGCGTTTTGCCAATGGGCACCGAATCATAACCTCAGACATCTTGAGAGCGGAGAAGCTAAATGATTTCTGGGTGCTTCGAACCAAGAGCGGCAGCCTTTACGTCGTGGTGACGTTTGACGCGGCTGGTGGCAGGCGCTCTCTCGATGCGTTCTTTTCTCTTGACCCAGCGGTGCTGCAGTTCACGCCTGCTCGGTTGCATTAGCATCCGGACCTTGTGCCGGGATCCGTTGTGAGGTTTAGGCATGCTGCTGTTTCTGGATTTTGACGGTGTTCTGCACCCTGACGCGGTGTATCTGCGCCGAGGACGAGCTGAGCTGCGTGCAGAGGGGCAGCTGTTTATGTGGGCTCATTACCTGCAGGCGGTCGTCGAGGAGGCTGATGTACAGATCGTACTGTCCACCAGTTGGGCCAGACACTTGGGATACCAGCGTGCTCGTAAGGCGTTACCTGAACCCGTGTCGCGGTTGGTTGTGGGGGCTACTTGGCATTCGGCAATGAGGAAGGCGGGCTCTGACCACCGTACCCTCTGGGATCTGCAAACACGGTATGAGCAGATTCAAAGTTATCTCGGCAGGTTGAGAGGGCCGGTCGAGTGGCTGGCGGTCGATGACGATGACGTTGGGTGGCCTGAGGAGAAACGAAGCCGCCTGATTCATACCGACTCCAACTTGGGGCTGTCCTGTGCTGATGCAAGAGAGCAGCTCCGCGAGCGCTTGAACCTGAGGTATTGAGTCCCGCTGGCTCTGCGCCTGGACGGTGGCGTTTCCGGGTTGATTGGATCTAGCAAGTTGAGACAGGAGCGTTCAGTCATGCGAGTTATAGACATTCAACAGGTGATGGCTGAGCTACCGCAGTTGATTGCGCAGGCGGCTGAAGGCAAGTCGTTTGTGATCGCGGTCGAAGGCACGCCAAAGGTCAAAGTAGTGCCGCTAGGTCCGGAAAATGGGAGCGGCTCCAAACGTATTGGGTTCTTGCGCGGTCAGATTGAGGTTCCGGACGATTTTGATTCGATGGGGATGTGAATGGTCGTTAGGCAAGAGAATCCGCTGCAGGTCCTACCGCGGCGTATGCCGTATTCGGGGTCGCGCGTGCCGCATCGTGCAACACACTAAAGTCTCGTGCGCTGGATAAGCGGAGTTGCACACGTCTCAAGTGGGAGGGGGCAATGAGGGGCACAGCTATGGAGCAGGATGAATCAGCTAATGACGTTCTGTGCGACGTCTGCGGCGATAGCACGCGAGTTGAAGGGTATGGATTACAGTTCGGCACCCTTTGCGCCAGTTGGGGTTACGGTTCGACCCATGATGGTGAATTTCATGTTCAGCGATGCGGATCAAGACCTGAGTGGTTTTGGACGCGTTGCTCGGGATGATTTTTTCAACGATAGGGCATAGGAGGAAGTCTATGGTGGAGCCGTTTCCTCTGGGAGCTTGAGCACAGCGAGGCGAGAAGGTGGAGCATCTCCGTGGCTACTTGCTGGGCGAGAGTCTTGTCTTTCGGATATTTTGGCTGTTTTGATTATGCCCTTTGCAGTGAGGCTTTCATGATCACACTCTCCCGCGTCCACTCCTTTCCGACGACCGAAGAAGTTGCCATCGCACGTGAGAGCAGCCGGATGCTGTCCGCCTTTTTGCAGACACGCTCGGAAAGTCAGCGGATTGATATCTTTGATGATAACGGTGCCTCCCATCCGGTTCTTGTCCCGGTCTCGGCGCTGCGGTTGCTCATCAATATCCTGTCCGAAACCGGCAAGGGCTGTGCGGTCTGTGTCACCCCAATCCATGCAGATCTGACGACTCAGGAGGCAGCTGGCTTGCTCAGCATCTCGCGACCGTTCCTAGCGCAGTTGCTGGAGCGCGGTGATATCCCGTTCCACACGGCCGGCACGCACCGTCGCGTCCGGTACAAGGACGTGATTGCCTATAAGGAGCGCCGTGACGCGGAGGGGCGCGAGGCGCTCGATGCGCTGGCCGAGCAGGCCCAGGCGCTTAAGATCGGGTATGAATAAATTCGCCGCTACGCGTGTTTCTTCAGGTTGCTGGCGGGTAGCGGTATCTATTTCAAAATTTGGTTCGAGGTCGTATGCCCCTGACAGTGATCAACTGTCAAGGGCATACCGTATCAGCACAAACCATGAACTCCGGCTTCGCCTCAGCTTATGTTTTCAGCAGAGCTTGGCGTTGAACGGCTCGGAAGGTGAAGTGATGGTAAACAAGGTTTCCGCAAGCAAGTTTCTCAGCCTACTGCTCCGTCACAAACCGGAGGAGGTCGGCCTCGTGCTAGATCCAGACGGCTGGGCGGAGATTGATCAAATAGTCGAGCGCACCTCGTCAGGCAAAATTCCGCTCACCCGGTCACTTATCGAAGAACTCACTCGCACCAGCGAGAAGCAACGATTCAAGATCAGTGAAGATGGCACAAAAATCAGAGCCAATCAGGGGCATTCGGTCAAAGTAGAGCTAGGTCTGGTCGCCGCCGTGCCGCCGGAGGTTTTGTATCACGGCACGGCCACCCGCTTTCTGGAATCAATACTGGCTGAGGGGCTGAAGTCAGGAAACAGAAACCATGTCCACTTATCGCGAGATTCCGAAACCGCCGTAAGAGTGGGCCAACGTCACGGAAAACCTGTGGTCTTAGAGGTACTGTCCGGAAGAATGCACAGGGAGGGAGCGAGCTTCTTTCTGTCTGATAATGGTGTTTGGCTCACAGAGTCTGTGCAGGCAAAGTTCCTTGCTCTGCTCGTTCAGAGCTAATCAAACCGGGCAAGAAATTGCATCGCCGTCCAACTGGGGCGTAGGACCTCGCGCGATATCTGAATCGCCGTTGGTTTTGTAGACACCAGATGACCGCTTATGGCCGGTAGGCGCCTGTCGCAACTGGCAGGATCCGGCCAAAAGCGGTCATCTTGCGCCTTCAAAAATCCCTAGCGATCCAATGAATGTTGGCTGCTTACACAAGAGCCAGTTATCAAGTAGATATTCGGCTCCACCCGTGTGTGGCGTAATCAAGGGTCACAATGGCTGCAGCCTCGGACGCTACCCTGTGGAAGGTATTGTCCTTAGTCGTGTCTCCGTAATCGCTGATTCCTCGGACGACCAAGACGGGCACGTTCTGCTTTTCGCATGCATCGAATACTCCATAGGCCTCCATCTCAGCTACCAGTGCTTTTTCATGAATACTTTGGAAGCTTTCGAAAACTTCTGGATCACGAATGAGCAATTCGCCTGAGGCGACTGTTGCCGGCGACACCATGAGCTTCGCTGCAACTTCCCCAGCCTGGGACTCTACCGGGATCGCGAAGCCCAGCTTCTCGGCGCGCTCTTGCAGGCGGTCAGGTAACGATGCGGTTGCAAAATAAGCATTGAGATCTTGCTGGGTGGAAAGTCTTGGACGTTGCATCTCTGGCCGAAGCGCAATCTGGCCCCCGGCGTGTGCTGCCCCACCTTCGTAGTACACGACGCGTTCGGACAGAATGACTTCGCCGAGGCTGAGCTTTTTACGACGTCCGCCCGCGATCCCCATCATCAGCACCTTCTGGGGGTTCAGCTCTGACAACAGAAGGGTAGTGACGGTGCTTGCGTTGACGTTGCCAGCGTTGCCAAGAGAGGCAACGACACATGATAGAGGGCCGTCCGCTCGCTGGATGGTTACGGGCCAGAAATGAATGCCATTCTTGGAGTAGCGTGCAGGTACATCCTCGCCAATACCGAATACTTTCTTCGCGGCGGCGAGCTCAATGGGGATAGCCGTGATGACTAGGAGATCTGGAGAGCGTGCCTGCTCCTTGGCCTCGATTTCTGCCTGGAAAAGTCCAACTGAAAGGTCTGCCAGCTTGTCTGGGCTGTACAGAGGCTCCTGTAGGGACATGCTGTCCAGGCGTCCCTTAACCTGCTCGCCGGTGAAGAAGAACATCGCGGAAGGATCCTTGAAGAAATTGGCGCGAAGGCCTAGCGCCCCCTCGCCATCTTCGCTGAAGCCCCCAAGCTGCAGGTCAAACGGCAGAACCGGAAGCTGACGCTTGCGAAGTTTGCGAGCTCGGTCGGATACGCCCTTGCCACCGCCTAGGGCAATCATTGCCGTGGCCACCTCAACTTGCTCATCACCAATGTTCCCGCCAGTGACCAGGTCGTCTTCGATGTAGACGATTTGTGCATAGTTCTCGGCGGCAAGACGGCGGATCAATGTCCGTTGTTCAAGGGTCATTTTTTCCCGCATGGCCAGCTGCGAGGTGACGATCTTTAACTGATGAGCTGGGGCGTACTCAGCCAACAGCTTCTCAGCCTCGTAGGCCACCGTCCAGTCGAAGGTCAATGCATCGCCGCTTTCATTGACTGGCTGACCTGCTAGGTAGACAACGAGTCCGCCCTGAGCCGCCAAGACGCTCTTGGTTAACGCACGAGTGAAGTCGTGCGCGAGATCGATCGAGGCCTTCTCTGTCTTCTTGGAGATGCTGCCCGCAATCAGAATGAATTCATTTTCAAGCTTTGCCATCGTGACAATTCCGGTAGCTGAGGTGTTGAGTATTGGCTGATTTCTCTAGGGGTTAATACTGGAACAGCGCCTTGATCTCATTCTTGTTCTTGAGTGCGAGCTGGATGACTTCGGGCCTCTGGTCAGCCTGATCGTCATTCAGGTTGAGCTGGAACAGGAGATACACGAGGAGGGCTTGCCGGCATTTGACGTGCATCTCACCGTTCTCCATCAGAAAGTCGGCCTCGATCAAATTGCGCTGGGAGGGTGTGAGGCCCGGATGAGGAATGAGAACAACGTCCACAATCGTGTGCCAGGCGTAGTCCTCATCAGCTCGGTCGCGATCTTGACCACCATATTTGCAGTGCTTGATACGGGTTAGAGAAAAGTCCCGGAAGTCCTTACGTTTGTGGCAGTAGGCCCGGACGTGCCAGCGGTTCCCGTCATGCACCAACGCGTGGGGAGACAGCCGCCGCTCCCCACCTTCAGGGTCGTTCATGGATTGGTAGAAGACCTCGACATATTCCTTCTCGCGAATCGCGCGGAGGATTTCCCCAACGATGTCCGCGTTCAGGCGACGGCCCAGCTTGGGTACAGCAGCGACAGGGGATTGCCAGTTCAGGAAACTGCCATAAGGAACCTCTGACTGCACGGCGACGCGAAGCAGATCTTCTAGGTACCGCTCAACTGCGCTAGAGGGGAAGACAGCCTTAAACGAATCGGTCGCTCGGTAGACCCTGGCCCGGGTGTCGTATTCAAGGTTGCTTTCGGCGAGTTTTGTGTACTCGGTGATATCCAATGACGCCTGGGGTACAGAGATTCCGAAGAATTCAGTGAGGCTGCTTCGGTTGATCTGACCATCCCACCGCAGTCGATAGTCGATGAATTCCAACCGACGTTCCTGGCCCCAACGCGCACCTTGCCGTCCCTTGCTGGTGGGTTGGTCGTCTGTGGGTTTGGACTCGTTTGTCATGATCGAACCTCGATAGCGTATAAAAACTAGACTGCATCTAAAAAATATGCGTATAGTAATGATACGCTAGCAAACAGCCGATCGCAATTTCCCGGACGGATTCTTTAGATGGTTCGGAGAGGGTTGAAGTGCAGCGAAACGTAAAGGTGATTCGGGCCTAGTGATCGAGCCGCCGCGCCATCTCATCGCTCGGCATGTGATGTAGCTGCTGGTAGGGATGCTTTGCTACTAACACAATATTTTTAGGAGGGGATGGCCAATGCCACTCACCAACACTCAGATCAAGTATTACGACAGTAATGTGCTGCGCCTTCCGAAGGACAAACGGGAGACCTACAACGCCCAAGTCGACCGGCTGATTGCAGCGCTGAAGGACAGCCTGAAGAAGCAGGACAAAATCACCATCAAGAAGGTGGTAAAGGCCGGCTCTTTTGCCAAGCACACCATCCTGCGCCCCAACGCTCAAAACCCTGCTGACATAGACGTGGTTTTCTACATCAGCGGCCAGAAGGTGGATGAAGAGACCTTTGCGACCCTTAGCCAGAAAATCTACGACGCGCTGGTCAAGCTGTACCCGAACAAGTCTGTCGAAGACTTCGAAATCCAGCGCAAGGCAGCTAAGGTCACCTTCGTAGGTACCGGGCTGGAGGTCGACATTGTTCCGGTCATCGAGAACCCGAACAAGGAAGGCTACGGCTGGCAGTTTGACCGTATTGATGGCTCGAAGACTGAAACCTGCGCTCCGTGCCAAGTGAAGTTCATGAAGGATCGCAAAGATGAAGATCCGGACTTCCGTACCTTGGTGCGGATGGCCAAGCGGTGGCGTACCTGGAAAGAGGTACCTCTCAAGTCCTTCCACATCGAACTCATCATGGCTCATGTGCTTGAAGTGAACGGAAAGGAAGGATCGCTAGAGAAGCGTTTCCGTGACTTCCTCCTCTACATCGCTGAGTCGGGGCTCAAGGAAGTCATCAAGTTCCCAGAGAACGGCAATGTGCCCGAATTCTCCGATACGGTCGTGATCATTGATCCGGTCTGTGACACCAACAACGTCGCCAGTCGCATCACCGCGGACGAGTGCAAAGAGATCGTCCAGCTCGCAGAAGAGTCCTGGGAAACCGCTCATTTCGCATCGGTGGAAGATGACTTCAATCTCTGGAAAGAACTGTTCGGCAAGGGCTTCAAAGTCGAGGATGCAGCATGACCTACAGCGCTACGCAAACGACAACGTACACCACCACTGACATTGAGTCAGTCGTTCGCCGGATTACTGCCGACCTCTTGATGATCGCCTCTAGTAGCGAAGCAGTGACTGAAGCCAAGGCCAAGGAATGGGCCTACGACATCGAGCTGCTGGCCAAAAACGGGTATCTGAAGTTCGCAGATCTTACCCTGCTGAGCAATGGGGTCGAACAGAAGGCGACACGGTACTACGTGAACGAGTCCGGCGCCCTGGCCAACCAGCGTCCTGGTGATGCTCGCTGGCCCAAAGTGTCGAACCCGCACCTGCGGATCGTTCTGTCCTACAACGACAGCTATACCCAGCAAGCTCGGGACAAAATGGCTGGCAAGTTGAAAATCAACTGGACGACCTCTTACGACGACATCAGCCACTCCCAGCTCACTCAGAGAGGTGGTCGCGAATACTCCAGCAACGGCTATGGCATGGAACGAAAGGACTACACCCGATGAGCAACAACAGCGTATTTGACTCTGCAATTGAATTGCCGGAAGCCCAGCTGACTGAGCGCGAGAAGGTGTTGCTTGGCTTCAGCGGCCGCTACGAGCGCGTGAAAAACCAGCTTCAGTTGCTGCTGAACCAGGGCCAGTTGTCCGAGTGGAGCAAGGTGCACCATAGAAGCGTGCTACCGATCTGCAATCTAGTTGCCGACCAGTATCCTCTTGTGATTTTCCACGGGGACGTCGGCACCGGAAAAACTGCGACAGCGGAGTGCATCGCTAACCGCATCGTACGTGATTCTCGCGCTGAAGATTCGGTGTTGTTCAAGCTGAGTAACCGAGTTCGCGGCTCCGGCAAGGTCGGCGAAATGGGCACGCTTTTGACCCAGGCATTTGCGGAGGTTGCCGAAGCTGCCGGCAAAAAGCGCCGGGCGATTCTCATCATCGACGAGGGTGACTCTATCGCAGCCTCCCGTTCGCAGAGCCAGAGCCACCACGAGGATAAAGTGGCTGTGAACACGCTGATCCAAGGCGTGGATGAGTTGCGCAAATATGGCGGACGGATCGTTGTGATCTTATGCACCAACCGTCTTTCCGTACTTGACGCAGCTCTGCGCCGTCGTGCTGCCATCGTTGAAGAGTTCACCCGTCCAGATGCTGCTGAGCGCAAAGAGCTGTTCAGCATGGATCTGGCAGGTATGGAGCTCACGGAGAAGCAACTAACTGACTTGGCAACCGTCACTGGTGAGAGTAATGGGCAGCCAGCATGGACTTACTCCGATATTCGGACTCGCCTGTACCCAACGGCGATGGCCAAAGCCTTTCCGAATCGTCCGCTGAGCTTCAAAGATCTGACCGATTCAATACTGGAGATGAAGCCATCACCGGTTATGGAAGATAAGTAAATATTCTGGTCGTGTGGTTGGGCTTTCTGGCGACGCCTCGAGTTGACCTGCAGTCCTCTTTACCTAGTACATGATGATCTTTCCCGCTGTTGTGGTGACTGGTTCTGAAGACTGCTGTTGCCATGCGGAAATCAGCTAAAACGGAGTATTTATGAAAGCCGACAAAGAAATTTTCGTATCAGTCGACATCGAGGCATCTGGCCCGATCCCAGGCAAGTACAGCATGCTTTCTATCGGCGCGTGTATGGCGTCGAACCCAGCTGAGCAGTTCTCCTGCTTTCTGAAGCCTATATCTCAGGAGTTTGTGCCGGCTGCCCTTGAGGTCACAGGGTTGTCACTTCAGAGACTTCGCGAAGAGGGTTTGGAACCTGGTGAGGCTATGGCGCAATTCAGGTCCTGGGTAGAGTCACTAGCTGATGCCGATCAAAGGGTAGTGTTCGTAGGGTTTAACGCTTCGTTCGACTGGAGCTTCGTGAACTATTACTTCCATCTGTTCTTGGGTGAAAACCCCTTCGGAATCGCAGCGCTCGACATTAAGTCGATGTACTTCGGTGCCTCCGAATGCACTTGGACATCGACCCGCTCAAGCGAAATTGAGAAGGTAGTGAATCCTGAAAGCTCGGGCAACCATGATGCCCTAGATGACGCCGTTTACCAGGCGGAGTTGTTCAACTTGATTCGTGAAAAACTGGTGTTTGGTAGGCCCTGATGGATCCTTTGGCGAGGAGCACGTGGGGCTAGAAAAGCCGAGGGGCGTCATTGCATGGTGAACCGCCCCGAAGCAGTGATCGCCCAGCCGGCCGGCCTCTCTAAGAGCGCATTAAGCCGCTGCGATAGCGTTCAAAAGCAGATTTCACGTCGCCGGCTTGGCGAGAGTTCGTCTGCCGCCCAAATTTCAGTGTCCGCAATTGGCCGACAGCGGTCAAGAGAAGGTTCTTTTTGAGGGGCGAAGGCTCTGCGGCTTCGCGGGTCTCAGGTGTAGACCTTGGAGTTCAGGACGGATATGATGGCCGGGTAGGCGCTTGGGCACATATTTTCGGCAGGTTAAAAAGCACCACCGCGAATCCAAGGGCAATGAAGTAGTTCTAAAAGGCTGTCTCGAAAGGGGCGGCCTTTTTTATTTTTACCGGCCTGTGCGTCGCTTTGCGCTGCTTTTTTCCGCTTTTTGGAGCCTGTATGCGAGGCATGTGGCACGTTGCTTGAGTGCTTAACGTGCGCTGGCGCCGAGTCCCTGGCGCCGTGCAGATTGTTGTTAAACAGTGCGACGCTTAGTCTGTCAGTGCGTTTTTTTGGGGCTTGCGCCCTTAGCCGCAGGTTCTGCCGAATACCACGCTGGTTTACTTTTCCTGCTGACTCTAACTTTCGAAAGGTCTGCATTGGGTGCTGCCTCCGGTAAGGAGAAGCTGCGCTTGGTAGCGGTGCGCCTGTCTCCATATCGCTCAATCGACCGCGTAGATTGATGGCCCATGATGTACGCCATGAGCTTGGGGGAGATGCCAGAGGCTTTGAGGTTTGAGCCCATCTGGTGGCGCAGGCTTTTCAGCGTGGGCTGGACTTTGCGCCTGGGCCATAGCTGCCTGCATTGCTCTCGCAGGGTTTCTCTGATGGCTGCAAGGCTGCGATGCGATTTCTGATATAGGTCTACCGCGGCAGCTGCAACCTCAAAGTCCGTTTGGTTTGGGAACTTTATGACTCGGTCGGCGCCCCTGATGCCTCGGTCGTCCTTTTTTGCGCCGGTAATATGGAACTCTTTGCCCACTACCCGAATTGAGTGCATCTCGCTGGGCCGGACGCCGAGTAGCCAAGCTAGAGTGACGGCAGCAAAAACGTCGTAGTGCCGCGTGTTTTCGAGGTGACGCAGAAGTGCGATAACATCATCCTCACTAACAGCTTTGACTGCGTGGCGCTTCGCTTTTGGGGGGATGGTGCTGTCGGCTATGGTGGTTGGATTGGCTGTTAGTAGGATTCGCTTGGCTGCTTTTGGGTAGCCACGTTCACGAACGTCGAACGCCAGTGCATTTTTCAATACTCGGAAGTAGTCGGGTCTGTAGTCTGCTGCACACGCAGTCAGTGCTTTGCATATCGCGCTTGTTGAGAGTGGTGTGTCTGGCAGTCTCGTTTTGTAGAAGTGTCTTGCAAGCTTTCGGTAGCGCTCTTCAGTGCTTTTCAGCATGTTGGCATCCTTATAGTTATTGTTGTTGTTTTTGATGTCAAAAGCAGCCGCTTCGCGAAGGGGCGCTTGTTTTTTCACTCCTGGTCGGAGCGAAAAACCATGTCGGCATGGTGTTGGCTGGGCCTCACCTCACCGTTGTTCGTGATGCCCTCGCCAATCCCATGCCGCCACTGCGCCCCCATACCCGAAGCGCGGGTATGGTGTGTGCGCACGTACCCATGCGCATGAGCACGTCCCGCGGGTACGTGCTCCGGCAGCGAGCTGCCCGATTGGTTTGACATCAAAATCGATAGCCGTCCTGCGGACGAAGTAGAGCGAGATGTGGTGAGCATGTCAGGTCGCCTTTGGACGTCGCCCGCGCGGGCGTCGCCCTTTCTGGGCTTGCATGAGCAGCTTGTAGTTTTCCCATTTCACATGTGACAGCTGGGCGCCATATTTGAGACCTTGCTCGATGGCCTCCTGCAACACCTGGCTGTAGGGCTTGTCGAGGTAGTGTTTCTGTGTAACCTCGCAGGTGTTGCGTCGATGCCCCAGCAAATGCGCGATGGTGCTCTCGGAGACGCCTGAGGCTTGGAGTCGCTGTGCAAAGCTCCGGCGACAGCTTTTAAAATTGAGTGCACCGTCGCTGGCGCGTGCACAGCGAGAGCCGATGTAGCCTTTTCCTGTTGCGTGGCCGCAGAAGAAGCGACTTGCCATTCTGGAATACAGGTGTTCTCTGGTGAACGTTAACTCCGCAAATAGCTGAGCATCGTTGCCTGACGCAGCTCTGCGTTCCTCAACAAACGCCATAAACCCCATATCGACAAGTGCTGAGCAGATAGGAATCTCCCGGCGAGACTGTTCATTCTTCAGGCTCTTGTTGTACCCGTTGTCATTCACGCTCATGACGTTGATGCCATGTCCATCGCGCCGAATGTCATGAACCCGAAGTTGGCACAGTTCGTTCAGGCGGGCGCCGGTAAACAGGCCAAGTGGCAGTAGCCAGAATCGATAGGCATGGGCGTCTCGGACGAGTTTGCGCGCCTGCTCCTCGTCGTTAAGTGAATAAGGCCAGCCTTGGAGTAGAGAGCTGATCTCATCGGTGCTGAATGGCCTGGTGTTGTCAGCCTTTTTGGTCGCTGGATTGCTCAGCTTTAGCGGTGTGCTGATGAAGCTGTCATTCAGAGCTTCGACCATGACGCGGTTAAACAGCTGGTAGTAGGTCTGGATGTTTTCACCCTGACTTTTTGAACGCTTCTGCCGCGCCAGTGCTTTCGGAAGCTCACGCTTAATCCGCGGAATGTCATGTGGGGACAAGTCAGCCATAACACGCTTTGGATTGCTGTCGCTGACGACATTCTTCAGCTTGGCCATGCGCGAGGTCAGCATATTTCGGCCTTTTACTGAATAGCCGTTGGCGTCGATGAAGCGTTGGCATACCTCGTCGAAGTAGTCGTGAATACTTGGCGAGTTATCCAGCTGCAGGAGCAACTCCGTGATTGGTAAAAGTTGCTTCAGCAAGATCGGGCGAAATTTCTCGTACTTGCTGTCGTACTGAAGGTGAAATCCCTCAAGAATCGGAATCAGTTTTATTGTCGGAGTTAGTGCTGTCATCTGCGTCCTTATGTGTTTTGTATGCGCAAATGTTAGCAATATTGTTTTATAAGTAAATAGAAAAAATTAATTGATATCTTGTCAAGATTCAATTTTTCGCATATTTACTTTCCTCGGCTGTGTGTTCTTGACGCCTTGTCAATTCTTTATTTGGTCGCTTTTTATTAATGTTTGCGAGGGTTTTTGTCTTTGCGGTGGAGGATTTTTGTTCTTGTTATTTCTGCTTTATTGTTTTGTTGTGTAAATAAATTTCTGCGGAGAAAATTTTGCATTTGCACCCTGCCCAGATGCCGATTTTGGGTGGGCAGGGTGCTGTTCTGGGGTTACTTGGCTGGTCTGCCGATTTGTCGTCCGGCTTGCTTGGCTCGCAGTGATTGGTAGCGAGCATGAGAGATGTGATCGAGGTTGAGCTCAAAGTCGAGCCGATCGATCTCTTCCTTCAGTACGCGCAGAGGATGGATGTCGCCGTAACCGCCGGTGGTGCTGGTGTCGACATGGCCTACCAGCGCCTTGGCGATCAGAATGTCTAATCGCTGCATGCGGAACTGCTGGATGAAGGTGTGTCGGAGGCCGTGAAAGGTGGCTTTCTCTTGGGTGAGGTCGCATTGCTTGACATAGGATCTGAACCATTTGCTGGCGACATGGCTTACCGGTACTTGGGTGTACTGCCGGTGTGAGCTGAAGAGCGGTGCGTCAGGGCGGGTGTTGCCGTGTTTCTGGTCGTCAATGAAGTCCAGAAATCCCAATTTGATGAGCTGGTGGTGCAGTGGAACCTGACGTATCGATTGGGTGTTCTTGATTTGCTTGCCGTTGCTGTTGTCGATATTGATAAGCCAGATGCCGTTGCTACACCGCACATCGCTCAGCTGCAGTTGGCAAAGCTCTCCCAGGCGTGCTCCGGTGTAGAGACCGAGCAGCGGTAGCCAGAACTTGTATTCATCCATTCGCCAAGAGGTCTGGCGTGTCGCTGTATACACCGGCCCGTTGATCAGTTTGAGAAGCATCTCGTGACTGTAGGTGCGCCTCGCTGGTGGGGCTGCATTGCGCGTTTTGAAGGTGAGGTTGGCGGTGATGTCATGTTCAATCCACTCCTGATCTTGCGCGTAGCGGATGAGTGATTTGGCGAGCTCAAAGTACACTTTGGCTGTTCGTGGGTGGATGGCTGGCGCTGTCTTTTCAGTAACGAGTTGCCTGACTGATATTCGGTGCCGGGCGACAAGCTGATGAGCGTTGACAGGCAGAAAACGCAGTTGATCGCGCAGTGTCAGAAAGTCTGCGCGGCGCAGTGTTCTCAGGCGTCTGTGCGCACCAATGAGCTCGGTGACCACCTTTAGGCGGGCCTTTCGCTGAGGTGTTGTTTTTAGGTGTGTCCAGCTCCCTTCGTCCACTTGCGCCTGCTGGTAACGCTCTGCCAGTTCACCGAAGGTGATGCCGTCGAGTTGCTCTGCGTTGCTGTCGATAGCAGTGCCTTGAGTGTTGCTGACCAATGCTTCGAGCTGGCCGCGCTTTTCTTCTGGAAGTAGTGCTGCGAGTGCGGTTGCGAGTGCTTGCTTCGCTGGATCCACAGGTGCGGACTCGGTGTTGGTGAGAGGTCGAGCACTGGGTAAGCTGGGTAACGAGGATTGCTCAAGCATGCTGCCCATGAAGCCACGGGTCAGGGCTTCAATTTCCAGCCTTGCTTGCTCTAGTGCAGCCTCCGTTGATGTGCGGCGAAGGTGAGCTTGAAGTGTGCTT
Source organism: Pseudomonas abyssi (assembly GCF_003444685.1). NCBI lineage: Bacteria > Pseudomonadati > Pseudomonadota > Gammaproteobacteria > Pseudomonadales > Pseudomonadaceae > Pseudomonas > Pseudomonas abyssi. The sequence goes on along the minus strand of NZ_LMAZ01000007.1, from coordinate 91,679 downwards.
TCGACGGCAGAGGTCAGGCGCTCTTTCAGCAGGGTGGCCATGATCGCAGAGGTGGTCGGCAGGGTCAGCGAAAAACCTCTGCTAGCCAAGATCGGGTGTTTGTCCTTCAGGGTGCATGACGCAAGCTCAAGGGTGTAGAGCCCGGATGCAAGCTGTTGGGTGGTAAATGCTGAATATCGGGGCTTGGGCCAGCTAAGTGAAGTGAGTGTGCTGTGGAGGCGATACGCGGCGAGCGAGCCGGGTAGGTCGGGCGGGATGTCGGCAAGGTGGGCGCCACAGTCAGGTCGGGCGTGGCAAAGGTACTCATGCAGTGCGAGTGCATTGAAGGTGGCGGGGTGTCGTAGCGTTTTGTCTGGAATGTGCTGCTCAAGCTGGGTGATGGCGGCGAATGCATAGATGGCGGCGTCTTGGGCTTTGTCGTGTTCTGATGTGCCCAGAGGCCAGTCGAGGCGTTGGAAGCGCAGATCCAGTGCGGACTGAAGAGCGTCGCTGGGTGCTATCGACAGAATCAGTTCGTCGCCCGGCATGGTGCTGTAGAGGGTAGTGTATTTTGCGCTTTCTTCGGTCAGTCGCTGTTTGGCGGCAGATAAGTCCTGCTTGCCGAGCTCAGCCGGACTAGGTAGAGCGCCCCAAGGATTGGCGGCGTTATCGAGGGTGCGCTTGAGCCAGGCTTTGGCTTGCTTGAGTCGCTCGCTTACCAGTTCGGGTGTCACCAGTGTGGCACCGGGTTTGATGACGAGCGAGAGTTCGGCGTCTAGCAGCTGTGCGAGGGTGCGGGCGACGGATGCGTCGCGACCGAGAGACCAGCGAACCTGAGCGGGCAAGCGAGGGTCGCTGCTCAGGTGTGCCGGTAGAGTGAGGTAGTACTGAAACACCCCGTTAGAAGAGGTGATAAGGTGTTGCTGCTTGCTTGAGTTGGACATGGTGGAGCGCCTTTTTTAAGTCCTAGATGGACTTTGTGCGATCTACCAAACCCTTCCTTCGCTGAAACCCGCGTTCTAGACGGGTTCCTTTTCAAATTGGTGGAGCCGGGGGGATTTGAACCCCCGTCCGCCAGTCCTCCGCTATCGGTTCTACATGCTTAGCCATCTCTACTTAGTTAACTCCGCGCCGCCCGAGTGGCAGGGTGCTTGGAGCGAGCTGTATAAGTTTTAGCCGTTACGTCTACAGCAAACTTGGCGGCGATCCTGTTCTATCTGTCGGTCAACTTCGGGTTTACAGGCATCCCCTAGTGACCGCTAGCCGGCTTAAGCGGCTAGTGCGTAGTTGTCGTCGTTGGCAACTATAAATGTGCAGCAGCGAATTTACGAGATCTGCTACCAACTCGGCATGCCCCTCAAGTTTTGTAACCGTCGTCGAATCCAAATCGGCCCCAAATCTTGCTGGTGTGTTACTGAGACGGGATTGTACGCTAAAGGTTCCGTGCGGAACAGGGCGGGGTGCAGACAAAAAAATACCCTGACGGATCAGGGCATAGGGCGTTACATGCTTTAAACCATAGACAGGTCGGTGGAGCGACCGGCCTGTCATAAGCTGTGACTGGCTGGTGTGGGCTTGGTTCCGCCGCTGCGCAAAAAAATCAGCGATTATTTTCGCGCACGACCCGTTGCTTCTCGCGATCCCAGTCGCGCTCTTTCAGGCTTTGACGTTTGTCGAAGTCTTTCTTGCCGCGTACCAGGGCGATTTCGCATTTGACCAGATGGCCTTTCCAGTACAGCGCCAGGGGCACGCAGGCGAAGCCTTTGGCCTGGACGCCGGCGATCAGCTTGTCGAGCTCGCGGGCGTGCAGCAGCAGCTTGCGGGTGCGAGTCGGGTCGGCAATCACGTGGGTGCTGGCGGTTTTCAGCGGGGTGATGTGGGCACCGAGCAGAAAGGCTTCGTTGTTCTTGAGCATGATGTAGCTGTCGACCAGTTGCACCTTGCCCTCGCGCAGGCTTTTGACTTCCCAGCCTGTCAGGGCGATGCCGGCTTCAAAGCGCTGTTCGATGAAATAGTCATGTTTGGCCTTTTTGTTCAGGGCAATGGTGCCGCTGTTGGCCGCAGGTTTCTTTGGTTTGCTCATGGGCGGCGATTATACCTGTATTTGTGGCGGTATAGCGTGGAGTTTTCGTGGTACTGGCCTACCCTTGCCTTTCGTCGAGGATGTCGACTGGCTCTTGTAGGGGTTGATCAAAATCTGGACAATGCGTTCCTTTTTTTCAGGGCAAACCGGGAACGGTCATGAGCAAAGACGCTGTCTCTATTCACGGGATCTGGGCGAGTCGCTGGGTCTTTATTCTTGCGGCTACCGGCTCTGCCGTAGGCCTCGGCAATATCTGGAAGTTCCCGTACATGACCGGCATGTATGGCGGCGGCGCCTTTGTGCTGGTCTATCTGGTGTGTATTGCGCTGATCGGTTTGCCGGTGATGCTGGCTGAAACGTTGTTGGGCCGCCGCGGTCGGCAGAGCCCGGTCAATACGCTCAGTACGCTGGCGCGTTGCTCGGGTGCTTCCGAGCGCTGGTCGTGGGCGGCGGTTATGGGGATGGTTGGCGCGTTGCTGATTCTGTCCTTCTACAGTGTGGTGGCCGGCTGGGCGCTCGATTACATCGTCGGCATGGTGCGCGGCGAGTTCAGTGGCATTGATGGCGCCGGGGCCGGGCAGCGCTTTGACGGGCTGACCGGCGACCCGGTGCGCCTGACCATCTGGCATTCGCTGTTTATGTTGCTGACGGCCTGGGTGATTGCCCGTGGGGTGGTGGCGGGGCTGGAGCGCACGCTGCGCATTCTGATGCCTTTGCTGTTTGTGCTGCTGCTGGCGCTGCTGGGCTACAGCATGACCACCGGGCACTTTATGGAAGGTGTGCGCTTCCTCTTTGATTTTGATCTGGCCAAAGTACCGGACGGCATTCTTGCTGCCATGGGACACGCCTTCTTTACCCTGAGCGTGGGTGTCGGCTCGATCATGGTGTTTGGTGCCTACATGCCGCGCAAGGCGTCTATTGGCTCGACGGTGCTGACGGTCGGCCTGCTGGATACCGTGGTGGCGTTGACCGCGGGTATGGCGCTGTTTCCAGTGGTGTTTGCGGCCGGCCTGCAGCCCAATGAGGGGCCGGGGTTGATGTTTGTCACCCTGCCTATCGCTTTTGGCAATATTGCCGGTGGCAATATCTTCGGCGTGGTGTTCTTCCTGCTGGTCACCGTGGCGGCCTGGAGTTCGGCAATCTCGATGCTGGAGCCGGCGGTAGCCTTCTTCGTCGAGCGCACTGGTCGCAGCCGCGGCCAGGTGACGTCGATTATCGCGCTGCTGTGCTGGGTGGTTGGCCTGGGCACGGTGCTGTCGTTCAACCTGCTGGCCGATGCGCGCTTCTTTGTGACCGATGCCGAGGGTTGGCACCTGTTCCGCTGGACCAGCGAGGGCGGGATGACCTTCTTTGAGTCCATCGACTATCTAACCAGTCGTCTTATGCTGCCGCTGGGCGGTCTGCTGTTTGTGCTCTTTGCCGGCTGGGTACTGGACCGTGATGTGTTTCGTGATGAGCTGGCACTGCGGCATCAGCGCCTGTTCTCGGTGGTCTATTCGCTGTTACGCTATGTTGCCCCTGCGGGCATTCTGATCATTCTCGTAACTGAACTGACCAAGTGATAACGGCATGACGCATATTCAGCGCTCGGCTTTGCTGCCTTACCCGGCGAGCCATCTGTACGAGCTGGTAAACCGGGTTGAGCATTACCCGGAATTTCTGCCCTGGTGTTCCGGGGCGAGCATTCTCAGTGAAACCGAGCATGAAATGTGCGCGCGGCTGGAGATTGCCAAGGCGGGCGTCAGTCAGTCCTTCACCACGCGCAATGCGCTGGTCCCAGGCGAGCGTATCGCGCTGCAGCTGGTCGATGGGCCGTTCAGTGATTTTCGTGGTGTCTGGGAGTTTAAGGCGCTGAGTGATTCGGCCTGCAAGATTACCCTGGACCTGCACTTTGAATACGCCGGTGCGCTGGTCAAGGCGACCCTGGGGCCCCTGTTCAATCAGGCAGCCAATGCGATGGTGGATGCTTTTTGTCAGCGTGCCAAGGAGACCTGGCGTGGCTGACAAGAGCATTGTGGTGGAGGTGGCCTACGCGCTGCCGTACAAGCAGAAGATCCTGTCGCTGACGGTACCGCAGGGGACCAGCATGCGAGCGGCGGTGCGGCTGTCCGGTATTGAACAGCACTTCCCCGAAGTGGATCCGGAAAGCTGCCCGCTGGGAGTTTTCGGCAAGGCGGTACCGAAGCCGGACGAGCGGGTGCTGGAGGCTGGTGAGCGGGTGGAGATTTATCGTCCGCTGATTGCAGATCCGAAAGAAGTGCGCAAGCAGCGTGCTGCCAAGGCCAAGGCTGCCAAGGCGGAAGAGTAGCGGGGAGGTGCTGGCGCCGTGCAGTGCAGGGCGCCGGAAGGTAGAAAGGCGAGGTTACTCGCCAGTGCCGAGCGGGGCGCCCAGATCTACCGGATAGGTCTCGACGTCGCTGCCGCTCATGATCTCTTCGTCTGCGCTCTTGCCCGGCATGAAGTCGCCGGCCAGGCCAACCAGGCGGTTATCTTCAAAGGTCAGGCTGATGCGCTCTTGTACCCGATCATTGTGACCGGATTCCATGCTGTACAGGTAATCCCAGCGGTTGGGATGGAAGGTGTCCTGAATCAGCGGCGTGCCCATGATGAAGCGAACCTGGCGGGTGGTCATCCCCGGCCGCAGTTGATCAACCATCTCTTGGGTGACGACGTTGCCCTGCTGAATGTCGATTTTGTAAATGCCCGGTATAATGCCGCAACCGGAAAGCAGGGTGATAGATGCACTGCATAGCAGTATGCAAAGGTTTCGATTAAAGCTTTTTCGCGTCACGTGCTAACATCCGCTATCGTGGAATGGCTGAAAAGGCCGATCATACCCGACTCATCCCGCCCTGCGAAGCGCTGAACGAGAATACTAGCCATGCTTGAAAATCAAGAACTCCGCAAAGCCGGCCTCAAGGTCACCCTGCCCCGGGTCAAGATCCTGCAGATGCTGGACGGCTCGACTGAGCGCCACATGAGCGCAGAGGACGTATACAAGGCACTGATGGAGGCAGGCGAAGATGTTGGCCTGGCCACTGTTTACCGTGTGCTCACCCAATTCGAAGCCGCCGGCCTGGTGGTGCGTCATAACTTTGATGGCGGCCATGCCGTATTCGAGCTGGCAGACGGCGAGCACCATGACCACATGGTGTGTGTCGACTCGGGCGAGGTCGTTGAGTTCTTTGATGCAGAGATTGAGCGCCGCCAGCGCGAGATCGTCAAGGAGCACGGCTTTGAGCTGGTAGATCATAATCTGGTGCTGTACGTGCGCAAGCCGCAAAAATAAGTGCAATCACCGCACAAAAAACCGGGCCTGGCGCCCGGTTTTTTGTGTCTGCACCAAGGTCAGTCTGCGGTAGTGCTCAGCAGCTTGCGGGCGTGGGCCAGCGATTCGTCGGTGAGGTCAATGCCGCCCAGCATGCGGGCGACTTCCTGAATGCGGGCCTCGGTGTCCAGCTGGTCGATGCAGGTGCGAGTGCTGTTGCGGGTCTGCTGTTTGCGTACAAACAGGTGTTGATGCCCCTGTGCTGCAACCTGCGGCAGGTGGGTCACTGTCAGTACCTGCCCTCGGGCGCCGAGCTGGCGCAGCAGTTGGCCGACAATTTCCGCCGTCGGCCCGCCGATACCCACATCGACCTCATCAAATACCAACGTCGGTACGCGTGAGGTTTGCGCGGTAATCACCTGAATGCCGAGACTGATGCGTGACAGTTCGCCGCCGGACGCGACCTTGGCCAGCGGCTTGGCGGGTTGGCCGGGATTGGCGCTGACCAGAAATTCGACATTTTCCAGACCGGTGACCGGGTAGCTGTCTGCATCCAGCGGTGTCAGCTGCAGCTCGATGCGACCGCCCGGCATGCCAAGGCGCTGAATTTCCTGGGTAACTGCCTTGGCCAGCTTGCTGGCACCTTTGCTGCGCTGAGCTGATAACTTCTCGCTGAGTTGACGATAGTGCGCCTGATAGGCGGTCAGTTCCTCCTGCAGTCGCTCGGCGTCGGCGGCTTGCTGCTGCTGGCCTTCGAGTTCATCAATCAGCTGCTGCTGCAAAACCGGTAGCTCGGCCGGCTGGATGCGATGCTTACGGGCCAGCTCGAAGATGGCGCTCAGGCGCTCTTCAACATATTGCTGGCGCTCCGGGTCGGCCTCAAAGTGATCCAGGTAGCGGGTCAGCTCGCCCACGGCTTCTTCAATCTGAATCTGGGCGCTGGCAATCAGGTCGCTGGCTTCGCCCAGTTGGCTGCTGTGATTCTTGAAACCGTCAAGACGCTGCAGGCTGGCGGTCAGGGCTTGGAGCACGCTGCCGGCATCGTTCTCGCTGCAGATGTTGATGACCTGTTGGCAGGAGTGCAGGATCTGGTCGGCGCTGGCCAGTTGGCGCTGTTCGTTTTCCAGTGCTTCCAGTTCGCCATCCTGCAGGCTGAGGTTGTCCAGTTCGTCCAGCTGATAGGTCAGCAGCTGCTGACGTGCGCTCTGCTCTTCGCTCTGGCGGCTGGCTTGCAGCAGAGCCTTCTCGGTCTGGCGGCAGCGCTGTGCGGCGAGCTGTACCTGGCGAGCCAGCTCGCCGGCGCCGGCGTATTCGTCCAGCAGGCGGCGGTGGGTGTCGGTTTTCAGCAGCGACTGGTGTTCGTGCTGACTGTGAATGTCGATCAGCATTTCACCGAGGGCGCGCAGGTCTTGCTGGGGGCAGGGGGAGCCGTTGATGTAACCGCGTGAGCGACCTTCTGCGGTGATGACGCGGCGCAGGATGACCTGCTCGTCGTCTTGCGTCAGATCACGCTCGTCCAGCCACTGGCGTGCCTCCGGGATGTCGCTGATATCGAAGGTGGCGAGGATGTCGGCTTTGTCGCTGCCGGGGCGCACGGCCCCGCTGTCTGCGCGGTCGCCGAGGGTCAGCGCCAGTGCGTCGAGCATGATCGACTTGCCGGCGCCGGTTTCCCCGGTGATCACACTCATGCCGCCGCCCAGATCTAGCTCCAGGTTGTCGACGATGGCGTAGTTGTTGACCGCGAGATGGACCAGCATGGCGCGTGCTCCTGTTTGGTTTTCTGGTTATTTATACAGTAGTTTTCCCGGCGCCTACAAGCCCCCTCAATCTGTCTTTTGATCTCCCCTTGAAGGTTGTGGGAATGGCCCCATATAGGTTGCCAGGCAATGCCAGCGACGCTGGCGGATCATCATTGACAGGCTGTGAGCCCAGCGCCGCAGCGCCATAACCCTATGACAGGAGAAAGACATGGCAGAGGAACAGAGACCGGATCTGCAGGATCAGGACGCGGCTACCGAGGCAGCCGTTGAAACGCCTGAGGGCGATCTTGCGGCGCGCGTGGCAAGTCTGGAAGAACAGCTTGCTGCCGCTCAGGATCAGGCTCTGCGGGCCGTCGCCGATGTGCAAAACGCCCGCCGTCGTGCCGAGCAGGATGTAGAAAAGGCGCACAAGTTTGCGCTCGAGCGCTTTGCCAATGACCTGCTGCCGATCGTCGACAGTCTGGAGCGTGGCCTGGAGCTGTCCAATGCCGACGATGAAGCCATCAAGCCGATGCGCGAAGGGATTGAGCTGACCCTGAAGATGTTCGCCGACACTCTGGCCCGTTTCCAGGTGGTGCCGGTTGTACCCGAGGGTGAGCCCTTCAATCCGGAGCTGCATCAGGCGATGGCGATGGAAGAGAGCGCTGCCGTTGAAGCCAATACCGTGCTCAAGGTGTTCCAGAAGGGTTATACCCTGAGCGGTCGCCTGCTGCGCCCGGCAATGGTTGTGGTGAGCAAGGCTCCGGCCGCCGGCACTCAGTCGATTGACGAGCAGGCTTGAAATTGATTTTGCAGACCCCATCAAGGGTTCATGCACAGATAAACAGCGCCGCTGACTGAACGCGGTAGCCAGATTCGGAGAGAAGCATATGGGCAAGATTATCGGTATCGACCTGGGGACCACCAACTCCTGTGTCGCCATTTTGGAAAACGGTTCCGCCAAGGTGATCGAGAACGCCGAGGGTGCGCGCACCACGCCGTCCATCGTCGCCTACACCAACGACGGCGAAACCCTGGTTGGTCAGTCTGCCAAGCGTCAGGCGGTCACCAACCCGCAGAACACGCTGTACGCGGTCAAGCGTTTGATCGGTCGTCGTTTTGAAGAAGACGTCGTACAGAAAGACATCAAGCTGGTGCCTTACAAGATCGTCAAAGCCGACAACGGCGACGCCTGGGTTCAGGTCAATGACGAGAAGATGGCGCCGCCGCAGGTGTCGGCCGAAGTGCTGAAGAAGATGAAGAAGACCGCCGAAGACTACCTCGGCGAGCCGGTTACTGAAGCGGTTATCACCGTACCGGCCTATTTCAACGACAGCCAGCGTCAGGCCACCAAGGACGCCGGTCGCATCGCCGGTCTGGAAGTCAAGCGCATTATCAACGAGCCGACCGCCGCTGCTCTGGCCTACGGTATGGACAAGGCGCGTGGCGACTCCACCGTTGTCGTATACGACCTGGGTGGCGGTACCTTCGACGTGTCCGTGATCGAGATTGCCGAAGTAGATGGCGAGCACCAGTTTGAAGTGCTGGCCACCAATGGCGACACCTTCCTGGGTGGTGAAGATTTCGACATGCGTCTGATCGACTACCTGGCAGACGAGTTCAAGAAAGAGAACGGCGTTGATCTGCACAACGATCCGCTGGCTCTGCAGCGTCTGAAAGAAGCTGCTGAAAAGGCCAAGATCGAGCTGTCTTCCAGCCAGCAAACTGACGTTAACCTGCCGTATATCACGGCAGATGCGTCCGGTCCGAAGCACCTGAACGTCAAGGTGACTCGCGCCAAGCTGGAGTCGCTGGTTGAGGATCTGATCAAACGCAGCATCGAGCCCTGCCGCATCGCTATGCAGGATGCTGGCCTGGACGTGTCCGAGATCAACGAAGTGATTCTGGTGGGTGGTCAGACCCGCATGCCGCTGGTACAGAAGACGGTTGCCGAGTTCTTCAACAAAGAACCGCGCAAGGACGTTAACCCGGATGAGGCGGTTGCCATTGGTGCCTCCATCCAGGGTGCGGTTCTGGCGGGTGACGTGAAAGACGTGCTGCTGCTGGACGTGACCCCGCTGTCGCTGGGTATCGAAACCATGGGTGGCGTGATGACTGCGCTGATCGAGAAAAACACCACCATCCCGACCAAAAAGTCGCAGGTGTTCTCGACTGCTGACGACAACCAGACTGCCGTGACCATTCACGTGCTGCAGGGTGAGCGCAAGCAGGCGTCGCAGAATAAGTCGCTGGGCCGCTTTGACCTGGCCGACATTCCGCCGGCGCAGCGTGGCGTGCCGCAGATCGAAGTCAGCTTCGACATCGATGCCAACGGTATTCTGAACGTGTCCGCCAAGGACAAAGCGACTGGCAAAGAGCAGTCCATCGTGATCAAGGCGTCCTCCGGTCTGTCGGATGACGAAATCGACAAGATGGTGCGTGACGCCGAGGCTAACGCCGAAGAGGATCGCAAGTTCGAAGAGCTGGTGACCGTGCGTAACCAGGCCGATCAGCTGGTCCATGCGACTCGCAAGACGCTGACCGAGGCAGGCGACAAGGCGACCGACGAAGAGAAGGCGGCCATTGAAACTGCGCTGAGCGATCTGGAAGCGGCGATCAAGACCGGTGACAAGGAAGAGATCGAAGCCAAGATCAACGCCCTGTCCGAAGCCTCTGGTCCGCTGGTTCAGAAGATGTACGCCGAGCAGGCTCAGGCCGGTCAGGCTGATGGCGCAGCGGCAGGTGCGGAGTCTGGCAACGATGCAGACGACGTGGTTGATGCCGAGTTCGAAGAGGTCAAGGACAACAAGTAAGTCCTTGATGAACCGGGCCGGGCGGTGCGTTGAACGTGCCGCCTGACCACTCTGCCTGGCAACGCGGGAGCTTCTCCCGCGTTGCCGTTTGTGCCGAGTGACTCTCTGAGGGAAATCGAACACATGTCCAAGCGTGATTATTATGAAGTGCTGGGGGTCGAGAAGGGCGCCAGCGAGGCCGACCTGAAAAAGGCCTATCGCCGTTTGGCGATGAAGTTTCACCCTGACCGCAACCCGGATGACGAAAAGGCCGAAGAGAAGTTCAAGGAGGCCACCGAGGCCTACGAAGTGCTGACCGATGCCAACAAGCGTGCGGCCTACGATCAGTACGGTCATGCCGGTGTCGATCCGAACATGGGCGCCGGCGGTGGCGGCTTTGGCGGCGGTAACTTCTCCGACATCTTTGGTGATGTCTTTGGTGACATCTTTGGTGGCGGCGGACGCGGCGGTCGGTCCAGTGTGCAGCGCGGCAGTGACCTGCGTTACACCCTGGAGCTGGATCTTGAGGAGGCGGTACGTGGCACCTCGGTGACCATTCGCGTGCCAACGCTGGTTGCCTGTGAAACCTGTGATGGCAGCGGCGCCAAGAAGGGCACTACGCCGGTTACCTGTACCACCTGTGGTGGGCATGGCCAGGTGCGTATGCAGCAAGGTTTTTTCTCTGTGCAGCAGACCTGTCCGCGCTGCCACGGCACCGGCAAGATGATTACCGACCCGTGCAACGACTGTCATGGTGAAGGCCGCGTAGAGAAGCAGAAAAACCTCTCGGTCAAGGTGCCTGCCGGTGTCGATACCGGTGACCGCATTCGCCTGGCTGGTGAGGGTGAGGCGGGCGTCAACGGTGGTCCGGCGGGCGATCTGTACGTCGTGGTCTCGGTGCGCGAGCACAAGATTTTCCAGCGCGATGGCAAAAACCTTTACTGCGAAGTGCCGATCAGCTTTGTCGATGCTGCCCTGGGTGGCGAGTTGGAGGTGCCGACGCTGGATGGCCGCGTCAAGCTTAAGATTCCGGAAGGGGCGCAGACTGGCAAGCTGTTCCGCCTGCGTGGCAAGGGCGTGACGCCCGTGCGTGGTGGTTCGCCTGGCGATCTGCTGTGCCGCGTTGTGGTCGAGACGCCGGTCAATCTGACCAAGCGTCAGCGCGAGTTGCTGGAAGAGTTGCGCCAGACCCTTGAGGCAGAAGGCTCCAGTCAGTCGCCGCGCGCCAAGAGCTGGTTTGATGGCGTGAAAAACTTCTTCGAAGACATGAAATTCTGAGTCAGGAGCGCAGCATGAGACGTATTGCGGTAATAGGCGCAGCCGGGCGCATGGGCAAGATCCTGATCGAGGCGATTGGCCAGGTTGAAGGTGCTGCGCTGACCGCAGCGATTGAGCGCCCCGATAGCTCCCTTGTGGGTGCTGATGCGGGTGAACTGGCCGGCGTCGGGCGCCTGGGGGTTGCGATCAGTGGCGACCTGAAGCAGGTGGTTGACGACTTTGATGTGCTGATCGATTTCACTCATCCGACCACGACGCTGGTCAACCTGCAAGTCTGCCGCGCGGCGGGCAAGTCGATGGTGATTGGCACGACAGGTTTCTCTGAGCAGGAGAAGGCGCTGCTTGCTGAGGCGGCCAAGGATGTGTCTATCGTCTTTGCGCCCAACTTCAGTGTTGGCGTGAATCTCTGTCTCAAGCTGCTGGATATGGCAGCCCGGGTGATGGGGGATGACGCTGATATCGAGGTGATTGAAGCGCACCATCGTCACAAGGTCGATGCGCCCTCTGGCACCGCTTTGCGTATGGGGGAGGTCGTGGCTGATGCGCTGGGTCGTGACTTGGCAAAAGTGGCTGTGTACGGCCGTGAAGGGCAAACCGGTGCGCGCGACCCGCAGACCATCGGCTTTGCTACCGTGCGTGCTGGCGATGTAGTGGGCGACCATACGGTGCTCTTTGCGACTGAGGGCGAGCGTGTGGAGATTACCCACAAGGCCTCCAGTCGCATGACCTTTGCCAAGGGCGCGGTGCGGTCTGCCATGTGGCTGGCTGGTCGTGACCGGGGGCTGTTTGATATGCAGGATGTGCTGGGCTTGAAGGACTGAGATCGTCCATCCAGTGCAGAAAAAAGGCACCGCGAGCGCAAGCTGCGGTGCCTTTTTTGTTGCCCCTGGCGTTACGGAGTGCCGGCGTTGGCCTCGGCGAGGTTGGCCTTCTCGCGGGACAGCTCGTCTAGGGTTTGGGTGTTTTTGCTCAGATAGAACGCGGCAATGGTGGGTACCCAGTCGGCGTGATGGTTGATCAGTCGCGGCTGGATGAAGCTGTATTGCTTGTCGAGCTGCTCGAAGGTCGCCTCGTGCTCTGGCAGTAGTCGCTTCAGTTCGCCGGATCCAGCATGGATACGTGCGTCCAGCTCATCAAAGATGCCTTCCTTGCTTGGCAGGAAGTAGACGCCGACCGAGCTGAACATGTTGTTCTGGTACAGCAGCAGAATGCGGTGGGTTTCGATGCTCTGGCGGTGCAGGGCGAGCAGATCTTCCGGCGCGTCGGCGGCCTCGGTGTTGTAGAGCTCGGCGGCGGCGTTTTCCAGCTTGCCATGGGCCATCATGATCCGGTTGACGGTGGCAAGGCTGTAATGGGCCTGGTCTTCAGGCATGTTTTCGAGTTCGCGGATCAGGGCTACGAGGTCGTTGTACAGGGGGCGCAGGTCGCCAGGATTGTTCATCTGGCGCAGCAGAGCGTCCATACGGCGCAGGGAGGTGTTGTAGATTTCCCGGTTGCCTGGTTCGCGTACGCGCTCGTACAGGTTGTTGTCGATCAGCAGGTAAGTGCCCGCTTCGAAGCCTTCGCTGCGGAATTCATGCAGGGCCTGCAGGCGGAGCGGGTCGGCATGGGCCAGCGCGGCGATGAGTAGCAACGGCAGCACAAGGATGCGTTTCAAGTGCATTTGCATGTTAGGTGTCCCCGAGTCCTGTGTTGTTCTTGTTGTGTTGTCCAGGCGCTCAAGGGCGCTCTGGTGACGGTCTTTGCCGTCTGTTCTGGGCTCCTGCCCGGCGGTTAGCAAGTCGTGTTGTAACACAGACGAGTCGGATAATGAAGATGTGCGACTGACGCGCCGCCGGGTGGCGGGAAGGGCCACGGCAGTGGATATTTCACCCTTGAGTCGTTAAACTATTGCGCTAATCTGTCTATTCAGCGCGTATCTGACAATGCCTTTGCGAGCGGGATGTTGTGTTCACCACTTCATTCCCGCTTTTGTGCAGCCCGCGTTTAGTGAAATGTGTCAGTTCTTTCGGAGGTTTTCTTGTCCAAGCCAGCCATTCTCGCACTCGCCGACGGCAGCATTTTTCGCGGTGAGTCCATCGGCGCCGACGGTTCCAGTGTTGGCGAGGTCGTGTTCAACACGGCCATGACCGGTTACCAGGAGATCCTCACCGATCCCTCCTATGCGCGTCAAATCGTGACGTTGACTTATCCCCACATCGGTAACACCGGTGTCACTCCCGAAGATATCGAATCCGACGCGGTTCAGGCTGCCGGTCTGGTTATTCGTGATCTGCCGTTGCTCGCCAGCAACTGGCGCTGCAAGCAGACCCTGGATGACTACCTGCGTGAGAACGGCATTGTCGCCATTGCTGGTATCGACACCCGCCGTCTGACGCGCATTCTGCGTGAAAAGGGTTCTCAGAACGGCTGTCTGCTGGCCGGTGATGATATCTCTGAAGAGAAAGCGCTGGAGCTGGCGCGCGGCTTCCCGGGCCTGAAAGGCATGGACCTGGCGAAGGAAGTCTCGGTCAAGGAGAGCTATGAGTGGCGCTCCAGTGTCTGGAACCTGGAAACTGACAGCCACCCCGAGCTGAGCGATGCTGAGCTGCCGCACCACGTTGTCGCCTTCGACTACGGTGTGAAGTACAACATTCTGCGCATGCTGGTGGCGCGCGGCTGCCGCCTGACGGTGGTGCCGGCGCAAACACCTGCCTCCGAGGTGCTGGCCCTGAAGCCGGATGGCGTGTTCCTGTCCAACGGCCCGGGCGACCCGGAGCCCTGCGACTATGCCATTGCGGCGATCAAGGAGATTCTGGAAACCGACATCCCGGTGTTCGGTATCTGCCTGGGTCACCAGTTGCTGGCGCTGGCCTCCGGTGCCAAGACCGTCAAGATGGGGCATGGCCATCACGGCGCCAACCACCCGGTTCAGGATCTGGACACTGGTGTGGTGATGATCACCAGTCAGAACCATGGCTTTGCGGTCGATGAAACCAGCCTGCCGGCCAATCTGCGCCCGACCCACAAGTCGCTGTTCGATGGCACCCTGCAAGGTATCGAGCGTACCGACAAGGCTGCCTTCAGCTTCCAGGGGCACCCTGAGGCGAGCCCGGGCCCGCACGACGTGGCACCGCTGTTCGACCGTTTCATCGACGCTATGAAAAAACGCGCCTGAACCCCGGTACACCCTAGGATTTGTAAACGACTATGCCAAAACGTACAGACATCAAAAGCATTCTGATCCTCGGCGCCGGTCCTATCGTGATCGGTCAGGCCTGTGAGTTTGACTACTCCGGTGCCCAGGCCTGCAAGGCCCTGAAGGAAGAAGGCTTCCGCGTCATTCTGGTCAACTCCAACCCGGCGACCATCATGACCGACCCGGCCATGGCTGACGCGACCTACATCGAGCCGATCAAGTGGCAGACCGTGGCCAAGATCATCGAGAAGGAGCGTCCGGACGCGCTGCTGCCGACCATGGGTGGCCAGACGGCGCTGAACTGCGCGCTGGACCTGGAAAAGCACGGCGTGCTGGAGCAGTTCGGCGTCGAGATGGTGGGCGCCAATGCCGACACTATCGACAAGGCGGAAGACCGCTCGCGCTTTGACAAGGCCATGAAGTCCATCGGCCTGGAGTGCCCGCGTTCGGGTATCGCACACAGTATGGCTGAAGCCTATGGCGTGCTCGAGCAGGTTGGCTTCCCGTGCATTATCCGCCCGTCCTTTACCATGGGCGGCACCGGTGGCGGTATTGCCTACAATCGCGAAGAGTTCGAAGAAATCTGCAACCGGGGTCTGGACCTGTCGCCGACCAACGAGCTGCTGATTGACGAGTCGCTGATTGGCTGGAAAGAGTACGAGATGGAGGTTGTCCGCGATAAGAAGGACAACTGCATCATCGTCTGCTCGATCGAAAACTTCGACCCGATGGGTGTGCACACCGGTGATTCCATCACCGTCGCGCCGGCGCAGACGCTGACCGACAAGGAATACCAGATCATGCGTAACGCCTCGCTGGCGGTACTGCGTGAAATTGGCGTTGAAACCGGTGGCTCCAACGTGCAGTTCGGTATCTGCCCGGATACCGGCCGTATGGTCGTCATCGAGATGAACCCGCGCGTCTCCCGTTCGTCGGCGCTGGCCTCCAAGGCGACCGGCTTTCCGATCGCCAAGATCGCCGCCAAGCTGGCTGTCGGTTATACGCTGGATGAGTTGCAGAACGACATTACCGGTGGTCGTACGCCGGCGTCCTTCGAGCCGTCCATCGATTACGTGGTGACCAAAATCCCGCGTTTCGCCTTTGAAAAATTCCCCAACGCCGATGCGCGCCTGACCACTCAGATGAAGTCGGTGGGTGAGGTGATGGCAATCGGTCGTACCTTCCAGGAGTCCATGCAGAAAGCGCTGCGTGGTCTTGAGGTGGGGGTCTGCGGCTTTGATCCCAAAGTCGACCCGGCTGCTGGTGACGTCATGACCGAGCTGACCCGGGAGCTGACTGTTCCGGGTGCGGACCGCATCTGGTATGTGGCTGACGCATTCCGCGCCGGTATGACCCTGCAGCAAGTGTTTGATCTGACCAAGATCGATACCTGGTTCCTGGTGCAGATCGAGGATCTGATCAAGGAAGAAGAGAAGGTCAAAACCCTGGGGCTGGCGGATATCGATTACAGCCTGATGTTCCGCCTCAAGCGCAAGGGCTTCTCCGATCAGCGCCTGGCCCAGTTGCTGGCGGTGAGCGAGAAAAACCTGCGCCGTCACCGTCACAAGCTGAACGTGCTGCCGGTGTACAAGCGCGTGGATACCTGTGCGGCCGAGTTTGCCACCGATACGGCCTACATGTACTCGACCTACGAGGAAGAGTGCGAAGCCAATCCGTCCGGCCGCGACAAGATCATGGTGCTGGGTGGCGGTCCGAACCGCATTGGTCAAGGCATCGAGTTTGACTACTGCTGCGTACACGCCGCGCTGGCGATGCGTGAAGATGGTTACGAAACCATCATGGTCAACTGCAACCCGGAAACCGTCTCTACCGACTACGACACCTCTGATCGTCTGTACTTCGAGCCGGTCACCCTGGAAGACGTGCTGGAAATCGTGCGCGTCGAGCAGCCCAAGGGTGTCATCGTTCAGTACGGTGGTCAGACCCCGCTGAAGCTGGCGCGCGCGCTGGAAGAGGCCGGCGTGCCGATTATCGGTACCAGCCCGGAAGCCATTGACCGCGCTGAAGACCGTGAGCGCTTCCAGCAGATGGTCGAGCGCCTGAACCTGCGTCAGCCGCCGAACGCGACGGCGCGCAGCGAAGACGAAGCACTGGCCCTGTCCAAGCGCATCGGTTACCCGCTGGTGGTGCGTCCGTCCTACGTGCTGGGCGGTCGTGCGATGGAAATCGTCTACCAGGAAGAAGAGCTCAAGCGTTACATGCGTGAAGCGGTCAAGGTCTCCAACGACAGCCCGGTACTGCTGGACCACTTCCTCAATTGCGCCATCGAAGTTGACATTGATGCGGTATCCGACGGCAAAGACGTGGTGATCGGTGCAATCATGCAGCACATCGAACAGGCCGGCGTACACTCCGGCGACTCAGCGTGCTCGTTGCCGCCGTACTCGCTGCCGGCCAACATTCAGGACGACATCCGCGAGCAAGTGCGCAAGATGGCGCTGGAGCTGGGCGTTGTCGGCCTGATGAACGTACAGATGGCGGTGCAGGGTGAGACCATCTACGTGATTGAGGTCAACCCGCGAGCCTCCCGGACCGTGCCCTTTGTGTCCAAGTGCATTGGTCAGTCGCTGGCCAAGATCGCCGCCCGCGTGATGGCCGGCAAGTCGCTGCAGGAACTGGGGTTCACCGAAGAGGTGGTGCCGCCGTACTATAGCGTCAAGGAAGCGGTCTTCCCGTTCGCCAAGTTCCCGGGTGTTGACCCGATCCTCGGCCCGGAAATGAAGTCCACCGGTGAAGTCATGGGTGTGGGTGACAGCTTTGGTGAGGCGTTTGCCAAGTCTCAGCTGGGATCCGGCGAAGTACTGCCGACCAGCGGTACCGCGTTTATCAGCGTGCGCGAAGATGACAAGCCGTTCGCGGTTGATGTTGTCCGCGACCTGATCGAGCTGGGCTTTGAGGTGGTCGCCACCGCCGGTACCGCCAAGGTGCTGGAGGCCGCAGGCCTGACCGTACGCCGCGTCAACAAGGTGACCGAAGGCCGCCCGCACATTGTGGATATGATCAAGAACGACGAGATCGATCTGGTGATCAACACCACTGAGGGGCGCCAGTCGATTGCTGACTCCTACTCCATCCGTCGCAACGCGTTGCAGCACAAGGTCTACTCCACCACCACGCTGGCCGGTGGCGAGGCTGTCTGCACTGCACTGAAATTTGGTCCGGAGCGCGCAGTACGCCGCCTCCAGGATCTGCACAAAGGTATCTGATTCATGAAGTACCCAATGACCAAGCAGGGCGCAGAAGCCCTCGAAGTCGAACTGAAACACCTGAAGACCGAACTGCGTCCGCAGATCACCCAGGCGATCGCCGAAGCGCGCGAGCTGGGGGATCTCAAGGAAAATGCCGAATACCACGCTGCCCGCGAGCAACAGGGGATGGTGGAGGCGCGCATCCGCGATATCGAAGGCCGCCTGTCCAATGCGCAGGTGATCGACGTGACCAGTATTGCCCATACCGGCAAGGTCATTTTTGGCACTACCGTGACCATCGCCAACGTCGATACTGACGAGGAAGTGGTGTATCAGATCGTCGGTGATGACGAGGCTGACATCAAGCAGCGCAAGCTGTCGGTCAACTCGCCCATCGCCCGCGCCTTGATTGGCAAGGAAGAAGGCGAAATCGTGGCGGTGAAAACGCCCGGCGGTGTCGTCGAGTACGAAATCGTCGAGGTCCAGCACCTGTGACGGAGCAGGCTGCCAGCACGGGTGGTCCGGCGCGGCAAAGCGCCGGACGCATTGCCTGGCAGCTGCTGCTGACGCTCTGGGTGGGTGCGGTGTGGAGTTTGCACTTCATTCTGCTGCCCGGCCTGCAGCATATGGGGCTGGCGCCCCTGCTGGTCGACGAGGCAGCGTCGGTGCTGCGCCCATCGGTCATGTTGATTGCGCTGGTTGCCGGTGCGCTGCAGTTGCTTCAGTTGGGGCTGCGACGTGCTGGCTGGCGCGATCTGCGGGTACAGATGCTGGTGCTGGTATTGCTGGCGGCAGGTGCGTTTTTTGGCTTTCGTCTGCAGCCGAACCCGTTGTACGGGATCTTCTGCTATCTGGTGGTTGCCTTCGCTGGCCTGGTGCTGGCGGTCCAGCCCCGCCCGGACGAGGTGCGGGGCTGATGCGCTGCCGGCTCAGAACCCCTGAAAACGCTTGAGGTTGGACAGGTTGGGGTTGGGCTTTTTGGCCCGGCGCAGCAAGATAGCCATCTTGCCGATGACCTGAACCAGCTCGGCGCCACTTTGCTGGCAAGCCTCGTTGATCAGGGCCTGCTTGGCGTCACGGTCACTGACGGTGACGCGAATCTTGATCAGTTCGTGATCGTTCAGCGCACGGTCCAGTTCGGCCAGTACGCCTTCGCTGATACCCTGTTCACTGATAATGACGATCGGCTTCAAATGATGGCCGATGCGCTTGAGATCTTTTTTCTGTGCGGAGCTGAGCGCCATAATGTTCCGTATGAAAATTCATTAAGTGTGTGATGCACTAGTTTAACCGGCGGCGTGGCCCGCTGCACGAGGTATTCCGTGGCACAGTCCAAGACAAGCAAGCGTTGGCTCAAGGAACATTTTGATGATCCCTTCGTAAAGCAGGCGCAGAAGGACGGTTACCGCTCGCGCGCCAGTTACAAGCTGCTGGAGATTCAGGAGCGTGATCGCATCCTCAAGCCGGGCATGACCGTGCTTGATCTGGGGGCTGCGCCCGGCGGCTGGTCCCAGGTCGCTGCGCGGCTGATTGGCGAGAAAGGACGCATCATTGCCTCGGATATTCTGGCTATGGACAGCATTCCCGATGTCACCTTCATCCAGGGCGACTTTACCGAGGACGCCGTCTTCGAGGCGATCCTTGCCGCCATCGGTGATACGCAGGTAGACCTTGTTATTTCCGATATGGCCCCCAATATGAGTGGAACCCCCGCGGTTGATCAGCCGCGGGCCATGTATCTGTGCGAGCTGGCGCTGGACATGGCGGCACGGGTGTTGCGCCCGGGTGGCGATTTTTTGATCAAAGTGTTCCACGGTGAAGGTTTTGATGAATATTTCCGCGAAATGCGCGGACAGTACGACAAGCTGGTAACTCGCAAGCCCGACGCCTCGCGCGGTCGCTCGCGTGAAACCTATCTGCTGGCCCGTGGCTTCAAGGGGGCGGGTCAGTAGTTTGGCTGCCGTGCCGGAACCATGGTGCCGCCGATGCAGTCTGTGATGTCTGGCGACACAGGGCGTTACACAGCGTCGACTGCCGAGTTGGCCTAAACTGGTGTAATGTGGGCAGCGTGGACAACAGACTCAGCAAGGCTCCCGCAATGGTGCTGGGGGCAAGAGGGTAGTGAATTGAACGATATGGCGAAGAACCTCATCCTGTGGCTGATCATTGCCGCCGTACTGGTCACGGTGATGAACAACTTCAGTAGTACCAAGGAACCGGATACGCTGAATTACTCCCAGTTCCTTGATCTGGTAGAGAACCGCCAGGTCGAGCGGGTGACGGTGGATGGCTATATCATCACCGGGCGCGAGCGCAGTGGCGAGTCTTTCAAGACCGTACGTCCGGCGATCCAGGATAACGGCCTGATTGGCGATCTGCTCGACAACGACGTCATCATCGAAGGCAAGCAGCCCGAGCAGCAGAGCATTTGGACCCAGTTGCTGATTGCCAGCTTCCCGATCCTGATCATTATCGCGATCTTCATGTTCTTCATGCGGCAAATGCAGGGCGGCGGCGGTGGCCGTGGTGGCCCGATGAGCTTCGGTAAGAGCAAGGCGCGCATGCTGACTGAGGACCAGGTCAAGACCACCTTTGCTGACGTTGCCGGCTGTGACGAGGCGAAGGAAGACGTGCAGGAGCTGGTCGAGTTCCTGCGTGACCCGGGCAAATTCCAGCGCCTGGGTGGTCATATTCCCCGTGGTGTACTGATGGTCGGTCAGCCGGGTACCGGTAAGACCCTGCTGGCCAAGGCGGTTGCCGGCGAAGCCAAGGTGCCGTTCTTTACCATCTCCGGTTCCGACTTTGTTGAAATGTTTGTGGGTGTCGGTGCATCCCGTGTGCGCGACATGTTCGAGCAGGCCAAGAAGCACGCGCCGTGCATCATCTTTATCGACGAGATCGATGCGGTCGGCCGCCATCGCGGCTCGGGAATGGGTGGTGGTCACGATGAGCGTGAGCAGACCCTGAACCAGTTGCTGGTTGAGATGGACGGCTTTGAGCCGAACGACGGCATCATCGTGATAGCGGCTACCAACCGTCCAGACGTGCTGGATCCGGCTCTGCTGCGTCCCGGTCGCTTCGATCGTCAGGTGGTCGTTGGGCTGCCGGATATTCGTGGTCGTGAGCAGATCCTCAAGGTACATATGCGCAAGGTGCCGCTGGGTGATGACGTCAAGCCGTCGCTGATCGCCCGTGGTACGCCTGGCTTCTCCGGTGCCGATCTGGCCAACCTGGTGAACGAGGCTTCTCTGTTTGCCGCGCGTGCTAACAAGCGTTTGGTGGAGATGGGTGAGTTCGAGATGGCCAAGGACAAGATCATGATGGGCGCCGAGCGCAAGTCCATGGTCATGTCCGAGAAGGAAAAGCTCAACACCGCTTACCATGAATCCGGTCACGCGATTGTTGGTCGCCTCGTGCCCGAGCATGACCCGGTCTACAAGGTCACCATTATTCCGCGCGGTCGTGCGCTGGGCGTGACTATGTTCCTGCCGGAAGAGGATCGCTACAGCCTGTCCAAGCGTGCGCTGACCAGTCAGATCTGTTCGCTGTTCGGTGGTCGTATCGCCGAGGAGATGACGCTGGGCTTTGATGGTGTGACTACCGGTGCGTCGAACGACATTATGCGGGCTACCCAGCTGGCCAAAAATATGGTGACCAAGTGGGGGCTGTCCGAGAAGCTCGGTCCGCTGCAATACGCCGAAGAGGAAGATTCGGGGTACCTGGGGCGCCCCGGTGGCAGCGGATTGTCTGGTGTGTCCGGAGAGACCGCCAAGCAGATTGACGAAGAGGTGCGTCGCATCATCGATGAGTGCTACGGCACGGCGCGCCGTCTGCTGGACGAGAACCGTGACAAGCTCGACATGATGGCCGAGGCGCTGATGAAGTACGAGACTATCGACACTCAGCAGATCGACGACATCATGGCCGGTCGCGTGCCGCGTGAACCGAAGGACTGGCAGGACGGCGGTAAGTCGGGCCCTGGCGCCATTGTCACCAGTGACGAGGGTGACGATAGCAAGTCGGATGAGTCGGCCAAGGGCGCCGGTCCGATTGGTGGTCCGGCCGGGGAGCATTGATTCGGCAATGAGCTCAAGCTCCAACTGCTCCCGGTTGCTATGCGGCAACCGGGAGCTTGACCTTTCTCGCGCCCAGATCATGGGTATTCTCAATGTAACCCCTGACTCCTTCTCTGATGGCGGGCGCTTCAATCAGCGCGACGCTGCGCTGCGGCACGTCGAGCAAATGGTCGCCGATGGCGCTGCCCTGATTGATGTCGGTGGTGAGTCCACCCGTCCGGGTGCGGTACCCGTACCAGTGGGGCGGGAGCTTGAGCGAGTCGTGCCAATGGTTGAGGCCATTGCATCACGGTTTGACGTGATTATTTCGGTGGATACCAGCTCTCCTGAGGTCATGAGTGACTCGGCCGCCGCCGGCGCCGGGCTAATCAATGATGTGCGCTCGCTTGAGCGCGATGGTGCGCTGGAAGCAGCGCGGGCTACCGGGTTACCGGTCTGTCTGATGCATCGTCAGGGTGAGCCGGACTCCATGCAGCTTGCGCCGCGTTATGCCAGTGTGCTGGATGAGGTAAATGCCTATCTGCAGGCGCGGGTAGAGGTCTGCGAGGGTGCCGGTATTGCCCGTGAGCGGTTGGTTCTGGACCCCGGGTTTGGCTTTGGCAAGTCGCTGGAGCACAACCTGCAGTTGTTTGCGCGCCTGGCTGACTTGCGCCCGCAGGGGTTGCCGGTGCTGGTCGGGGTATCGCGCAAGAGTATGATTGGTCAGGTACTGGATCGCCCTGTCGATCAGCGCCTGTACGGCAGCCTTGCTCTGGCTGCTCTGGCCGTCGACGCGGGCGCGGGTATTATTCGGGTGCACGACGTTGCCGCCACTCGGGATGTGGTGCGCATGGCTGAGGCGGTGCGAGTGGCGCGTCAGGCACAATATTCATAACGCGAGTTAATTCATGGAAAAACGTTATTTTGGGACCGATGGCATTCGTGGCCGTGTCGGTAGTGCTCCGATTACGCCGGAGTTCATGCTCAAGCTGGGCTGGGCTGTCGGGACTGCTTTTCGGCATCACGGTGCCTGCCGAGTCATTATTGGTAAGGATACGCGGATTTCCGGCTACATGTTCGAGTCGGCGCTGGAGGCGGGTTTGTCGGCTGCCGGCGCGCAGGTTCAACTGCTTGGCCCCATGCCCACGCCGGCGATTGCCTATCTGACGCGTACCTTTATGGCTGATGTGGGTATCGTCATCAGCGCTTCGCATAACCCCTTTTACGACAACGGCATCAAGTTTTTCTCGGGCGCCGGCAGCAAGCTGCCTGACAGTCTCGAGTTGGAAATCGAGCGGCTGGTTGATAGTCCAATGAGTGTGGTCGACTCGGCTGCCCTGGGTAAGGTCACTCGGGTGGAGGATGCTGCTGGACGGTATATCGAGTTTTGTAAAAGCAGTGTGCCTACCAGTACCAGCTTTAAGGGTATGAAGCTGGTGCTCGACTGCGCGCACGGCGCGACCTATAAAGTGGCGCCAAGTGTCTTTCGGGAGTTGGGGGCGGAGGTCGTGGTGATAGGTGCCAGTCCCGATGGGCTGAATATCAACGCGGGTCACGGCTCTACTGATATGGCGGCGCTGAGAGCGGCTGTCTTGCGCGAAGGTGCTGATCTGGGTATTGCCTTCGATGGCGACGGCGATCGCGTATTGATGGTGGACCATGCTGGCGAAGAGGTGGATGGTGACGAGTTGCTGTGCATCATTGCCCTCGATCTGCAGCGACGCGGCCTGCTCAATGGCGGCGTGGCGGGTACGTTGATGAGTAATCTTGGTTTGGAGTTGGCGCTCAAGCAGCAGGGCGTGCCCTTCGTGCGCGCCAAGGTGGGCGATCGCTACGTGATGGCCGAGCTGCGTGAGCGCGGCTGGCTGGTGGGAGGTGAGTCGTCGGGGCACATAGTGTGCCTGCACCACACTTCGACAGGAGACGGTATTATCGCTGCGCTGCAGGTGCTCAAGGCGTTGCAACGCAGTGAGCTGAGTCTCGCGCAGGCGCGCAGCTGTATGCAGAAGTGCCCCCAGAAATTGATCAATGTGCGTTATGCGCCTGGGCAGGCATCGCCTGCGCAGAACCCGGTCGTAAAGCAGGCGGTTGCTGAGGCGGAGTCCCGGCTGGCGGGTTCGGGGCGCGTGCTGTTGCGCCTGTCCGGCACCGAGCCGCTGGTGCGGGTCATGGTCGAGGGGCAGGATGCTGCCAAGGTTGAGCAGGAAGCGACCGCGTTGGCAGCTGTTGTAACCCAGGTGTGTGGCGGGTAAAAAAGTCGGTTGTGTCGCTGATGCAACTTGGTTAAGATTGGCGCCCGCTTGGGCAGAGAGGTATGGCATGCGACGTCCACTAGTCGCCGGTAACTGGAAAATGCACGGTTCACGGCAGTCTGTAGACGCCCTGCTGCAAGGTCTTGCTGCGCAAGAATGGCCTGAGGGAGTGGAGCTGATGGTTGCTCCTCCGGCGCTGTATGTTGATCGTTGTTGCGAGCAGCTGCAGGGCACGCCAATTCAGGTTGGTGGTCAGGTGTGTGCTGCTCAGGCTGAGCCGGGTGCCTTGACGGGTGAGATCTCGCCCGCCCAGCTGCGCGACGCAGGTTGCGCTTACGTTCTGGTTGGGCACTCCGAGCGTCGTTCGCTGTTTGGCGAGACTGATGGTGTTGTCTGCCGCAAGTTTGCTGCTGCGTTGGCCAGCGGGTTGCGCCCGGTGCTCTGTGTCGGTGAGACGCAAGCTGAGCGCGATGCTGGGCAGACAGCTGAAGTGGTAGGTCGGCAGTTGCAGGCGGTGCTGGATGTGTTTGGCGTGGGTGGTTTGGCTGAAGGTGTGGTGGCGTATGAGCCTGTTTGGGCGATTGGCACCGGCTTGACGGCAACCCCTGAGCAGGCCCAGGATGTGCACGCCATGATTCGCGCACGGCTCGCCATGCTTGATGATGAGCAGGCGCGCAAGGTGCAGATAGTTTACGGTGGCAGCGTAAAGGGTGAGAACGCCGAAGCGTTGTTTGCCATGCCGGATATCGATGGGGGGCTGATTGGTGGAGCCTCTCTCAATGCAGAAGAGTTCGGTGCGATCGCTCGCGCCGCTGGACGAGTGTAATGATTGAGACCGTGATTGTAGTACTGCACCTGCTGGTGGCTATTGCCCTGGTTGGTCTGGTTCTGATGCAGCAGGGCAAGGGTGCCGAAGCCGGTGCGTCCTTTGGTGCTGGTGCGTCCGGGACTGTGTTCGGCAGTCAGGGGTCTGGCAATTTTCTTAGTCGTGTTACAGCGATCCTGGCGACTGTGTTTTTCCTGACCTCCCTGGGTCTGGCTTATTATGCCAGCCACAAGGCGGATGCAGCGGTTGAGGCGGGTCTGCCGTCACCTGCGCTGCAGATCGAGCAGGCTGAGCCTGCCCCCATGTTGGATGAAGACGTTCCGGTGCTGGAGCAGGATGTGGTGCCGAGTGACGTGCCTGAGACGCTGGGTGAGGAAGTGCCGCCGGCAGCCGAGTAAAAATAGGCTGCGATGGTAAAAAGTTTTTGCGGAAGTGGTGGAATTGGTAGACACGCTATCTTGAGGGGGTAGTGCCTTAGGGTGTATGGGTTCGAGTCCCATCTTCCGCACCAATCAAAATAAGGGCCTGGTTTGACAGGCCCTGTTCTTTTCAGGGGTGGTTTACGCCGGTTGTCTTGCGAGGCTTCTGCGCGTATAATTCACGCCCTAGATTCGACGCGGGGTGGAGCAGTCTGGTAGCTCGTCGGGCTCATAACCCGAAGGTCGTAGGTTCAAATCCTGCCCCCGCAACCAGTCTCAAAAGGCCCCTTTTCAGGGGCTTTTTGTTAGCTATATGCCGGTTCGGCATTGGTCTCTGGGCTTCGCCTGTGCGAAGTGGCCAGACTCAACGATGGGCTTTAGGCCCATTTTTTATTCATGCAACAAACAGGCGGTGAATGTGTCCGGCAAAGTGACTGAGTTGGAGGCCCTGCTGGTCCCGGTGGTCGAGGCCTTGGGCTACAGCTGCTGGGGGATCGAATACCTGTCCCAGGGTAAGCACACCCTGTTGCGCGTCTATATAGATCACCCGGAAGGGGTGAGCGTTGAGGCTTGTGCCGCTGTCAGCCGACAGGCCAGTGCGGTACTGGATGTGGAAGACCCGATTTCAGGTGACTACACCCTGGAAGTCTCGTCTCCTGGTATGGATCGGCCGCTGTTTCGTCTGGAGCAGTACGCAGCCTATGTAGGAGAGCAGGCCAAGATCAGACTGCGCTCGCCCTATGAGGGGCGGCGCAATTTTCAGGGTGTAATTCGCGGCGTGGAAGGTGATGAAGTCGTTTTGCAGGTAGATGATCACGAGTACCTGCTGCCCGTCGACTGGATCGACAAGGGCAATATCATTCCGCGTTTTTGAGCAAATTTCGGGCTGCACGGCCCAATGGATGGCGTTAGGCGAGGCATACGATGAGCAAAGAAGTGTTGCTGGTTGTGGAATCCGTTTCCAACGAGAAGGGTGTTCCACCCGGAGTTATCTTCGAAGCGCTGGAGCTGGCGTTGGCGACGGCGACCAAAAAGCGTTACGAAGACGAAGTAGACGTGCGTGTGTCGATCAACCGCCACACCGGCGACTACGATACCTTCCGCCGATGGACCGTTGTGGCTGATGAAGACTTTGATGATCCGGACATTCAGTTGACACTGGATCAGGCACAGGAGCGCGATGCCGCCCTGACCATTGGTGACGTCACCGAAGAAAAGATCGAATCGGTCGAGTTTGGCCGTATTGCCGCCCAGATCGCCAAGCAGGTGATCGTGCAAAAGGTACGTGAAGCCGAGCGTGCGCAGGTGGTCGATGCCTACCGCGATCGTTTGGGCGACATTATCAGCGGTACGGTCAAGAAGGTTACCCGCGACAGCGTGATCGTCGATCTGGGTAATAACGCCGAAGCGGTTCTGCCTCGTGAAGAAATGATTCCGCGTGAAACCTTCCGCTCCGGCACCCGTATTCGCGCCCTGCTGAAGGATATCCGCACCGAGAACCGTGGCCCGCAGCTGGTGCTGTCGCGTGCCTGTCCGGAAATGATCATCGAGCTGTTCCGCATCGAAGTGCCGGAAATTGCTGAAGAGCTGATCGAAGTCATGGGCGCTGCCCGTGATCCGGGCTCGCGCGCCAAGATCGCCGTTCGCTCCAAGGACAAGCGCATCGATCCGCAAGGTGCCTGTATCGGCATGCGCGGTTCTCGTGTGCAGGCGGTCTCCGGTGAGCTGTGTGGCGAGCGCGTAGACATCGTGCTCTGGGACGACAACCTGGCGCAATTTGTGATCAACGCCATGGCGCCGGCGGAAATCGCCTCCATCATTCTGGATGAAGACACCCAGACCATTGATCTGGCGGTGGCTGAAGACAATCTGGCTCAGGCCATCGGCCGCAGCGGCCAGAACGTCCGTCTGGCCAGTCAGCTGACCGGCTGGACGCTGAATGTGATGACCGAGGATGATATCCGAGCCAAGCAGGAAGCCGAGACCGGTGACATCCTGCGCAACTTTGTCGACGAGCTGGATGTGGACGAAGAAGTCGCACAGATGCTGGTTGAAGAAGGTTTCACCACCTTGGAAGAGGTGGCCTATGTACCGATGGAAGAGCTGCTGGAGATCGATGGTTTTGACGAGGATATCGTCAATGAGCTGCGTGCTCGTGCCAAGGATCGCCTGCTGACCAAAGCCATCGCCAACGAGGAAAAACTGGAAGATGCTCAGCCGGCTGACGACCTGCTGAACATGGATGGTATGGACCGTGCGCTGGCGTTTCAGCTCGCTGCCAACGGCATCCTGACAATGGAAGATCTGGCCGAGCAGTCTGTTGATGACCTGCTCGACATCGACGGTATCGATGAAGAGCGTGCTGCGGCTCTGATCATGGCAGCCCGCGCCCCCTGGTTTGAATAACCGGTCGGACTCGACGAGATTCCCCCTGCGGTGACGCACGGACCCGACTGAGGAGAGAAGTGAATGGCGGAAGTGACGGTCAAACAATTGGCTGATGAAGTAGGTACTCCGGTAGAGCGCCTGCTGCAACAGATGCAGGAAGCGGGTCTGTCGCAGACTGGCCCTGCGCAGGCAGTCAGTGATGATGAAAAGCAGGCGCTGCTGGCGTATCTGAAAAACGCCCATGGTGATTCCGGCTCAGAGCCGCGCAAGATTACCCTCAAGCGCAAAACAGTCAGCACCTTGAAAGTCGCTGGCAGCAAGACGGTAAACGTGGAAGTGCGCAAGAAGCGCACCTACGTCAAGCGTGAGCCGGCCGATTTGGAAGCCGAGCGTCAGCGCGAGCTCGAGCAGCTGCGCGCAGCAGAAGAAGCTCGCCAGCAAGCAGCTGAAGCAGAAGCCAAGCGCAAGGCTGAGGAAGCGGCGCAACGCGAGGCGGATGCCGCCAATGCTGAAGCCAAGCGTCAGGCTGATGCTGCCGCCGTCGCGGCGGCCAAAGAGGCAGAAGCGGCTGTCGCTGAGGCTGCTGCCCCGGCGTCGGCCCCGGTTCCGCCTGCTGAGCCGACTCCGGCTGAGCATCACAAAAAGAAAGAAGAAGCCCGTCGCAAGTCTCGCGACGAGGAAGAGCAGCGCAGCCGCAAGCGCGCTGGCGGCCATGGTGGCAAAGACAAGGCCCGGAACGCTCCGCGTCTTTCGGTCGATGACGATGGCGACAGCCGTCGCCGCGGCGGTGGTGGCAAGCTGAAAGCCAAAAAGCGCAATCAGCATGGCTTCGAGAAGCCCTCCGGCCCGGTGGTTCGTGAAGTGGTGATCGGTGAAACCATCACCGTTGCCGAGCTGGCGCAGAAGATGTCAGTCAAGGCCGCCGAGGTCATCAAGTACATGTTCAAGAACGGCACCATGGTGACGATCAACCAGGTACTGGATCAGGACACGGCAGCCATCGTTGCCGAAGACATGGGCCACAAGGTCAAGCAGGTTCGCGAGAGCGATCTGGAAGACAAGCTGGTTGAGTCCATGCACCATGAAGGTGAAGAGCTGAGCCGTGCGCCGGTGGTGACTGTCATGGGCCACGTTGACCACGGTAAGACCTCTTTGCTCGACTACATTCGTCGTGCCAAAGTGGCCTCCGGTGAGGCGGGTGGTATTACCCAGCACATCGGTGCCTACCACGTGGAAACCGATCGCGGCATGGTGACCTTCCTGGATACCCCCGGTCACGCGGCCTTTACCGCCATGCGTGCCCGCGGTGCCAAGGCAACCGATATCGTGATTCTGGTGGTTGCCGCCGATGACGGTGTGATGCCGCAGACCGAAGAGGCGATTCAACACGCCAAGGCGGCCGGTGTACCTATCGTTGTCGCGATCAACAAGATCGACAAGGAAGACGCCGATCCGGATCGCATCAAGAACGATCTGGCAGCCCGTGATGTGATTCCGGAAGAGTGGGGTGGCGACACCATGTTCGTACCCGTCTCGGCCAAGGCCGGGACGGGTATCGAAGAGCTGCTCGAAGCGGTCCTGCTGCAGGCTGAAGTTCTGGAGCTGAAAGCTCAGCCCTCTGCGCCTGGTCGTGGTGTAGTCGTTGAATCCCGTCTCGACAAGGGTCGTGGCCCGGTGGCGACCGTGCTGGTGCAGAACGGTACCCTGCGTCAGGGCGACGTGGTGCTGGCTGGTGTCAACTACGGCCGTGTTCGTGCCATGCTTGACGAGAACGGCCAGCCGATCAAGGAAGCCGGCCCCTCCATTCCGGTCGAGATCCTGGGTCTGGATGGCACGCCGGATGCCGGTGACGAGCTGAACGTCGTGACCGACGAGAAGAAGGCCCGTGAAGTGGCGCTGTTCCGCCAAGGCAAGTTCCGCGAGATCAAGCTGGCGCGTCAGCAGTCTGCCAAGCTGGAAAACATGTTCGAGAACATGGGCCAGGACGAGAAGAAGACCCTCAATATCGTTATCAAGGCCGACGTGCGTGGCTCCCTGGAAGCACTGCAGGGCTCGCTGTCCGAGCTGGGCAACGACGAAGTACAGGTCAAGATCGTCTCCGGCGGCGTGGGCGGTATCACCGAGACCGACGCCAACCTGGCACTGGCTTCCAACGCGGTAGTCTTCGGCTTCAACGTCCGTGCGGACGCAGCGGCGCGCAAGATCATCGAGACTGAAGGTCTGGATCTGCGTTACTACAGTGTCATCTACGAGATCATTGATGACGTGAAGAAGGCTCTGTCCGGTATGCTCGGCAGCGATGTTCGCGAGCAGATTCTGGGTGTCGCCGAAGTGCGTGATGTGTTCCGTTCGCCGAAGTTTGGTGCGGTGGCTGGCTGTATGGTCATCGAGGGCACCGTGCATCGTAACCGTCCGATCCGTGTACTGCGCGAAGACGTGGTTATCTACGAAGGCGAGCTGGAATCCCTGCGTCGCTTCAAGGATGACGTCGGCGAAGTGCGCAACGGTATGGAGTGTGGTATCGGCGTCAAGAACTACAACGACGTGCGTACCGGCGACCGTATCGAGGTGTTCGAGCGTGTTCAGGTACAGCGCAGTCTGTAATTCGATAGCGGTGGCCCTGCCGGGCGCCGCCTGATATTCGCGACAAACTCCGGGCTGCCTGGCAGCCCGGAGTTTGTCGCTTGAGATGGTTACTATGGCAAAAGAATACAGTCGTACCCAGCGGGTAGCTGATCAGATGCAGCGCGAACTGGCGCAGCTGATTCAGCGTGAGGTCCGCGATCCGCGCTTGGGTATGGTCACCGTGACGGCCGTTGAGGTCAGTCGCGACATGTCCCACGCGAAGGTGTTTATCACTCTGATGAACCGGGACAGTGCCGAAGATATCGCGCTCAACCTTGATATCTTGAAAGACGCTTCCGGTTATCTGCGCATGCTGCTGGGCCGTACCATGAAGTTGCGGACGATTCCGAGCCTGCATTTCCAGTACGACGAGAGCATCCGTCGCGGTGTGCACCTGTCGTCACTGATTGAGCGTGCGGTAGCGGAAGATCGCCAGCATGGCGACGGCGACAAGGAGTAGCGGGTGGCCGGAGCGAAGAGCAAGCGCCGTGCGATTGACGGCATCCTGATTTTCGACAAGCCCCTGGGCATGAGCTCCAACGCGGCCCTGCAAAAGGTCCGCTGGCTGTTCAATGCTGCCAAAGGCGGGCACACCGGTAGTCTTGATCCCTTGGCGACCGGCGTGCTGCCGCTGTGTCTGGGCGAGGCGACCAAGTTTTCGCAGTACCTGCTCGATGCCGACAAGGCGTATGTCACCGAAGCGCGGCTAGGCATGACCACCGCCACCGGTGATGCTGAGGGTGATGTGCTAGAGATGAAGCCGGTCGACGTTGCGCTTGCGGACGTTGAGGCGCTGTTGCCGCGCTTCCGCGGCGAGATTGACCAGGTGCCCCCGATGTATTCGGCGCTCAAGCACGAAGGTCAGCCACTCTACAAGCTGGCACGCGCCGGCGAAACCATTGAGCGCAAGGCGCGCACGGTGACCATCAGTGAGCTCAACATTCTGGGCCTTGAAGGCGACCGTCTGCAGTTGGAAGTACATTGCAGCAAGGGTACCTATATACGCAGTCTGGTTGAGGATATCGGCGCGGCGCTTGGCTGTGGTGCGCATGTGGCTGCGTTGCGCCGCATCAAGGCAGGCCCCTTCGATCTGAGTCAGTCAGTTACGCTGGAAGCGCTCGAGGCGTTGCACGCCGAGGGCGGTGCCGAAGCATTGGATCACCTGCTGCTGCCGATGGACAGCGGTCTGGAAGACTGGCCGGTACTGGATTTGACCGAGCAGACTGCCTACTACCTGAATCACGGCCAGGCCGTGCGGGTGCCGGGTAGCCCGGCCTTTGGCAAGGTGCGTTTGCGCGATGCCAGCGGCCGTTTTCTCGGCATCGGCGAGATGACCGACGACGCGCGCGTTGCGCCCAAGCGGCTGCTGCGCTTCGATCCCTGATGGTTCGTCGCCTGCGGCGCGGGCGGCAATGCAGAATTGGGCTGAATCCTCGACCATTCGGGAGTATGATTCGGCGTTGGAGTTGACCCGATAGCGGGTCACCACGAGGGTGGCTGTCAACAGGCATGGTCATACCTCGATTTAAAACACGGGAGAACTGCTCCCGGCCTGTTACCTCAGAGGAAATACGAGATGTCACTGAGTGTTGAAGAAAAAGCTGCAATCGTTGCCGAGTACAAGCGCGGCGAAGGTGATACCGGTTCTCCGGAAGTCCAGGTAGCTCTGTTGACTGCAAACATCAACAAGCTGCAAGGCCACTTCAAGGACAACAAGAAGGATCACCACTCCCGCCGTGGTCTGATTCGCATGGTTAACCAGCGCCGCAAGCTGCTGGACTACCTGAAATCGAAAGACCTGTCTCGTTACAGCGCTTTGATCAGCAGTCTGGGTCTGCGTCGCTAAGACCAGCCCCGTTTGGACATGGCCGGGTCCGATTCCCGGCCATGCCCAGAGTTTCCCCCAAAGGCAAAGAAGAGAGAGAAGACACCGTGAAACCGGTAATCAAGCAATTCAAGTTAGGCAACAGCACCGTCACCATGGAAACAGGCCGCATTGCTCGCCAGGCTTCCGGTGCCGTTCTGGTCAGTATCGATAACGCTGTCAGCGTCCTGGTCACCGTGGTGGCCGCCAAGCAGCCCGAAGCTGGCCGCGATTTCTTCCCTCTGTCCGTGCACTACATCGAGAAGACCTACGCCGCTGGCCGTATCCCCGGTGGTTTCTTCAAGCGTGAAGGCCGTCCCTCCGAGAAAGAAACCCTGACCTCCCGCCTGATCGATCGTCCGATCCGCCCGCTGTTCGCCGAAGGCTTCATGAACGAAGTGCAGGTTGTCTGCACCGTAGTGTCTACCGACAAGACAACTGACCCTGATATCGCTGCGCTGATCGGTACCTCCGCCGCGCTGGCGATCTCCGGCGTGCCGTTCGGCGGCCCGATCGGCGCTGCCCGCGTTGCGTTTGACGATCAGCGCGGCTACGTGCTGAATCCGAACTACGAAGAGCTGGCAACCTCGCGTCTGGACATGGTTGTTGCCGGTACCGAAGAAGCGGTACTGATGGTTGAGTCCGAAGCGCAAGAGCTGACAGAAGACCAGATGCTGGGCGCAGTCCTGTTTGCCCACATGGAATTCCAGGGCGCCATCGCCGCGATCAAGGAATTCGCCGCCGAAGCTGGCAAGCCGGCTTGGGACTGGCAGGCACCTGCTGAAAACACTGCGCTGATCAACGCCATCAAGGGCGAGTTTGGTGCCGGTATCGCCGACGCTTACACCATCGTCAACAAGCAGGAGCGCTACACCCGTCTGGGTGAGCTGCGTGATCAGGCTGTGGCAGCCTTGTCCGGTGAGGAAGAAGGCAAGTTCTCTGCCGGTGAAGTCAAAGACGTATTCGGCGAAATCGAATACCGCACCGTGCGCGAGAGCATCGTTAATGGCAATCCGCGTATCGACGGTCGTGACACCAAGACTGTCCGTCCGTTGAACATCGAAGTTGGCGTGCTGGACCGCACTCACGGCTCCGCGCTGTTCACCCGTGGCGAGACTCAGGCGCTGGTTGTGACCACTCTGGGTACTGCCCGTGACTCTCAGCTGCTGGACATGCTGGAAGGCGAGCGCAAAGAGCCCTTCATGTTCCACTACAACTTCCCTCCCTACTCGGTAGGTGAGTGCGGTCGTATGGGCGGTACTGGCCGTCGCGAGATCGGTCACGGGCGTCTGGCCCGCCGTGGTGTCCAGGCTGTCATGCCTGACATGGAGCAGTTCCCGTACTCCATCCGCGTGGTGTCCGAGATCACTGAATCCAACGGCTCCAGCTCGATGGCTTCGGTCTGTGGTGCCTCTCTGGCGCTGATGGACGCCGGTGTGCCGATGAAGGCGCCGGTTGCCGGTATCGCCATGGGTCTGGTGAAAGAGGGCGATAAATTCGCCGTTCTGACCGACATCCTGGGTGACGAAGATCACCTGGGCGACATGGACTTCAAGGTTGCCGGTACCGAGAAAGGTGTTACTGCGCTGCAGATGGACATCAAGATCAACGGTATCACCGAAGAGATCATGGAAATCGCGCTGGGCCAAGCGCACGAAGCGCGTCTGCACATCCTCAAGCAGATGAATGACGTGCTGCCCGAGTCGCGCAAGGAAATTTCTTCCAATGCGCCGACCATGCTGAGCATGAAGATCGATCCGGAGAAAATCCGCGATGTGATCGGCAAGGGCGGTGCGACCATCCGTGGCATCTGCGACGAGACTGGCGCCTCCATCGACATCACCGACGACGGCATGGTCAAGATCTTCGCTGCCAGCAAAGACGCCGCCAACGCCGCCAAGGCGCGTGTTGACGCCATCACTGCTGAAGCCGAGATCGGCAAGGTCTACACCGGTAAGGTCGAGCGCATTG
The DNA here is from genome assembly GCF_003444685.1 of Pseudomonas abyssi. NCBI lineage: Bacteria > Pseudomonadati > Pseudomonadota > Gammaproteobacteria > Pseudomonadales > Pseudomonadaceae > Pseudomonas > Pseudomonas abyssi. The sequence continues at coordinate 57,753 of NZ_LMAZ01000007.1, read as the reverse complement.
TCGACTTCGGTGCCTTCGTCAACATTCTGCCGGGCAAGGACGGTCTGGTGCACATCTCGCAAATCGCCAATGAGCGTATCGAGAAGGTGACCGACGTGCTGCAGGAAGGTCAGGAAGTGAAGGTGCTGGTGCTGGACGTGGACAACCGCGGCCGTATCAAGCTGTCCATGAAGGATGTGGAAGCGGCCGAGACCAGCGGCGTCTGATCGCCCCTGATCGCTCGTTGCAGTAAAAAAACCCGGCGCACGCCGGGTTTTTTATGCTCGGTTTTCGTGAAAGGTAGCTCAGTCCGGAAATACCTGCTTCCAGTCCTGCTTCATGTTAACCACGGTCCAGCCATGCTCTGCCGCAGCGTCCAGCGCCTGGTCCAGGCGACCTATGCTGGAGTCCCGGTCATAAGCCCATTCGCGTTCGGCGTCGGTGTGGTGCACGATCAGGGCAAAGCGTGCGCCATCGCCGGCGGTCGTCCATTGCAGCATTTGCAGATCCCCGTCGGAGTTGCCGAACGCCGCGATCGGGCGCCGGCCGATATGTTGGCTGATACCGATGGGCTTGCCTTCCTTGTCGTCGTTGAACTCCATGGTGCCTTCGTGCACAACCCGCACAACACCGTCCTGCACGGCCAGCTGTTTGGCTGTGCGGCTGCCGACCACACGCTCTGGCGGAATGCCGTACACCGATTCGGTCCAGGGACGCATGAAGTCGACGCCGCCACCGGACACGATAAAGCTCTTGAAGTCGTTGTCCTGCAGGTAGTCGAGTAACTCCAGCATCGGCTGGTACACCATGCGGGTGAAGGGTTTGTCGGTGGTGGGGTGGCGAGCTGTCTGCATCCAGTCCCGCACGACTTGGTCGAAGGAGTCAGTATCCAGTCCTGCCTGGCTGGCACGGATCAGTTGTACCGGGGCGTCGTGGCTTGAGCTGAACGCGCCAGCCAGATCTCCCTTGAGTACCGAGGCAAAGGGCTCCTGGCTTTCCCAAGCAGGGTTCTCGCCAGCCTGGGCGCGTACCCGGTCACCGACAAACAGCAGTTGGGTGTAAATCGGTTGCTCTGCCCAGAGTGTGCCGTCGTTGTCGAAGACGGCGATGCGGTCGCTGGGGGCTACATGCTCTGGCGAGGCTGGATCAGTGACCCGTTGAACGAAGGAAATAATGGCTTGGCGGCTGGCGCCGTCCTGCCAGGAAGAGAGTGGCGTGCTGGTGTCAGCTTGGCAGGTCAGGCTGATCAGCAGTGTGAATAGCAGGGCAAGTCCTTTCACGCTCGGATACTCCTATGCACGTTGGGCGTGCCCGCTTGTGCGGGCGTGTCCTTAGGAGTGTAGACGCCGTTTTAAGCGGTGTCCGGTTGCCCCGGGCAGTCGAGGTCAGCTCTGCGGGTCGTCTTCACGCCGGCCGTCGGCGCGAGCCTGCGCTTCAATTAGCCCCTGAAGGTAGTCGCCGGTGCTTTGGCTGGTGGAGCGATCGCTGGTGCTCAGGCGATGGCGGTCGTCATCTGCCTGTACGGCGGGGCTGGAGGCGAGAAACGACGCAATGATCAGGGCTGAAAGATTTTTCATGGCTGTATCTCCTGGTGGTGGTCGGCCCGGCTTGCGGTTTATAGTGAAACATCCTGAAACTGTTTCCGGTTGGGCGAACAGACTGGTCGCATGTTTTCCGGAGGCAGTCGGTATTAGGCCGTTGTGTTCACTATATGGGGGTGACAAACTGTCGCAGTAGCGCCTTTTTTGATGATGCAGTATTTCTTTTTTGGAAACAGATGAGAGGGCTGCGACGCGATGCGGCGGAGAGACGGGGCGGGAGTCGCTTGCCCTGCCTTGCGGGTGCAAGCAGGGCGAAGCTCAGACGGGTTCGGTTTATTGCCTGTGGGGTGTACTGAGGTCTTGTTGCAGCTTGCCATGCTGCTGTTCCAGCATGTCGCTGAAGCGCTTGCTCCCATCTTCGGCCTGGGCCAGTGGTGCGGTCAGCGCGCTCAGTGCGATCAGTAACGGGAGCAGGTATTTCATGAAGGTATCTCCGAGGTGGGTGGCGGTTGTCTGCCTGAAATCACTGTTTCCTTATTGGGCTATGGTTTGCAGGGGTTTCTGTCCGCCTGGTTGATCTGTATTTATATTAGTCCCCGTTTCATAAGGCTTGTAGCCATAATGTTGGTTATTAATTGTTTCTTTTTGGAAACTATTGGCGGATGCGATGCAGGATTTGAATGACCTTTTGTGTTTTGCCCGCGTGGTGCGTTACGGCGGGTTTGCGGCGGCTGAGCGCGCCACTGGTGAGCGCAAGTCGAAGCTGAGCAAGCGCGTCGCGCGGCTCGAGAGTGACTTCGGTGCGCGATTGATTGAACGTTCGACGCGCAGTTTTCGGGTGACCGACATCGGCCGCGAGCTATACCGCGAATGCGAAGTCATTCTGCAGCGGCTGGAGGCGTCGGAGGCGCTGGCGATGACCGCGCGAGATGAGGTGCGTGGTACGGTGCGGGTGGCCATGTCCGCCGGGATGCTGGAGTACCTGGGCCGCACGACGCTGGTGGACTTTATGGCGCGCTACCCGGAGGTTCGGCTGCAGCTGCGGCTGTCGAGCCAGCGGGTAGACCTGATCAATGAGCGCATTGACGTGGCCTTTCGGGTCGCGACCCGGTTTGATACCGATCAGTCGCTGGCGATGCGCTCGCTTGGCGTCGGTGCTCGTATTCTGGCTGCCAGCCCGGCGTTGCTGCAGCGCCTGGGGGGCGCGCCTGAGATGCTGGATGATCTGGCGCGATTTCCTACGCTGTCGGTAGGCGAGATGCTGGAGCGTGACCGCTGGGAGTTTGCCAATGATCACGGCGAGACCTGTGACCACCACCATGTGCCGCATTTCAGTAGCGGCGATCTGCAGTTGATTTGTGAGGCGGCAGTGGCCGGACGAGGCGTGGTGCTGTTGCCTGAGCATATCTGCGAGGCAGAAATACGTGCTGGTCGGCTGGTGCATATCCTGCCGCAATGGCATGCGCTGGAGGGGCAGATTCACATGGTATTCACCACCCCCCGAGGCATGCTGCCGCCGGTGCGAGCCTTCATTGATCACTGCGTCGAAACCCTGGCGCAACGCGGTGGACGCGGGAGTTGGACATGACCCAATGGTTGCATGAGATCACCCTGGAGAGCGAGCTCGCGGAGCTAAGGCCCTTGCGCCGTGAGGACGCTGAGGCGCTGGTGGCTGCGGCCAGCGATGGCCGGCTGTGGGAGTTGTGGTTTACCCAGGTGCCGGATGCGCAGGGTGTCGCAGAGTACATCGACTACGCCCTGAGCGAACAAGCCGCCGGCCGCGCGCTACCCTTTGTGGTTGTTGAGCGCGAGAGCGGTGAGGTCGTTGGAACCACGCGGCTGTGTAACGCCGATAGCGCCCACCGTCGGCTGGAGATTGGCTACACCTGGTACGCCGAGCGCTGTCAGCGCTCGGCGCTCAATACCCAATGCAAGCTGGCCCTGCTGCAGCATGCTTTTGATCAGTTGGAGTGCATCGCTGTCGAGCTTCGTACCCATTGGCACAATCATCGCTCGCGTGCGGCGATCGCCCGCCTCGGTGCCAAGCAGGATGGGGTACTACGCAATCACCGCATCGAAGCCGACGGCGCGCGGCGCGACACCGTGGTGTTTTCCATTCTCGATAGCGAATGGCCGTCGGTGCGCAAGGCGCTGCTACACCGCTTGGCGCGTCATGCTGCGGGCTGATCGGCCTGTTCGGCGTCGGCGCGCTTGGCCAGCTTGTGCTGATCCTCGCTGACCCCGTTTTTCCAGTAGCTGGAAATATAGAGGTCGCCGCGCGCTACGTTGCGTTCTTCACGCAGAAACTGCCGCAGCGCGCGCATGCTGCCGAATTCGCAGGCAGCCCAGACCTGAACCCGTCCTTCTGACCAGTCCAGTTGGCGAATGCGCTCGACCAGCGGGTGGTCGTCACTGCCGGGGTGCGGATTCACCAGCCAGATCAGTTCGATACCGGCGGGTAGCCGCAGTGGTTGGATATCGGCCTCGTCGAGTATTTCCAGCACGGCCACTCCGCGGGCCTCTTGCGGCAGGTTCTCCAGGTTGACGCTGATGGCGGGCAACGCGGTCATGTCACCGGCGATGAGATACCAGTCTGGCCCCTCGTGCAGCGCCTTGCGTGGGCCCGGGCCGCCGACCTGTACGCTGTCGCCAGGCTGGCAATCGCTGGCCCAGCGCGATGCAGGGCCGCCATCATCATGCAGGACAAAATCCACATCGATCTCGTGCTCGCGTTGCGCGCGCACCGTGTAGGTGCGCATCAACTGCGGTTGCTCGGCGGTGGCCGGGAAAATCAGTTTGATATAGGCCCCGGCCTGGTCATCCGGGAAGGCGTGCATGCCGTCGCCGCCGAGGGTCACGCGCAACATGTTGCGACTGACCGGCTGTTTGCCGATGACGTGCAGGGTGCGTGGTGTAGGTCTGGCCATGGTTCAGTCTCCAATCAGTTGTCTGGTGGCAGGTCGCCTTCCAGGTTCTGGGTCATATGCCAGGCAATGCGGATAAAGTGCTCGACCTCTTCTTGGGTCAGGTCACGGGTCATACGTGTCAGCGTCTGCTGCTCAAGCCCCTGAACGCGCTGCATCATCGCCTCGCCTGCGGACGTCGGATGCAGTATCTGGCTGCGTTTGTCGGCCGGGTTACACGCCTTGAGAATCAGACCGCTGTCGAGCAGGTCGTTCAGCACGCGGGTGATCTGCGCCTTGTCGCGGCGCATGCGCTGGGCAATGCGCTGGGCGGTGCAGCCTTCCATGTAGCAGACGGCCTTGAGTGCGCGAACATGGGTGCCGGGTAGAGGCAAGTCGGCTTGGCGAATGGTTTGCGCCATGTGGCCGCGGTAGGCGTGAGCGACTTGCTGCAGGGCATGGCTGAGGGAAGGGCGCTGCATTGGTGAGGGCTCTAATAAGTTGACAGTGTCAACCATAAGTTGTTTTGGTTGACACTGTCAATCAGTTTGCCCGCAGGCGCAGGCGCAGGCGCAGGCGCAGGTCAGGTAGGGGAATAGCTGCCCACTTCTGGCTCGAAGGCAACGCCGAAGCGGTTCCAGGCATTGATGGCGCAGATGGCCAGGGTCAGGTCGCTGAGTTCGCGATCATTGAATTGGGCATGCACCTGCTCGAACAGGGCCTCTGTCACCGTGCCAGGTTCCAGCCGGGTCAGCGCCTCGGTCCAGCACAAAGCGGCGCGCTCGCGCGGATCAAAGAACGGGGTTTCGCGCCAGGCGCTGAGGGCGTAGAGGCGTTGCTCTGTTTCGCCGAGCGCGCGTGCGTCCTTGGTGTGCATGTCCAGGCAATAGGCGCACTGATTGAGTTGGGAGGCGCGGATCTTGACCAGTTCAAGCAAGCGTTTGGGCAATTTGTCGTCGCCCGTGGCTTCCTTGTTCAGGTAGCCTTCCAGGCCGATCATGGCGCGGGCTACGCCTGGTGCAGCGGTGAAGTAGTCGACTCGCATTGTGTCTCTCCAGCGGTTGAATGGGAGTCCAATCTATCCGTGTCCGCGCGGACGGTATTGTAGATTTCCGACCTGTGCCGGGCGGCGCTTTGCTATTCTGCGGGGATGACTCCCCTTTCTCTTCAGCCGCCCGGCCCGCCCGCCTGGCAACGCAGTCTGCTGGGCTTCGGCTATCGGCAACTGCCGCCTGCTCCGGCACTGGCACCCTATGTGCAGCACTACTGGGAGCTGTCGTTGCCGGCCGCCCATGGTTCGGAGCACCGGGAGTTGTTGCACCCGGACGGTGGCTCCTCCCTGCTGTTCCAGCTGCAAGGACGCTTGAGCGTCGATGCGCAGCCGGCGCGGCAAGGGGTTATCTTCAACCCGGCGGCCGCGCAGTCCGGCGCATTGGCGTTGGAGCCTGGCGTGCAGGTGTTTGCAGCGCGCTTTCGCCCGGGCATGGGCGCCGCGTTCTGGCGTGCTGCCGCCAGTGAGTTTGCTGGCGAGCTGATGGGGCTCGAATGCGCTCAATACCTGCGTTTCGACTTGGCGGCAGTGACTGAGCAACTGCTGGCGGCGGGGGACATGTCCGAGCGCGTGCGCCTGCTGGAGGTGGCGCTGGGCAAGGCGTTGGCAACCGGTGGCGGGGTTGCCGATGCCCTGCCGAGGGCGCTGGAGCTGCTGCGCGTAAGCCGGGGGATGCAGCCGCTGCCCGAGGTGTTGGCCCAGAGCGGGCTGGGCCAGCGTCAACTGGAGCGGCTTTGCAAGCGCTATCTCGGGCTGACCGCCAAACAGTACAGTCGCCTGCACCGGGTCGCTTACAGTCGTGAGCTGTTGAAGCAGTGTGAACCCGATCCGCTGGTCGAGATCGCGTATCTGGCGGGCTATGCCGATCAGGCGCACTTCAGTCATGATTTCAAAGCGGTAGTCGGTGTGCCCCCTGGCCAGTACCTGCGCCGTGCGCAGGCCCGCTATCACGATGCAGAGAGGGGCGATGCCAAGACTGTTTATCGGGCTTGAACTGCCTGCTGCGCAAGCTCGGGCTTTGCTGGCACTTGCTGAGCCGGGTCCGGGTCTGCGCTGGCAATCTGCGGCGCAGTTGCACCTGACCGTGCGCTTTATCGGCGAGTTGGGTGAGGAGCAGGCCGAGCACCTGGCCGCGGCGCTATCGGCGCTGCAGGCACCCGCGTTCGAGCTGCAGATAGGTGGCGTGGGGTATTTTGGCTCCCCGCAAAGACCCCGCATTCTGTGGGCCGGCGTTGTGGCACCGGCGCCGTTGCAGGCACTGCGTGAGCAGGTTGACCCGCTGATTCTGCCCTGGTGCGCGGTGGATCCACAGCCGTTTGTCCCCCATGTCACGCTCGCCCGCTGTGGCTCGGAGTGCGCCTCGTTGCAGCCGTTTCTGTTGGCCCAGCGCGGCCTGCGACTGGCGCCCTGGCTGGTTTCAGCGGTGTGCCTGTTTACCAGCGAGGCGGGGCCGGGCGGCTCCCGTTACTCGGTGCTGGCGCGTTATCCGTTGGAGATTTGATGAATCCGTTGATTCGCCGATTTGACCCGTCTGAAGAGTATTACTTTGAAGAGGGCTGCTATATCCACGAGTTATCCAATGACATGGACGACCCGCTGATGTCGGTTGCCCGGGCGCGCCTGCCGCTGGGTGGCCAGACGCGCTGGCATCGGCTGCACAAGGTCGTCGAGCGCTACCTGATTGAGGCGGGCGAGGGGCTGGTGGAGCTGGCTCGGCAGGCGCCGCAACGGGTCGCGGCGGGGGACGTGGTCGTGATCCCGGCCGGATGCGCGCAGCGTATTCGATGTATCGGGACGGAGCCGCTGGTGTTTCTGGCGATCTGCACGCCGCGCTTTGAGCCCGACTGCTACGAGGATCTGGAAACCTGATCAACCGAGGCAATCTCGGCAGCGGTCAGCGCGCGGTATTGCCCCGGTGCTAAAGCCGGGTCAAGCTGAATTGCGCCCATGCTTTCGCGGTGCAGTGACACCACCTGATTGCCGACGGCGTGGAACATGCGCTTGATCTGGTGATAGCGGCCTTCGTAGATGGTCAGCCGGCACGTGCATTCACCCAGTTGCAGCAGCTGCGCGGGTGAGGTGGTCAGCTGCTCGGTGGTCATATATATCCCGGCGGCAAAACGTTCGGCTGTCTCACTGCTGATCGGCCGCAGGGTGGTTACCTGGTAGGTCTTGGGTAGCTTGATCTTCGGCTCGGTCAGGCGCCGCGACCAGCTGCCGTCGTTGGTCAGCATCAGCAAACCGCTGGAGCCGCGGTCCAGGCGGCCGCCGATGTGCAGCTGCTCACGCAATTCGGGCGCAAACAGCTCAAGCACCGTGCGGTGCTGCAGATCCCTGGTCGCACTCAGAAAGCCGACAGGCTTGTGCAGCATGTAGAACAGCGCGGGTCGATCTTGCAGCAGTGCCCCGTCCAGACGGATGGCGACGAACTGATCGACGTCAAAGCGCGGATCGCAAACGCGCTCCCCGGCAACGGTTACCCGGCCGCTGGCGACCAGCAGGCGCGCTGTCTGCCGACTGTGGGGCGTGTGGTTGGCAATGAAGCGGTCGAGTTTCATGGCCGCGGAGTATACCGCGTCTGCGGTCAGTCCTTGTCGTGCGGGCGCTCCCATTCCGGTGGTCGCCACAGATGCTGCAATCTCTGGCCGAGGGGCCCCGGTTGGCGCATGTCGCGGGCAATGTCGCGATATTCGTGCAGCCAGTTCAGCAGCAGGCTATTGCTGTAGACCGGGCGGGTGATGCCATAGTCGATCGGTTGATCGGCGCGCTCGCTGGTAAAGGTGCCGAACAGTCGATCAAAGACAATAAAAACGCCGCCGTAGTTGGTGTCGATGTAGCCCGGGTTGCGGGCGTGGTGAACCCGGTGGTGGTTTGGCGTATTGAACAGGTACTCGATCGCCGGGTGCAGCTTGCCGACCAGTGTGGTGTGGATGAAAAACTGATAGACCAGTGACAGGGCGTAGCACACGCCAATCCATACCGGGTTGAAGCCCAGCAGCGACAGCGGCACATAGAACAGCCAGCCGCCGTTGAAGATGTTGGTGGCGTTCTGGCGCATGGCGGTCGAGAAGTTCATGCGCTCACTGGAGTGGTGGGTCACATGGGCGGCCCAGAACCAGCGCACCCGATGCGAGCTGCGATGCATCCAGTAGAAACACAGATCGGTCAGCACCCAGAGCGCCAGCGCGCTCGTCAGTGTCAGCGGGATGTCGAACAGCCGGTGTTGATAGGCCAGCGCATGCAGCGGAAACGCGATCAGCCCGGCAAACAGCAGCTCGGTGGTCTGATAGCCCGCGCCCAGCATGAAGTTGCGCAGCGACTCGCGGGTATCTACCAGGCGGTGGTCATGGCGGATCTTCAGATACTCCCAGATGAATACGCCGATAAACACGGGTGTCGCCAGCACGAAGATCAGCTGGCGCTCATCCAGCGCCAACCAGGCGGGCAGGCTGTCAGTCAATGTGTGCAATCCGCTGTCGGCAATCACGCGAGAGAACAGGTTGCTCAGGCTGTCCATGGTCTGCTCCGTTGTTGTTATGACGGCTATCCTGCCCCAGCTCTGGGGCTTGCCTATTGACAGTAGATGCCGCATTTTTGACCAAATACGCCAATTAGTGAGGATGCGATGGCTACTCCTGTACGGGTGACCGGTGCCTGGACCCAGTTGCTGAGTGACTGGCTGGACCAGCGTCAGCTGGTTGCGCCGGACTTGCGTTTGCGGCTGGACAGTCGCCGCCCGGATGAACCCGTGCCCATGCTGCTCTGGCAGCAAATGCTGGCCGAAGCCTTACAGCTGGTCCCGCAGGAGGTCGCCCCCGCGCTGCAGATCGGCGCCTGCGCGCAGCCACGACACGCCGGCCTGCTCGGGTATCTCAGCCTGGCGAGCGCGACGCTCGCCGAGGCGCTGCAGGCCTATCAGCGCTACGAGCAACTGCTCTACGGTGAGCAACTGGTCAGCGTGACGCTGGAGGATTCGCTGCTGGTCATGCGCTGGCCGGGGACGGCCTCCACCGGTCCGTTGGCCGATACGGTGGCGATTGCTGCGCTTTGGAGCATGTTGCAGCGCTTGCTGCCGCAGGCCCGCTTGCAGCAGGTGTGTTTTGCCTTTGCGGCGAACGCTGCGCAGCAGCAGGCTGCCGCCGCGCACTTCGGTTGTGCGGTCGCCTTCGCGCAGCGCTGCACCGCTGTGATGTTGCCGGCGGCGCTGCTGGCGTTGCCGTTGGCACACACCGATCTGGCCATGCGCGCCCTGCTGGAACAGCAGGCCAAGGCGCTGTTGCTGGCGTTGCCAGCGGCTGATGCGCTGGATCGCGCCCTGCAGCAGGCACTGGTGCGACGTCTGCCGGAGGGCGAGGTCAACCTGGTGCAGCTGGCCGCTGACCTGCACCTGTCGGTACGCAGCGTGCAACGACGCTTGCAGCGACGTGGACTAAGCTGGCGGCAGCTACTCGAGCGCACCCGCCAGCAGCTGGCGCAGACGTATCTGGCCGATAGCGGCCTGCAGCTGGGTGAAATTGCCCTGTTACTCGGTTATAGCGAGCAGAGCGCCTTCAATCGCGCCTGGCGACGCTGGTCTGGAACGACGCCACTGCAATGGCGGCGCCTGCATGGGAAGGCGCCCGCTTTGGGTATAGAGTAGGGGCGATCAGGTCATGCCTTGACTGATAGGGCTGTCGCGACGGGGAGGGAGTGAATGAATCGGGAGTTGCTGCGTGCATGTCGTGGCCTGTTGCTGACCCTGGCGGTGTTACTGCTGCTGGGCGCGGCGGCGATTGAGGTCGCCGTACGCGAGCTGGCGCGGATTGAGCGACAGGGCATAGAGCACGCGCTGGTGACCCGCGCTGCCGACGTGCGCAGCAGCCTGGAAACGCGGCTCAACCAGAGCATTTATCTGAGTCGAGGGCTGGTTTCCTATCTGCAGAGCCAGCATGGGCTGGACGACCCTCGGCGCATACGCTTGTGGATGGCCAGCATGCTGACGGGTACCAGCGATGTGCGCAACATCGGTGTGGCGCCGGACAACCGCATTGAGCTTATCTACCCGCTGCAGGGCAACGAGGCCGCGCTCGGCTTTGACTACACCAGCTCGCCACCGCAGTGGGCTGCGGTCGAGCGCATGATGGCGTCGGCACAGCCGGTGCTGGATGGTCCGTTGACGCTGCTGCAGGGTGGAAATGGCCTGATCTATCGTGAGCCCGTCTATATCAACCGGCGTTACTGGGGGCTGGTCAGTACCGTCATGGATGCAGACCGGCTGCTGGGCATGCTGGATAGCGAGCAACGCTGGCAGGATTTGCGTATCCGGCTGCTGCGCGTCCAGGCAGGGGGCGAGCCTCGGGTTATCTGGGGGACACCGCCGGTGCCTGAGCGACCCGCAGCGGTGCTGGACATTGAGTTGCCTGGCGTGGTCTGGCAGCTGCAGGTGCAATACCGCACGCCTCAGGCCGGCAGTGGTGCGCCTCGCGGCGTGCTCTACGGGGCGCTGCTGGTGGTGCTGTTGTTGATCGGTTACACCCGGAGTAACGCCATTCGCCAGCAGCGCGACCGCGACGCCGCGCGGGCCGAGAACGAGCGCCTGAAGAGCGAGTTTGTCTCGACGATCAGCCATGAGCTGCGCACACCGCTGACCAGCATTTTGGGGACCCTAGGCCTGCTGCGCGGGGGCGCCCTTGGGCCGCTGCCCGATCGCGGACAGCATCTGGTGGAGGTGGCGATGCGTAACGCTGAACACCTGCTCCGACTGATCAATGACCTGCTGGATATCGACAAGCTGGTCGCCGGTCAGATGCAGCTCAATGTGCAGCCGGAGAACCTCGACACGCTGCTGCATGCCGCCATGCAGGAAAACCAGGGCTACGCAGAGCAGCGTCAGGTGCGCTGGCGCTACCTCAACCCGCACCCGCAGGCACGCATCATGGCTGACCCGACCCGCTTCAAGCAGGTCATGGACAATCTGCTGTCCAACGCCGTCAAATTCTCTCCGCAGGGTGGTGACGTCGGTATCAGCGTGGTGGCCGACGAGCAGCAGGATCTCTGGTGTATCAGCGTCACCGATCAGGGCGAGGGTATCCCGCCTGCCTTTTACGATCGGGTCTTCGACCGTTTCACCCAGGCCGACGGCTCCAGCCGGCGGCGCAGCGGTGGTACCGGCCTGGGTCTGGCAATCACGCGGGGGTTGGTTGAGCAGATGGGCGGGCAGATTGGCTTTGTTTCCTCTGATCAGGGCACACGCTTTTTCGTCAACATGCCGCGTTTGGCAGAGTAGGAGCGGACAGGTGAAAGACAGACTATTGGCCAAACCCGAGGCGGAACTTGATTACCCCTTCGGTCCCGATGCCGCCGTGTTCAAGGTGCAGGGCAAGATGTTTGCCTTGCTGTATCAGCGCGGCGGCAGTGATTGCGTCAATCTCAAATGCGATCCACATGAGGCTGTTGGCTTGCGCGACCTGTTTGCCGCAGTAACGCCCGGCTATCACATGAACAAGCGACACTGGAATAGCGTACGGCTTGACGGTTCGGTGCCTGACGGCGAGTTGCAGAGGATGATCGACCAGTCTTACACCTTGGTAGTGAGGGGCCTGCCGGCCGCTATTCGGCGCGGCCTTGAGGCGCGCCATGGGCGTGCCCTGCTGTACGCCGAGCGATGAGTCGCTGCGCGCGCCCCGCAGTCAATGCGCCAGGGTGTTGCCAGCCAGCTTTACCTGGCTGCAGAGCCGCGTTTGCGTGGCGCGGGGTACCGCGCGTGTGGATCGAGGCGAGTCTGGCGGCATTGCTTTTTTTCAGGCCCAGGGGTTTCGTCTGATCGCCCCGTCAGATGGTGCAGCGTGATGGTGTCAGCCTGCTACGCTGTGACATGGACAAGGTGCTCATTGGCTGAGCGCTGGCGAACTGGCGCAGGGGAGGGCGTGGCATGCAAAGGGAACAGGCAAAGCAGGAATTGGCCGGCTGGTTATTGAAAGAGCTTGATGAACAGGCGCGGCGTGAGCGCATCGCCTTCTGGTTTTTTTGTGGATTCAGTGAGGCCGATCCCCAGCTCGCCGCGTTGCCGGCCGAGCTGCGCATGGCGGTGATGCGCGGTGTGGAGCCGGAGGACACCGCTGACCCGCGCCTGGACCCGCTGGTAACGGTTAGCCTGGTCGAAGACCTGTACGGGGTCACCAACGCCTACCTGGTGCAGGCGCTGAACCAGCGTGGTGTCGCGCTGGAGGAAATAGAAGGCAACCCCGAGCCGATGTTTGCCTGCCCGTGCTGCGGTTATTTCAGCCTGAGCAGCAGTGCCAGCTACGAGATCTGCTCGGTATGTTTCTGGGAAGACGACGGCGTGCGTGACGCCGACACGGTTAGCGGGCCCAACCAGCTGACCCTGGCGGCTGCGCGGCGGCATTTCGTGGAATTTGGCGCCTGCGACCTGACCTCCGTCGACCGGGTGGACAGGCAGGCGCGCGAGCGTTACCGTGCTCCTGAGGTCTCTGGAGACTGATTTCTGCCCGCAACACCGCCTGACGAAGGTAAGTCATGAACGCATCTGCACCCTGTCTGTCCGTCGTGTGCCACGTCCCTGCGTCGAGCCCCGTCGCGTGAGCGAAAGCCCGCTGCGTCGTTTGCTGCGCTCGCCGCGCCGAGTCTATCTGCTGGAGGCGGTGGTGTGCTTTGGTCCTCTGGTCGTGCTGCTTGGCTTGGGGTTGGTGCAGTTGCCCCTGGTCTTTGCCGCCGGTGAACCGCAGGCCTTCGCCTGGCTGTTTACCGGGCTGCTGGTCGGTGGCTTTTGTGGCCTCTGGGCGCTGACCAAGTTGCTGCTGATACTGACCCGGCCGCAGCGCCAGGGGGTGTCACCCAAAGCCGTTGTGCTGATGCTGCTGATCGGGCTGGGGTGTTTGCTCGGGTTCTTCTGGCGCTGGCAGCTGACCCCGTCGGCCGCGTTCATGCTGGTTTTTCTGCCGCTGGTGGGCAGTGCGCATTTTCTCTTTCTGGCGCGGCGCTATCTGACCGGTCGCCCGCCGGCTTGACAGACGGCCGCCGCTTCCGGTCGACTGCTGTCTCTCCTACCCTTTGCGAGGAGTATACCCATGAGCCAGCTCCGTCCCCCTTGTCTGCTGTCGATTAACGCCGCTCAGGCGCAAAACCTGGAGGTGGGGGTGCGCACTGCGCGTACCGGTCATTTCAAGCAGCCTCTGGATGGCCCGGTGATGGTTGAGCAGGCTGGTGTGCCAGGTGACTTTATTGGTGACCTGAAGCATCACGGGGGCCCGGACCAGGCCATCTATCTTTACAGTCAGCAGGACATCGACTGGTGGAGTGCGCAGCTGCAGCGTCCGTTGGCCGCCGGCTTCTTTGGCGAAAACCTGACTCTGTCACACTGGTGGCCTGCCTTGCGCATTGGTGATCGGCTACGCATAGGCGAACTGCTGCTGGAAATTACTGCGCCGCGTATTCCCTGCTCCACGCTGGCCGCGCGGGTAGGTGACAGCCGCTTTGCCAAGGCCTTTGTACGGGCCGAGCGTTGTGGCGCCTACGCCCGTGTACTGACCTCGGGCGAGGTCAGGGCGGGCGATGAGGTCACCGTACTGGCCGGTGACGCGGTCTTTCCGACCATCAACGAGGTGTTCCGGTACTATCACAGCAAGGGGGCGAACCCGACCTTTCTGCGCCAGCTGCTGGCCTCGCCCCTCGCCGAGAAGATGCGCGCCGAGATGCAGGCCAAGCTGAGTAAGGCCGAGCAGCAGACCTCACCCTTGCCCGGTTTCTGAGTCCTCTGCCGGCGTCCAGCCCGGGTCTGGCGCAAAGCGCGGGCCCTGGCTTTGGCTGAGGCCCTGCAGGCGGGTAATCAGCGCCGCATGTCCGCAGCTGCGCGCGTAGCGCAGTGGGCCGCCGCGAAACGCCGGGAAGTGGCCAGACAGCGTCATGGCGGCGTCGAGCATTTCATCGTCGGCCACGATGCCCTGGCGACAGGCACGCACCGCGCTGTTGAGCAAGGCCAGCAGCATGCGGTCGCCTTCTTCGGCGGGCAGGCGTGGCTGCTTGCGTCCCGGTAGCGCCCAGCGCCCCGCCTGACTCGGGCGGATACGCTCACGACCCTGTTCCACCCAATTGCGCAGCAACGCTGGCGGCTCTATCGGTGGCGTGTCTCGTTCGCTATGCAGTTGCTCGAACAGCTGCAGGCTGTCGGCCAACCCCCAGTCATCGAGTAACGCCAACGGGCCCTTGTCGAAGCCAAAGTCCAGTGCCGCCTGGTCGATGGCGCTGGCCTCGTGGCCTTCTTCGAGCAGCAGCAGGGCTTCGAGCAGCATGGGCGCCAGCACCCGGCGCAGCAGCAGACCGGGTTGGCTGCTTACCGCAACCGGCAGGCAGCCCAGCTGGCCGAGTAATTGCCGTGCGTGCTGTTGGCTGATGGTGCGCCCGGTGCTATGGCTGGCCAGCTCTGCCAGCGCGCCGCGTTGTGCCGGCCCGGCAAAGCGCACACCCAGCAGGCGACCGGCGTCGCCGAGTGCGCTGCGTAACGGCTCCAGCGCATCGTGCAGGCTGAGCAGCAGGGCCTGTGGTCGCATCTGCGGCTCCAGCCGGGCCAGCGTGGCACGACGCGCCTGCAGATCACCGGTCTGGGCGTCGATCAGCACGTCAGCGAGGGCGGCGCCATGGTGCTGTGGGTCAAAAACAAGTCGGTCCAGGTTGGCCTGCAGGTCCTCTGTACCGGCCAGTTGGCGAATGCACTGCGTCATCGCCTGCTGGTCGCCGATGCTTACTCGCAGGCCGCGTTGCGCCGCGAGTGCCGCCAGCTCCACCCCCACCTGACTGGCGCCCAGCAGATGCAGATGGTTGGCGCGGCGACGAGGGTCGGGGGCGCCTTGGGCCTTCAGTCGCTGGCGCAGGAAGAACAGGTGAATCAGGTTGCCGCTGGTGCCGCTCGCCAGCAGGCGGGCGAAGGAATATATCTCGCGGTGCAGCATCAGGTCCGGTTTGCCGCCGTGTCTGCGCCAGAGGTCGATCAGCGCGCTGGGGGCGGGGTAATGCGCCGGGTCCACCAGCGCGTCGGCGCGGCGCTGCAGGCCAAGAGCGGCCAGTCGGCGCACCCAGTCGAGGCGGTAGGGGCGGGCGCGCAGATTGCGGCGCTGCAGGGTAAGGCGACCATTGACGGCGTCATCGATCAGCGCCGGCAAAGCGTGCTCGGGGGCTACCTTGTCGACCAGTCCGGCCTGTGTCGCCGCCTCGGCCTTCAGCGGCTTGCCGCTGAGCATCATGCGCATCGCCAGCAGTGGGTCGATCAGATCGGGCAGGCGTGCGGTGGCACCAAGGCCGGGGTGCAGGCCAACCAGTACTTCCGGCAGGCCCAGCCGGGCGTCCGGGGTGGCCAGGCGCATGTCGCAACACAAGGCCAGCTCCAGACCTCCGCCGAGGGTCTCGCCATGCAGCACGGCCAACGTCGGGCAGGGCAGGTCGACCAGCTGCTGGGCCAGCAGATGCGCGTCGACCAGCTGGCGGACGGCGTCCGCTTCGTTGTCGACAGCAGCAAAGTCATGCAGGTCGGCGCCCAGACAGAAGCTGGCCGCCTTGGCCGAGCGCAAGACCAGTGCGCGGGGCATTTCGCGGCGCAGGCTGGCGAGCACATCACCCAGCTCCTGCAGGGCGGCGCGGCCCAGCAGATTGGCCGATTGTCCTTGCTGGTCAAACAGCAGCCAGGCGACATCGCTGTCGTCGCGGCGCAGACGCCAGTGCTGCCATGGCCCTTCGTTCGGCTGCTCGAGGTCTTGCTGGCAAAAGGGGCCGTTGCAGCGCTCGCGCTGCATCAGGTCGTCAAGCGCGTCCATCATGCCGGCGTCTCCTCTGCGCGGGTCAACAGCCAGGCCTGGGCCTGATCTGCAGCTTGTTGCTCACACACCAGCGCCCGGCCAAGGGCGTGACGATGCAAGGTGTCGGCCTGTTGCAGTAGCTGGCGGCAGCCGCCACTGACCGGCAGGGCGCCTAGCGCCAGACTGCCGCCCAGTGGGTTGAGGCTGGTCGGGTCCAGGCGGCCCATGGGGTGTTCCAGCGCCAGCTGCCGCTCGCAAAAGCGCGCATCCTGCCAGGCGGCCAGGTTGGCGAGCAGTGCCAGGGCTGGTGCGTCGGGTAATTCCCAGAGATCGATATCGTTCAGGCCAAGCTGCTCGGCTTGTAGCAGTCGGGTGCTGGCCAGTAGCGGAGCCAGGCTGGGATAGTCTGACGGCGCGCGCGCCAGTGCCTGCCTGCTGAGCCGGGCCAGTGGGTGTCGTTTTAGCTGTGCGCAACCGCTGGCAGATGCCAGCAGCAGGGCGCAGGCGCCACTGTCGGGGGTATGCTGGTCGGTGTCGTATGCCTCGCCGTGGCGATCAAACAGGGTAATGCGGTAGGGGCTGAACAGGCCGCTCTGCTCTGCCTCGCTGCTGCGCTGGCGGCAGGCTTGCTCGTAGGCCTCGGCGTCCTCCTCGTCCACCTCGAACAGCGCCGCCAGGCGCTTGGCTGATTCGCTCATGGCGGTCGAGTCAGGCTGGGTAGCTGCGTCGCTGGCGATCACCAGCAGCAGATCGGCGTCGCCGCTGCGGATCTGCTGGCTGGCGCGGGTGATCGCATCCAGCCCCTGCGAACACTGCTGCAGCGGGGTGAGTGAACCGAGCTGCAGACGCTGGCGTACCTGGTCTGCTGCCTGGCTGGCGCCAGTGGCCAGCACCACGCCGTCCAGTGCGCCGGCAGCCAAGCCGCTGCGCAGCAGCAGGGCATGGGCGCTTTGCACTGCCAGGTCCAGTGCGCTGAAGCCGGCGCGCGCTCGGCTGGCGTTGTTCAGGCCGGGCGTACGGGTGCCCTCCAGCAGGTAGGTGCCGGTCGGCAGAGTGACGGATGGGCTGTTCTGGCTGTCCATGCAGGGCTCGCAAGATTGAAGTGACACGGGTAAGCACCTGCGACAGGTGCTGCGCAGGCTATGACCGGTTTGCGGGCGGTCAGTTCAACAGTGTAGGGGGCAGCGCGGGGGCTTGCGAGCAAGCAAGGCAATGGCGCCGGGCGGCGCCATTGCAGGTGGGGAGGTCAGTCGCGAGCCAGCGCCAGAGCGACGCCCTGGCCGCCGCCGATGCACAGGGTCGCCAGACCCTTCTTGGCATCACGACGCAGCATTTCGTGCAGCAAGGTGACCAGTACGCGGCAGCCGGAAGCGCCAATCGGGTGGCCAAGGGCAATGGCGCCGCCGTTGACGTTGACCTTGTCGGCGTCCCACTGCAGCTCCTTGCCGACCGCCAGTGCTTGCGCGGCAAAGGCCTCGTTGGCTTCGATCAGGTCCAGGTCGGCGACCTGCCAGCCGGCTTTGGCCAGACAGCGTTGGGTGGCGGAGACCGGGCCAATACCCATGATCGCCGGGTCAACGCCGGCATTGGCGTAGGAGGCGACGCGGGCCAGCACCGGCAGGCCCAGTTCGGCGGCCTTGCTGGCGCTCATCATCAGCACGGCAGCGGCGCCATCGTTCAGGCTGGAGGCGTTGCCGGCGGTGACGCTGCCGTCTTTCTTGAACGCGGGCTTGAGGCTTCCCAGGCTCTCGGCGGTGGTGCCTGCACGGGGCTGCTCATCCTGGGTGATCAGCAGGGCGTCGCCCTTGCGCTGGGGAATGCTGACCGGGGTGATTTCCTGATCGAATACGCCAGTCTCGCGTGCGGTCACTGCTTTCTGCTGGGAGGCCGCGGCAAAGGCGTCCTGTTCCTCGCGGGTGATGCCGTACTTGTCGACCAGGTTTTCGGCGGTAATGCCCATGTGATAGTTGTTGAAGGCATCCCACAGGCCGTCCTGAATCATGGTGTCGATCATCTGGCCGTGGCCCATGCGCTGGCCGGTGCGGGAAGTGGGGATGATGTGGGGCGACAGGCTCATCGATTCCTGACCACCGGCAATCATGATCTCGGCGTCGCCGCAGCGGATCGCCTGGGCAGCAAGGTGCAACGCCTTGAGGCCGGAGCCGCAGACCTTGTTCAGTGTCAGTGCAGGGACGCTGTGCGGCAGGCCAGCATGGATGGCAGCCTGACGGGCTGGGTTCTGGCCGCAGCCAGCGGTGAGTACCTGGCCGAAGATGACCTCGTCAACCGACGCCGGGTCAATTTCGGTCTCGTCCAGCAAGCGGCGGATAACGGTCGCACCCAATTCGTGGGCGGGCACTTTGGCAAACTGGCCCCCGAAACTGCCGATGGCGGTACGGGTGGCGGCAACAATCACGACCTCTTGCATGAACAGACTCCTCTACACAGGCACTATTTTTCGAGTGCACAAGCATAGAGGGGTGGTCTGGTCAGAACAAGCTGTCTCGACACTGGTACAGCCGGGCGGCTGCACCAGTGCCTGATCTCAGGCGTGAGCGATGCGGTTGCTGATCAAATCCTGCACAACACTGGGGTCGGCCAGGGTCGAGGTATCGCCCAGGCTATCCAGCTCATTGCAGGCAATCTTGCGCAGGATGCGGCGCATGATCTTGCCCGAGCGGGTTTTTGGCAGGCCCGGCGCCCATTGCATGAACTCGGGACGGGCAAAGGCGCCGACCTGATCGGCAACAAAGGCCTTCAGCTCCTTGACCAGCTCCTCGCTCGGCTCGACACCGTTCATCGGGGTGACGTAGACATAGATGCACTGGCCCTTGATGTCGTGCGGGCAGCCCACCACGGCGGCTTCGGCAACGGCGTCGTGCAGTACCAGCGCGCTCTCCACCTCGGCGGTGCCGATGCGGTGGCCGGAGACGTTGAGTACGTCGTCGACGCGACCGGTGATCCAGTAGAAGCCGTCCTCGTCACGGCGTGCGCCGTCACCGGTGAAATACACGTCCTTGTAGGTGCTGAAATAGGTGTCGACCAGGCGCTGGTGGTCGCCGTACACGGTGCGGATCTGACTGGGCCAGGAGCGCTTGATGACCAGGTTGCCACTGGTCGGCCCCTGCAGTTCGTTGCCTTCGGGGTCGTACAGCGCTGGCTCCACACCAAAGAACGGACGGGTGGCCGAGCCGGGCTTGAGGGTGGTGCTGCCCGGCAGCGGGGTGATCATGGCGGCGCCGGTTTCGGTTTGCCACCAGGTGTCGACGATCGGGCAGCGTTGTTCGCCGACCACGTGGTAGTACCACTCCCAGGCTTCCGGGTTGATCGGCTCGCCAACAGTGCCGAGCAGGCGCAGGCTGGCGCGTGAGGAGGATTTGACCGGCTCGTCACCCTTGGCCATCAGTGCGCGCAGGGCGGTAGGGGCGGTGTAGAAGATGTTGACCTGGTGCTTGTCGATAACCTGCCAGCAGCGCGAGGCGTCCGGATAGGTCGGCACGCCCTCGAACAGCAGCGTGGTGGCGCGATTGCACAGCGGGCCGTAGACGATATAGGAGTGGCCGGTGATCCAGCCCACGTCGGCGGTACACCAGTAGACTTCGCCGGGCACGTAGTCGAATACGTAGTAGTGGGTCATCGCGGCCATAAGCAGGTAGCCGCCGGTGGTGTGCAGCACACCCTTGGGTTTGCCGGTGGAGCCGGACGTGTAGAGGATGAACAGCGGGTCTTCGCTGTCCATCGGCTCGGGCGCGCAGTCGGCACTGACGTTGGCGGTGGCCTCGTCGTACCAGACGTCACGGCCTTCGGTCCAGGCGACATCGGCACCGGTGCGCTTGACGGTAATCACGGTGTGGACGTTGGGGCATTCCTGCAGCGCTTTCTCGACGTTGACCTTCAGCGGTACGCGCTTGCCGCCGCGTACGCTTTCATCGGCGGTGATCACGGCCTGGCAGTCGGCATCCAGAATGCGGTCACGCACGGCATCCGGCGAGAAGCCACCGAACACCACCGAGTGAACCGCGCCGATGCGCGCGCACGCCAGCATGGCGTAGGCTGCCTCGGGAATCATCGGCATGTACAGACACACCCGGTCGCCCTTCTTGACGCCGCGTGCCTTGAGCACGTTGGCCAGGCGGCATACCTTGTCGTGCAGCTGCTTGTAGCTGATGCGCTGGGCATCGCTTGGGTCGTCGCCTTCCCAGATGATGGCGATCTCATCGCCGTGCTCGGCCAGGTGACGGTCGATACAGTTGACACTGACGTTGAGCTTGCCGTCGATGAACCAGGCGGCCTGGCCCTTGCTCAGATCACTCTCGTGAACTTTGCTCCAGCGCTTGTCCCAGGTCAGAAAGCGTTCGGCCTGCTCGGCCCAGAACTGATCGGGCTGTTCAAGTGACTGCTTGTACATGCGCTGGTAGCCGGCGTCATCCAGGTGCGTATGCGCGCGGGCAGCGTCCGATACCTTGTGGTTTTCAATCTTGTACATGGGAATTCCCCTCTTGTTATTGAATCAGGCAGTCTCTTGTCAGCCGGCCCTGCGGGGGTATCCGGTACTGCAGTAGAGAATCTGGAGCGACGAAACCGCGTGGGGTTGGTCGGTCAGTTTAGGCTAATTAGCGTCGGCCATCAGAGGGGGGCAAGACAACCCTTCTTTGGTATGAGAGGGTAGCGTCTTATTGGTGGGCGGGTAGACTGCACTCGGCGTCGTGATTTCTCGACAACGCCAGACATGCCTTTGAAATCACGCGGTAATTGCGGCCCAGCCGAATGCGGCCCAGCCCGAACGCCAGAAGGCGTGCGGAATGAATCGGTGCTTGCCACGCTCGCGCAGCAGAGAGGGGCAGCCGCTCAGGTGCGGCTGAATTCCAGATTGTCGATCAGGCGGGTGGTGCCCAGATACGCTGCTGCCAGCACCACCAGATCGGTGCTGTCATCGCTCGCCGGCGCGAGGTTCTCGGCGTTACGCAGATCCAGATAGTCGGGTCGCAAGCCGGCTTCGCTGAGGCGCAGGCTGGCTTCGTTGATGATCTGGGCGTAGTCCGTGCGACCGCTCTGCACGGCGCTGGCGATCTGTTGCAGGGTTTGCTGCAGCACCGGTGCAATGGCCCGCTGCTCAGCACTCAGGTAGCCGTTGCGCGAGGACAGCGCCAGGCCGTCTTCGGCGCGCACGGTGGGGTGGCCCATGATCTGTACCGGCAGGCTCAGGTCCTGGGCCATCTTGCGGATCACTGCCAGCTGCTGGTAGTCCTTCTGGCCGAAGACGGCGACGTCTGGCCCGACTATGTTGAGCAGCTTGCTGACCACGGTGGCCACACCTTCAAAATGCCCCGGGCGGCTGGCCCCACACAGGCCCTCGGAGACCACGGGCACGCTGATGCGTGTGTGGCCGTCCATGCCATCGGGGTACATTTCGTTGGCGTTGGGGGCGAATACCAGGTGAGCACCTACCTCCAGCAGTTTTTTCTGGTCTTCTGCCAGAGTGCGCGGGTAGCTGTCCAGATCTTCGCCCGGGCCGAATTGCATCGGGTTGACGAAGATGCTCACCACCACGTAATCGGTGCGTTGCAGGGCCTTTTCTACCAGGGCAACGTGACCGGCGTGCAGGTTGCCCATGGTGGGCACCAGACCAATGCGCTTGCCTTCCTGGCGGGCACGACCAACCGCAGCGCGCACTTGCGCGATGGTATGCAGGGTGTTCATGGGTTCAGAACTCGTGTTCGGCTGCTGGGAATTCGACGTTCTTGACCGCCGCGACGTAGGCGCGAATTGCCGCCGGGATGTCTGGCTGGCCGGACATGAAGTTTTTCACGAAGCGCGGCACACGTCCACTCAGAGACAGGCCCAGCATGTCGTGGACCACCAGCACCTGACCGTCGGTACCACTGCCGGCGCCAATGCCGATGACCGGCACCTTGACCGCCTGGGTGATGGCGTTGGCCAGCGCCGGGGGCACGCACTCAAGCAGCAGCATGGCCGCGCCGGCGGCTTCCAGCGCCTTGGCGTCTTCGATCATCGCGCGGGCCTGAGCCTCGTCGCGGCCTTGTACCTTGAAGCCGCCCAGCACGTTCACGGTTTGCGGCGTCAGCCCCATGTGGGCACAGACCGGGATGCCGTTGCGGCTCAGCACCTCAATGCTGTCAGCCAGCCAGCGACCGCCTTCCAGCTTGACCATGTGCGCGCCGGCCTGCATCAGCGTGGTGCTGTTGCTCAGTGCCTGTTCCAGGGTGGCATAGGCCATGAACGGCAGATCGGCCATGATCAGCGCGCCCTTGTTGCCGCGTTTGACCGCCGCGGTGTGGTACGCCATGTCATCGACGCTGACGGGCAAGGTGCTGTCGTGACCCTGCAGAACCATACCCAGGGAGTCGCCGATCAGCATCACCTCGACACCGGCTTCGCTTTCAACATGGGCGAAGGTCGCGTCGTAGGCCGTCAGACAAACGATCTTTTCGCCGCTTTGCTTGAGCTTGTTCAGTGTGGTCAGAGTAACGTCAGGCATGGCTGTTTCCAGTGTGTGGCCTTTGCTGTGCGCAACTGCAGGGCAGCGGCGCCGTTGAGTCCGGACTCCCGCGCAGGGTCACTGCTGCGAGAGTATAGCCTTGGTAAGGCGGCTGTCCGTCAGAGCCGGGGTAGAGCCCTGCCGGAATCGGCATCCTACGTGTCAGTCATGGGGTGTCAAGTCTGATCGCGCATCAGGCTGTTGTATAAAAAAGGGCAATGTCTGCAGATCACCACGCGGGCAGTTCTGCAGCAGGGTGTCGAGGTGTGTGCCGTCGGGCATCTGCAGTGCGGGCGCTATCTCGGCCAGCGGGTACAGCACGAAGGCGCGGGCATGCATGTGGTAGTGCGGTACCTGCAGCCGTGCGGTGCGGATCACCTCGTCGCCGTACAGCAGGATGTCCAGATCCAGCGTACGCGGCCCCCAGCGTTCGGCTTTGCGCACGCGGCCGTGTTCCTGCTCGATTGCTTGCAGGTGGTCCAGCAGCGCCTCTGCGGCCAGTTCTGTCTGCAGGCAGATCACGGCATTGACGTAGGAAGGCTGGTCCTGCGGCCCCATGGGGGCGCTGCGATAGAGCGACGAGCAGGCCAGCAGGCGGCTGCCCGGCAGGGCGGCCATGGCCTGGCAGGCGGCGCGCACCTGTGCAAGGGAGTCGCCCTGGTTGCTGCCCAGCGCGATATAGACCTGAGGCATCAGTCGGTCGACTGTGGCTTGCGAGGTTTGCGGCGCGAGCGTGAACGGCCGCGCTTGGCGCCGCTCTTGGGCGCGTCACCCAGCTCGCGGATCATCTGGCGGCGCTGATCTGCGCTGGCATCCTGGTAGAGCGTCCACCATTGGCCGAGGCCGTCGGTCTGCTCGCCGGCTTCTTCACGCAGCAACAGAAAGTCGTACGCCGCGCGAAAGCGTGGGTGCTCCAGCAACTGGTCGGCGCGGCGTCCACTGCGTCGCTCCAGGCGCGGTTGCATGTCCCAGATTTCGCGCATGGGAATACTGAAGCGCTTGGGGATGGCGGTGTGCAGGCACTGCTCGGCGAGCAGCTCGTGCGCCGCTTGCTGGTAGGCCGGAATCGGTGGAATGCCTTGCTCTTCCAGAGCGGCGACGCGTGCGGGCAGGGCTGGCCAGAGGAACGCCGCAAACAGGAAGGCGGGGGTCACCGGCTTGTCCTGGGCGATGCGCGCGTCGGTGTTGTCCAGTGCCTTGCGTACCAGGCGCAAGGTGTATTCCGGGTTCTCCAGAATCGCCTCATCGGTGTCCGGGAACAGCGGTGCGATCAGGTCGTACTGATAGAGCAGGTCAAAGGTGGCCTTGCCCTGGCCGCTCATCAGCAGCTTGAGGGACTCGTCGAACAGGCGGGCTGCGGGAATGTCGTGCAGCAGCGGCGCCAGCGTCTCGATCGGGGCGGCGGTGTGCGGTTCGATCTCGAAGTCCAGTTTGGCGGCGAAGCGGATGGCCCGCAGCATGCGTACCGGATCTTCCTGGTAACGCTGTTCGGGGTGACCGATAAGGCGGATCAGACGGTTACGAATGTCGTGTATGCCGTGGGCAAAGTCATGGATCTGCCCGGTAGTGACGTCGAAGTAGAGGGCATTGATGGTGAAGTCGCGGCGTTGGGCATCCTGCTCGAAGGTGCCGTAGACATTGTCACGCAGCAGCCGGCCGGACTCACTCTGGCGGGACTGCTCCTCCGAAGCCTGTGCTTCGTGGTTGGCGCGGAAGGTCGCCACCTCAATGATCTCGCGACCAAAGTGCACGTGGACCAGCTTGAACCGGCGGCCGATCAGGCGCGCATTGCGGAAGGTGGCGCGCACCTGCTCTGGCGTGGCGCTGGTGGCGACGTCGAAATCCTTGGGTGTGATGTCCAGCAGCAGGTCACGTACACAGCCGCCAACCAGAAAGGCATCAAAGCCCGCCTGTTGCAGTTTTTCCACTACGCTCACCGCGTGTCGACTCAGGCGCTCTCGCCGCACCTGGTGCTGGCTGGCGGGAATGACGGACGGGGTGGTGCGTCGGCGCTGGGGTAGGCCGAAGGGAGAGGGCATTTTCTGCAACAGCTTTCGAATCATAGATGGCAGTGTTTCCGGCGGCCGTGCGGAGATGCGGCAGGGTTGTCAGCATGCATCGTTACGGCAGCGCAAGGTGAGTGGGCAGGGTTGGCGGTATGCCTCGCCTGGCACGCAGGTGGCGACAGGCCACGGTTGCCGAGCATTCTAGCTTGATTTGTGAGCAAAGGTAAGGAAAGGGGGGATGTTGCAGGAGAAGGAAAGCTCAAGGGGAGTAGGACACTCCCCCTAATGGTTTTTTATTATTGTTGTTATGAGAGCTATTCTTTTTTTGTTCAAAGCGGCAAATGCCGCTTTTCGACTGACCCATCTCGGGTTGTCAAAACCAAACGGATTGCTTTGGAAGCGTAGGTTCAGCTCGGCCTGCGTATGGCTTTGAATGGCGGGTTGCTTGGGCAACTTTTATTCTTCTTCATCCAACTGAGCATCCTGCTCACGATCTGACTGCTATTCTCCAAAAAAATCAGTTTGCTGCGTCTCTCACGTCTTGTTTTTATTGTGTGTGGAGTCGAATGTTATTTTTGTTATGTGTTTTGGTTTTTATTGTTGTTGTGCCAGATATAAAGCATTCCGCGTGCCAACTTTTTAAATTCCTTTAAAATCAGTAGCTTGGCTTTTTTGCTTATTTTCTTACCCCTGTGTTACCCCAAGGTGTTACCTCCAATTGGACTAAAGTGTTACCGCGGGGTGGGGGTGCGGTAACAGTTTTGCGGGAACTTTCCCGGTAACAGGTAACACATGACGGCGTCGGAGGCGGTACAGCGGTCGAGCAGAGGCGGCGATTCCCGCCTGAGCCTCTGCTGCGAGGGGAAGGATCAGGTGCTGGCGGTTTTCTTGCGCGGGATGCCCAGGCGCTGACGGCGCTCCCACAAGCACTTGCGGCTGATGCCAAGCTTGTGGGCGAGCTGGGTCTCGGTCATGTGGTCCTGATGCTCAAGCACGAAGTGCTGGAAGTAGTCCTCCAGCGACAAGTCCTCTGCAGGCTCCTGGCCGGCGGTCACCTCATGCTGCATGGTCTGCAACGCGTTGGCGGCCTCTGACGCGCGTTCAATCTCTGCATCCAGCTCGATACCCAGCAGGTCGGCGGTGATTTCTTCGTGGTCACAGAGAATGGCTGAGCGCTCGATGGCGTTTTCCAGTTCACGCACGTTGCCGGGCCAGCTGTAGGCCAGGATGGCCTGCTCGGCGTCCTTGCTGAAGTGCAGGCCTTCCATGTTCATGTTGTCGGCGGCGCGTTGCAGCAGGGCCTCGGCGATCAGCATCACGTCGCGGCCGCGTTCGCGCAGCGGCGGCAGGCGCAGCTCAATCACGTTCAAGCGGTAGTAAAGGTCCTCGCGGAACAGGCCCTGACGCGCCATGGTCTTGAGGTCGCGGTGGGTGGCTGCGACCAGGCGCACATCGACCTTCTGCGATTGCACCGAGCCGACCCGGCGGATCTCCCCCTCCTGCAGTACGCGCAGCAGGCGGGCCTGCGCTTCGAGCGGCAGTTCGCCAATCTCGTCGAGGAACAGGGTACCGCCGTCGGCGGCTTCAACCAGCCCTGTGCGGTTGCTGGTGGCGCCGGTAAAGGAGCCCTTTTCGTGACCGAACAGCTCGGACTCGATCAGGGTTTCCGGAATAGCTGCGCAGTTGACCGAGATCAGCGGTGCCTTGGCGCGCTGGGATTGCTCGTGCATGGCCCGGGCGACCAGCTCCTTGCCGGTGCCGGATTCGCCTTGAATCAGCACCGTGGAGTCGGTGGGGGCGACCTTGCGAATGCGTTTGAACAGCGTGAGCATGGTGTCGCAGCCGCCGATGATGCCCATCTGCTTGCGAATCTCTTCGTCCGGGACTGGCTGCGGCGTCTGCTTGCCTGCGGGTTGTTCGGGCGCGGCCGCTTGCTGCTTGCGTGCGCTGCCGCTGGCAATGATGCGTTGCACGGTTTCGACCATCTCGTCATGGTCGAAGGGCTTGGCAATATAGTCGACAGCGCCGAGCTTCATCGAGTCGACGGCCGAGCGCAGGCTGGCGTAGCTGGTCATGATCAGCACCGGCGTGTTGGCGGCGCGGCGAATCAGTTCGGTGCCGGGCTCGCCTGGCAGGCGCAGGTCGCTGATGATGAGGTCAAAGTTGTCGAGGTTGTGGCGTTCGCAGGCCTCGCTGACCGATCCGGCT
Source organism: Pseudomonas abyssi (assembly GCF_003444685.1). Lineage (NCBI taxonomy): Bacteria > Pseudomonadati > Pseudomonadota > Gammaproteobacteria > Pseudomonadales > Pseudomonadaceae > Pseudomonas > Pseudomonas abyssi. Next base: position 30,782 of record NZ_LMAZ01000007.1, on the reverse strand, counting down.
TCCGCTACCTGGTAGTGGTGGCGCTCCAGCAGCCGCTTGAGTGCCGTGCGGATGATGGCTTCGTCTTCAACAACCAGAATATCTGACATAGTTACCTCGTGCGTGACGGCGCCTTGATACAGCTCAGGCAGGGGCGCCGTTAGCGCTCATACTGTAGCGCGGCAATGTAATGGTGAAGCGGGTGCCGCGCTGGTTTGTCTGGTCGACCGGGCTGTCGATGGTAATCTGCCCATAATGCTCTTCGATGATGGAGTAGACCAGTGCCAATCCGAGCCCGGTCCCTGTCCCTGGTTCCTTGGTGGTGAAGAAGGGCTCGAACAGGCGATCCTTGATGTCCTTGTCGATGCCGCTGCCCTGATCTTCCACTTGCAGCAGCACCTGATGCTCGTTTTCCTGACTGGCGATGGTGATGCTGTCGCCGCTCTGGCTCGCGTCCCGCGCGTTGCCGAGCAGGTTGATCAGCACTTGTACCAAGCGTTGCGCGTCGCCGGCTACCACGTGCTCAGGTCGGCAAAGGTTAACATACTTGACCTCCGGCCCCTTGCGGTTGAGCGACAGCAGGTGGATGGCCTCGTTGGTGCAGGCGGCCAGGTCGACCGGCTCGTTGGGGTTGTGATGGCGGCTGCCAACGTGGGCGAAGTTGACCAGCGACTGCACGATACGCGAGACCCGGCGGGTCTGTTCCAGAATCTGTTCGCTGGCTTCGCGCGCTTCCGGTTGCTCGGATTCCTCCCGCAGGTTCTGCGCCAGGCAGGCAATGCCGGTAATCGGGTTGCCGATTTCATGGGCCACACCGGCGGCCAAGCGACCGATTGAGGCCAGCCGCTCGGAGTGCATCAGCTCTTCTTCCAGCATCTGCGTGTCGGTTTGATCTTCGATCAGCAGCACCAGGCCGCTGCCGCCGACGTAGCCCGGCTCGTCGATGGCTGCCTTGTGCAGGCTGAGCCATTGGGTATGGCCGTTGATGCTGAGCTTCTGTTTGTGCAGGTGGGCCGACTGGTCCTCGACAAAGCGCTCGAGCAGCTCGCGCCAGGGTTCGGGCAGGCTGTGCAGGCGTGAGCCCACCACCGTGTCCGCCTGGATGCCGGTCAGTACCTGCATGGCGCGGTTCCACATGAGAATCTCGCTGTCCTGACCCAGTGAGCAGACGCCCATCGGCAAGTCCTGCAGGGTCTGGCGGTGATAGCGGCGCAGAGCGTCCAGCTCGGCGGCCAGACCGGTCAGGCGGCTGTGATAATCCTCCAGCCGGTTCTCGATAAAGTGAATGTCCTCGGTCATGTAGCCGTCGCGTCCCATCTTGAACGGCAGAAAGGTCTCGATGATGTCCTGTGCGACCGAGGGGCCCATCAGACCGGACAGGTTGGCCTCCAGACGGTCGCGCAGACGGCGCAGGGCGTAGGGGCGGCGCTCGTCAAAGGGGAGTTTGAGATCGCGCAGGGCCTGTTCGACTTCGTACTGTGCGGTCTTGTTACCCAGCGGCTTGGCCAGTTGCTGGGCAAACTCCTGCGGCGAGGACGCCATCAGCTGCATGCGCTGCGGACGGCTGACGTTGTCCACCGAGCAGGCTTCGGCGGCGCTTTGCTCTTCGCTGGAGCGCTGGGTGAACAGCGAGACCACCGCCAGCACCAGCACGTTGGCAGCCAGTGAACTGATGGCGGCCAGATGCCAGGTGTCGGCGTTGAAGGCCAGGGTCAGGCCGAACAGCTGCAGGCCCGGCAGTTCGGTCACCAGCGGCAGCAGCAGGGTAATACTCCAGACCAGCATGCCGGCCATCACCCCGCCGATAAAGCCGCGGCGATTGGCCTGCGGCCAGTAGAGCACCGACAGGGTGCCAGGCAAAAACTGCACCGTGGCAACGAAGGAGGCGATGCCCAGGTTGGCCAGATCCTGTTCGGCGCCGAGCAGGCGGTAAAAGCCGTAGCCTGCCATGATGATGGCGGCAATCAGGGTGCGTCTGGTCCACAGCAGCCAACGATAGATATTGTTGTCGGCGCTGGGCTGGTACAGCGGCAGTACCACGTGGTTGAGTACCATGCCCGAGAGCGCCAGCGTGGTGACAATGATCAGGCCGCTGGCCGCCGACAGGCCGCCAACAAAGGCCAGCAAGGACAGCCATTCCGACCCGGCCGCCACCCCCAGACCAAGGGAGAAATACTCCGGATTAGTGCGCACACCCAGGTGCAGGCCGGCCCAGAGAATCGGCGGTACAGCCAGGCTCATCAGCAGCAGGAACAGCGGCAGTCCCCAGCTGGCGGTACCCAGGGCGCGGGGGTTGAGGTTTTCGGTAAAAGCCATGTGATACATGTGTGGCATCACAAAGGCGGCGGAAAAGAACACCAGCAGCAGGGTTCGCCAGGGACCTTCCTGCAGCGGCGTGTGCAGCGTGATCAGGGCCTCCTGATTGCTGTTCAGCCACAGCTGCAGGCCCTGCGGTCCGTCAAAGACCACGTACAACGCATACAGGCCGATGGCGGCAATGGCGACCAGTTTGACCACCGACTCGAAGGCAATCGCCATGACCAGGCCTTCGTGCTTTTCCCGCGCCGAGATGTGCCGCGCGCCGAACAGGATGGCAAACAGAATGATCAAGACGCAGAAGCCCAGCGCGACGGTGCCTTGTCCGGGCTCGGCGGTCAGAATCTGCACCGAGTCGGCCACCGCCTGTATCTGCAATGCGAGCAGCGGCAGTACGCCGATCAGCATGAACAGGGTGGTCAGGGTGCCGGCCCAGGTGCTGCGAAAACGAAAGGCAAACAGATCGGCCAGCGACGACAGCTGATAGGTGCGGGTAATGCGCAGGATGGGGTTGAGCAGTACCGGAGCCAGCAAAAAGGCACCGCACACGCCGAGGTAGTAGGTGAGAAAACCGTAGCCATACTGGTACGCCAGCCCCACGGTGCCGTAAAACGCCCAGGCGCTGGCGTACACCCCGAGTGACAGCGTGTAGATCGCCGGGTGGCGCAGCAGGCCGCGGGGAATATGGCCGTTCTCGGTGGCCCAGGCCACGCCGAACAGCAGGATCAGGTAAACGATACTGATCAGCAGCAGCTGACTCAGGTCAAAGCTCATCGGCATCTTTCGGGCTCTGCAGCAGCATGCCGGCGATGATCAGAATCAACCACAGCACGTAGGGGCGGTACCAGGCACCCTGGGGTTCTATCCACCAGTCCATGATGGCCGGGGAGAACAGGTAGATGCCGATGACCAGCAGCAATACCAGGCGATAGATATACATGGGTGTCCGTAATCCGGGGAGCGCGCCGACAGGGTGGTGTCGCTCGGTCGGGGCGTCAGGTTCAGGACACCGATGGTAGCCAGCCAGGCAGTGCTTGCCAAGCGACGCGCCGGTTTATTGCGCCGGCAGCATGGCGGGCGCCGGCGTCAGTCGCACAGGCTGTGTTCCATGATGTGCGCGGTTGCTGGCAGCCGGTCCGGTTGCCAGTGGGCGATGGCCCAGGCTAACTGTTGCGCCACTGGCGCGCCGCACAGATCGGTGGGGATTGGCTGGGCCAACGCGCGCAGGGCGCGCCACAGGGTGTGCGGCGCCTGGTCAGCCCGCAGCGGCGCCGAGCCCAGGCGCTTGCTCAGCTTCTCGCCGTCCTCGCGCATGATCAGCGGCACATGCAGGTAGCGTGGTGCCGGTTGCCCGAGCAGCCGGTACAGCCATATCTGACGGGGCGTTGAGTCGAGCAGGTCGGCTCCGCGCACCACATCGGTGATGGCCTGATCGATGTCGTCCAGCACCACTGCCAGCTGATAGGCGTAAACGCCGTCGCGCCGGCGGATGATGAAGTCGCCCAGCTCGCGGGCGAGATTCTGAGTCAAGGGTGGCTGCAGGCGGTCGTGACAGGTGATGGGCTGATCGTCGACGCGCACGCGCACGGCGTGGTCCGCGCTGGCGCGGAGATGCCGCCGGGAGCAGGTGCCTGGGTACACGGGGCCTTGCTCGAGCAGTGCGCGCCGTGGGCAGTCGCAGTAGTAGGCCAGCCCCTGCTCCAGCCAGCGCTCGGTCTGTGCACGGTACAGCTCCAGGCGTTCGCTCTGGCGTACCGGAGTGCCGTCGTACTCCAGTCCGAAGTCTTCCAGTGCCTGCAATATCTGGCGTTCGGCGTCGGGTTGGCTGCGGGTTTGATCCAGGTCTTCGATACGCAGCAACCATTGGCCATCGGCGTGGCGCGCATCCAGGTAGCTGGCCAGTGCGGCTACCAGCGAGCCGAAATGCAGCAGGCCGCTGGGGGTGGGGGCAAAGCGCCCGATATAGGAGGTGGTCATGCGGGGAGGGTAGCAGCAAGCCCGCCAGGCGGGCTTGCTGAACAACAGGGCGGCTTAGCTGCCGACCTGTTTTTCCTTGATTTCAGCCAGGGTCTTGCAGTCGATGCACAGGGTGGCCGTGGGACGTGCTTCCAGACGACGGATGCCGATCTCGACGCCACAGGAGTCGCAGAAGCCGTAGTCGTCGTCTTCGATGCGCTGCAGGGTCTGGTCAATTTTCTTGATCAGCTTGCGCTCGCGGTCACGGGTACGCAGTTCCAGGCTGAACTCTTCTTCCTGGCTGGCGCGGTCGGCCGGGTCGGGGAAGTTGGCCGCTTCGTCCTGCATGTGATGCACGGTGCGGTCGACTTCTTCCATCAACTCCTTTTTCCAGGTGTTGAGAATGTTGGTGAAGTGCTCGAGCTGCTGCTCGTTCATGTACTCCTCGCCCTTCTTTTCCTGGTAAGGGACGAAGCCGCGGATCAACATGGATGTTTTCTGCTTGGCATTGCTGGGCATGAGGACCCCTCACTTTTCTCTCAATCTTCCTGTTTCAGGTCCGGCGCACGCACATTGGCGGGGGCCGACCAAAATCCTGCAAGCGGGCAAAGCTACCAGAACCTTAAGGCCCGCGCTACTGTTTGACGCTCGATGGTACGGCACGGTGGATCGGGCCGCTGCGGCAGGGGCTCTGGCAGGGTATGATCGGCGTTTTTGCGGTAATGGCGAGAGAATTTCATGGCGCAGCAACGCTGGACCAAGCGGGTGCAGGATATCCAACCCTTTCATGTCATGGCCGTGCTGGCGAGGGCCAGGGCACTGGAGGCCGCCGGGCGCGATGTCATTCATATGGAGATTGGCGAGCCGGACTTCACCACCCCGGGGCCGATCATTCAGGCCGGCCAGCGGGCGCTGGCTGATGGCTGCACGGGCTACACGCCGGCATTGGGGTTGCCGGCGCTGCGCGAGGCTATTGCAGGGCTCTACGCCGAGCGCCACGGCCTGGCGCTCGACCCGGAGCGCGTGGTGGTCACGCCGGGCGGCTCGGCGGCTTTGTTATTGGTCAGTGCACTGCTGGTCGAGCCGGGCAAGAAGATACTCATGGCTGACCCGGCTTACCCGTGCAATCGGCATTTTTTGAGGCTGGTCGAAGGGCGCGCGGTGCTGGTGCCGACCGGTCCCGAGACGCGTTACCAACTGACGCCGGAGCTGATCGAGCAATACTGGGACGCTGATTGCGTTGGTGTGCTCGCGGCCTCACCGGCCAACCCGACCGGCACCTTGCTGTCACGCGCCGAACTGCAGGCGCTGGCGAGCTGCTGTCGGCGTCTGGGTGGTCAACTGATTGTCGATGAGATCTATCACGGCCTGACCTATGGCCTGGAGGCGCCCTCGGTGCTGGAGATCGCAGACGACGCCTTTGTTCTCAACAGCTTCTCCAAATACTTTGGCATGACCGGCTGGCGCCTGGGCTGGCTGGTGGCGCCCAAAGACGCGGTACCGGCGCTGGAGAAGCTGGCGCAAAACCTCTATATCTGCGCGCCGCACATGGCTCAGCAGGCGGCGCTGGCTGCGTTCAGCGAACAGAGTCGGGAGATCTGTGAACTGCGCCGGCGTGCCTTTCAGGTGCGCCGCGATTTCCTGCTGCCAGCGGTACGCGAGTTGGGCTTTTCGGTGCCCGTCACTCCCGAGGGGGCCTTCTATCTATACGCTGACATGCAGGTGTTGGGCGGCGATAGCGCGGCCTTTTGTCAGCATGTCATCGAGCGTGAGTTTGTTGCCCTGACGCCGGGGCTGGATTTTGGGCAACACCGCGCCGATCAGCATCTGCGCCTGGCCTACACGACATCGCTGGAGCGCCTGGAACAGGCAGTCGAGCGTCTGCAGCGGGCATTGGGCAGTTGGTCTCCGACATGTTGATCCCTTTTGCGCCGGCCTTGCAGGAAGCGGTGCTGCTGCGCCGCTACAAGCGGTTTCTCACCGATATCCGTCTGCCAGGCGGTCAGGAGCTGACCGTGCACTGCCCCAATACCGGCTCGATGCGTCACTGCGGGCAGCCGGGTGATCGCGTCTGGGTCAGCCTGGAGCACAAGCCCGGGCGTAAGCTGCCCGGTACCTGGGAGCTGGTTGAGGTGGCGCCAGGACAGCTGGCCTGCATTCACAGCGCCCGTGCTAACCGGGTGATAGGCGCCGCGCTGGCCGAGGGCAGGATCACACCGCTGGCGGACTATCCGCAGCAGCGGGCGGAGGTAAAACTGCCAGACCTGGCCAGCCGCTTTGACTTTCTGTTGTCCGGCGCTGAGCAGCCGGATTGCGTGGTTGAAGTCAAAAGCGTCACGCTGGCGCTGGGAGAGGGCGTCGGTGCCTTTCCCGACGCGGTAAGCCAGCGAGGTCAGAAGCACCTGCGCGAGCTGATCGAGGTGGTACGCGGTGGGCGCCGGGCCTGCCTGCTGTTCTGCGTCATGCACTCGGGCATCAGCCAGGTACGGCCCGCCGATGAAATCGACCCGGAGTATGGGCGGCTGTTGCGCGAGGCTGCGGCTGCGGGGGTAGAGGTGCTGGCCTGGTCGGTCTGGCCGGAGCCTGAGGGGCTGCGGGTGCGCGGCGCCCTGCCGGTCAGTCTGTAGACGTCAGGTAAATCCCTCCTTCACGCACTTCACAGGCAAAGGCACGCAGCGACTGGCCAACACACGGGCCGGCGATGCACTCGCCCGACTCGGGCAGAAAGAGCGCGCCGTGGCTGGCGCACTGGATCAGTCGGCCGGACTGGTCCAGGAACTGATCCGGCACCCACTCCAGCGGTATGCCCCGATGCGGGCAGCGATTCTCGTAAACATGCACCTGCGCGCCCTGGCGCACCACCATGAGATGACGACCGTCGTGCTGCACGCCCTTGCTGCCGCGTATGGGCAGATCGCTGAGCAGGCACAGGGGGGAGGGGGGAGTGTTGTTGGGCATGGCGCATTATCGGCCGGGCTGGCAGGGAATGGCCAGCCCTTGCTCGGACCTGTGTGCTCGCATCACTAGCGTACTTGCCACAAGCGCTTTGGTTAGCCCATAATCGCCGCATCAGATGAGAATGATTATTGTTTGATTTGGTAGTGCGGTTGAAAGGCCGCACCTGAGGCGTCTGAGCAGCACAGCAATAGGTTTTGCACCGGTCGCGCCAGCGCTGCCGCAGGACGCATTGATGACAGGGGAGGTGCGGTTATGACGATGCAACAGCCAATCCCGGTATTTGCCGGTGCCGATCTGCTGGGCGCCTGGCAGCATTTGCGTCAGAGCCAGCCGGGGCTGCGCATACGCGACGGCGCGGCGCTGCTTAATGTCAGCGAGGCCGAGCTGGTCTATGCCTCGCTGGGGCGTGGCGTGCAGCGTCTGCGGTCGGACTGGCAGGCACTGCTGCATGGCTTGAAGGGACTCGGGCAGGTCATGGCGCTAACGCGTAACGCGTCTTGCGTACACGAGTGTCATGGCCTGTACGACAACATCAGCATCGGCGGCAGCGGCCGGCTTGGGCTGGTGGTCAACGGCGCGATCGATCTGCGCTTCTTCATGCGTGAGTGGTCCAGCCTGTTTGCTGTCAGCGAGCCGCAGAGAGACGGCAACATGCGTCGCAGTCTGCAGATCTTTGATCGTCAGGGCGTGGCCGTGCACAAGATCTATCTGACCGAGCACAGCAACGCGGCCGCTTGGTTCGATCTATGCGACAGCCTCATTGACGAGTCGCTTGAGCCGTTGACCATTTCGCCGCGGCCGCCCGAGCAGGGCCTGCTCGACGACGTGGCGGTGGACGAGCCAGCCCTGCAGGCTGATTGGGCCGCGCTGCAGGATACCCATCATTTTGTGGCACTGCTTAGACGCCACGGTGTCGACCGTCTGCAGGCCTTGCGGCTGGCGGGTGAGCAGTGGGCTCAGCGGCTGCCGGAGGCAGCGTTGACCGACACGCTGGAGCAGGTGGCCGCCTGCGGCCAGTCGATTATGGTCTTCGTCGGCAACCATGGCTGCATCCAGATTCATACCGGCCCGGTACAGCGGGTGGGGCGGCTGGGTGAGTGGTTCAATGTGCTGGACCCGGACTTCAGTCTGCATCTGCGCGAGACGGATCTGGCCTCTGTCTGGCGGGTACGTAAACCCACCGCAGATGGTATGGTCACCTCGGTGGAAGCCTATGACCGCCAGGGTGAACTGGTTATTCAGCTGTTCGGTGAGCGCAAGCCGGGGCAGCCCGAACAGAGCTGGTGGCGTGCGCTGGTAGAACGTCAGCCGGCGCGTTGATACGGAATAAGGAGAGGGTGATGAAAGTGTGGATGCAGCGTTGCCTCTGGGTGTTGCTGTTGGGCAGCACCTGGTCGATGGCGGCCGAGCCGTTGCGGGTGGTAACCGCCGGTGCGAGTGTCACGGCCATCGTGCAGGAGCTTGGCCTTGGTGATCAGGTGGTCGGTATCGACAGCACCAGCGTGCCGCTGCTTGAGGAGCGCGGATTGCCGAATGTGGGTTATCAGCGTCAGCTCAGCGCCGAGGGCGTGCTGTCGCTCGAGCCGGACGTATTGCTGGGCACCGAGGAAATGGGCCCGCCGCCCGTGCTCGCGCAGTTGCGCGAGGCTGGGGTTGATGTGGTGGTCCTTAGCGCCAGCCCCAGCCTTGAGACGCTCTACGCCAATATCGCCGCCGTCGGCGAGCGTTTTGGACAGGGCGCGCAGGCAGCGGATCTGACCCAGCGCATTCAGGCGGACATCGCTGCCTTGCCGGCATCGCCAGAGCCAGCGCCGCCCGCGATCTTTGTCCTGACCCACAGCGCCAACGGCATGCTGGTGGCGGGTGAGGGTACGGTCGGCGATAGCCTGATTCGCCTTGGCGGCATGAGTAACCCGGCCGCTGACAGCTTTGCGCAGTATCGTGTGCTGTCGGCCGAGTCGTTGCTGAGCCTGGCACCGCAGTGGATTCTGACGACCACCAAGGGGTTGGAGATGGTCGGCGGTGTTGACGGCTTGCTGAGCCAGCAGCCGGCGCTGGCGGCGACACCGGCAGGTTTGGCGCAGCAGGTTATCGACATTGATGACAGTCTGTTGGTCGGTGGCTTTAGCCCGCAGATCGCGCCGACGCTGCGCGAGCTGCGTGAAACTGCGGCTGACCAGTAGCGCAGGCGACAGTGCAACGCGCCAGCGTCTTTGCTGCGGTGACGCGTTGTTGTTCTTCAAGCCCGGTCGTGTCTGAATAGGATTCCCATGTCAGTACCGGCAGTAAAACGCACCATCCTCTTGTCGCTCGGCCTGCTGTTGCTGCTGGCCATCGTGCTGTCGCTGGCCCTGGGGCCGGTATCCATTCCTTTCACTGACGCGATCAGCGCCTTGCTGCGTCCGATTACCGGCTGGCCGGTGGCTGCGGACACCCAGTTGATCGTTGAGCATATTCGCCTGCCGCGAACGCTGATGGGCATCCTGATTGGCGCAACCCTGGCGCTGACGGGCGCCGCCATGCAGGGCCTGTTTCGCAATCCGCTGGCTGATCCGGCACTAATTGGTGTCTCCAGCGGCGCTGCCCTGGGGGCGGCGATGGTGATTGTGTTGGGTGGGGTCTGGCTGGCCGCGTTACCGGCGGCGCTGACGCCCTATACCCAGGCTGCGGGTGCCTTCGCCGGGGCGTTACTGACAACCTGGCTGGTCTACCGCCTGGGCAGCTCGGCGCAGGGTGTTTCCATGGCCAGCATGTTGCTGGCTGGCGTGGCGATTGCTGCGCTCAGTGCCGCGGTGGTGGGCTTGCTGACCTACATTGCCGACGACGCCATGCTGCGCGCGCTGACCTTCTGGAATCTGGGGAGTCTGGGTGCCGCCAGTTACGACCGGGTCGGCATGCTGGTGCTGTGTTGCGGCCTGGTCTGGTGGCGTCTTCCGCGCCAGGCCCGGGCACTGAATGCGCTGTTGCTGGGGGAGTCCGAGGCGCGCCACCTTGGAGTTGAGGTTGAGCGCGTCAAGCGTGAGCTGGTGCTGCTGACCGCGCTCGGGGTCGGCGCGGCGGTGGCGGCGGCGGGGTTGATCGGCTTTGTCGGGCTGGTGGTGCCGCATCTGGTGCGTCTGATGCTGGGCCCGGACCATCGCCAGTTGTTACCCGCCTGCATGTTGCTCGGCGCCGCCTTGCTGCTGCTGGCGGACGTGGCGGCGCGTCTGCTGGTGGCGCCGGCAGAGCTGCCGCTGGGCATTCTCACCGCGCTGCTGGGCGCCCCTTTCTTTATCGCCTTGCTGATGCGCATGCAGCGCCGGGGAGGTCTGTGATGTTGCAGGCATTGCAGTTGTGCTGCCAGCGTGAGCATCGTCGTATTCTGGAGCAGGTCGAGCTGGCACTTGAGCCGGGTGAGGTGCTGGTGGTGTTGGGTACTAACGGTGCGGGCAAGAGTACCCTGCTGGCGACCCTGACCGGTGAGCTGGTGCCCAGCGCCGGGCAGGTGTTGCTGGATCAGCGCCCGTTGGCAAGCTGGTCGGCGCAGGAGCGCGCGCGGCGTATGGCGGTGTTACCGCAGAGTTCGGTATTGGCTTTTGCCTTTCAGGTCGAGGAAGTGGTGGCCATGGGGCGCATGCCCCACGCCAGCGGTCAACGGCGCGATGCCGAGATTCTGCGCGAGGCTATGGCGGCGGCGGATGTCAGTCACCTGGCTGCGCGCAGCTACTTGTCGCTGTCTGGCGGCGAGCGTCAGCGCGTACACCTGGCGCGGGTGCTGGCGCAGGTGTGGGACAGCGCCGAGCAGGGTTGTCTGCTGCTGGACGAGCCGACCGCCTCGCTTGACCTGGCCCACCAGCATCTGACCCTGCAACAGGCGCGCGAGATGGCCGCCCGCGGGTTGGCGGTGCTGGTGGTGCTGCACGACCTGAATCTGGCCGCGCGTTACGCTGATCGCTTGCTGTTGTTGCATGAGGGGCGGGTGTGCGCCCAAGGCTCGCCCTGGGAGGTGTTGCAGGTCGAGCGGCTGGAGCAGGTCTTCAAGGTGCCGGTCAGGGTGCAGCCGCATCCGCTGCACGATTGTCCGCTGGTATTGAGTTGAGATTGTCATGAAACCGATGTTGCTGGTGTTGCTGCTGAGCTTGTCGGCGTGTGGTGCCTCTTTGCCGTCTTGGCAGGGCTCAGAAGGGCTGGCCGACCCGCATCTGGGTCAGGTCTGGGTGACCGCCGAGCAGCGCTGGATCACGCCGCAGGCGCTGGTCGAGCGGCTTGCCCCTGCTCCCTACGTGGTGGTTGGTGAGCAGCACGATAATCCCGATCATCACGCTTTGCAGCTGTGGCTGCTGCAGCGCCTGCAGGCAGCCCGGCCGCAGCGGTCGCTATTGCTGGAAATGCTGCAGCCGGCCCAGCAGGCCAGGGTGGCGGCGCTGAAAGGCACATCGTTACCTGGGGATGCTGCCCTGCAGGAGCAGCTGGACTGGCAGCCCGGCTGGGACTGGGCGATGTACGGCCCGCTGGTGCGCTGGGGGCTGGATGTCCCGGCGCAGCTGCTGGCAGCCAATCTGGACGGCGATACCATGATGGCGCTGTATCGCCGCCCGCCGCCACTGTCGCCGCGCTACAGTGCCGAGGCCTTGCGGCGGCTGCGCGATACGATTGAAGCCAGCCATTGCGGCCGTATCGACGAGCAACAGGTAACCGCCATGCTGGCGATTCAGCAGGCGCGAGACCAAGCCATGGCAGCGGCCCTGGCGAACGCTCCGACGCCAGCACTGTTGCTGGCCGGTAATTATCACGCCCGGCGTGATCTGGGGATGCCGGTGCACTGGCCACAAGCCTCGGCAGCGCCGGTGATTGTGCAGCTGCAGGGGGGGAGCGCAGGCGCCCTGCCGGGAGCGCAGCAAACCGACTACCTCTGGCTGACCCCGGCGACGCCCGAGCGAGATTATTGCGCCGACTGGGAGTCTGATTGAGCACTGCGCAGGTGCGGGCTGTTGCGCAGCATGTCCAGCAAGGTGGCGGCAACCTCATGGGCCCGCTCGACCAGGCTCAGGCGCGTCGGGTGCATCAACCACTGATGCAGTACGCCGTAGATGAATCCGTGCGCGCAGAACAGGGCCAGCTCCAGGTCGAGGTCCGCAGGTAATTCACCGGAGGCGATGGCCAGGTGCAGGGTGTTGCGCAGGTTGTCGTCGTGGTGCTGGCTCATTCGTTGCAGGTGACTCTGCTGTCCGCAGGGCTCCTCAATATAGTCACACTTGAGCAGCAGAATTTCGTTGACCCGCCGTGCAGACGGATCGGCCTCCAGCCGCTGGAGCACGGTGATCAGCAGTTTGCTGAAGCGTTCCAGCGGGTCGCTGGCGCTGGCATCCTGGCTTTTCTGGCTGAGCTCTTCCAGTGGCATCTGAATGCGCTGAAACAGAGCATCCAGCAGGTCAGCCTTGTCATGAAAGTGCCAGTAGATGGCGCCACGGGTGACGCCGGCCGCCTGGGCAATATCGCTCAGAGAGGTGCGCGAGACGCCTTTGGCATGAAAGCACTGCTCGGCAGCGTCGAGAATGCTTTCACGGGTTTCAAAGGCTTCTTCTTTGGTGCGTCTTACCATGGCGAATCTCACAGGGTGGGAGGCCTTTGGCGGCCTGCCCGGGATCAAGTTGTGAGCTAATGTTAGCGTAGGACCAAATTGATTTACAAACAGGTGTGAATGTAATTATATTGTGCGCCAATCACTCGTGCCTCTGCGTGATCCCGGGGGCATATGAAAACAGTCAGTCATAACCGGTTTCCCCACGAGGTCTTTCCATGCCGATGAAGCCCGCGCGCCTCGCGCTGCTCCCGCTCCTTGTCTCTACTCTGCTGCTCGGTGCCTGTCAGGAGTCGGAACAGCAGGCCGAGCAACAGCAGCAACAGCAAACTCCGACTGTGGGCGTGGTGACGCTCAAGGCCGAGCACTTCCTGCTGACCAACGACCTGCCGGGCCGCACCACGGCCTACCGCATCGCCGAAGTGCGTCCACAGGTCAACGGCATCCTGGAGAAGCGTCTGTTTGAAGAGGGCGCAGAGGTCGAAGAAGGGCAGCAGCTTTACCAGATTGACGACGATGTCTATCAGGCGGCCCTCAAGAGCGCGGAGGCCAGCAGCATCTCTACCCGCTCGCTGGCAGAGCGCTACGGCATCCTGGTCAAGGAAAACGCCGTCAGTCAGCAGGAGTATGACGAGGCGCGTGCAGCCGGCCTGCAGGCTCAGGCAGCCTTGGACGAGGCGCGCATCAATGTGCGTTACACCAAGGTGCTGGCGCCGATCAGCGGCCGCATTGGCCGGTCTGCTGTCAGTGAAGGTGCGCTGGTGACCAGCGGCCAGAGCCAGCAGCTAGCGACCATTCAGCAGCTCGACCCCATCTACGTTGACATTACCCAGTCCTCCCGCGAAATGCTGAACCTGCGCCGCGATCTGGAGGCCGGACGTCTGCAGAAAGCCGGCGACAACGCCGCCGCAGTGACCCTGACGCTGGAAGACGGCAGTACCTACAGCGAGCAGGGCAAGCTGGAGTTCTCCGAGGTGAGTGTGGACGAGGGCACGGGTTCGGTGACCTTGCGGGCGGTATTCCCCAACCCGGATCGCCTGTTGCTGCCGGGCATGTTTGTGCATGCCGAACTGGTGGCCGGGTCCAAGAGCGATGCCATTTTAGCGCCGCAGCAGGGTATTACCCGTACACCGCGTGGTAACGCGACAGCGCTGGTAGTCAACGACGAAGACAAGGTGGAGAGCCGTGACGTGGTGACCGAGCGCACGGTCGGCAATCGCTGGCTGATTCGCTCCGGCCTGAACGAGGGTGACCGTCTTATCACTGAAGGGCTGCAATACGTCCGCGCGGGTGTCAGCGTGAATGTTGAGCCCGCCGGCAATGTTGCCGAGCCCGCCGCCCAGTAAGGAATCTTATTTATGTCGCGCTTCTTTATTGACCGGCCGATCTTCGCCTGGGTGATCGCGCTGGTCATCATGCTGGCGGGTGGTCTGGCCATCCTCAAGCTGCCTATCAACCAGTACCCCAGCATCGCGCCGCCGGCCGTTGGTATTTCGGTTTCCTACCCGGGTGCGTCTGCGCAGACCGTGCAGGACACGGTGGTGCAGGTCATTGAGCAGCAGCTCAACGGTATTGACGGTCTGCGTTATATCTCGTCGGAGAGTAACTCTGACGGCAGCATGAGCATCACGGTTACCTTTGATCAGGGCGTTGACCCGGACATCGCCCAGGTGCAGGTGCAGAATAAACTGCAGCTGGCTACGCCACTGCTGCCGCAAGAGGTGCAGCAACAGGGTATCCGCGTGACCAAGGCGGTGCGTAACTTCCTGATGGTCATCGGTGTGGTGTCCGAAGACGGCAGCATGGACCGTTTCGACCTGGCCGACTACATCGTTTCCAACATCCAGGACCCGATCTCGCGGACTCAGGGTGTCGGCGACTTTCAGGTGTTCGGTGCGCCTTACGCGATGCGTATCTGGCTGGATCCGGCCAAGCTGAACAGCTTCAAGCTGACCCCCGGCGACATCAGCGCCGCCATTCAGGCGCAGAACGTTCAGGTGTCTGCCGGTCAATTTGGTGGCTTGCCGGCAGTACCCGGCCAGCAGCTCAACGCAACCATCCTCAGCAAGACCCGGCTGCAGACCCCCGAGCAGTTTCGCGAGATTTTGCTGAAGGTCGAGGCCGATGGCTCCCAGGTCCGCCTGGGTGACGTCGCTCAGGTCGAGCTGGGCGCGCAGGACGCCAGCATCTCTGCCCTGTATAACGGCATGCCGGCATCGGGCATGGCGATCAAGCTGGCGACGGGCGCCAACGCACTGGACACCGCGCGCGGTGTGCGTGAAACCATTGCCGAGCTGGAACCCTTCTTCCCCGAGGGGATGAAGGTGGTTTTCCCTTATGACACCTCACCGGTGGTCTCCGAGTCCATCATGGGCGTGGTGCACACGCTGTTTGAAGCGGTCGTGCTGGTCTTTCTGGTGATGTACCTGTTCCTGCAGAACTTCCGTGCCACGCTGATTCCGACCCTGGCTGTGCCGGTGGTTCTGCTGGGCACCTTCGGCCTGCTGTCGGCCTTTGGTTTCAGTATCAACATCCTGACCATGTTTGCCATGGTGCTGGCCATCGGGCTCTTGGTGGACGATGCGATTGTCGTGGTCGAAAACGTCGAGCGGGTGATGGCCGAGGAGGGACTGTCGCCACTGGAAGCAACCCGGCGCTCGATGGGGCAGATTCAGGGCGCGTTGATCGGCATCGGTCTGGTGCTGTCGGCAGTATTCCTGCCGATGGCCTTCTTTGGTGGCTCGACCGGGGTCATCTACCGGCAGTTCTCCATCACCATCGCCTCGGCCATGTTGTTGTCGGTGCTGGTGGCATTGATCTTCACGCCGGCGCTCTGTGCCACCATTCTCAAGCCGATTGAGAAAGGCCACACACACGAGAAGCGCGGCTTCTTCGGCTGGTTCAACAGGACCTTTGATCGCGGGGTGAAGCGCTACGAAAACAGCGTCGCTTCCATTCTGCAGCGCAAAGCGCCTTATCTGCTGCTCTACGTGGTGATTGTTGGCTTGATGGCCTTCCTGTTTACCCGTCTGCCCACCTCCTTCCTGCCAGATGAAGACCAGGGCGTGTTGTACGTGCAGGTCCAGGCGCCGGTTGGCTCGAGTGCTGAGCGTACTCAGCAGACGGTTGATGCCATGCGTACCTACCTGCTGGAGCAGGAATCCGACACGGTCAGTTCGGTATTCACGGTCACCGGTTTCAACTTTGCTGGCCGTGGTCAGAGTGCGGGCCTGGCGTTTGTTGGCCTGAAGCCATGGGAAGAGCGTCAGGCGCCTGAGCTAAGTGTGTTTGCCCTGCAACAGCGGGCGCAACAGCACTTCGCCGGCTTC
This sequence comes from Pseudomonas abyssi, assembly GCF_003444685.1. NCBI lineage: Bacteria > Pseudomonadati > Pseudomonadota > Gammaproteobacteria > Pseudomonadales > Pseudomonadaceae > Pseudomonas > Pseudomonas abyssi. Next base: position 14,684 of record NZ_LMAZ01000007.1, on the reverse strand, counting down.
CTTGATGCGATGGTGTTTGCCTTTGCCCCGCCCGCCGTGATGGAGCTGGGTACGGCCACCGGTTTCAACCTGTTCCTGCAGGATAATGCTGGGGTTGGCCACGACACGCTGATGCAGGCGCGTAATCAGTTGCTCGGTATGTCTGCGCAAAGCGACATACTGGCCAACGTGCGTCCCAACGGCCAGGATGACCAGCCGCAATTCCAGCTGCTGGTCGACGATGAAAAGGCCAGTGCGCTTGGGCTGTCGCTGAGCGACATCAACCAGACGCTGTCGATTGCCTGGGGCTCCAGCTACGTCAATGACTTCATCGACCGTGGCCGGGTGAAGAAGGTCTATATGCAAGGTCAGGCTGAATCGCGGATGAACCCCGAGGACCTGCAGAAGTGGTACGTGCGTAACAGCAGCGGCGAGATGGTGCCGTTCAGCGCCTTTGCCACCGGCGAGTGGGTGTACGGCTCACCCAAGCTGTCGCGCTACAACGGCGTGCCGGCGATGGAGATCCAGGGCGAACCGGCGCCGGGCTATAGCACTGGTGACGCCATGGCCGAGATCGAGAAGCTGGCGCAGCAACTGCCGAAAGGCATTGGTGTCTCCTGGACCGGGCTGTCTTACGAGGAACGCTTGTCAGGTGACCAGGCACCCGCGCTCTACGCCCTGTCGCTGATCGTGGTCTTCCTCTGTCTGGCGGCATTGTATGAGAGCTGGTCGATCCCGATGGCGGTGATGCTGGTAGTGCCGCTGGGTGTGATTGGTGCGCTGCTGGCCACCTTGGGGCGCGGGCTATCCAACGACGTCTTCTTCCAGGTTGGCCTGTTGACGACGATCGGCCTGACGGCGAAGAACGCGATCCTGATTGTGGAGTTTGCCAAGGACCTGCACGAAGAGGGCATGGGCATCGTCGAGGCAGCGGTGGAAGCCTGCCGCCTGCGTCTGCGCCCGATCATCATGACCTCGCTGGCCTTTACCCTGGGTGTGGTGCCGCTGGCTCTGGCCTCCGGTGCGGGGGCTGGCAGCTCCCACGCCATTGGTACCGGCGTTATCGGCGGCATGCTGAGCGCCACGGTGCTGGCGATATTCTGGGTGCCGCTGTTCTATGTACTGGTGACTACCCTGTTTACCGAGCGCAAAGGCGCGAAAGCAACAACGACGGAGGACGCACAGTGAAACGCAGCGTATTGAGCCTGGCGGTATTGGCAGCGCTTAGCGGCTGCTCGCTGATCCCCGAATACGAGCGCCCAGCGGCGCCGGTGCCCGCCAATTGGACTGAGGGTGTTGAAAGCAACCTGCAGGAAACCCACGTGATCAGCTGGCGCAGCTTCTTCAAGGATCCGGAGCTGCAGCGCTTGATTGGTCAGGCCCTGGAGAACAACCGTGATCTGCGCGTGGCGGCATTGAACGTGGAGGCCAACCGCGCGCTGTACGACATTCAGGGCGCCGAGTTGTATCCGCAGGTGGATGTCAACGGCAACGGCACCCGCACCCGGATGCCGGCGGATTTGTCCAATGGTGGTGACAGCACGATTAACAGCCAGTACTCAGCGACCCTCGGCCTGTCCTGGGAGCTGGACCTGTTTGGTCGTATTCGTAGCCTGCGCGAGCAGGCGCTGCAGGACTTTCTTGCCAGCGACGAGGCCCGTCGTGGGGTGCAGATCAGTCTGGTCGCCGATGTTGCCAGTACCTATCTGACGCTTCAGGCGGACCAGGCCTTGCTGGATATGACCGCCGACACCCTGAAGACCTACGAAGAAAGCTACGCGCTGACCAAGCGCAGTAACGAGGTGGGCGTCGCTTCCAGTCTGGAACTGGCCCAGGCCCGCACGGCGGTTGAATCTGCCCGAGCGAGTCTGGCGCGCTATCGTCGTCAGGTGGCTCAGGATCGTAACGCGCTGACCGTTCTGGTCGGTCAGCCCTGGTCGGCGACGGCGGCTAATCCGATGTTGCTGGATGAGGACGTGCTGGCCGAGCTGCCGGTCGGTCTGTCGTCCGAGGTGCTGTATCAGCGTCCGGACGTGCTGCAGGCCGAGCATCAGCTGCTGGGTGTCAACGCCAGTATCGGCGCGGCCAAAGCTGCCTTCTTCCCGAGCATCAGCCTGACCGGTGCGGCCGGTAGTGCCAGCAGCGACCTTGATGAGCTGTTCGGCAGTGGTTCGGAGTACTGGACGTTCTCGCCGAGCATCAGCGTGCCGATCTTCCGCGCCGGGGCGCTCAAGGCGAGCCTGGACTATGCCGAGATCAGCCGCAATCAGCAAATTGCCCAGTACGAAGGAGTCATTCAGAACGCCTTCCGGGAAGTGGCAGACGGCCTGGAGGCACGCGAGACCTATGTCGAGCAGTTGAACGCGCAACGTGCGCTGCTGGAGGCCTCGGAGGACTACTTCCGCCTGGCTGACCGGCGCTACAACATCGGTGTCGATAGCTATCTGACGCTGCTGGACGCGCAGCGGCAGTTGTTCGAGGCGCGTCAGGGGGTCATCTCTGATCGCCTGAGCCAGCTGCTGAGCGAGATCACGCTGTACCGTGCGCTGGGTGGCGGTGATTTTGCCAATCAGACTGCAGGGCGCCGGGAGGCTCCTGAAGCCTGACCTTGCAGCTGATGTACAGAACGCCGCAGCGGGTAACCGCTGCGGCGTTTTTTGTTGGTCACGTTTTTGTCGGGCAAAAAAATGCCCGCTCATTGAGCGGGCGAAATCCGTGATTAGCCTGATGAGGAGATAACCGTTTGTCTTGCGACAAGCTGTTATCCGAAGCCATCTCGCGATGACTTGTTGCTAATGATAGCGGTTATCATTTTTGCGTCAATAGCAAATGGGAATTATTTTTATTTGGTGCGCGACGGAATGAGAACGCCTAGACATTTTCGGCCGCGAAGTGGGACTCGGGAGCGGAGCGTGCCTGTTGCAGGCAAAAAAATGCCCGCTCAATGAGCGGGCAAAAATCCGTGATTAGCCTGATGAGGAGATAACCGTTTGTCTCGCGACAATCTGTTATCAACAGCCATCTCGCGATGACTTGTTGCTAATGATAACGCTTATCATTAGCGGGTCAACCCCTTTGTTGAATTATTTTTCGTTCAGCTGCTTGTAGTGGGTTAGTTCCTTGTTCATCAGGTCAATGCGGCGCGCCATGCTTTCAATCAGGCTATGAGCGATCCGCGGGTTGCTTTGCATCAGCGCGAGAAATTGTTCCTTGGGAATCATCATCACCGTGGTCGGCACGCTGGCGATGACGGTCGCTGAGCGCTTCTCACGGGTGAACAGAGCCATGGCACCGAAGATCTCGTCCTTCTGCACATCGCCAACCTTGATACCTTCAACAAAGGCTTCGGCGTGTCCTTCGGTAATAATGAAAACGTGATCGGCGTCGTCGCCCTGACGGATCAGCTCGGCACCGGGGGCAAAGTGCTGGAAGCCGGTCACCGGACGGACTTCCGGTTGTTTGGTGTGCGCCAGAGCATCCGACATCAGCGCGGCCTGGCCGAGAATGTACTGGGTAAACTGTTCCTGCTTGCGGCTGTCGGAATGGATGTGCTTGAACAGCGCTTCACGGTCATAGGGAATCAGCACCAGCGGCTCTTCACTGAGGTAGGTGCAGGGCGCCGCGTTCAGGCCCTGGCGCAGGCCGATCAGGTCACCTTCCTGGATGTAAAACAGCGGCTTGCCGTCAATCTGGGCGTGCAGCAGGCCACTTTTGAGCAAATACAGGCGAGCGGGGCTGATATGGTTGTAAAGATCGGCCACTGCATCCAGCTCAATGGCGGCGTCGCAGGGTTCGAGATCCTCGAGCAGTTGCTGAGGGATGCTCTGAAGCGTGTTGATCAGCTTCTCGGCGTAAGGTGGCTGGTCGCCTATCAGATACATGGCAGAATTCCTTTTTTTGTAGTCCTGACCTACTGCAGGGTTGGCATGGAGTACCGTCTGCGCCGGTGCGGCAGGTATCGGCTTACATTACCTCAGCGGGGCAGGCTGTCGTCAACATAAAAGCCTGTCTGCAACGCAGGCAAGCGAGTGGCTGCGGCTGTGTGAGCCAGGTCGCTTAATCTCGCCTGCCGGACTGCAGAAGTTGCTCCAGCAGCTTTTGCTTGTAGGCGGGGTCAAGGTCTTTCCAATGGGTGTCCTGGAGTGCGCCGGCGATCGCAAAAAGTAGCGCCTTGGAGGCGTTGAAGCCGCGCGCACGTACGGCGCGGTAAGCCTCGACGGGGCCAAGCTGGCGGAGTTGTTCAGGGGTGTGGATGCCGGTGGCATGCAGCCACTGGCTGGAGGTTTTGCCCAGGTTGCGTAGGCCGAGTAGCTCATCTGGCTCCATGCCGGGCTCCTCCTGATGGCTGCAGGGTGCATGTTGGCAGGTGGGCAGGTGGCTGCGCGGGGCCCGTTCGTGCGATCGGGCGCAGGTCTGTGTGCGGCATGGCGTCGGGTCTGCTGTTGTTATTGGTGTCCCGACCACCAGTGTAGTAGGCGCTGCCGTATCCGTACAGCGCCCGTCTGGCGCGGCCTACAGGCGCTTTTTCAGCTGCTCCGACAGGTCGCTCATGGCTGTTTCGCTGGCCGTGTCCACGCGGATGCTGAGGGCGGCCTCATCGGCGTCCAGCGGCTCCATCTCCTGCAGTTGATGGCGCATAACCTCGATACCTGCATCCGAGATGTCTGTGCCGGCTTGCTGGCGCTCGCTCAGCCACCGCTCGATACTGGCCTGGGGGGCGTCGCAGTGCAGGATCAGGCAGGGCGCGCCCTGATCTTCGATGGCATCGCGCATCAGCTGGCGCTGGGCCTGCTTGAGGTGCGTGGCGTCGACGATCACCGGGTAGCCGTTGGCCAGGGTTTGCGCGGCCAGACAGGCCAAGCGCTGGTAGGTTTGTTCGCTGCGCTCGGGTGCATACAGGCCGGAGTCCAGGCTGGGATTGTCGTCGCTGCCGAACAGGCGCTTGCGCTCAACGTCCGAGCGCAGGCGAATAGCGCCCAGCTGCTCGACCAGTTTGACCGCCAGCGTGCTCTTGCCGCTGCCGGACACGCCAAAGGTCAGCAGGCCAAAGCGCGGCGCCACCTCGGTGTAGCTTTCGGCCAGTGCCGCGTAACCGTAGTAGCGCTGCATGACGCTGGCGCGCTGTTCGGCGCTCATCTGCTCGTTCAGGCCGAACAGCGCTACCTTGGCGCGTACCATGGCGCGGTAGGCCTTGTAGTAGTTGAGAACAGCGAGGCCCTGATAGTCGCCAGTGTGCTCCAGATAGGCGCTGACAAAGCGGCGGGACAGGGCATGCAGGCCGCGATCTTCCAGGTCCATGCTCATGAAGGCGACGTCGGCCATGACATCGGTCCAGCGGAAGGCGTCGTTGAACTCGATGCAGTCGAACAGGGTCACCTGACCGTCAACCAAGGTGACGTTATCCAGGTAGATATCGCCATGGCATTCGCGGATCAGGCCGGCGGCCTTGCGTTCATTGATTTGGGGAATCAGCCGTTGGTGGGTAGTATTCGCCCACTGTTCCAGGGCGTCGAGCTGTTGCAGGTCGCTTGCGCCGCTCAGAAACGGCCGAATCTGCTCGAAGTTCTGGGTGACTGGGGCATGTACTTGCTGCGGTGTACCGAACGGCGTATTGAGACCGGCATGCTCGATCTGGCCGTGGAAGCGGGCCAGCACGCCGGCCAACTCGTCAATGTGGCCGGCGGTGAGGCCGCCATCGCGCTGCAGGTTGCCGAGCAGATCCTGCTGCCGGAACTGGCGGGTCTTGACCAGGTATTCGATGGCTGGGCCGTCGCCGCCCAGCACGGGCGCCTCGGCGCTGCCGGTGACAGTGATGACATCCAGGTACAGCTCGGGTGCCAGGCGGCGGTTCAGGCGAACTTCTTCCTGGCAGAAATGCTGGCGCTGTTCCAGCGAGGAATAGTCGAGAAAGCCGAAGTTGACCGGTTTCTTGACCTTGTACACATAGTCGCCGGTCAGCAGCACCCAGGAAATATGGGTTTCGATCAGAGTAAAACCGCTTACCGGGTGGTCATACAGGTCAGGGTTCTGCAGCGCAGTTAACAGGGTCAGGCTCACGACGTTTCCTTGTTTGGTCGGCAATGCGAACATTATGCGGTCTGGCGGGTCACAGGCCAACCGTAGCAAAGGGCCGTGCGTGAGTGCATGCCGGCATCAGAAGGGTAACGACGTGAGGAAACATGGCTAACAAACGCAAGTCGCGGGGCAAGGGAAAGTCCCGTGGTCGCAGTCGCATCTGGGGCTGGCTGCTCAAGCTCGGGCTGGTTGGCCTGGTGCTGGTAGGAGCGCTGGCGGTTTATCTCGACGCTATCGTACAGGAGAAGTTTTCCGGCAAGCGCTGGGCCGTGCCGGCCAAGGTGTTTGCGCGTCCGCTGGAGCTGTACGCCGGCCGCCCTTTGAGCCGCGACGACTTTCTCACGGAGTTGAAGGCGCTGGGCTATCGGCAGAGCAACGCGGCCAACGGGCCAGGGCAGATGGCCGTGGGAGGCAGCCGCATCGACGTCTACACGCGTGGCTTCCAGTTTTTTGAAGGTGCTGAGCGCGCCCAGCGCGTCAGTGTGCGCTTCGACGGCAACCGGGTTGCTAGCATCAGTGGTGCGCAGGACCTGATCATGGCGCGGCTCGAGCCGCTGATGATCGGGGGCATTTACCCCGCGCACAACGAGGACCGTATTCTGATTCGTCTGGATCAGGCTCCTCCTTACCTGGTGGATTCACTGGTGGCAGTGGAAGACCGCGAGTTCTTTCAGCACTTTGGCGTGTCGCCCAAAGGCATCGCCCGCGCGATGTTCGTCAACCTGACCACCGGCAGTTTGCGTCAGGGCGGCAGTACCCTGACCCAGCAGTTGGTGAAGAACTTTTACCTGACGGCTGATCGCAACATTATCCGCAAGGGCCTTGAGGCCATGATGGCGGTGCTGCTGGAGCTGCATTACAGCAAGGAAGAGATTCTCGAGGCCTACCTCAACGAGGTCTTCCTCGGCCAGGACGGCAATCGCGCAGTGCACGGTTTTGGCCTGGCCAGTCAGTATTACTTTGCCCAGCCGCTGCAGGAGCTGCAGCTGCACCAGGTGGCTCTGCTGGTCGGCATGGTCAAGGGCGCTTCCTACTACAACCCGCGTCGCAACCCTGAACGAGCCACCACGCGCCGCAATCTGGTGTTGGATCTGATGGCCGAGCAGGGCATGATCAGCCAGCAAGAGGCCACCGACGCCAAGAACAAGCCGCTGGACGTGACCCAGGGCGGCAGCCTGGCCAACACCAGCTACCCGGCGTTCATGGATCTGGTCAAGCGTCAGCTGCGTGCCGATTACCGCGACGAGGATCTGACCAGCGAAGGGCTGCGGATTTTCACCAGCTTTGACCCATTGCTGCAGCACAAGGCTGAAACCGCAGTGCAGGGTACGCTCAAACGCTTTGGCGAGACCCCGGACAAGAAGCCGCTGGAGGCCGCCATGGTGGTGACGGGCGCGCAGACCGGCGAAGTGCTGGCGGTCGTGGGTGGCGCCAATCCGCGCTTCTCCGGCTTCAACCGCGCGCTGGATGCATCGCGGCCGATTGGCTCGCTGATCAAGCCGGCGATCTACCTGACGGCGCTGGAGAAACCGGAGCGCTACTCGCTGATTACGCCGATTGATGATGACCCGATCACTCTGGAGGCAGAGCCCGGCAAGACCTGGTCGCCGCAGAACTATGATCGTCAAAGCCACGGGCGGGTGCCGCTGTACCTGGCGCTGGCCAAGTCCTATAACCAGGCTGCGGTGCGACTGGGCACGGAAGTGGGCGTTGATAGCGTGCTGAATACGGTACGCCGGCTGGGTGTTGATCATGACTGGCCCGCTTACCCGGCGATGCTGCTGGGCTCGGGTGCGATGACGCCAATGCAGGTGGCTGACATGTACCAGACCATTGCCAATGGCGGCTTCAATACGCCACTGCGCGCCATTCGCAACGTGTTGACGGCGCAGGGCGAACCGCTCAAGCGCTATCCGTTTGAGGTTCGTCAGCGCTTTGATTCGGCGACCATCTACCTGACTCAGCAGGCGATGACCCATGTGATGACCGAGGGGACCGGCCGCTCGGCCTATAACCATGTGTCTTCAAATATTCGCCTGGCCGGCAAGACCGGGACCACCAACGATCTGCGTGACAGCTGGTTCGCCGGCTTCTCGGATGACCTGGTCGCCGTGGCCTGGGTCGGACGTGACGATAACGACCGCACTCGCCTGACCGGCGCTACCGGTGCGTTGCAGGTCTGGAACGGCTTTATGGGCGCAGCGCATCCGCAAAGTCTGGCCGACGTGCCGCCGGCGGAGATTGTCACCGCCTGGGCCGATCCGCTGACCGGCCTTGGCAGCGATCCATCCTGCGAGGGCAGTGTCGAGATCCCGTTCCGGGCTGGCTATGAGCCGCTGCCGGGGCCCGGTTGCAAGCCGGTGATCGACACCGAAGTGATTCGCGACGGCGCCAATCGGGTGCTCGACACCATTCGCGACTGGCTGCGCTGAGGCGCTGCCAGTATGCTGTCGCCTTCGTCGCATAACGGATGAGAGAGGATTGAACAGATGGGCATCAGACAAGTCGCGCTGCTGGGCGCCGTGATCGCCGTGCTGTCGGGTTGCGCAGGCTCCGGCGGCGCGATTCCGGTAGTGGATTCCGGTCGCCCGGTCTCCAATGAGGACATGCGGACCGGTGCCGGACGTGTGGGCACCTCGACACCGCAAGCCCCGGCGACGCAGCAGGACAGCGGCGTGGTGGTCATGGTGCCGGACGGGCAGGGCGGCTCCAGTGCGGTGCAGTCCTACCCGCTGGATAACCAGCCCTCGATTTCCAGTGGTGGTATCACCTCGTCGCCGGCTGTCGGCTCCGGCCCCGGCTCCTCTAACGGAGCACTGCAGGCCGATGAGCAGCTCGACGGACCGGTGCTGGCCTTGCTGACCACGGCGCGTCAGCAGGAAAGCAATGGTGACCTCAATGGCGCCAACGCCAGCCTGGAGCGCGCCATGCGCATCGCGCCGCGTGAGCCGCAGGTGTTGTACCGTCTGGCGCAGGTACGTTTGAGCCAGGGTGATGCAGCGCAAGCCGAGCAGCTGGCGCGCCGTGGCTTGGCCTATGCCTCGGGCCGTCCGTCTTTGCAGGCCGGTTTGTGGGAGTTGGTCGCGCAGGCACGCGAACAGCAGGGCGATGCGGCGGGTGCCGAGCAGGCGCGCCAGCGGGCACGCGTTTCCTTGTGAGCGGCTCGGCGGCGCTTGCCGCTGCCTTGCAGGACCTTGAAGGCGAGTTGCGCCGGTGGGGGCTATGGTCGTTGGAGTCGCCGTCGGCAGAGCAGCTCGCCAGTCAGCTCCCGTTCTGCGCTGACACCCTTGCCTTTGAGCAGTGGTTGCAGTGGGTGTTTATCCCGCAGGTTGAGCAGTTGCTGGCAACCGGGGCGCCATTGCCCGGTCCCTGTGCGCTGCGGCCGATGGGGGAGCAGGCCTTTGTGCACCTGGGTCGTCGCCAGGTAGATTTGCTGGCGGTGCTGGCACGCATTGATCGACACGCCAGCACGTTGGTCGATTGACAATGGGGCGCAACGCCCCGTTGATGCTTACTGGCAGTGCTCCTGCAGATCTGCCTGTGCCTTGGCAATCATCGCCTGGCGCTCATCTTCACCAATTCGCTCTACTGTCCCGTCCTCCAGCGTACGACGCAGGCGCGGGTTGTTCTGCATGGTGGTCAGGTTGGCGCGCAGCGCGTCGCACTGCTCGGCCAGCTTAGCCTGCTGCTCCGGCGTCGGCTGCGGGGCCGCGGCTGGCTCAGTTGCCTCGGTCTGCTCCTCGGCAGAGGCGTCGGGGGCGGGCGCGAGGCTGCCGGTTCCGAGCTCCGGGGCCGGCTTGACCTGCAGGCGTTGATACTGGTCTTCGGCAGGCGGCTGCTGGCTGAACTGGGTGACGCCGTTTTCATCCACCCAACGGTACAGCTGGGTGGCCATGGCGCTGGTGCAAACCAGGCTCAGGGCGGCGGAAATGACGATCTTGCGCATGGCGTTTCTTCCTTGTTCTGTCACGGTGAGCGGGCGCGACTCTGAAGTGCGATAGCGCGCCTGTAGCACAGGTATATCCCTTGGTAGGGGTTTTCTGCAACTTGGCTTGACTTGTCAGTCTCGAGTGTAAACAATTCGAGGTTCTCATAAACCGCTGCAATCGGTGCTCACCCCGCATCGACGCACGCGGTTTTGTTGCTCATTCCGGGAGACGAAACCCGTCAACGCCCGGCCTGGCACCCGCACGCGCTACCTCGCGCTGGGTGAGGCTACTCCGCAACAGTAGGAGCCGGCCTCCAAGCACGTAGTCAAGCTGATGCAGCACAACCACCGTTGTTCTGCGCTGCCGAGCAGTAAACAGGTACCCTGCTGCCCGCCGCTGGTGGGTGGCAAGCTAGAGGTGATTCTAAAGTGGAGCTTTTATCCGGCGCTGAGATGGTCGTCCGCTCATTGCGTGACGAGGGTGTTAAATATATTTACGGGTATCCGGGCGGTGCCCTTCTGCATATCTACGATGCCATTTTCCGGCAAGACGACGTAGAGCATATTCTGGTCCGTCACGAGCAGGCTGCTGCCCACATGGCAGACGGCTACGCGCGTGCCACCGGCAAGCCGGGTGTGGTGCTGGTGACCTCCGGTCCCGGCGCGACCAATACCGTGACCGGTATTGCGACGGCGTATATGGACTCGATCCCGATGGTCGTGATTTCCGGCCAGGTTGTGAGCAACATGGTCGGCTCCGATGCCTTCCAGGAAACCGACATGGTCGGCGTTTCCCGTCCCATCGTGAAGCACAGCTTTATGGTCAAGGACCCGCGCGAGATTCCCGAGATCATCAAGAAAGCCTTCTATCTGGCGCAGAGCGGCCGTCCGGGTCCGGTTGTGATCGATATTCCCAAGGACATGACCAACCCGGCCGACAAGTTCGAGTACAGCTACCCGAAGAAGGTCAAGCTGCGCTCCTACAACCCGGCTACCCGTGGTCATTCCGGGCAGATCCGCAAAGCGGTAGAGATGCTGCTGGAAGCCAAGCGTCCGGTCATGTACTCCGGTGGTGGCGTCATTCTCGGTGGTGCCTCGCGCCCGCTGACCGAGCTGGCTCGCGCGCTCAATCTGCCTGTGACCAACACCTTGATGGGTCTGGGCGCGTATCCGGGTACCGATCGTCAGTTCGTCGGCATGCTGGGTATGCACGGCAGCTACACCGCCAACCTGACCATGCATCACGCGGACGTGATCCTGGCCGTCGGTGCGCGCTTTGACGACCGCGTCATCAATGGCGACGACGCCAGCAAGTTCTGTCCGAATGCCAAGGTCATCCATATCGATATCGATCCGGCGTCCATTTCCAAGACTGTTAAGGCCGATATTCCGATTGTTGGTCCGGTTGAAAGCGTGCTGACAGACATGCTTGCTATCTATAAGGAGATGGGCGAGAGCCCGGATGCCGATACCCAGGCCTCCTGGTGGAAGCAGATCGACGAATGGCGCGGTGATGGTGACCTGTTCCCTTACGACAAGGGCGACGGCAGCATCATCAAGCCGCAGGCGGTTATCGAGGCGCTGTGGGAAGTGACAGGTGGCGACGCCTTCATTACCTCCGACGTTGGGCAGCACCAGATGTTTGCAGCCCAGTACTACCGCTTCGACAAGCCCAATCGCTGGATCAACTCCGGCGGCCTGGGCACCATGGGCTTCGGTTTTCCGGCGGCCATGGGCGTACAACAGAACTTCCCGGACGCAACGGTTGCCTGTGTCACCGGTGAAGGCAGTATTCAGATGAACATTCAGGAGCTTTCTACCTGCCTGCAGTACGACATGCCGGTGAAGATCGTCAACCTGAATAACGGTGCGCTGGGCATGGTTCGCCAATGGCAGGACATGCAGTACAACAGCCGCTACTCGCACTCCTACATGGAGTCGCTGCCGGACTTCGTCAAGCTGGCCGAGGCCTATGGTCATGTCGGTATCCGTATCACCGATCCCAAGGAACTCAAGAGCAAGATGGCCGAAGCCTTTGCGATGAAGGATCGCCTGGTGTTCCTCGATATCGCGGTGGATACCAGCGAGCACGTATACCCGATGCAGATTCGTGGTGGTGCGATGCGAGATATGTGGCTGAGCAAAACGGAGCGCACCTGACATGAGACATATCATTTCCGTTCTTCTGGAAAACGAACCGGGCGCGTTGTCTCGGGTGGTTGGGCTGTTCTCGCAGCGCAATTACAATATCGAGACCCTGACAGTGGCACCGACCGAGGATCCGACATTGTCGCGTCTGACGCTTACCACGGTTGGTCAGGATGAGGTGATCGAGCAGATCACCAAAAACCTCAACAAGCTGATTGAGGTAGTCAAACTGGTCAATCTGTCTGAGGGTGCTCACATCGAGCGCGAGCTGATGCTGATCAAGGTCAAGGCCACTGGCGCCCAGCGCGCAGAGGTCAAGCGCACTACCGACATCTTCCGCGGGCAGATCGTGGATGTATCGGCAAGCGTCTATACCGTGCAGCTGACTGGCACCAGCGACAAGCTGAACAGCTTCATAGAGGCCGTTGGGCCGACCTCGGTGCTCGAAGTGGTACGTACCGGTGTGTCGGGCATTGCCCGCGGTGAAAAGGTTTTGAGTATCTAAACTAATTGGTCGCGGGCCAGGCGGTCCGCACAAGTAAGCAGGGGAACTTCATGCAAGTCTATTACGATAAAGATTGTGATCTGAGCATCATCCAGGGCAAGAAGGTTGCCATCATCGGTTACGGTTCGCAGGGCCATGCCCACGCCTGCAACCTGAAAGATTCCGGTGTAGACGTGACTGTCGGTCTGCGTCCTGGTTCCAGCTCCATCGCCAAGGCCGAAGCACACGGCCTGAAAGTCAGCGATGTACCGGCCGCTGTAGCAGCTGCCGACGTGGTCATGATCCTGACCCCGGACGAGTTCCAGTCTCAACTGTACAAGGGTGAGATCGAGCCGAACCTGAAGCAGGGCGCTACGCTGGCGTTTGCGCACGGTTTCGCCATCCACTACAACCAGATCGTGCCGCGCGCCGATCTGGACGTCATCATGATCGCTCCCAAGGCGCCGGGCCACACTGTGCGCTCCGAGTTCGTCAAGGGCGGCGGTATCCCCGACCTGATCGCGATCTTCCAGGACGCGTCCGGCAATGCCAAGAACGTTGCCCTGTCCTACGCCAGCGGCGTGGGCGGCGGTCGTACCGGCATCATCGAAACCACCTTCAAGGATGAGACTGAAACCGACCTGTTCGGCGAGCAGGCTGTTCTGTGTGGTGGTGCGGTTGAACTGGTCAAGGCCGGCTTCGAAACCCTGACCGAAGCAGGTTATGCGCCGGAAATGGCTTACTTCGAGTGTCTGCACGAGCTGAAGCTGATCGTCGACCTGATGTACGAAGGCGGCATCGCCAACATGAACTACTCCATCTCCAACAACGCCGAGTATGGTGAGTACGTGACTGGCCCGGAAGTCATCAACGATGAGTCCCGTGCAGCTATGCGCAATGCCCTCAAGCGCATCCAGAGCGGTGAATACGCCAAGATGTTTATCGCTGAAGGCGCACACAACTACCCGTCCATGACCGCTGCCCGTCGTAACAACGCCGCGCACCCGATCGAGCAGGTAGGTGAGAAGCTGCGTGGCATGATGCCGTGGATTGCTTCCAACAAGATCGTCGACAAGTCCAAGAACTGAGTCGATTGAGCTTGAAGAAAACGCGGCTTCCAGCCGCGTTTTTTTATGCCTCGAGGTTGAGCTGGCTGGTCATTTGCCCGCCAACTTGCCACACTGTTGGGCCCGGCATTGTTGCAAGGTAACCCTATGACAGAGCATCAGAATACCCCGAAGGACACCGACGCAGAGGGCGCACATACCCTGCTGCCGATTGACGAGCACGTTGAGGAAGTGCCCGGGCCGGATGGCAACAAGGTCCGCCACAAAGGCATCTACCTGCTGCCCAACCTGTTTACCACGGCGGCGCTGTTTTCCGGCTTCTACGCCATTGTCAGTGCAATGGATGGCAACTTTACCCATGCGGCGGTCGCCATTTTCATTGCCATGGTGCTTGATGGCCTGGATGGTCGCGTCGCGCGCCTGACCAATACCCAGAGCGCATTCGGCGCCGAGTACGACTCGTTGTCGGATATGGTCGCTTTCGGCATTGCGCCGGCGGTTGTCGTGTTCAGCTGGGCGTTGACCGATCTGGGCAAGGTCGGTTGGGTGTTCGCTTTTATCTACGTCGCGGGTGCCGCTCTCAGGCTGGCGCGCTTCAATACGCATATTGGTGATGACGATAAGCGCTACTTTACCGGCTTGCCGAGTCCGTCTGGTGCCGGTCTGGTTGCTGGCATGGTCTGGTCGCTCGCGGACTTTGGTATCGATGGCGGCAATATCGCGCTGCTGGTTGGCATCCTGACTGCGCTGGGTGGCCTGCTGATGGTCAGCAACGTACGTTATTACAGCTTCAAGGACCTGGACTTCAAAGGGCGCGTGCCGTTCTTCGCCATTCTGGTTGTGGTGCTGGTGTTTGCGGTGATCTCGTCGGACCCCTCGCGGATCCTCTGGGCCATCTTTGTCTGCTACACGCTGTCCGGGCCGTTGCTTGCCCTGTGGCGGCGGCGTAAAAGCCCGGCTGCAGCCGAGTAAATTCGGTGCGGGTAATAAATCTGCAAGAAAA
>NZ_LMAZ01000006.1:88637-164142 GCF_003444685.1 Pseudomonas abyssi | reverse complement strand
GGGACTAGGGTCCGTGCGGCGGCCACCTTCGTTGATCTTGCCTTCAAACCCAAAAACCCCGCAGCACCATGAGGTGCTGCGGGGTTTGCTCACCGCTCATTGCATTACTGGAAGCGCTTGAGCTCCGCCTTGGCAATCGCGTTACGGTGCACTTCATCCGGGCCGTCGGCGGTGCGCAGGTGCCGGGCGTAGACGTACAGCTGCGCCAGTGGGAAGTCGGAGGAGAAACCACCGGCGCCGTGGGCCTGAATCGCCCAGTCGATGACCTGACACGCCATGTTCGGCGCGGCTACCTTGATCATCGCGATCTGCTTGGCGGCGACCTTGTTGCCGACGGTATCCATCAGATGCGCCGCGTTCATGACCAGGAAGCGCGCCTGATCGATCATGATCCGCGACTCGGCGATGCGCTCACGCCACACGCCCTGCTCTGACAGGGGCTTGCCGAACGCCACGCGCTTGCTCAGACGCTCACACATCAGCGCCAGCGCCCGTTCGGCCTGACCGATCACCCGCATGCAGTGGTGGATACGACCCGGCCCAAGACGACCCTGAGCAATCTCGAAGCCGCGGCCTTCACCCAGCAGCATATTGCTGGCCGGCACGCGCACGTTTTCGAAGATGATTTCCGGGTGGCCGTACGGCGGATCCATATAGCCGTAGCAGCCCATATCACGCAGCACGGTGACGCCAGGGGTGTTCATCGGCACCAGAATCATCGACTGCTGCTGGTGGCGGTTCGGGTTGTCCGGGTCGCTCTTGCCCATCACCACCATGATCTCGCAGCGCTCGTTGGCAGCACCGGAGATATACCACTTGCGGCCGTTGATCACGTACTCGTCACCGTCACGCTCGATGCGGGTTTCCACATTGGTCGCATCGGAAGACGCCACCAGCGGCTCGGTCATGGCAAAGGCAGAGCGGATTTCGCCGTTCAGCAGCGGGGTCAGCCAGCGCTCCTGCTGCTCTTTGGTGCCGTAGCGGGCCAGCACTTCCATATTGCCGGTATCCGGCGCGCCGCAGTTGAACACCTCGGACGCCCACATGCCCGGCACGCGCCCCATCAGCTCGGCCAGCGGGGCGTATTCCACGTTGCTCAGACCCGGACCGTGCTCGGCTTCCGGCAGAAACAGGTTCCACAGCCCCTCGGCGCGTGCCTTGGCCTTCAGCTCTTCCATCAACTGCACGGTGGTGTAGGCGTTTCCGGCCTTCTCGTTGGCGCGGATTTCCTCTTCGTAGCGCTGCTCATTGGGGAAAACGTGCGCGTCCATAAAATCGGAAACGCGCTTTTGCAGATCCAGCGAGCGTTCGGTCTGGTGGTACATGGCGAACTCCTGAGGTGTCGATCATGCGGTTGCGATGGCAGCCGTCCTGAAGACAAAATCTCAATACACATATGTATTGTCAATTGTGTATGGAAATAGATATGACGCGGCCTTCGCCTGACTTATAATCCGACCACGACCCACATCACCGGAGCTGCAGATGTCCGCTGCCAGCAAACCCGCCCGCCGCGGCCGTCCTACCGGCCGCGCCGTATTGACGCCCCAGGACTGGTTCGACGCCGCCACCGACGCCATCCTTGAAGGCGGCTTCGATCAGTTGCGTGTGCTGCCGCTGGCCAAGCGCCTGAAGGTGACCCGCGGCAGTTTCTACTGGCATTTCGAGGACCTGCCGCAGTTTGTTCGTCTGTTCCTCGACCAGTGGCAAGCCCAGCGCATGAAAGGCTTGCGCTACTGGCAACCCGGGCTGGACCCGGCATTGAGCCCACAGCAGGAAGTAGAACGCGTGCTGCTGCTGATGTTTGAAGGCCCGGCGGTGGAGTTCAAACGCATGAAGGTGGAGTTTGCGATTCGCGATTTCGCCCAGCGCGACCTCTACGCCCGCGATATCGTCGCCGCGGTGGACGAAGCACGGGTCGAGCAGACAGCGCAGTTGCTGGCCCCGCTGGTGCCACCCGGCCAGGCACGCGGCATGGCGCTGATCCAGTACGCCGCGGTGCTGGGTGGCGTGCTGCTGTTTCGTGGTCAGCTGGGCGGCGAACAGTCCCTGCGCAGCCTGCGGGAACAATGGCAACAGCTGCTGCACCCCCCTCAAGTTGTCACCCAGTCCGCCGATACTGCTGCCAGATAGCCGGACGCAGCTGGACAGCCAGCGTCAAGCCCGCCATGATTTCAAAGTGCCGTCACCCGCCGGATGCGAACGACCGCGCACCTGCTTAAGCCGCAAGGCGTTGAAGCCGTCAGGAGCAAAGCGTGCCGATCCAATCCTGGTTCTACCAAGCCGAACTGCATCAGGGCAACCTGCTGCATGGGCACCACCACCACAGCCTGATGCTGCTGTCGATACTGGTTGCCATCGCCGCCGCCTGGCTGGCGCTGCAGGTGGCTGGTCTGGCGCGTCTGGCCGCTACGCCGGCAACCCGGCGGGGCGCGCTGCTCAGCGGCGCAGTTGCCCTGGGCGTCGGTATCTGGGCGATGCACTTTATCGGCATGCTGTCGTTCACCCTGCCTCTGGAAGTGCACTACGACCTGACCATTACCCTGCTGTCCATGCTACCGGCGCTGGGCGCCTCGCTGGTGGCCCTGCAATTGCTGTCGCGCCGCGTTCTTGGGGCAAGGGAGCTGCTGACAGGGGGCACCCTGATCGGCGCAGGCATCGGCACCATGCACTACATCGGCATGGCCGCCATGCGCATGGACGCGCAACTGCTATTCGACCCCTGGTGGTTTGTCGGCTCGGTGGTGGTCGCGGTGGTGCTGGCCATTCTGTCGCTGTGGATTCGCTTTGGCCTTGGCAAACCGACCAGCAAGACCTTGCTGATCGCCGCGCTGGTGATGGGCTCGGCCATTGCCACCATGCACTACACCGGCATGGCGGCGGCCCGTATCATCGGCGAGCCGCAAAGCGATTACCTGGGACAGTTTGATGCGCAGCGCAACCTTGGTTTGCTGATTGCCTTCTCCACCTTGGTGGTGGGTATTCTGGTTGGCGCGGTCAATGGCGCGGTGCGCTTCAATCAGCTGTACCAGAAGGTACAGGCCAGCGAAGCCCATATCCGCGGCATCGTTGACACCGCAGTCGATGCGATCATCACCTGGGATCGCTACGGGCGCATCCGCGAGATCAATCGCGCAGCTGAACACATATTCGGCTGGCCCGAATCCGAGCTGCTTGGCCAACCTCTGGATGTGCTGCTACCGCTGGCTACCCGAGAGCGCTTGCGCAGCTTTCTCAGCGAGTATGCCGCCGGTCAACGTCCGGCACAGCTGGGCACCAGCACCGAGTCCTGGTGGATGCGGCGCAATGGCGAGCACTTTCCGGTGCGCCTGTCGATCGGCCAGACCCATATCCGCGACGGCGTGCGCTTCGTCGGCTTTGTCAGCGACATCAGCGAGCGCCGGGAGCTGGAAAACTCGTTGCAGGAGCGCGAAGAACAGTACCGCAGCCTGATCACCAATATCCCCGGCGTCACCTTCCGCTGCCTGCCCCGTGAGGACTGGCGCATGCTGTTTATCAGCGACGCGGTGGAGCTCCTCACCGGCTGGCCGACAGAACGCTTTCTCAACGGCGAGATGAGCTTTGCCGACATCATCCATCCGGCAGACATCGACTTCACGGTCGATCATGTCATGGCCGCCATCGGCCGTCGCGAGAACTACAACCTTGAGTACCGCATCTTCCACCGCGACGGCCAGATTCGCTGGGTCTCCGAATACGCGAGCGCAATCTTTGACGAGCAGGGCAACCCCGAGTGGATCGACGGGGTCATCCTGGATATCACCGACACCAAGCTGCGCGCCGCCGAATTCGAGGGTATCGTGCGCGCCATCAGCCAGGCCCAAGGCATGCTGGACCTGGACATGGACGGTCGTATTTGTTTCGCCAACCCGCATTTCCTGAGCCTCAGCGGCTGCTCTGAAGCAGAGCTGAAGGGACGCACCTTCCAGCAGTTGATCGACGACGGCGAGTTTACCGATGAAGCCTGGGCCAGTGTTCGCCGTGGCGAGTACCTGGTCGGCGAGTACAGCCTGACGCATCGAAACGGCGACAACGTGTATGTGCAGACCTACTGCAACCCGATCATCGACAGCTTTGGCGAGCTGACCAAGGTGATCGTGCTGGTCACCGACCTGAGCGAACGCCGACGCATGGAGGTGGCCCTGCTCGAAGCCAAGGAGCGGGCCGAACTGGCGGCCGAATCCAAGGGCGCCTTCCTGGCCAACATGAGTCACGAAATCCGCACGCCCATGAATGCCATCATCGGCTTCAGCGAGGTGCTGCTCAACGACAACCTGACCACCAGTCAGCGCAAGTACGCGCGCACCGTGAATCAATCCGCCCGCTCGCTGCTGGGGCTGCTCAACGACATTCTCGATACCGCCAAGCTGGAAAAGGGTCAGGTACGGCTGGAGCGCCAGGACTTCTCGCTGCGCGAACTCTGCCAGCAACAAATCAACGTGTTCAGTCTGGAAGCCAATCGCAAGGGCTTGCAGTTGACGTTCAGCTACCAGCTACCGCAGGAGCACTTCAGCGGCGACCCGACGCGTATCCGTCAGGTGCTGACCAACCTGCTGGGCAATGCCATCAAGTTTACCGAGCAAGGCCGGGTCGAGCTCCGCGTGGATCAGCACCAGAAACAGGTCCGTCTGCGCATCAGCGACACCGGCATCGGTATCCCGACGGATCGCCTGCAGCAGATTTTCGAACCGTTCGCCCAGGCCGATGCGTCCATGAGCCGGCGCTTCGGCGGCACCGGCCTGGGCACCACTATCGCCCGCCAGCTGGTCGAGCTGATGGGCGGGCACATCAGCGTCGAGAGCATCCCGAGCCAAGGCTCCAGCTTCCAGGTACTGCTGCCGCTGACCGCCGCCAGCGCGGACGCCAAGGCGTTGAGCGCACTCAGCAGCAACCGTATCGAGCTGCCGCCGCTGCGCATTCTGGTCGCCGATGATGTTGCCGACAACGTACAGTTGATGGAGCTGCTGCTGCACAACGAAGGGCACCGGGTGCGCAGTGTGAACAACGGTCTGCGCGCCTTCGAGCTGGTGGCCGAGGAGCCCTTCGACCTGATCCTCATGGACATGCAGATGCCGGAGGTTGATGGTCTGGAAGCCACTCGCATCATCCGTCGCTACGAAGCCAATCTGGGGCGACGCCCGACCCCGATCATTGCCCTCACCGCCAGCGTGCTGGACAAGGATCGCCAGGCTGCCCGCGAGGCAGGTATGGAAGGCTTTGCCTCGAAGCCGGTCGACCGCGTGGCGCTGCGCCAGGAAATGGCGCGGGTATTGGGCCTGCAAGTCCCCAGCGCCGACCACGACAGCGCCAAGGCGGAGCAGACTACCCCCTTGATCGACTGGGCCAGCGGTGAGCTGCGCTGGGGCAACCGCGACGCCCTTGAGCAGGCCATCCACCGCTTCCTTGGCGAATTACCGAGCCAACTGGCCGAGCTGGACCAGGCGCTGGACCAGCAGGCTCTGGAGCACGCCCGCAGCCTGGCGCACAAACTCAACGGCAGCGCCGGCAACTTGTCTTTGCAGGCGCTGCGCCAGCTCGCCAGCGAACTGGAAAGCAAGCTGGCAGCGGGCCAGAATGATACCGAGGCACTGCGCGAGGCGCTGCACGCCTGCGCGCGCGCCAGCCGCGCTGCAGCGCCGACACCCGCGCCCGTGCAGACCACTCCGGCTGACGAGACGCTAGATAGCGCCGCCCGTGACAACCTGATCGACAAGCTGATTACCGTGCTGCGTCGCGGCGAGGTGAACGAACAGGCTCTGCAGCGCCTGGCAGGCAGCCTCGCCAGCGAGCAACGCACAGCGCTGGAGCAGGCGCTGGACGATTTTGACTTTGCAGCCGCCATCGCTCTGCTGGAAGCCGAGCGACGTACTGCATCCACCCAAGGTTGACCCCATGCCCTTCAAGGACCGCCGCCCGTCGATACTGCTGGTGGATGACGAACCAGCCAACCTGCATGTGCTCAAGCATATCCTGCAGGACGACTACCGCCTGCTGTTCGCCCGCGACGGCGAGCGCGCGCTGGAGCTCGCCAGCAACGAGCGACCACAGCTGATTCTGCTGGATGTGATGATGCCCGGCACCACCGGCCATGAGGTCTGTGTACGGCTGAAGGCCGACCCGCAGACCGAGGCCATTCCAGTGATCTTCGTCACCGCCCTGTCCAACCCGGAGGACGAGGCGCTGGGCTTCGAGCTGGGCGCAGTCGACTACATCAGCAAACCGGTGAGCGCTCCCATTGTGCGCGCGCGGGTGCGTACGCACCTGTCACTGGTACGCGCCGATGTGCTGCGTCAGACCCGTCTCAACATCGTGCAGGCGCTGGGTATGGCCGCCGAGTACAAGGACAACGAGACCGGCCTGCACGTCATTCGCATGAGTCACTTCTCGCGCATCATCGCTCTGGAGGCCGGCTTCAGCGCCGAAGACGCCGAGGAGCTGCTGCACGCCGCCCCCATGCACGATGTCGGCAAGATCGGCATTCCCGACGCCATCCTGCAAAAACCCGGCAAGCTGGACGCTGACGAGTGGGCCATCATGCAACAGCATCCGGACATTGGCGCGCGCATCATCGGCGAACACGACGCCAGCATGCTGCAAATGGCCCGGCGCATTGCCCTTGGTCATCACGAAAAGTGGGATGGCAGCGGCTATCCTGCAGGGCTGGCCGGCACCGACATCCCCATTGAGGCGCGTATCATCGCGATTGCCGACGTCTTTGACGCCTTGACCAGCGAGCGTCCCTATAAGCGGGCCTGGAGCGTGGAAGATGCCGTCGCCCTGATTCGTGAACAGAGCGGCAAGCACTTCGACCCCCACCTGGTGAACTGCTTCCTTGCCCGTCTGGAGGAAATTATCGAGATTCGCGACCGGTGGGCGGAGTAGGCGCCGACTCAAGGATGTGGAACACCGACGCGCTGAATCTGTCTCAGCACTGCCAGAGAAATCGGAAAACGCTGATGTTGCGCGCCCTGCTACTGCTATTTACCTTCGTACTCCCCCTTACCCTGAGCGCCGCACCCGCGACCATCGACTGGCTCGACCTGCTGCCAGCCGAGGACTACCAGGCCATGCTGGACATGCCGGAAATCGGCCACGGCAGCGGTCTGGACAGCGAGGGCGACTTTACCCAGAGCCTGCGCCAGCGGGATGACAGCCTGCCCGAGGTGATGTACTCGACCCGCGTGGTCAGCGACTACGACGGCCGCTCGGTGCGTATTGGCGGTTACCCGGTGCCGCTGGAAACCGATGCCGAAGGCCGCTACCTGAGTTTCTTTCTGGTGCCCTATGCCGGCGCCTGCATTCACGTACCACCGCCACCGCCCAACCAGATCATCCTGGTCGACTATCCCGATGGCATCGCGATCGACGATATCTACCAGCCATTCTGGGTGCAGGGCACCCTGCACATCAGCCAGACCAGCAACCAGCTGGCCGACGCCAGCTACGCCCTGTCCGCCGAGCGGGTGTGGCTCTACGACGGCGAATAAGCGCGCAGCAGAACGCCAAATCGCCCAGCCGGGTGGCCCCACGCCAGCACCGAATCCGTTATGCTGTGGCCAACTCATCGTTGGCCCGCTCACAGGGAGCCTTTTGTACATGCATATTCTGATTGGCTTGGTCGGCCTGTTCATCCTGATTGCCACCAGCCTGCGCCGCTGGTTGCTGCGGCGCGAAACGCCGCAGGTGCAAGCCATCGACTTTCAGGGTGAGCTGTATCAGGTGGGTCAGGCTTGCGTTGCCCGCCAAGGGCCGGAGGATGCATCGCAGTGCGTCATCGTAATGCCGGGTTTTGTCGAGAACTTCCTGTATTTCACGGCGTACTATCAGGATCCTGCCCTGCAGCTGATCATGCTGACCAGCGCCGACTACCATGTTCCGGTCAACCGTCCAAGCTACCAGAAGGCCGCGTGGGTTGCGCCACTGCGCTCGCGCCCCGGTACCATCGCCTATGACGCCGAAGTGCTCAACCAGGCCCTGGAGCATCTGGCTACCGCTCGTCAGATCCGCGTGCACGGCCACTCCCGCGGCGGAGCGGTCATCCTGGAAGCGGCTCGCCAGCGTCCGGAGTTGTTCAGCCGGGTCGAGGTCATCCTAGAAGCGCCGGTGCTTCCTCAGGGCAAACCCTTCCGTGAGGTGCCCAGAGCCGCACGCTGGTTCCTGCCGTTCTATCTGTTTGCCTGGCAACAGCAACCTATATCGCCCAGCAACCGCCACCTGTTTGGGCCGCTGGATGACCCGCGCAAACGAGAGCTGGTCAGCGCCCTGCCGTTCAACCCGCGCCACGGCAGGACCTTTGTCGACAATATCCTCGACCTGGCAGACTGGATGGAGCGCACCCCCACCGACATCTACCAGCACCTGCAGCGCGGCGCCATCCTGGTCCCGGAGAAGGACCGTATTCTGCAGGCTGAAGCGATGCGCCGCAGCGCGGACCAGGCAGAGAACCTGCAAATCATCCAGGTTCCGGACTGCAGCCATCTGATCACCCAGGACCGCCCCGACTGCATCCCGCCGCTGGCGGAGTCCTGATCGTGGGCTGGCAGTTCGAGCCGGTCGGCATCATCCACTCCTGTTTCGCCGAGAAGTTCGCCATCCCGCGCCAGCCACTGCTGGCCCCGGCGGCCACCGCCACCCTGGAGTTGCTGCCCCCCTTTGACCAGCCCGAGGCGCTGGAAGGCCTGGAAGGCGTCAGCCACCTGTGGCTGTTGTTCATTTTTCACGCCGCCGGTCACGGCCGCAAGCACCTGCGCGTTCGCCCGCCGCGCCTTGGCGGTAACCAGCGTATCGGCGTGTTTGCCAGCCGCGCCACCCACCGGCCCAACCCGATCGGCCAATCGGTCGTGCGCCTTGAGGGCATTGTTGACGGCCGCCTGCTGCTGTCCGGCGTCGACCTGCTGGACGGCACACCGATACTCGACATAAAACCCTACGTGCCCTATGCCGATGCCATTGCCGATGCCCACAACCCGCTCGCCGCTGCGCCCCCTGCCCCCATCGCGGTCGACTGGCACGATGTCGCCCGCGAGCAGGCCGAGGCTCAGCAGCGGCGTCTGGGTCAGCCGCTGGTGGCGCTCATTGAGCAGTGCCTGGCACAGGACCCGAAACCGGCCTACCAGACACCCGATGCCGGGCGCGAGTACGGTGTGCGCTTCTGGGACGTCAACGTACGCTGGCACTACCCCGCCCCCGAGCGCATCTGCGTGCTGGGCGTCGAGCCGGTCTGACCTGCCGCAGGTGGCAGTAGCCCAAGGGCGCGGTATACTCGGGCCACGTTGATTCACAGGGTCGTGTACACGCCATGGAGCAGCTGTATTTCTCGCCAATGCTGCTGGGCATCTGCCTGCTGGTTGCCATCGCGCTGTGCGCCACGGCCCTGTTCCGGACCGTGCCCGGCGAGCCCGGCCCGGGGTTCTGGCTGGCCGGCTGCTGGAGCCTGATCGCCGGCATCGTCCTGTTTCTGATCTTCGTGATAACCCGCAACCCGGTGCTCAACGTACTGGGCAACGCCCTGCAGCTCGCAGGAGAGGCGCTATTTCTGCTGGGTATCTTTCGCTTTTTCGGCCGCCGAGTGCCCTGGTGGACACTGCCAGCGAGCACCGGCGTCATGGTGCTGTTCAACAGCTGGTACTGGCTGGCCAATGGCAGCTCCGATTTGCTGATGGGGGTGTACTCCAGCATTGCCGGGTTGCTTCCGCTACAAGCCATCATGCTGCTGCTGTACGAAAGCCGCGACCCGGCAACCCGTCCGGCCCGCCTGCTGGTCACCGTCGGTCTGCTGATCTACAGCGCAGTGACCCTGCTGCGCGGCATCCTTGGCTACCGCAACTGGTGGCTCGATGCAGCCTATGTTCAGCCCTACGAGTCATTCAGCTACCTGCTGTCTTACAATTTCGCCCTCCCCGCGCTGGTTCTCGGTTTTGTCGGGTGCTGCCTGATGACCACCCAGCGCGTGCTGGCGCGCAGTCAGCAGTTGGCTGCACAGCTGCAGGAACAAACCTTCCGGGACCCGCTGACCGGCGCGTTCAACCGCCGCGCCTTCCATCGGCAGCTGGCCGATGAAGTGGCTCGCAGTGAGCGCTACGGCAGACCGCTGTGTCTGGCCATTTTCGACCTGGACCACTTCAAGCAGCTGAACGACCAGCTCGGTCATCAGGCGGGTGATCATGCCTTGCAGCATTTTGCTGCCCTGTGCCAGCAGCAGGCACGGCATAGCGATCTGTTTGCGCGCTTTGGCGGCGAGGAGTTTGTACTGCTGATGCCCGAAACCTCAGCAACCCAGGCCAGCCATTCGCTGGAACGCCTGCGCCAGATGGTCGAAGCGCACCCGTTCCAGTACCGGCAGCAACGCTACAACCTGCGCGTCAGCATCGGCCTGGCGCAACGGCAGATGAGCGACAACGCTGACCAGTTGCTGCGTCAGGCGGACCTGGCCCTGTACCAGGCCAAGAGCCAAGGCCGTAACCAGCTCCAGCTGTGGTCAGCCGAGCCAACCGTGGCATACTGAGCCTCCTGCCCACACCAAGGATCTTGCACCGTGTTCAACCTGGGCCACGCCACATTATTGCTCGTATGCGCCTTTGCCGGTTGGTGGCTCTGGCGAGCCCTGGGCCAGGGTGATCAGGCCCTGCAACGCGTGCGTCAGCACTGCGAGCGTGCTGACGTGCAGCTACTGGACGACAGCGTGGCGCTCAGCTCAGTGCGTGTCGGGCGCAACCGTCGGGGCATGCCCGGACTGATTCGCCGCTACAGCTTCGAGTTCACCGTCACCGGCGAGCACCGCTACAGCGGCCATCTTGACCTGCACGGCCTGCAGGTACTGCAGATCGAACTGGCGCCGCACCCGTTTCCGGGCAGTGACGCCCCCTCCGCAACGCCACACGCCGCTGGCGAGAGGCAAGGCGCAACGATTCATAGAATTTATTAAAGCAACAACATAAAGTTATTTTGTCTATTTGTTAGTTCCACGTGGAACCCTTCTCCTGATGCTCAGCCAAATCCCGACACACCTGATCGCCGGTCCGCTTGGCGCCGGCAAGACCAGCTTGCTGCAGAACCTTCTGGCGCAACGTCCTGCGGACGAACGCTGGGCTGTGCTGATCAACGAGTTTGGTCAACTGGGGCTAGACCGCGCGCTGCTGCAGTCCAGCACAGAATCGGGGGTCAGCATGGCGGAAATACCCGGCGGCTGCCTTTGCTGCGTAAATGGCGTGCCTTTTCAGGTCGGCCTGGGCCGCCTGCTGCGCAAGGCACGACCTGACCGCTTATGGATAGAGAGTTCCGGACTGGGCCACCCTGCCGAACTGCTGCAGCAGCTGGCGCGCGAGCCCTGGCAAGGCGTGCTAGACCTGCAACCACTGTTGATGGTGGTCGATGCCGGCCAACTGGCAAGCGGCGAGCCCCTGCCGGACAGCCAACAGCGCAGCCTGCCGCTTGCAGGCCTGCTGATAGCCAATCGTACCGATCTGCTCAGTGCCCAGACGCTGGCACAGCTACGCAGCACCTGGCCACAGGCTCTGCCCTGCGTACACGCAGCCATCAGCTGGGCAGACATACCACGGCACCCAGCCCCGGCGCCAAGCGCCGGGTTAACAGTACCTGCCGGGCAACCGATCGGCCAGATCGCCTTGCTGCCGGGTCAGTGGCAACGCCACGCCCAGTTGCAGCAAGCGCCCTACAGCCTTGCCTGGCGCGTCGCCAGTGACCAGTGCTTTTCGCTTGAATTGCTGCAACAGTGGCTCGCCAACCTACCCTGGCAGCGAGCCAAAGGCATCCTGCACACTGATCAAGGCTGGAAAGCCTGCAATCTGCTGCCAGGTCAACCGATCACCTGGACTGATAGCGCCTGGCGACAGGACAGTCGGCTCGAACTGATCTGCGCCGATCTACCGGATCCACAGCAGCTGGAACAGGGCTTGCGGGCGACCTGTCGCAGCCAGTAAGGTGGCGTTTTTGCCGGCGCTATCATGACCCGTTTCCTCATTCTCGCCCTGTCACTGCTGAGCCCTGGCGCCTTTGCCAGCGCCTGCCTGATCGAGTCCTCGGATGACCAGCTGCCCATTCGCCTATGCCAGGCCAATCGCAGCATTCCCGACGGCTTGTTCGAGCAACAGTTCTGCCAGCCCCAGATTCCCGACCGCAGCTTCCAGGTGCAGTTGCTGGAGGCCTGCCCAAGCGGCGCCTACGGTGTCTGCGCCGGCGCGCATACCGAAGGTGTGGGATATCAGCAGGATATTCACTACTACAGCGACGCAGAGGATGCGCCGGTGCTGCAGGCCTATTGCGAGCAGGTCAGCCGGGGCCAGTGGCAGATACCCTCCTCGCCCTGAGCTAGGGTCTATTGCATTGGCGCTGTCGGCGGCAGCCCTGACATGTCCAGCTGGTCGCCCTCTTCCAGCCCCAAGCGCGCAACACTGCCTGCCGGCAGCTCTATCACCCAGCGCAGTGGCTGCGCCGCCTGGTAGAGGGCACACGGCAACTCGGCACACGGCGGGACCTCGGCGAACACATGGCGAATCTGGCCGCTGTCGGCAACAAACACCAGATCCAGGCTGATCAGCATGTTGCGCATCCAGATGGCCGGCTGGGTGCCGGCAGGAAAATCAAACAGCATGCCGGTACCAAAGGGCAGATCAGACACCCCCATCAGGCCCTGACGACGGCTGTCTGGATCAGCCACATAGGTGAGCTCAAAGGCGGTGTTGCCCAGCACCACAGAGCGCGTGCCGGCCTGGGCACCAGTGCACGCCAGCACGGCCACAACCATGAATAACAGACTTGTCTTCACAGGGTATCTTTCAGCAGGTTCTGATAGACCAGATTGGTCAGGTACAGGCGGTTCTGTTCGCTCAGCTCAACAAACTCCACCCCGGTGGCAACCTGCTGCTCCTGAGCGTCTTCCACGGTCACTGCGCGCACACGCGCATCCACCGTCATATACACGTCCAGCCCCGAAGGGTTGATGCGGAAGGACAACTTCAGCTCTTCGTCCTTGTTGGCAAAGGGCTTGGCGGACACCAGACGTGCCCCACCCACGCTGATATCGGTCATGCGAGCCGAACCCTGGGCGCCGTTCTGGCGGACCACCGCCGTGACCAGGTCCACCGATGCGCGGGCCGAGCTACGGATACGCATGGACTGCACGGTCTCAGGGTAGGCCAGATGCAGGTAGGGAAAGGGCGACAGACTGGATTTAAGTACACGGGTCTTGTAGGCCACCGCGTCCTTACCCACAAAGCCACGGACCAGAAACTGCTGGCCTTCCTTCACGAACACCAGCTTGCCCTGCACCGTCGGCGCGGTCACCAGCAGGCTGACCGGCGCGTGAAAGCCGATCATGCGCACCTGATAACGCTCGGCACTGTTGCTGTTCATGGTCTGCAACTGCACGGCGTCGCCCGGCGCCAACTGGATCTGCTCCAGCGTGGATACGGTTGCACCCTCTCCGTTGCTTGCCTGCTCTGCCGCACCGCTACGAAACAGACCCAGTTTGACCAGTTGCTTGAGCAGCGAACGGTTCTCTACCACCTTCGACTGGGCAAACAGCACCTTGCCATCAGCATCGACAACGTTCCACGGCAACGGCTTGCCGACGGGGATGTCTTCTTCAGTCAGCGCGATCATTGGCACAAAACAGCTCCGGTCCAGAATTCCAATTGGCATCAAATGTATCAGCGTCCGGACGGCGCGGCTATATGCTGTTGTAGCCAAATCAGATGTACAGGTCCGCCCGGGTCAGCGGCAGGTTGTGCCCGCCACCTTGAAGCGGCTTGACCGCCAGTATCTGATGAATGTTCATCCAGTTGTGCGCGAACCCGTAGGCGCATCCAGCCAGGTAAATACGCCAGATTCGCAGGCTACGTTCGCCCACCAGGGCCCTTGCCTGCTCCAGTCGCTCTTCCAGGTTGCGGCTCCAGTGCTGCAGGGTGTGGGCATAGTGCAGCCGCAGACTCTCCACATCGACCACCTCCAGACCCTGCTCGCTCATGCTGCCAATCGCGGTCGCCAGGTGCGGCAACTCGCCGTGAGGGAACACATAGCGCCCAATAAAGCGTCCTGCGCCGCGCCCTACGGGCCTGCCATCGACATACCTGGCCGTGATGCCGTGGTTGAGCACCAACCCACCCGGACGGACCTGCTCGGCCAGAATACGAAAGTAATCATCCAGATTGGCGTGCCCGACGTGCTCAAACATGCCAACGCTGACGACCTTGTCATACTGCTCACCGCCCGGCAGATCGCGGTAGTCGCGCAGCTCCAGTCGTACCTGCTGGCTCAGCCCCTGGGACCGCACCCGCTGATTGCCCAGCTCCAGCTGCTGTTCACTTAACGTAATGCCGTGCACGCGCACGCCGTATTCCCGTGCGGCATGACGCGCCAGAGCGCCCCAACCGCAGCCCACGTCCAGCAGGTATTCGCCGCGATGCAGTCGCAGCTTGCGACACAGATGATCAAGCTTTTGTACCTGCGCGCGGGCCAGCGAGTCCTCCGCATGGCGGAAATAGCCACAGGAATAGACCATCTCCGGGTCCAGCCAGAGCGCATAGAAGCTGTTGGACAGATCGTAGTGGTAGGCGACCGCCTGAGCATCGCTCTGACGGTCATGGGGGACGGTTGCGGGCGGGTCGCCGGGGGCATTGACCACCAGCGACTGACTCAGTCGGTCAGCAATGGCCATTGCCTCCGGCAACGGCCCGTGGATATCCAGGCGTTCTTCGATATAGGCCTCGCCGAGTGCATCCAGCGTCGGCCGCTGCAACTCGGCGAGTAAGGCTGGATCGCGTATCCGCAGCTCCACTGTGGGTGACTGTGCCAGATCCAGCGATTCGCCATCGGGCAGGCTGATCCGCAGCGGCAGCTGCAACGCACCCAGGGTGCTGGCCAGTTGGGCAAGCATGGCTATTCCCCCGTGAGATGTTTACCCCACTATAGAACAGCCAGGCGGCGGGCCTCAGGACTTGGTTGGACGCTTCCAGCCGTCGATGTTGCGCTGGCGTGCGCGGCTCACGGCCAACGTGTCTGCCGGCACATTGGTGGTGATGGTCGAGCCCGCCGCGGTGGTGGCTCGCGCGCCTATGGTTACCGGCGCTACCAGCGCGGTGTTGGTGCCGATAAAGGCACCTTCCTCAATGGTGGTCAGGTGCTTGTTCACGCCATCGTAGTTACAAGTGATGGTGCCGGCACCAATGTTGACGTCCGGGCCGACGACCGCATCGCCGATATAGGACAGGTGGTTAACCTTGGCGCCTGCGCCGATGTCAGCCTTCTTGGTTTCGACAAAATTCCCGATCTTGGCGCCCGCCTGCAGGCGCGTGCCGGGACGCAATCGGGCATAGGGGCCCACATCACAACCGCTCGCCAACTCGGCGCCATCGATATGGCTGAAGGCCTTAATGTGGCTGCCGGCACCGATATGGCAATCACGCAGGACACAGTTGGGCTCGATGATCACGTCGTCCTCGATCACCACGCGCCCTTCCAGAACCACGTTGATGTCGATGCTGATATCACGTCCCACGCGGACGTCGCCACGCACATCAATGCGCGCCGGATCAGCCAGGCTGACACCTTCGGTCATCAGTCTCTCGGCCTGACGACGACGGTACTCGGCCTCCAGAACCGCCAGTTGCACCCGGTTATTGGCACCCAGCACCTCGTATTCGTCGACCGCGTGAGCGACCTCAACCGGAATCTGCTCGGATACTGCCATGGCCACCACATCGGTCAGATAGTATTCACCCTGGGCATTCTGATTGGACAGACTGCCCAACCAGCGAGCCGCGTGCTTGCCCGGCAGCGCCATGATGCCGGTATTGCCCTCGCAGATGGCCAGCTGCTCGGCGCTGGCATCTTTCTGCTCAACAATCGCCTGCACCTGCCCTGCGGCGTCACGCACAATGCGCCCATAGCCCGTCGGATCAGCCATGGTCACGGTCAGCATGCCCAACGCCTGGGCGCCTGCCTGGCTGCTCAACTGCTGCAAAGTGTCGACGCGCAGCAAGGGCACGTCGCCGTACAACACCAGCACCTGATCAGCCCCCTCGGTGCCCGGCAGCGCCTGTGCCACAGCATGACCGGTACCCAATTGCTCGGTTTGCAGCACCCAGTGGATATCCTCGGCAGCCAACCGTTCACGCACCAACTCGGCACCGTGGCCAATCACTACATGAATCCGCGTTGGTGACAGGCTGCGCGCGCAGTCAATGACATGCCCCAACATGGGCTTGCCTGCCACCGGGTGCAGTACCTTGGGCAGTTTGGAGCGCATACGGGTGCCTTGACCGGCGGCTAGAATGACAACGTGCAGATTCATGGGAACGTCCTGTCGGAAAAAAAGAGTTCGCGCATTCTAGCAAAGCTACAAGCCTCAAGCCTCAAGCCTCAAGCTACACAGGATCGTCGGACCAGCCATGCAGATAAATAGCCGACGGTCGTTGTCGCTAACGAGAAGCAAAAAAAAACCGCGCGGCTTGGCGCCGAGCGGTTTTTTTGCAGCTTGCGGCTTGTAGCTTGCCGCTCGCCTTACCGGTTGTTAAGCGCCGGTCCGCCGTACTTCTTGCGCAATTCCTGCACGGTCCGCAATTGGGCCGCCGCCTCGGCGAGACGGGCAGAAGCCGAACCATAGTCGAATTCTGCGCCTTTCTCGTTGAGAGCGCTTTCAGCGGCTTTCTTTGCTTCCAGAGCAGCTGCCTCATCGATGTCGCCAGCACGGATAGCCGTGTCGGCAAGCACCTTGACCACGCTCGGCTGAACTTCCAGGAAGCCGCCAGAGATGTAGAACACCTCCTCTGTGCCATCCTGTTTGATCACCCGAACCGGGCCCGGCTTGAGGTCGGTCAGCAGCGGCGCGTGACCGGGCATGATGCCCAGATCACCCAGGTTGCCGTGTGCGATGACGCGTTCAACCAGACCTGAGAACAGCTCTTCTTCCGCGCTTACGATATCGCAGTGCACTGTCATAGCCATTGTATCGCCTCGGTTCAGCGCCCCCTTGCGGGGGCGCACCCATTACAGTTTCTTCGCTTTCTCGATCGCTTCGTCGATGGTACCAACCATGTAGAAGGCCTGCTCGGGCAGGTGGTCGAACTCACCCTTGAGGATGCCGCCGAAGGCACGAATGGTTTCTTTCAGCGGGACGTACTTGCCGGGTGCACCGGTAAATACTTCAGCAACGAAGAACGGCTGGGACAGGAAGCGCTGGATCTTACGAGCACGGGCTACCAGTTGCTTGTCTTCTTCAGACAGCTCGTCCATACCCAGAATCGCGATGATGTCCTTCAGCTCCTTGTAGCGCTGCAGAACATACTGAACGCCACGCGCAACGTCGTAGTGCTCTTGGCCGATAACCAGCGGATCCAGCTGACGAGAGGTGGAATCCAGCGGGTCTACAGCCGGGTAGATACCCAGGGACGCGATGTCACGGGACAGTACCACGGTCGCATCAAGGTGAGCGAAGGTGGTGGCCGGAGACGGGTCAGTCAGGTCGTCCGCAGGTACGTATACGGCCTGAATGGAGGTGATGGAACCGGTCTTGGTGGAGGTAATACGCTCCTGCAGAACGCCCATCTCTTCAGCCAGAGTCGGCTGATAACCTACCGCGGACGGCATACGACCCAGCAGAGCGGATACTTCGGTACCGGCCAGGGTGTAACGGTAGATGTTGTCGATGAACAGCAGAACGTCACGACCTTCGTCACGGAACTTCTCGGCCATGGTCAGACCGGTCAGTGCAACGCGCAGACGGTTACCCGGCGGCTCGTTCATCTGGCCGTATACCAGAGCTACCTTGTCCAGTACGTTGGAGTCCTTCATCTCGTGATAGAAGTCGTTACCTTCACGAGTACGCTCACCCACACCGGCGAATACCGAGTAACCGCTGTGCTCGATCGCGATGTTACGGATCAGCTCCATCATGTTGACGGTTTTGCCTACACCGGCACCACCGAACAGACCAACCTTACCGCCCTTGGCAAACGGGCAGACCAGGTCGATAACCTTGATGCCGGTTTCCAGCAGCTCGTTGGAGCCAGCTTGCTCGTCGTAGCTCGGAGCCGCGCGGTGAATACCCCAGCGCTCTTCTTCGCCGATCGGGCCAGCTTCGTCAATCGGGTTACCCAGCACGTCCATGATACGGCCCAGGGTCTTGACCCCGACCGGCACGGAGATGGCTGCACCGGTGTTGGCGACGGTCAGACCGCGCTTGACACCTTCGGTGGTACCCATGGCGATGGTACGTACGATGCCATCACCCAGTTGCTGCTGGACTTCCAGGGTCAGGCCCTGATCGGTCACCTGCAGCGCGTCATACACCTTCGGCACGTCTTCGCGCGGGAATTCCACGTCGATGACGGCGCCGATGATTTGAACGATACGTCCGCTACTCATTTGTTGGTTCCTCTAAATGGTTGAAACCGTTCCGGTTAAACCGGGTCGCCTCAAACCGCGGCGGCGCCGCCGACGATTTCCGAAATTTCCTGCGTGATCGCTGCCTGACGAGCCTTGTTGTAGATGAGCTGCAGATTGTTGATGAGCTCACCGGCGTTGTCAGTCGCGTTCTTCATCGCGATCATCCGGGCTGCCTGTTCACAGGCATTGTTTTCGACCACAGCCTGGTAGACCTGGGACTCGATGTACCGCACCAGCAGTCCATCAAGCAGTTCCCGGGCATCGGGCTCGTACAGGTAGTCCCAGCTGCCTTTCTGTGCGCCTTCGTCTTCGGAGGGCACCAGCGGAATCATCTGTTCCACTTTGGGCTGCTGAACCATGGTATTGACGAAGCCGTTGGAGACCAGGTACAGACGGTCGATGCGTCCTTCGTTGTAGCCGTCCAGCATCACCTTGACGCTGCCGATCAGGTCGTTCAACGCAGGCTTTTCGCCCAGGTTGCTGATCGCCGCGACAACGTTGCCGCCGTAGCTACGGAAGAAGGAAGCGCCCTTGCTGCCGATAACACAGAGTTCGGTTTCGACGTTACGGTCACGCCATTCTTTCATGCTGTTGACCAGAGCCTTGAACAGGTTAGTGTTCAGGCCGCCGCACAGACCGCGATCCGTGCTCACCACGATGTAACCCACACGCTTGACTTCACGCTCTTGCATGAACGCGTGGCGGTACTCGGGGTTGGCGTTGGCCAAATGACCGATCACCTGCTGGATACGCTCAGCGTACGGGCGGCTGGCAGTCATGCGCTGTTGTGCCTTGCGCATCTTGCTGACCGCCACCTTTTCCATGGCGCTGGTGATCTTCTGCGTACTTTTAATACTCGCGATCTTGCCGCGAATCTCTTTTGCGCCTGCCATGTCACACCTTTCCAGGTTTGCCCTTGGCCGGATCGCGCGAAGCGGGGCTCAGCTCACGCTGCGCCCCGCCGTCGGCTTACCAGCTCTGGGTCGCCTTGAACTTCTCGATGCCGGCTTTGATGCCTGCTTCGATATCGTCGTTGTAATCGCCCTTTTCGTTGATCTTGGCAAGCAGGTCTGCGTGCTCAGATTTGAAGTAGGCAATCATGGCTTTCTCGAAAGCACCGACCTTGTTCTGCTCGACGTCGGACAGGAAGCCCTTCTCGGCTGCGAACAGGCTGACACCCATCTCGGCGATGGACATCGGCGCGTACTGGTCCTGTTTCATCAGCTCGGTAACACGCTGACCGTGTTCCAGCTGCTTGCGGGTCGCTTCATCCAGATCAGAGGCAAACTGGGCGAAAGCAGCCAGTTCACGGTACTGCGCCAGTGCGGTACGGATACCACCGGACAGCTTCTTGATGATCTTGGTCTGAGCAGCACCACCTACACGAGATACCGATACACCGGCGTTAACGGCCGGACGGACACCCGAGTTGAACAGGTTGGATTCCAGGAAGATCTGACCGTCGGTGATGGAGATCACGTTGGTCGGTACGAACGCAGATACGTCACCAGCCTGGGTTTCGATGATCGGCAGAGCGGTCAGCGAGCCAGTCTTGCCGGTTACGGCACCGTTGGTGAACTTCTCGACGTACTCTTCGGAAACGCGGGAAGCGCGCTCCAGCAGACGGCTGTGGAGATAGAACACGTCACCCGGGTAGGCTTCACGGCCCGGCGGGCGGCGCAGCAGCAGGGAGATCTGACGGTAGGCAACGGCTTGCTTGGACAGGTCATCGTAGATGATCAGCGCGTCTTCGCCGCGGTCGCGGAAGTACTCACCCATGGTGCAGCCGGCGTAAGGAGCCAGGAACTGCAGAGCAGCCGGGTCGGAAGCGGAAGCGGCGACGATCACGGTGTGCCCCATGGCATCGTGCTCTTCCAGCTTGCGTACCACGTTGGCGATGGTCGATTGCTTCTGACCAACCGCGACGTAGACACACTTAACGCCGGACCCTTTCTGGTTGATGATGGCGTCAACAGCCATCGCAGTCTTACCAGTCTGGCGGTCACCAATGATCAGCTCACGCTGACCACGACCTACCGGAACCATCGCGTCGACGGCCTTGTAGCCAGTCTGGATGGGCTGGTCGACCGACTTACGCCAGATCACGCCCGGCGCAACCTTTTCAACCGCGTCGGTGGCGTTGGCGTTGATATCGCCCTTGCCATCGATCGGCGCGCCCAGTGCGTTAACAACGCGGCCCAGCAGTTCCGGACCTACCGGCACTTCCAGGATACGACCGGTGCACTTGACGGTCATGCCTTCGGCCAGACCCAGGTAGTCACCCAGGATGACAGCACCGACGGAGTCTTGCTCCAGGTTCAGTGCCATACCAAAGACGCCTTCGGGAAACTCAAGCATTTCCCCGTACATTACATCGGCGAGACCGTGAATCCGCACAATACCGTCAGATACGGAAAGAATCGTACCTTCGTTACGTGCCTGAGAAGAGATATCGAGTTGCTCGATCCGCTTCTTGATGATGTCACTGATCTCTGATGGATTCAGTTGTTGCATGCCTTTATCCTCAAAACCTTATGCTGAAATCAGGAGCCCAACGACTCGGCCAGTTTGGTCAGCTTTCCGCGCACGGAGGCGTCGATGACCAGGTCGCCGGTGCGAACAACCAGTCCACCAATCAGTGACTTGTCCAGGGTCGCGTCGATGCGCACATTGCGATCGAGCTTCTTGGACAGCGCCTGGGCAAGCTGCTGCTGCTGTGCGTCAGTCAGCTCGAAAGCAGAGCTGACGTCAATGTCGATAGTGCGCTCAAGTTCAGCTCGGAAGCTGTTGAATAGCGTCGCAATCTCGGGCAGCAGGGCAAGCCTGCGGTTATCGGCGAGGATCATCAGAAAGTTGCGTTGCTCCTCGGACACCGACTGACCGGTGCACTCGAGGATGACCTCGGCTTTCTTCTGTTCCGCCAGACCCGGATCGGTCAGCAGCTGGCGAGTTGCCTCGTCTGCGGCCACCTGGCCAGCAGCGTTCAGCACCTCAGCCCATTCGGCCAGGGCCTGTTGGGCTTTTGCCCGCTCAAATGCCGCTTTGGCGTAGGGGCGGGCCAGCGTAATCAGTTCTGCCATGATGACCTCGCTTAGAGTTCGGCTACCAGCTTGTTCAGCATGTCACCGTGCTTGTCAGCGTCGACAGAAGTTTCCAGAATCTTCTCGGCGCCAGCCACTGCGATGGCAGCGATTTCGGCGCGCAGAGCGTCTCTGGCCTTGATGCGCTGCTGTTCGATTTCCGCCTGGGCCTGAGCCAGAATCTTCTCGCCTTCTTTGCGAGCGTCCTCTTTGGAGGCTTCAACAATCTGGTTGGCACGCTTGTTAGCTTGCTCAATCAGTGCTGCAGCCTGCTCTTTTGCCTGACGCAGTTCCTGGGCTGACTTCTCTTGTGTCAGTTCCAGGTCCTTGGCGGCGCGATCAGAGGCTGCAAGGCCGTCTGCGATCTTCTTCTGGCGCTCCTGCAGAGCAGCGATGACCGGAGGCCACACATACTTCATGCAGAACACCACGAAGATGAAGAACGCGATCGCTTGACCGAGTATCGTCAAATTGATGTTCACGTCTTCACCTCTTGCCTGTTATTCAAAACCATCAAGTTGGAGTCGCCGTTACCGGCGACTGCATTACGCAACTTGGGCAATGAAGGGGTTGGCAAAGGTGAAGAACAGAGCGATACCAACACCGATCATGGTTACGGCGTCGAGCAGACCGGCGACGATGAACATTTTCACCTGCAGGGCGGGGATCATTTCCGGCTGACGCGCAGCGCCTTCCAGGAATTTGCCACCCAGGATACCAAAGCCAATTGCAGTGCCCAGTGCGCCCAGGCCAATCAGCAGTGCTACGGCAATCGCGGTCATTCCAACTACAGTTTCCATTTAAAGCTCCCAGTTTTCAGTTAATTGCAAGTTATGGGTTTTCGGGTAGAACTAAATCGTTATCGCCTGAATCAGTGACTGTCTTCGTGCGCCATACTGAGGTACACGATGGTCAGCATCATGAAGATGAATGCCTGCAGCGTGATGATCAGAATGTGGAAGATAGCCCACGGCACGGACAGCGCCCACTGAGCCCAGAAGGGCAGCAGAGCGATCAGGATGAAGATCAGCTCGCCGGCGTACAGGTTACCGAACAGACGCAGAGCGAGGGAGACCGGTTTGGCCAGCAGGCTGACGCCTTCGAGCAGCAGGTTGACCGGAATCAGCAGGACCTTCAGGAAAATGTTGCTGGAGGAGAAGGGATGCAGGGTCAGCTCACCGAGGAAGCCGCCAACACCCTTGACCTTGATGCTGTAGAAGATGATCAGCGCGAAGACCGACAGGGACATGCCCAGGGTGGCGTTGACATCGGTAGTGGGTACGACCTTCATGTACTCGACACCGGCCATGTGGAACAGCTGCGGCAGGAAGTCGACGGGTACCAGGTCCATCAGGTTCATCAGGAAGACCCAGCAGAAGATGGTCAGCGACAGCGGTGCGATCACCTTGTTGCGACCGTGGAAGGTCTCTTTAACGCTCTGATCGACAAACTCGACCATCATTTCAACAAAGTTCTGCAGACCGCCGGGAACATCGG
Organism: Pseudomonas abyssi; assembly: GCF_003444685.1. NCBI lineage: Bacteria > Pseudomonadati > Pseudomonadota > Gammaproteobacteria > Pseudomonadales > Pseudomonadaceae > Pseudomonas > Pseudomonas abyssi. Next base: position 141,142 of record NZ_LMAZ01000006.1, on the reverse strand, counting down.
AGGTGGCTTTCTTGGCCGCCATGCGGAAGAAGAACAAAAACAGCGCACCGAGGAACAGTGACCAGCCGATGGTGTCTACGTGAATAGCCATGAAACCCATGTCGGACGCTTCCTGAGCGCCGTGGGCCATGGTCCAGGTGTCCTGCCCCAGAACCGTGCCATCGGCACGCTCATAACCGGCCGGGAGTTTCCCGTAGGTCAAATTCTGAAGGTGGTGCTTGATGTACTCTGATGCGGTAGCGCCTGCCATAACGTTCCTCAGGTCCTTTAGCTGTGCTGCGTTTTTCCACCCATTACCGCAGGTGTTAGCCAGTTCGTGACCAGCATGATCGCAAATGTAAGAAACAGTGCCGATACATCAATCGGCTTAATACTTTTGAACGCTATCGCAAAGAGGACAGCGCAGAGGATGAGCTTGCCGGCCTCACCCTTGTAAAAAGAATCCATTATCTGCTTTGCAGCGCGCGCCCCGGTGTACCTGAAAGCCTTGAGCGCGAAATACACATTGGGCAGGAGAAAAATAAGCCCTCCCACCAGGGCGGAGTATGCCGCCACGGGGCTTTTAATCCAGAAAAGCGCCCCCATCAAAACCACAACAACAGCCTGAAACGCGAACCACTTGATCAGCGGGGGACGACGAATGGCATTGGTCTTCACAGTCGTCATCAGTACTCAAAACCCTGCGGGTGGTGCATGCGTGAAACAAATTGCCGGGCTGTCCGGCCATCTTGACTGCGCGCGCACTCGGCGCGGGGATTCGTGTGGCCGCCCCCTAAAGCGCCGGTGATTATATGTGTTCGACCTGTCAGTAGCAACCAAACAGGCGCGGCACTACAAGGCGCGAGGGCGCATGCTGCCTGATCTGCGCGGCATCCCCGGCTGCTTTGGTTGTGCCTTGGGGTCAGGCACTACATGTTGTGGTCAAAACGCCGGACGGGCCGCCGGACGGTCATGTTTTGTAATAATTGACCGCGCCTCGCCAAGCCAGCAATGACGCTGCTTGCGCGCTCGCAAGAGCTTAGCGGATGTGCTCGAGAATGCCATCAAGCTCGTCAAGCGAGCTGTAGCTGATCACCAGCCGGCCTTTGCCGCGGGCACCGTGCTGCAACTTCACATCGGCGCCCAGACGCTCGCCCAGGTCCTGTTGCAGACGCTCCACGTCAGGGTTGGTGCGCTGTTGTGTCGCATCCCTTCTGGGGTTCAGCCACTGGCGGACCAGCGCTTCGGTCTGACGAACGGTCAGCCCCTTGGCGACCACCTGGCGCGCTGCGGTGGTCTGCTGCTCAGCCGGCAAGCCCAGCAAGGCACGGGCATGGCCCATTTCCAGGTCGCCGCGCTCCAGCATCAGCTTGACGTCTTCGGGCAGGCTCATCAGGCGCAACAGGTTGGTAATACTCACCCGCGACTTGCCAACCGCATCAGCCACCTGCTGCTGGGTCAGTTCGAATTCCTGCTGCAGCCGCTGCAGGGCGATGGCTTCCTCGATCGGGTTGAGGTCTTCGCGCTGGATGTTCTCGATCAGCGCCATGGCGATAGCGGCTTCATCCGGCACTTCGCGGATCACCGCCGGAATGCTGTCCAGGCCGGCCAGCTGACTGGCACGCCAGCGCCGCTCACCGGCGATGATCTCGTAGCGGCCTTCGCTGATCGGGCGTACGACGATGGGCTGCATCACGCCCTGGGCACGAATCGACTCGGCGAGTTCCTCCAGTGCCTGCGGGTCCATGTCCCGGCGTGGCTGATACTTGCCGCGCTGGACCAGATCTACCGGCAGCTCCTTGAGGATCCGATCCTGGCTGTCGTTCTCGCTGGCCGCACCGGCGCCTGCACTCAGCAGTGCATCCAGTCCCCGTCCCAAGCCGCGCTTCTTGCCCGCCATGCTCGTTGTCCTTGTTGTCATTCGTTCAAATCGGTAACGGCAGCCGCCTTGGCTGCCTGCTTGCTGCGACGTACCACCTCGCCGGCGAGCGCCAGATAGGCGACAGCGCCACGCGACTGCTTGTCGTACGCCAGCGCGGGCATACCGAAGCTCGGCGCCTCGGCCAGACGCACGTTGCGCGGAATCACGGTCTGGTAAAGCTTGTCGCCAAAATGGGCACTGAGCTGGGCGGATACATCCAGCGTCAGGCTGTTGCGCGGATCGTACATGGTGCGCAGAAGACCTTCGATCTGCAGACTCGGGTTGAGCACCGAGCTGATGCGGCTGATGGTATTGACCAGCGCGGACAAGCCTTCCAGCGCGTAATACTCGCACTGCATCGGAATGATGACCCCGTCAGCGGCAACCAGGCCGTTGACGGTCAGCATGTTCAACGACGGCGGACAGTCGATGAGGATGAAGTCGTACTGCTCGCGGGCATTGACCAGCGCGTAGCGCAGCCGGCTTTCTTTCATCTTGATGTTGATCAGCTCGACTTCGGCAGCGGTCAGGTCACCGTTGGCCGGCAGCAAATCGTAGCCGCCGTATTCCGAGCGACAGACCGCGTCGGCAAACTCGCACTGCCCGGTCAGCAGCTCGTACACCGAGTTGTCCAGGTTCGCCTTGTCGATGCCGCTGCCCATGGTCGCGTTGCCCTGGGGGTCGAGATCGATCAGCAGCACCTTGCGCTTGGTTGCGGCCAGCGAGGCGGCGAGATTGATCGTGGTGGTGGTCTTTCCCACACCGCCTTTCTGGTTGGCAATTGCCAGCACCTTGCCCACGTATGACCCCCTTGATCTCAGCCCTGATTCATCCGTCGCAGTATCAACAGATGGCGGCTGCCGACGCAACCGGGAACCTGCAATTGTGCACTGCTCTCGAGCTGGAAGTCGACCGGCATGGCAGCCAACTCGTCGTCGGGGTACACCCCTTTCATTGCCAGCCAGCGGGTATCCGGGCTACCCAGGTGACGGGTCAGGTGGGTGAAGTCGGCCAGCGAGGCGAAGGCCCGCGAGGTAATGCCGTCGAACGGCTGCTCAACATTGAACGCCTCGACACGGCTGTTGATCACCTCCAGGTTGGCCAGCCCCAACTCGGTTTTTACCTGGGTCAGAAAGCGGGTCTTCTTGCCGTTGCTGTCCAGCAGGGTGAAATGGCGGGCAGGAAACATGATCGCCAGCATCACACCGGGCATGCCACCGCCGCTGCCCACGTCGAGCCAGCGCTCGCCCTCGATGTAGGGCAGGATGCTGAGGCTGTCGAGCAGATGACGGCTGACCATTTCGTCCGGGTTGCGCACGGCGGTGAGGTTGTAGGCCTTGTTCCACTTGTTCAGCAGACTGAGGTAGGCCAGCAGTTGTGTCTGCTGGTCGTCGGTCAGATCGATACCGAGCTGCCGCGCGCCGTGGGCCAGCTCGATTGCGTGTTGCCCCATCGCGCTCATGCCTCCCTGGCCAGAGAGCCACTGCCCAGCGCGTTGCGTTTTTTCAGGTGAATCAGCAACAAGCTGACTGCCGCCGGCGTGACGCCCGGAATGCGCGAGGCCTGTCCCAGCGTCTGCGGCCGCACATCAGCCAGCTTGCCGCGAATCTCGTTGGACAGCCCATTCAGGCTGGCGTAGTCCAGGTCCTCGGGCAGGCGGGTCTGTTCGTGTTGGCGCAGGCGGTCGATTTCTTCCTGTTGGCGCTCGATGTAGCCGGCGTACTTGGCCTGAATCTCAACCTGCTCGGCGGCATCGGCGGGCACGTCACTGCCGCCGGTCAAGGCCACTAGTGCGGGGTAATCCACTTCCGGGCGCCGCAACAAGTCCAGCAAGCTGTACTCGTGGGTCAGCGGCGTACCGTACTGGGCACTGTAGGCCTTGCCCTGTTCGCTGGCGGGCTGCACCCAGGTGCTGCGCAGGCGCTGGGTTTCCTGTTCGATGGCTTCGCGCTTGGTGTTGAACGCCGCCCAGCGAGCGTCATCGACCAGACCCAGTGCACGGCCCTGCTCGGTCAGCCGCAAGTCGGCGTTGTCTTCACGCAGCACCAGGCGGTACTCGGCGCGCGAGGTGAACATGCGATAGGGCTCGCGGGTGCCCATGGTGATCAGGTCGTCGACCAATACGCCGATGTAGGCTTCATCCCGACGCGGACACCAGGCGTCCAGTTCCTGCGCACGCCGTGCAGCGTTCAGACCCGCCAGCAAACCTTGGGCGCCGGCTTCTTCGTAGCCTGTGGTGCCGTTGATCTGACCGGCAAAGAACAGGCCGTCGATCACCTTGGTTTCCAGCGAGTACTTCAGGTCCTGCGGATTGAAGTAATCGTATTCGATGGCATAACCCGGACGCAGGATGTGCGCGCTTTCCATGCCCTTGATCGACTGCACAATCTGCAGCTGGACGTCGAACGGCAGCGAGGTGGAAATGCCGTTGGGGTACAGCTCATGGGTAGTCAGGCCCTCGGGCTCGATAAACACCTGGTGGCTGTGCTTGTCGGCAAAGCGGTGAATCTTGTCCTCGATCGACGGGCAGTAGCGCGGCCCAATGCCCTCGATAACGCCGGAGTACATCGGCGAGCGGTCAAGATTCTCGCGAATGATGTCGTGGGTACGCTCGTTGGTGTGCGTGATGTAGCAGTTGACCTGATCGGGGTGCAGCGCTGCACTGCCCATGAACGACATCACCGGGATCGGTGTGTCACCCGGCTGCACGGTCATCTGGCTGAAATCGACGCTGCGCCCGTCGATGCGCGGCGGAGTACCGGTTTTCAGGCGATCAACCCGCAGGGGTAATTCACGTAATCGTTTTGCCAGGGCAATGGCCGGCGGATCACCCGCGCGGCCACCGGAGTAGTTATCCAGGCCGATATGAATCAGTCCGCCGAGGAAGGTACCGGTGGTCAGCACCACGTTGTCAGCCAGAAAACGCAGGCCCATCTGGGTGACCACACCGCGCACCTGTTGTTGTTCCACAATCAGGTCATCACAAGCCTGTTGGAAGATCCACAGGTTTGGCTGGTTTTCCAGCGTATGGCGAATGGCAGCCTTGTACAGCACGCGGTCAGCCTGGGCACGGGTAGCGCGCACAGCGGGGCCCTTGCGGCTGTTGAGCACGCGGAACTGGATGCCGGCCTGATCGGTAGCCAAGGCCATGGCGCCACCCAGCGCGTCGATTTCCTTGACCAGATGGCTTTTGCCGATACCACCGATAGCCGGGTTGCAGCTCATCTGTCCCAGCGTCTCAACGTTGTGACTGAGCAGCAGGGTCTTCACGCCCATACGCGCGGCTGCCAGCGCAGCTTCGGTACCGGCATGGCCACCACCGACCACAATGACGTCAAAACGGCTGGGAAAGTCCACCTGTCACCTCGTTTGCCGGGCGTATCCCCGACGCAGAAAAAAGGGGCTGATTATAGGGCCAAGGGGAGAAAATTGCAGCCGTGCTGACCATTTTTTGTACAACCGGCTTTTTTCTCCCGGCAAAGAGTTAAAAAGAATAAAGATGAAAATATATAAAAAGATTGAATAAGTTAATGCTATTGGGGCAAAGCCTGTCTGTGGAAAACTCAATAAATTCTTTTATTTTCAATGCACTGCAGAAAACAAAAGGCTGTGTGAAAGCCGTCGACGACAGGTGGGTACCCAGTGGTACAGCCTGTGGATGAATGGGCGTGTTATCCACAGGCTGGTTATGCCCAGGCTTATCCCCCTGGTTATCGACCGGGTTGAAGGGCAGTTTTCCACAGCCCTCAGGAACAGCCTGTTTGGTCTGCCCTGTCTGCTGTCGGGTGGAGCCTGGCGTCAAAACAGGGTCTTGCCAGCCCGCCTCTGGGCGTACCACGTTCACCCAGGAGGATGCTGTGTTTGCAGGCCGATTTGCTCAGCGCTTCGTTAATTCGCTCTAATATATGCCTCGTATTGGGGCAACCTCCCCGGTTGTTTGTGCAGTCTGCACAGCAATCCGCGCACCCAAACGGAGGTCAGCGGCTCAATTCGGGCTGCTGGCACGCTGGTTGCTCGTTGCCGAGCACGCATCCGCCGTCGTGGATGCAACCGCTGCCAACCGGAGAAAAAGACAATGAGTGAGTTAATCGATAGCGCCGATCAGGATTACCCGCTGAGCCCGGTGCCGACCCATGCACGCAAGAGCATGTGGTCAATGAGTTTCGTCCTGCTGGGCTTTACCTTTTTCAGTGCCACCATGTGGGCAGGCGGTAGCGTGGGAGCTGCCTTCGGGTTTTCCACGCTGCTGTGGATTCTGCTGGTCGGCAACCTGCTGCTCGGTGCCTACGCTGCGGCGCTGGGCTACATCGCCGCCCGCTCGGGCCTGAACACCGCGCTGATGAGTCGCTATGCCTTTGGTGATCTGGGCAGCAAGCTGTCCGACTTCATTCTCGGTTTCACCCAGATTGGCTGGTACGCCTGGGGCACGGCCACCATGGCGCTGCTGCTGGTGAAAATGACCGGGCTGCCGGAAAGCCTGACCTTGCCGCTGATGGTGCTGTTTGGTTTTGGCTTCTGTATCAGTGCCTTTATCGGCTATCGCGGGCTGGATCTGCTGTCGCGGGTGGCCGTACCGGCGATGATCATTCTGATTGCCGTCAGCCTGGGCATTGCCGGCTCCGATGCCGGCGGGTTGGCCGGTTTGTCAGCAATCGACCCGAGCGCCGAGATGAGCGTGGCGGCGGCCATTACCCTGGTGTTCGGCACCTTCGTCAGCGGTGGCACCCAGGCCACCAACTGGACCCGCTTTGCCAAGTCCGGCAAGGCGGCGGTGATTGCTACGCTGGCGGCGTTCTTCGTCGGCAACGGCTTGATGACGCTGGTCGGCGCGTTCGGTGCGCTGGTGTATCAGCAGGCCGACATCGTTGACATCATGGTCGCGCAGGGGCTGGCGACGCTGGGTGTCCTGATGCTGTTCCTCAACCTGTGGACCACCCAGGACAATACGGTCTACAACTTTGCCGTGGCCGGCTGTAATTTGCTGCGTACCGAGCGTCGCCGCACTGTCACGGTCGTTGGCGCTGCCATCGGCACCTTGCTGGCGGTACTGGGCATGTACGAGTGGCTGATTCCGTTCCTGATTCTGCTGGGCACCTTTATCCCGCCGGTGGGTGGCGTGATCATGGCCAATTACCTGGTCACCTGGCGTGGTCGATACGGCGACCTGGCTACGACCGCCCTGCCGGCTTTCAACTGGGTCGGCCTGAGCGCCTACGCCATCGGTTCGCTGGTTGCCTATACCTCCAACTGGGTTGCTCCCCTGGTGGGTGTGCTGACAGCAGGCGTGGCCTACACGCTGCTGGCATTGCTGATCAACCCGGTACGTGAACGCCGTGCCGCGTTGTCCAGCCGCGCATGAGCGAGCTGCTGTGTACGGCCGATATCCCTGATCTGCCCGGTCTCGGCGCCATCCGTCTGCGCGCCGGGCAAGCCGGTGCCGGGCGGCGGGTACGCTGGCCCTATGTGGCGGAGAACCGCTCCTTCGCGCCCTGGATCAAGGGCGGAGAGCTGGTGTTCATCACCGGGATCGGTCGGCATCACAGCCTGGATAACCTGTTTGAGCTGGTGCATGAGAGCGTGGCGACCGGTGTTGCCGGGTTGGTGATTCTGACCGGTGATGCCTATATCGGCCAGCTCCCCAGTGCTCTGCTCAAGCGGGCTGACGTATTGCAACTGCCGGTGCTGGAGCAGCCCTATTCGTTGCCGATGGTGACGGTGACCGAAGCCATCAGCCGCGCCATTATCAGTCGTGAGCAACTGGCCAGCCGGGAGGATGAAACCCGGGCCGAGACCCTGCTGCAGCGCCTGCAGCTGCGCTTGGGTAATTTGCCGGCCCGTCGGGAGTTCATCGCCCCCTGGTTTGCCGAGCATCAGGCCTTGCTGGATGAATTGGGCCCGACACTCACCGCCTGGTTGCAGCACGGCGGTAATGTCAGCGCGGCCGCCAGCAGCCTGGGCAGCCACCGCAACTCTGTACGTTATCGACTGAACAAGCTGTTTCGCGCCACCGGGCTGGATCCAAAACGGCCCGACGATTTGAATAACCTGATACTGGCGCACCTGCTGTGCCAATGCCCTGATTCTGGAGAACACCCATGACCCTGCCCCTCACCGCCATCGTCAACGCCCGCCTGGCCGGGCGTTCCGGCCTGTACCGCGTCGGCATGGCTGACGGTCGCTTCACTGCGATTGATGTCCAATCTGCCAGCCAGAGCGCGGCGGCTGGCGTGCTGGATGCCGGCGGCAACCTGTTGCTGCCTCCTTTTGTGGAGCCGCACATTCACCTCGATGCAGCGCTGACCGCCGGTGAGCCGCGCTGGAACCAGAGCGGCACCCTGTTCGAAGGCATCGAATGCTGGGGCGAGCGCAAGGCCATGCTCAGCCGCGACGACGTTATCAGTCGGGCCGAGCAGACGCTCAAGTTGTTCGCCGCCCATGGCATTCAGTATGTGCGCACCCATGTCGACGTGACCGATCCGCAGCTCACTGCGTTGCGCGCGATGGTCGAGGTGCGCGAGCGGGTTGCCGAGTTTGTCGATCTGCAGATTGTTGCCTTTCCGCAGGAGGGCATTCTGTCCTTCTGCGGAGGCAAGGAGCTGATGCGCGAGGCGGTCACGGTGGGGGCCGACGTCATCGGCGGTATTCCACATTTTGAGTTCACCCGCGACTACGGCGTGGAATCGGTCAAATGGTTGATGGATCTGGCCGAGCGCAGCGATTGCCTGGTGGATGTGCATTGCGACGAGATCGACGACCCGCAGTCGCGCTTCCTGGAAGTATTGGCGGCGGAAGCCCTCAGTCGTGACTACGGCAGCCGGGTAACCGCCAGCCACACCTGCGCCATGCACTCCTACGATGAGGCTTACTGCAGCCGCCTGTTCCGTCTGCTGGGCAAGTCGGGCCTGAACTTTGTTGCCCTGCCAACCGAGAACCTGCACCTGCAGGGCCGCTTTGACGGTTACCCCAAACGCCGTGGCGTGACCCGGGTACCGGAGCTGCTTGATGCGGGCCTCAAAGTCTGTTTTGGCCAGGACTCGATTCGCGACCCCTGGTATCCGATGGGCAACGGCAACCTGCTGCGTACCCTGGATGTCGGCCTGCACGCCTGCCACATGCTGGGGATGGAACGCATCGAGACCGCGTTGGAGATCGTGACCGACAACGGCGCGGCCGCGCTCAACCTGAACGACTACGGCATTGCCGTCGGCAATCCGGCACGCTGCATGGTGGTGAACGGTGCTACACCTTACGAGGTGTTGTTGAACCAGTCGCCGGTGCTGGCCTCAATCCGTGACGGCCGCTGCCTGGTGCAGCGCGATGCGCCCGTGCATGAGGTTGCCGGGTGGCGCTGAAGGAGCCTGTGCTGTGCTAAGGTGACCGGCCGGTTCTGTCATTCAGAGGCCCGACTTGTCCCCTGCACACCAAAACGGTTTACCCATGCCGCAGCGCCTCGGGGCGATCATTGCGATCGTCCTGGGGGTGACCATGGCCGTACTCGACGGCATGATCGCCAACGTCGCCCTGCCAACTATCGGCGCCGATCTGGGCGCCAGTGCCGCCAGTTCCATCTGGGTGGTCAATGCCTATCAACTGGTCATTGCCGTCAGTCTGCTGCCGCTGGCTTCACTGGGCGATTTGTGGAGCTACCGGCGCATCTATCTGATCGGGCTGGCGGTGTTTGCCAGCATGTCGGTGTTCTGTGCCCTCAGCGATTCCCTGCTGGAGCTGACCCTGGCGCGCATGCTGCAAGGCCTGGGTGCGGCGGCGGTGATGAGCGTCAACGGTGCACTGACCCGGCTGATTTACCCGCGCGCACGCCTGGGCCGGGGTGTGGCCCTCAATACCCTGATCGTCTCCGTTGCCGCCGCCGCCGGGCCCAGTGTGGCGGCGGCCATTCTGTCGCTGGCCAGCTGGCCCTGGCTGTTTGCCGTCAGCGCGCCGGTTGGCCTGTTGGCGTTGATCATGGGCTGGCACTTTCTGCCCTCCAACGAGGGCGCCCCGAGTCAGCGCTTTGACCTGCCCAGCGCCCTGCTCAACGTGCTGACGCTGGGGTGCTTCTTTCTTGCCGTGACCGGTTTTGCCCAGGGCCACGCCGGCTGGTGGCTAGTGCTGCCGGTACTCATCGGTGTGCCGTTGGGCTGGCTGTTCGTGCGCCGGCAGCTGAGTCGCAGCATGCCGCTGTTGCCGGTGGATTTGCTGCGCATTCCGATCTTTGCCCTGTCTATCTGCAGCTCGATCAGCGCCTTCACCGCGCAGATGCTGGCGATGGTCTCCATCCCCTTCTATTTTCAGCATCAACTGGGCCTTAATGCCATCCAGACCGGTCTGCTGATGACACCCTGGCCACTGGCAACCATGTTGACTGCGCCCCTGGCCGGTCGACTGCTGGAGCGTTATCACGCGGGTCTGCTGGGGGGCATCGGCATGCTGCTGTTCGCCGGAGGTCTTTGGGGGTTGGCAGCATTGCCGGACAAGCCGGGAACTGGCGCAATACTCGGCTGGATGGTGCTGTGCGGCGCCGGGTTCGGGCTGTTCCAGTCGCCCAACAATCACACCATCATTACCGCTGCCCCCTTGCACCGCAGTGGCGGCGCCAGTGGCATGCTGAGCACCGCCAGGCTGGTTGGCCAGACCAGCGGTGCGGCGCTGGTGGCGTTGATGTTCAACCTGTTTGCGGATAACGGCACCCATGTTGCGCTGCTGGTGGCCAGCACCTTTGCGGTAATGGCGGCGGTGGTCAGCAGCTGGCGGATGCGTCAGGCGCTGCCCTAAGCATCGGATGGCTCGGCGCTACATTTCCTATCAGATTTGTCGTGTATTCGTTAATAAGTATATTGAACACACGCTTAACCCAAGTAGCCTCCTGTGTCCCGCACGACCACTACCATGGCAGTGCGCCTCAGCGGCCCAAGGCCAAAGTCGTGGTTGGACGAGGTCCACCGTTAAACCCATGAGCGTTGAGGCGAGCACAAGGTTGTGTTCTGTGCTAAGGGTTCATTTGAGGCTTTTGACGGCATTTTCACACGTGTGCCATGTCAGCGGCATTCGGCCAAGATGGCTATTTCTTCCAGTGTCAGCTTTAGCGCAGTCTCTCGAAGGTACCGGCCTCTAGCATGAGAAAACACACCAGATTGGGCGCTTTCCCTGTTAAACGATGTGAGCCCGGGTTTTTCTTTGCTTTGCATCAATCATTCCTGCACAAGAACTACTAGCCGACGGCTTTGGTTTGCGGAATATCTCCACCTGGCACCTGGGTATTCTGGCTAAAAAACATTACTTCATTTCCCACATATCGTCGTTGTGCTGTGTAATTCAGACCATAGGTAAGCGATTGACTTAACTGGTACATAGCGCAAATTTCTTCCGTATTATCGTAGGAAACCACCCACGGCCACTTAAACGCCTTATTCTGGAGAGCTTTGGCTATGGCAATATGATCATCATGTTTGTAGTAGTTGCGGTACAGTCCCTTGCCTTTGACGTAGTAGGGGGGGTCAAGATAGATCAGTGATTTTTTCGGCAAAAACTCTGAGCAACGATTCAACAGACCAAGCGAGTCTTCGCAATATATAGAAATGTTTTTTGAGTGCTTGGCAATTTCTTGGATTCGCGCCCCTACAATGTCTTTCTTGAATCGCGCATCCAGTTTGTACTCGCCATCCTGCTTCTGTCCGCCAATCACCCCTGCTTTGAGGATGCCGGAACGATTTGTGCGATTCATAAATAGTGTCGCAAATCCTTTCTCGACCAAGCTAGCTTGGATTTCTCCGCGCAGAATAGACCGCCATTTGAACCACTCGTCAATGGTGATCGGGGTGGACTCAAGAAGGCTAAGAAGTGCACCGGAATGCTTGGTGACAGACACCCAGAAGGCATGGATTGCCGGGTCAGCATCGTTAATATGAATATGACTGGCATGGCCATCAAGCAGCAACGTTAGTGCAACGCCTGCGCCGCCTGCATAAGGCTCCATATAGTGTCCGCCTTTAACCCCGTTAGTTTCCATGACTTTGGCGATGAAGGGGGCAAAAGGAGCCTTGCCACCTGGATAACGCAAAGGGCTGTATAGCTTTTTTGAGTACATTGCTATGTCACTTTTTTAACTTGATTTCCAAGACAGTCAGCTTGGCTGCATCAACAGAATATCCAAATTTCATGGCCTGATGTAACGCTGCCTTAAATTGTTCCAAAAAAACATTGCTTTCAGCAGGGTGGGCGTTAATCCAATGCAACCAAGGATTATAAGGCTTAGAAACTGTGGTAAACAGCCTCTGAAAATCTGCATCTTTGTAGAACCGTTTGAATATATCTCTCGGCTTTTCAGTTCCCTGGTAGGCCTTGAGCCTTTCCTTCACATCAACACTTGTTCCATTGATAGCGAATTGACGAATGATCTCCGATGCCGAGTTAGTGAAATTAGGCCGCGCGTACCCCAAATCGTTCTGCCAAAAATCGTTATTCGCGGGAAGATTGTACAAATATTCAAAAATTAACTGATCAGGGGGCAAGCTACCCGGAAGCAAAACAACCGTTTTATAGTTTTTATCTTCTACCTTTCCAGAAGTATCCGCGTCTAAACAAATCACACTTTTTTTGGAAAACTCTGAAACGCCCTTTTGAATTAGCTGTAAGTAATTTGAGCAGCCTAGGGATATTTCTGGCAAGGGGCGAGTGAATTTCTTTATTGGTTGCCTGTTTAACAAGGCAGCAAAAAAATCTGCTGCTTCCTTGTCTTCAAAATAAATATTCACACGTGGAAGACGAGTTTCCGCTGAAGTTGAAACTGTTTTAGTGTGGATGTCAGCACTGATCTGAGGCCATGACCAATCCTGAACAACCTGCACATTGCCGTATGTATTACTCAAATAAACGGTTTTATATCTTCTTCTATATTGCTGGCTTTGTTCGTAAGCGTACTCGATCAGGGTAGGCGAGTGAGAAGTCATGATTACTTGCAGATCCAGCTTCTTGCACTCGCGATCAAGAATTTTGATCAGATTGACTTGGGCTGTTGGGAATAGCCCAGCATCCGCCTCATCAATCAAAAGAAGCCCGCCCTTGTAGTCCGCATACTCTTCTTTCAGCTTATGGAAAGACATTAAGGCAAGAACGATCTGGCCCGCATTATCTTCACCCGCTGAAACAGAGTCCTGATCGTAATTTTCACCATGTGCAACAGCAGAGCTAATGGTTCCTTCCGTGCCGGTAGCCACGGATGATTGCCGATTCAATAATTCGTTGGTTAGTCCAATAAATTCTTGTTTACGCCTATTTAGGTAGTCAAAGTCAATAACTTTGTAATCACGATCCGCAATTGGGAAAAGTCGCTTCAAGCTAAGAAATATAACGGGGTGCGTAAAATTTCTACTTGAATTTTCGCCTTTCTCAGAGGTGCTGTTTTTACGGACCACTGGACGAGGCGAATTTCTACGGCTCATTAGTTCCAGCTTTGCTGTTGCACTTTTTCCTGTATACCCATCACTTAGCTCGATATTTACTTCCATTGAACCAGGGACATCGTATTTTTTGGAAATTCTAAAATGCTCGCTATATTGCGATTTGAATTTTCCACCTGTAATTTGTTGATGAGAAATAATTTCGTCTTTCGTATAGTCTTTTTCAAAACTGAAGATCTGGGCGGCGATGCCGAGGATTGATGATTTTGACGTACCGTTTTTTCCGCAAACAACAGTGATGTGATCCCCAAACTCTACCTCAACGCTGTTTAATGCACGAAATTTCTCAATCACAAGTTTTTTCAGTTGCGTCTTGGTCACATTTTTCATTCTTATCACAACCTCTATTCCATATGAAAAACAGCTGTTCTTGAACCTGCTGTTATAGTTGCTTCCTTAGCTGGTTGATCTGCGTATTACGCTGCATCTCGATGTGACTCAGCCTAGCTAATAACTCCCTGCGTAGTCTATCGAGCTTAGTTTCCAGCTCTCGTTGGCGCTTCTGATGTGTAAACTTTCTTCCTGTGTGGATGGTGCGTCGGCGATAGTCTTGATTTCCCGTTTTAGGTTGGTGGCACGCACGTTGGTTTTTTGCACCACTGTTGTAAGTAGCCTAGGTTACGTTGATTGATCTCGCGTAGCAGCACCTTTTTGCGGCTTTCAATGTTTGGCCGCTCGTTTGTCAGCAGAGCTCAACGGGTTTAACTGGACCCAAAATCACTTACCAATACAAAAGCTGGAGAAAATCCGCCCCAGCAGGTCATCGGCGGAAAACTCGCCGGTGATCTTGCCGAGGGCTTGCTGGGCCATGCGCAGGTCTTCGGCCAGCAGCTCGCCAGCGCCCATCAGGGTGAGCTGATCAAAGCCATGCTGCAAGTAACTAGCAGCTTCTTCCAGTGCTTCGAGATGGCGGCGGCGGGCGCTGAACAGGCTTTCGCCGGTTTGCTCAAAGCCCATGCAGGCTTTCAAATGTTCACGCAGCAGATCGATACCCTCACCCTGCCGGGCTGACAGATGCAGCACCACCGAACCGTCTGCTGCGATGTCCTGTGCAACGGGCTCTGCGGTGACATCGATCTTGTTATAGATCAGCGTGACCTTGGCCGGGTCGGGGCGTTGGGCGAGAAACTCCGGCCACAGCAGGTCTGGATTTTTGGCTTCCGGCTGACTGGCATCGACCATCAGCAGAATCCGATCGGCCTCGCCGATGGCGTTCATCGCACGCTGCACACCAATACGCTCGACCTGATCGTCGGTGTCACGCAGGCCCGCGGTATCGATGATATGCAGCGGCATGCCATCGATGTGGATATGTTCGCGCAGGATGTCCCGGGTGGTGCCGGCAATATCGGTGACAATCGCACTTTCGCGCCCGGCCAGGGCGTTGAGCAAGCTCGACTTGCCGGCGTTGGGCCGCCCGGCGATCACCACGTTCATGCCGTCACGCAGCAGCGCGCCCTGCCCGGCCTGGCGCTGTACCTGGGTCAGTTCAGCCTGCACTGCCTGCAGTTGCGACAGCACGTGACCGTCGGCGAGAAAGTCGATCTCCTCCTCAGGGAAGTCGATCGCCGCTTCAACGTAGATGCGCAGGGCAATCAGCGACTCGGTCAGGGAACGCACGCGCTGGGAGAACACCCCTTGCAGCGAGTTCAGGGCATTGCGCGCCGCCTGCTCGGAGCAGGCTTCGATCAGATCGGCAATCGCTTCGGCCTGAGCCAGGTCCAGCTTGTCATTAAGGAAGGCACGTTCACTGAATTCACCGGGGCGCGCCTGTCGTGCGCCGGCGGCCAGGCATGCCTTGAGCAACAGATCCATTACCACCGGACCACCGTGGCCCTGCAGTTCCAGCACGTCTTCACCGGTAAAGGAATGCGGGCCGGGGAAGAACAGCGCGATGCCTTCGTCCAGTGTCTGCTCACCAGACCAGAACGGACCGTAGTGGGCGTAGCGCGGTTGCAGGTTGCGGCGGGCGATGCGCTCGGCAATGTCCCGAGCAGCCGGGCCGGAGACACGAATGATCCCGACGCCGCCCTGGCCAGGAGCGGTGGCCAGCGCGGCAATGGTATCGGCGTGATAGGGCGTGCTCATGGCGGCTCCGGTGTTTTCTGTGGATAGCAAAACGCCCCGCGAACGGGGCGTTTGACTGGCGGTGAGCCGGACTTAGTCCTTGCTCGCGGCGCCCTTTTCGATCTGCCGGGTAATGTACCACTGTTGCGCAATGGACAGGCAGTTGTTGACTACCCAGTACAGCACCAGACCGGCCGGGAACCACAGGAAGAAGAAGGTGAAGATGATCGGCAGCATCTTCATCACCTTGGCCTGCATCGGGTCCGGTGGCGTCGGGTTCAACTGCTGCTGCAGGAACATGGTCGCGCCCATGATGATCGGCAGGATGAAGTACGGGTCCTTCAGCGACAGGTCAGTGATCCAGCCCAGCCATTCGGCCTGACGGATTTCGACGCTTTCCATCAGGGTCCAGTACAGGGCGATAAAGACCGGCATCTGCACCAGGATCGGCAGACAGCCACCCAGCGGGTTGATCTTTTCCTTCTTGTACAGCTCCATCATGCCCTGGGACATTTTCTGACGGTCATCGCCGTACTGTTCACGCAGCGCCTGCAGCTTGGGCGCAACGCGGCGCATATTGGCCATGGAGCGGTAGCTGGTAGCCGACAGCGGGAAGAATATCAGCTTGATCAGGCAGGTCAGCAGGATGATGCTCCAGCCCCAGTTGCCGACAAAGCCGTGGATCAAGCTCAGCACCCAGAACAGCGGCTGGGCAATCCACCACAGGAAGCCGTAGTCGACGGTCAGCTCCAGCCCCTGGGAGATGGCCTTGAGGTCATCCTGGATCTTCGGACCGGCGTAGAAGTCGGCGCTGATCTGCTGCTGCTCGCCTGCCGGTACGGTAACGGCCGGGCTGGTGAAGCCGACAATGTAGTTGCCGCTGCGGTCTTTCAGTGTGCGGTAGTGATGTGTCACCTCGGGGCTGGGAATCCAGGCACTGACAAAGTAGTGCTGCAGCCAGGCAATCCAGCCACCGGTGACGTTCTCAGCCAAGCGAGTGTCGTCCAGCTCGGACATCTTCATCTTGGTGTAGGAGGCATCGGCGCTCCAGTAGGCGGTACCCAGGAAGGTCGCCATACCGGTCGCTGTGGAGCTGGAAGGATCACCGCTGCCATCGCGCTTGATCTGACCGAACAGACTGCCACTCCAGGGCTGGCTGCTCTGGTTGTCGATCAGGTAGCTGACGCCGACCAGATAGCTGCCGCGGGTAAAGGTGAAGCGCTTGGTGACATTGACGCCGTCGTTGCTGGTAGTCAGGTCAACAACCAGTTGATCCTGGCCATCAGCCAGCTGGTAACTGTTCTGCTCGACGCTGTACTGCGCGCGGCCGCTGGACTTGTCCGGGCCTTGTTGACCGGTCAGGCCGCTTTGCGCGATGTAAGTGCGGTTGCCCGATTGCTCCAGCAGCTGGAATGGCAGATCCGGACGATCCTTGCGGGTCGGATACTGCGGTAGTGCCAGGGAGACAATGTCACCTCCCACCGGGTTAATGGTCACCTGCAGGGTGTCGGTTTCAACCTTGACCAGTCCACCCTTTGCATCCGGGGTGGTCACCTGGGCCGGCGCCAGGGCTTCGCCCTCGCCATTGATGGCAGCCGGCACGTCACCGTCGTGGGACGCGGCGGTGTCATCGCCCGGCAGATCGCTGCTGTCGAGCGGGGCCATCTGGGTCTGGGCTGCCGGAGCAAGATCCTGCTGAACAAAATCCTTATTCCACTGCACCACCATCAGGTAGGTGATCACCAGTAGAGCACCGATGAGGATATTACGTTGGAGGTTCATGGTTTGTTGGCCATTCGGGTCGGTCGGTTGGCAGAAGCTGGCGGTACCGGATCATATCCACCGGGGTTCCAGGGATGACAACGTCCCAGGCGGCGTGCGCTGAGCAGGCTGCCCTTGAGAAGACCATGCTGTTCGATGGCTTCCTGGGCGTAGCAGGAACAGGAGGGATAGAAACGGCAGTGACTGGCCATCATGGGACTGATGGCGTAGCGGTAAACCTTGATCAGTCCGAGCGCGATGCTACGCATGGGATGACGGGGGTCCGGGGTCACGTGAGCGGTTTTTTGCGGCCGATTTTATAAGCCTGCGCCACATACCCTGATACAGGGCATGCAGTGCAGCATTGTCCAGGTCGCCCAGTCCCTTGCGGGCCAGTACGACAATGTCCAGATCCCCCAGCTCAGCACGATGCTGTCTGAACGACTCGCGGGCAATGCGCTTGACCTTGTTACGGTCTACCGCACGCCGAACACTTTTCTTGGCAATGACCAGACCCAACCGTGCGTGGCCCAGAGAGTTTTCTCTGGCCAACAGCAGCAGGCTGGGTCCTGAGGCTTTGCAGGTGGCTCCATCGAATACGCGCTTGAACTGAGCAGGCGTCAGTAGCCTGTGTTCAGGTGTGAACCCGAGATCCACCAGTAAACCGGTGCTTAAGCGGACAGGCGTGCGCGGCCTTTGGCACGACGGCGAGCCAGAACAGCACGGCCGTTCTTGGTAGCCATACGAGCACGGAAACCGTGGGTGCGCTTGCGCTTCAGTACGCTGGGTTGGAACGTTCTTTTCATCTTCAGATACCTGAGTAAGTCACATCAGAGCTAAGTGCCCCTTCGAGGGACCGGCAATTCTAGAGAAAAAGCTGGCCGAGGTCAATTTCCCCGCAGGGCAAAAGAACCATGAATAAATAATATGAAATCAGTTTGATTAAAAGATAAATGCAGTGACTGTATATGGTGCCGTGATTTTCTGTGGATAAGGCCATAAAAGCAAAGCAGATCAGTGGGTTGCTTGCATGATAACCCTGCGGATAAGCGGGGGACGGCACCCGGGTGTCCCTGTGTGCGCCCTGTGGATAAAAGGTATGGATATCCACAGGCGGTTTTATCCACCGGTTAGAGGGCTGTTTGCCAACAAGGCTGAGGTGCAGTTGTTCACAGCTTCTACAGAGCGCGATTTACAAGGCGTTGGTGTCTTCCGGCGGTCTGTTCTGCAACCTGACAAGGCAAAACGCCAGTCGCTTTTTTGTCACCGGGAGGCGGCTGGTGTGTGGATAAGTCAGGGGTGAAGGGATAGAATAGGCGGCTCTGTTATCCGTAGTTCGTCGCCTTGCCGCGATGTGCATTTGTCTTCAATAAAAGCCGCTGGTTTCAGTGGTCCCCGGGGGATTCAGTGTCTGTTGCACTTTGGCAGCAATGCATCGATTTTTTGCGTGATGAGCTTCCATCTCAACAGTTCAATACCTGGATCCGCCCGTTGCAGGTTGATGGCGATCAGGCCGAGATCCGTCTGTATGCGCCCAACCGCTTCGTGCTTGATTGGGTCAACGACAAATACCTGAATCGTATTCAAGAGCTGCTGGATGACCTGTCCCAGGGGCAGGCGCCGATGGTGTCGCTGCTGATTGGCAGTCGTCGCGCGGCTCCTGCGGCAGCACCAGCTGCTCAAGTTGCGCCGGCAGCCGCGCCGCGTCCGATCGACCCCACGCCAGCCGCGGCTCCTGCCAGCCCCGCGGTGACACCGGTGGTGGTGAGCTCGCAACCCGCTGCCGATCACCGCGGCGCGTCCGATGCCGCAGCCGAGTTCGCCGGCAACAGCCAGCCCGATACCAGTCAGCCGCCACCGACGCTGATCAAGCACACCAGTCTGCTCAACCGCAGCTTTACCTTCGAGAACTTTGTTGAAGGCAAGTCGAACCAATTGGCGCGCGCCGCCGCCTGGCAGGTGGCCGATAACCCCAAGCATGGTTACAACCCGCTGTTTCTTTACGGCGGTGTGGGTTTGGGTAAGACCCACCTTATGCACGCGGTGGGCAACCACCTGCTGAAGAAGAACCCGGCAGCGAAGATCGTTTACCTGCATTCCGAGCGTTTTGTGGCCGACATGGTGAAGGCGCTGCAGATGAATGCCATCAACGATTTCAAGCGCTACTACCGCTCGGTCGATGCGCTGTTGATTGACGACATTCAGTTCTTTGCCAAGAAGGAGCGTTCGCAGGAGGAGTTTTTCCATACCTTTAACGCGCTGCTCGAAGGTGGGCAACAGGTCATTCTTACCAGCGACCGTTACCCGAAGGAAATCGACGGCCTGGAAGAGCGGCTCAAATCGCGTTTTGGCTGGGGGTTGACCGTGGCGGTCGAGCCGCCGGAACTGGAAACCCGCGTAGCCATTCTGATGAAGAAGGCCGAACAGTCGCGGGTGGATCTGCCCCACGATGCGGCGTTTTTTATTGCCCAACGTATCCGCTCCAACGTGCGCGAACTGGAAGGTGCGCTCAAGCGAGTGATCGCCAGCGCGCACTTCATGGGGCGCGATATCACCATCGAGCTGATTCGCGAGTCATTGAAGGACTTGCTGGCCTTGCAGGACAAATTGGTCAGTATCGATAATATTCAGCGCACGGTCGCCGAGTATTACAAAATCAAGGTTGCGGATGTGCTGTCCAAGCGTCGTTCGCGCTCTGTTGCCAGGCCGCGACAGGTTGCCATGGCTTTGTCCAAAGAGCTGACCAATCACAGCCTGCCCGAGATTGGCGATGCCTTTGGTGGACGTGATCACACCACGGTATTGCATGCCACGCGCAAGATTGCTGAACTGCGTGAAACGGATGCGGACATCCGCGAGGACTACAAGAATTTGTTGAGGACGCTGACGACCTGAGATCGTCAGCCCACACCACTGCCAACCAGCACGAGGTCGAAGGAAGACAATGCAATTCACCATTCAGCGCGAAGCTCTGTTGAAGCCCCTGCAACTGGTTGCGGGTGTTGTGGAACGCCGCCAGACCCTTCCGGTTCTGTCCAACGTACTGCTTGTTGTTGACGGCAATACCCTGTCGCTCACCGGTACCGATCTGGAAGTCGAACTGGTTGGTCGCATTCCCCTGGAAGAAGGCAGCGAAGCCGGCGAGATCACCGTACCTGCGCGCAAGCTGATGGACATCTGCAAATCGCTGCCAGATGAAACTGCCATCACTCTCAAGGTGGAAGAAGGCAAGGCGCTGATCAAGGCTGGCCGCAGTCGCTTTACTCTGGCCACTCTGCCTGCGACAGACTTCCCCAACGTCGAAGACGGGCCGGGCGCCATGAGTTTCGCCATTACGCAGAACAAACTACGTCGCTTGATCGACCGTACCAGTTTCGCCATGGCGCAGCAGGATGTTCGTTACTACCTCAACGGCCTCTTGCTGGAAATCAACAAAGGGCAGCTGCGTGCGGTAGCCACTGACGGTCACCGTATGGCGATGTGTACCGTCGATGCCAATATCGATTACCAAGAACGCTATCAGCTGATTGTGCCGCGTAAGGGCATCCTCGAGCTGGCCCGGCTGCTCGGCGAAGCCGACGACACCGTCAACGTTATGCTGGGTAGCCACCACATTCGCGCGACCACCGGTGACTTCACCTTCACCTCCAAACTGGTGGACGGCAAGTTCCCGGATTACGAACGTGTGCTGCCGCGGGGTGGTGACAAGATCGTTATCGCCGATCGCCAGACCCTGCGTGACGCTTTCAGCCGTACAGCCATTCTGTCGAATGAGAAATACCGCGGTATTCGTCTCACTCTGGAATCCGGTCAGCTGAAGATCCAGGCGAATAACCCGGAGCAGGAAGAGGCCGAAGAAGAAGTAATGGTCGACTACAACGGCGCGGGCCTGGAGATCGGCTTCAACGTCAGTTACCTCCTCGACGTGATGAATGTGCTGGGTCACGAACAGGCCAAGCTGGTACTGTCCGATGCCAACAGCAGTGCACTGGTTCAGGAAGCTGAATCCGATGAAAGTCTTTACGTCGTTATGCCCATGCGCCTCTAATCGCGCATGCCCCTGACTCGTCTTGCGGTCACCGCGGTGCGCAATCTGCACCCGGTGACCCTGCTCCCCTCTCCGCGTATCAACCTCGTTTCCGGCGCCAACGGCAGTGGCAAAACCAGTTTGCTGGAGGCCGTTCACATTCTTGGCCTCGCGCGCTCCTTCCGAAGCACTCGACTGCAACCCGTTATTCAGTACGACCAAGACAGCTGCACCGTGTTTGCCGAGTTGCAATCAGTGCAGGGTGTCGCGTCGCGTTTGGGGATTTCACGTAACCGCCAGGCGGATTACGAAATTCGTATCAATGGGCAGAGCGCACGTAGTACGGCTCAGCTCGCCGAGTTGTTGCCGCTGCAGTTGATCAATCCGGATAGCTTTCGGTTGCTCGAAGGGGCGCCCAAGCAGCGCCGCCAGTACCTGGACTGGGGCGTGTTCCACGTGGAACATCGTTTCCTACCAGCCTGGCAGCGGCTGCAAAAGAGTCTCAAACAACGGAATTCACTGCTTCGACGTGGTAGAATCGAACGTTCGCTCCTCGCCCCCTGGGAGGCCGAGATTGTCGCCGCTGGCGAGCAGATAGACGGCTTCAGACAGGCTTATCTGCAGCAGCTGAAACCGATCTTCGAGCAGACGCTTGCCGAGCTGGTTTCACTGGACGGTCTTACCCTCAGTTACTTCAGAGGTTGGGATAAGGAGCGAAGTTTGGCCGAGGTGCTGGACAGCCAGTTCGCGCGCGATTGCGCCCTCGGGCATACCCAGGCCGGCCCACAACGGGGCGACCTGAGGTTGCGGCTTCGGGGCTTGAATGCCGCTGAGGTGCTGTCCAGAGGCCAGCAGAAGCTGGTGGTATGCGCGCTCAAGATCGCCCAAGGGCGCTTGCTGCGGCAGCTGGATCGTCAGCAGGACTGTGTTTTCCTGGTGGACGACTTGCCCTCTGAACTCGATAGCGCGCATCGGCAGGCGCTGTGTCGCCTGCTCGAATCGCTGGAGTGTCAGGTATTTATTACCTGCGTAGATGCCGACTCGCTGAGCAATTGCTGGCAGCCGGATACACCTTTATCCATGTTCCACGTGGAACATGGGCACATTGTGCAGACCGAATGAAGTCTGGAGTGACTCAAGATGACCGATAACAAAGCCTATGATTCGTCGAGCATTAAGGTACTCAAGGGCCTAGATGCAGTGCGCAAGCGCCCCGGTATGTACATCGGCGACACGGATGATGGCACTGGCCTCCACCACATGGTCTTCGAAGTCGTCGACAACTCTATCGACGAAGCCCTGGCGGGATACTGTAGCGATATCGACATCACCATCCACACCGATGAGTCCGTCAGCGTGCGAGACAACGGCCGGGGCATCCCGGTTGATGCGCACGAGGAAGGCGTATCGGCGGCCGAGGTGATCATGACCGTCCTGCACGCAGGCGGCAAATTCGACGACAACAGCTACAAGGTGTCCGGCGGTCTGCACGGGGTGGGGGTGTCCGTTGTGAATGCCCTGTCTGAAAAGCTGATCCTAACCATTCGCCGTCACGGTAAAGTCTGGGAACAGACCTATGTACACGGCGTGCCACAGGCTCCACTGGCTGAAGTCGGCGACACCGATAGCACCGGCACGCAGATCCACTTCAAGCCCTCCGCCGAGACCTTCAGCAGCATCAGCTTTAGCTGGGATATCCTTGCCAAACGCCTGCGCGAGCTGTCCTTCCTTAACTCGGGTGTGGGTATCAACCTGAGGGATGAGCGCACCGGCAAGCATGAGCTATTCCGCTATGAAGGCGGCCTGCGTGCTTTTGTCGACTACCTGAATCAGAACAAGAGCAGCATCAACTCGGTGTTCCACTTCAACCTGCAGCGCGAAGACGGCATTGGCGTGGAAGTGGCGATGCAGTGGAACGACAGCTTTAACGAAAGCATTCTCTGCTTCACCAACAATATTCCTCAGCGCGACGGCGGTACCCACCTCGCGGGTTTCCGTAGCGCCCTCACCCGCAGCCTGAACGCCTACATTGAGCAGGAAGGTCTGCTGAAAAAGCTCAAGGTCAACACCTCCGGCGACGATGCCCGGGAAGGTCTGACTGCGATCATTTCGGTCAAGGTACCGGACCCCAAGTTCTCCTCCCAAACCAAGGACAAGCTGGTGTCGTCCGAGGTGAAGACGGCGGTGGAACAGGAAATGAACAAGTTCTTCGGCGACTATCTGCTAGAGAAGCCCAGCGAAGCCAAGGCCGTTGTCGGCAAGATGATCGATGCTGCCCGTGCCCGTGAAGCGGCCCGCAAGGCGCGCGAGATGACTCGCCGCAAGGGTGCACTGGATATCGCCGGTCTGCCGGGCAAACTGGCGGACTGCCAGGAAAAAGATCCGGCGTTGTCCGAACTGTACATTGTGGAGGGTGACTCCGCCGGCGGCTCTGCGAAACAGGGCCGCAATCGTCGTACCCAGGCGATCCTGCCGTTGAAGGGCAAGATCCTCAACGTCGAGAAAGCACGCTTTGACAAGATGCTCTCCTCCGCCGAGGTCGGTACGCTGATCACGGCGCTGGGTTGCGGCATCGGTCGCGAAGAATTCAATATCGAAAAGCTGCGTTACCACAACATCATCATCATGACCGATGCGGACGTCGACGGCTCGCACATTCGTACCCTGCTGCTGACCTTCTTCTTCCGCCAGATGCCGGAGCTGATCGAGAACGGCTACGTGTACATAGCGCAGCCGCCGCTGTACAAGATCAAGAAAGGCAAGCAAGAACAGTATCTGAAGGACGATGAGGCGCTGGAAGAGTACCTGACCCAGTCCGCCCTCGAAGACTCCTACCTGTACGTCAACGAAGACGCGCCGGGCATCACCGGTGAGGCGCTGGAGCGTATCGTGCAGCAGTTCCGCGCGGTCATGCGTACCCTCAAGCGTCTGGCCCGTCTGTATCCGCAGGAGCTGATGGAGCACTTCGTTTACCTGCCGCGTCTGACCGTCGAGAACCTTGGCGACAAGGCGTTCATGGACGAGTGGATCAAAGGCCTGGCTACCCGTGTAGCGGCGACCGAGCGCTCGGGCCAGCAGTACAACGTCAGCCTGCGCGAGGATACCGAACGCCACCTGTGGCTGCCCGAAGTGGAATCCATCACTCACGGTCTGTCCAGCTACATCACCTTCAACCGCGATCTGTTTGCGAGTAACGACTACCGCTCCATGGCCGAGTTGGGGGAAACCCTGCAAAGCCTGCTGGAGCCGGGTGCGTACATGCAGCGCGGCGAGAAGAAGAAGCCGATCAGCACCTTCAAGGAAGCGCTCGAATGGATGATGAACGAGACCGCGCGTCGTCATTACATTCAGCGCTACAAAGGGCTGGGTGAGATGAACCCGGACCAGCTGTGGGAAACCACCATGGATCCGGAAAGCCGTCGCATGCTGCGGGTCAACATTGAAGATGCCATCGCGGCGGATCAGATCTTCAATACCCTGATGGGCGATCACGTTGAACCGCGTCGCGAGTTCATCGAAACCAACGCGCTGGCCGTGTCTAACCTGGACGTCTAACGGCGCTCGCAAGTTGCATGGTAAAAACCCCTTTAACTGTATGGTTAAAGGGGTTTTTTAATGCTCGCTGCCTGCTGCCCTGCCCCTGCCTCAGGCCCGCAGGCAAGCCGGGAGCTAGCGAAAATCGTCGGTCAGATCCGAATCGGAGAAGCTGTTGCCGGACGACTTGAAGGTGAGCTCCGTTTCCTGCTGCGGGGAAGCCTCAGGCTTCTGCTCGGGCATGCTCAGCGGCGACTCGCTGCGGGTATCGCTGAACTTGGCCTTGAGCTTCAGGTCGGTCGCCGAGTCGGCGTAGCGCAGCGCCATATCCAGCGTGATGCTGCCCTTGCCGACCAGCTCGTACAGGTGCTGATCAAAGCTCTGCAGGCCGGGCTCCTGACCACGGTTCATCGAATCCTTGATCTCGTGCAGTTCATCACGGGCGATCAGGTTGCGTATGTACGGCGTACGCAGCAACACCTCGACGGCGGCGACCCGCTTCTTCTCTACGCCCGGAACCAGCCGCTGGGCAACGATGCCGGCCAGGTTCATTGAGATATCACCGAGGGTTTGTTTGCGCTCGCCTTCCGGGAACAGATTGACGATGCGCTCGATCGCCTGAACGCTGTTGGTGGCGTGCAGGGTGGCGACCACCAGGTGACCCGTTTCGCTGTAGTGCAGTGCGTGCTGCATGGTCGCCTTGTCGCGGACCTCGCCGATCATGATCACATCCGGCGATTCGCGCAGCACGTTACGCAAGGCATGGGCAAAGCTCTGGGTGTCCAGGCCGACCTCACGCTGATCGACGATGGACTTTTTGTGCTTGTGCAGAAACTCGATGGGATCTTCGATACAGACGATATGCCCGGCGCGGTTGGTGTTGCGGTAATCGAGCATCGCCGCAAGCGTAGTGGATTTACCGGAGCCGGTGGCACCGACCACCAGGATCAGCCCGCGGTCCTTGAGGGCCAGCTTCTCCAGCTGCGCCGGCAAGCCCAGTTCGGCGAATGCCGGGATCTGATGGCTAATGTGGCGAACCACCATGCCGACTTCGCCGCGCTGGTAGTAGACGTTGATACGGAAACGCCCGCAGTTGGGCAGGCCGACCGCGAGGTTCATTTCCTGCTCGCGCTCAAACTCTTCGATCTGCTTCTCGCTCATCACCTGCCAGGCGAGTTCCTTGACGGCACCGGAGGCGAGTGGCTGGTTGCCGAAGGCAAAAAAGTCCCCCTCGCGCTTGAGAGTGACGGGGGCGCCAACGCTGAAAAACAGGTCTGATCCTTCCTTCTCGACCAGGGCTTTGAGATAGCGATTAATATCCATATCAAGACACCAAGCAGACAGTAGTTGTAGGGCGAACCCCCATTATGGACCAGAGCGCACTCAGGCGTCGCGCAGGCTCTGCAGTTGGCTGTTGATCCAGGCTTCGGCCTGCTTGTTGGCGGCCACGATAGAGCGCGGGTCGGCGCCGGCCGGATAGATCGCCGGGCCAATCATGACCTTGATGGTGCCGGGCTTCTTGCCCCAGCCGTGACGGGGCCAGAATTCGCCGGCATTGTGCGCCAGCGGAATAATCGGGGCACCATTGGCGCAGGCCAGCGCCGCGCCACCACGGGAGAATTTGACCGGCTGGCCGGGCAGGTTACGGGTCCCCTCGGGGAAGACCAGAATCCACATGCCGTCTTTCAGCCGCTCGCCGCCGATGCGGGTCAGCTGTTGCAGTGAATCCCGAGCCTTGCTGCGGTCGATGGCGATGGGTTTGGCCAGCGCGAAGGCCCAGCCAAAGAACGGCACCAGCAGCAGCTCACGCTTGATCAGCTGGGTTTGCGGGCGGAACAGACGAGGCAGGAAAAAGGTTTCCCAGGTGCTCTGGTGATTGGCCAGAATGACGCCGGGCTGATCGGGAATGTTTTCCTGCCCGCTGACCTCATAGTGGATACCGACGATGTGGCGGGTCAGCCAGACGGCTACGCCGGTCCACCACTCGATGATCACCTTGACCCGCCAGCGGACATTGAGAAAGGGTGCAACCGGGATGATCAGCAGGCACCAGATCGCGGCGCTGGTCGACAGCAGCAGATAGAACAGGGCGACGCGTAGGGACATCAGCAGGGACATGGGTTCAGGTTTCCAGAAGATGATCGACAACGGCCGCCAGGTCATCGAAGACCTGCGTGCCGGTGGGCAGCGTCTTGTGCTCGCTGCGAGCGCCCTTGCCGGTGCGCACCAAGTAGGGTGTACAACCGACGGCAGCGCCGGCCTCCAGGTCACGCGGGCTGTCGCCCACGGTAGGCACGCCGTTCAGCGACTGATGGAAATGCTCGGCGATCTGAATGAACAGGCCCGGCAGCGGCTTGCGGCAGTCGCAGCCGGCCTCTGGTGTGTGCGGACAGTACCGGATGAGGTCCACCTGGCCGCCCTGCTCCGCCACCAGCTGGCAAAGGCGGTCATGCATGCTTTGCAGGGTGGCTTCGCTGTAGTAGCCGCGGCCCACGCCGGATTGGTTGGTCGCGACAGCGACCGTCCAGCCCGCCTTGCTCAGCCGCGCGATGGCGGTGATGGAGCCCGGTAGCGGAATCCATTCTTCCAGCGATTTGATATAGGCGTCGGAGTCGTAATTGATGACCCCGTCGCGGTCGAGAATAATCAGCTTCACAGCGGCAAGCTCCAAGCGGCAAGCTACAAGTCAACGCGGACGGCTTGCCGCTTACAGCTTGTAGCTTGCGGCTGCTTTTAACCCAACAGCGAAATATCCGCTACACCCAGGAACAGGCCGCGCAGGCGCGCCAGCAGCGCGTAGCGGTTGGCTTTCACGGCGGCATCGTCGGCGTTGACCAGTACCTGCTCGAAGAACGCATCTACCGGCTCACGCAGGGCGGCCAGTCGTTCCAGAGTGGGTTGGTATTGACGTTGCGAGGTCAGCGGCGCGACAGCCTGCTCTGCGGCTTCTACGGCGGCCGCCAGGGCTTTCTCTGCGCTCTCGCTCAGCAGGGCGGCGTTGATCTGGGTACCCACCACGCCGTCGGCCTTGGACAGGATATTGGACACCCGCTTGTTGGCCGCAGCCAGGGTGTCGGCCTCGGGCAGACGACGGAAGGCCTGTACCGCCTGCACACGCTGATCAAAGTCCAGCGGCGAGGTCGGGCTGACGGCGCGGACGGACTGGTATACGGCGACGTCGATGCCTTCGTCCTCGTAGCGGGCGCGGAGGCGATCGAAGATAAAGTCCTTCACCAGATCGACCAAGCTGGTGTCACCGTCCTTCAGCGAAACGCCCGACTTGCTCAAATACTCCTGCCTGGACCAGGCCACTGTGCCGACCAGGTCCAGATCCAGCTGTTTCTCGATCAGGATACGCAGCACACCCAAGGCCGCACGGCGCAGGGCATACGGGTCCTTGGAGCCGGTCGGCAGCATGCCGATACCGAAGATGCCGACCAGCGTGTCGATCTTGTCGGCCAGCGCGACGGCGGCACCGGTCAGGGTGCTTGGCAGTTCGGCACCGGCGCCACGTGGCATGTACTGCTCGTTCAGGGCCAGGGCAACGTCATCGGCCTCGCCGTCGTGCTTGGCGTAGTAGTAACCGGCAATCCCCTGCAGCTCGGGGAACTCGCCGACCATCTCGGTCGCCAGGTCGCACTTGGACAGCAGGCCGGCGCGGGCGGCGCGCTCGGCGTCACCACCCAGCTGGTTGGCGATCAGGCGGGCCAGATCGGATACGCGCTGTGCTTTCTCGAAGACACTGCCCAGTTCAGCCTGGAACACCACATTGGCCAAGCGCTCGTTGCGCGTCTCCAGGGGATGTTTCTGATCCTGCTTGAAGAAGAACTCGGCGTCGGTCAGGCGCGGGCGTACGACTTTCTCGTTGCCCTCGATGATCTGTGTCGGGTCTTTGCTCTCCAGGTTGGAGACCGTGATAAAGCGCGGCAGCAGCTTGCCGCTCGCATCCAGCAGGCAGAAGTATTTCTGGTTGTCCTGCATGGTCGAGATCAGCGCTTCCTGCGGTACGTCGAGGAAGCGTTCTTCGAAGCTGCAGACCAGCGGTACCGGCCACTCGACCAGCGCGGTCACTTCGTCCAGCAGATCGGCCGGCACGATGGCCGTACCCTGCTGCTCGGCCGCCAGCGTGTCGACGCGGTTCTTGATGATCTCGCGGCGCTCGGCGAAGTCGGCGATCACGTGTGCGCTGCGCAGGGTTTGCGCGTAGGCCGCCGGACTGGCGATGGTGACCTGATCCGGATGATGGAAGCGGTGGCCACGGGACAGGTTACCGGCCTGCTGGGAGAGAATCTCGCAGGGCACGACCTGCTCGCCGAGCAGCATCACCAGCCACTGGGTCGGACGGACGAATTCGGTCTTGCGGGCACCCCAGCGCATGCGCTTGGGAATCGGCAGCGCGGCCAGTGCGGCGTCGACGATGCCCGGCAGCAGGTCGGTGGCCGGCTGGCCCGGGATGTTCTGCACGAAGCGCAGCTTCGGGCCGCTCTGGTCGATCTCGGCCAGGCTGACACCACACTTGCGGGCAAAGCCCTCGGCGGCCTTGGTCGGCTTGCCGTCGGCATCGAACGCGGCCTGCAGCGGCGGGCCATCAAGCTGGCTGGTGCGATCGGGCTGCTGGGTTGCCAGCGCCTCGACCAACACGGCCAGGCGGCGCGGCGCGGCGTAGTAGCGAGCCTTGCTGTAGTCCAGGCCAGCGTCTTTCAGGCCGCCTTCAACCCCGGCCAGAAAGGCTTCGGCCAGTTTCTTCAGGGCCTTGGGAGGCAGCTCTTCGGTGCCCAGTTCAACGAGAAAATCCTGCGCCTGCATTATTCGGCCTCCTTCAGCTTGGCCAGTACTTCGTCACGCAATTCGGGGGTGGCCATCGGGAAGCCGAGGCGGGCGCGGGCCAGCAGGTAGCTCTGGGCAATCGCGCGGGACAGGGTGCGAACACGGAGAATGTAACGCTGACGCTCGGTTACCGAGATGGCGCGGCGGGCGTCCAGCAAGTTGAAGGTGTGCGATGCCTTGATAACCATTTCATAGGCTGGCAGTGGCAGCTCCAGCTCCATCAAGCGGTTGGCTTCACCTTCGTAGAAATCGAACAGTTCGAACAGCTTGTCGACGTTGGCGTGCTCGAAGTTGTAGGTCGACTGCTCCACCTCGTTCTGGTGGAACACGTCGCCGTAGCTGACCTTGCCGAACGGGCCGTCGGAGTAGACCAGGTCGTAGACCGAATCGACGCCCTGCAGGTACATCGCCAGACGCTCCAGGCCGTAGGTGATCTCGCCGGTGACCGGATAGCACTCGACGCCACCGACCTGCTGGAAGTAGGTGAACTGGGTCACTTCCATGCCGTTGAGCCAGACTTCCCAGCCCAGACCCCAGGCGCCTAGGGTTGGCGATTCCCAGTTGTCTTCAACGAAGCGGATGTCATGCACCAGCGGGTCGATGCCGATGTGGCGCAGTGAATCCAGATACAGCTCCTGGATGTTGTCCGGGTTCGGCTTGAGCACCACCTGGAACTGGTAGTAATGCTGCAGGCGGTTCGGGTTCTCGCCGTAGCGGCCGTCAGCGGGGCGGCGGCTGGGTTGTACGTAGGCGGCGTTCCAGGTTTCCGGGCCAATGGCGCGCAGGAAGGTAGCTGTGTGGAAGGTGCCGGCACCCATTTCCATGTCGTAGGGCTGCAAAACCACACAACCCCGCTCTGCCCAGTAGCTTTGCAGGGCAAGGATCAGTCCTTGAAAGGTGTGGACGGCTGGATTGGTCTGAGTCACGTGTTTCACCAGGTCGGGCTGTGAAATTGAGAAAGGCCGAAGTATACAGTCAGAACGCCTGCGACATACAGGAAAGCGGCGTATTTACTGGTCTGCGCCGCAGAATGCGGCGACCCTTGCCTATCGCTTTGCGTGCTCATGGGTGCGCCACGGCCGAACGTTCGATGACCTGCCCAAGACGGTCGAAATCGATATTGGCGCCGGAGTTGATGGCGATCAGGGTATCGCCCTGGATGCCCTCCCGGCGCACGTACTGGCGTAGCCCGGCCACCGCCAGTGCACCGGAGGGTTCGGTGATGGAGCGGGTGTCGTCGTAGATGGCGCGCACGGCGCTGCAGATCTCATCGTTGCTGACCGTGATTACCTCATCGACATAGCGCCGGCAGTACTCGAAGTTCAGCGCGCCGATCTGCGCGACGGCGACGCCATCGGCAAAGCGACCAACCTGGGGCAGCACCACGCGCGCATTGGCCGCCAGCGCGGCCTGCAGGCAGGCAGACTCCTTCGACTCGACACCGATCACCCGTACCTCCGGGCGCAGGTACTTGATGTAGGCCGCCACCCCGGCAATCAGCCCGCCGCCGCCAACCGGCACGAATACCGCGTGCAGTGGGCTCTGGTACTGGCGCAGCAGCTCCACGGCGACTGTGCCCTGGCCAGCGATCACATCGGGGTCGTCAAAGGGCGGGACAAAGGTATAGCCCTGCTGTTCGGCCAGTTGCAGGGCGTGGGCCAGCGCCTCGGCAAAGCTCTCACCGTGCAGCAGTGCGGTCGCGCCGCGGGCGCAAACCCCCTCTACCTTGAGCCGGGGGGTGGTGGTGGGCATGACGATCAGGGCGCGCGCGCCGAGTCGCTGGGCAGCCAGCGCCAGGCCCTGGGCGTGGTTGCCGGCAGAGGCGGTGATGACGCCGCGTGCGCGCTCGCTTGGGGTAAGACGCGCAACCCGGGTATAGGCGCCGCGGATCTTGAACGAGAACACCGGCTGCAGGTCTTCGCGCTTGAGCAACACCTGATTGTTCAGGTTGGCTGACAGGCGCGGGGCAAATTGCAGCGGGGTTTCAAGCGCAACGTCGTAGACCGGGGCCGAGAGGATGCTGCCGACCAGCGCGCGTAGCTGCGCCGTGCCGTCGTCCTCGCTGAGGTCGGTGTCGGAAGTGGGGGTGGCTGTGGCGGTGTTCATGCTGTCTCCTGATGCGGTTGAAACCTCGGAGACAGTGCTGATTACCCGCCTCGGAGGCGGGTGGGGTCTGGACGCAAGCTAGCCCGCCGTTGCTGGAATGGCGGTAATAATCATGGCGGCGTTGAACAGGCGTGCGTCGGTCATAGGGTCGAATCTAGCGCGTGGGCGTGCTGGGCGTCAATCGTCGCGGGTCAGCACTTCCAGCAATTCGATCTCGAAACACAAATTGCTGCCGGGTTTGATGTGCTCGCCGACGCTGCGTTCGCCGTAGGCCAGCGCTGCCGGTACAAACAGTTGGCGACGGCCGCCGACGCGCATGCCCATCAGGCCCTGATCCCAGCCCTTGATGACCCGGCCGGTGCCGATGACGCACTGGAACGGGCGGCCACGCTGGTGTGAGGAGTCAAATACGGTGCGGTCTTCCAGGGTGCCGGTGTAGTGGGTCGTAATCAGCGCGCCTTTGACGCACTCCTTGCCCTCGCCCACGCTCAGGTCGATGATTTGCAACTGGTCGCTCATGTGGTTCTCCGTGGGCCGATGTAAGATGGCGCTCAGGTGGCGAGTATAACTCTCAGGTTGGAGCAAAGGCATGAACCCGATGGACCCGGTGCGCTGCAGTTGGTGCAGTGATGACCCGCTTTATCAGCGCTATCACGACGAGGAGTGGGGAGTGCCCTGCCGCGATGCTGACAGCCTGTTCGAGATGTTGATGCTGGAAGGCTTTCAGGCGGGCCTGTCGTGGATCACCGTGCTGCGCAAGCGTGAGCACTACCGTCAGGTGTACCGAGGCTTTGATATCGACTTTATGGCCAATCAGACGGACGACGAGTTGCAGGCGTTGTTGCAGGACCCGGGCATCATTCGCAACCGCCTCAAGGTCTATGGTGCGCGGCGCAACGCCCGTGCCTGGCAGCGTTTGTGCGCCGAGCATGACCCGGTCGAGTGGCTCTGGCAGTTTGTCGGCGGCCAGCCGCTGATTCGCCACGCCGCAACCCTGGGCGAGATTCCGGCACAGACGGACCAGGCCAGGGCGATGAGCAAGGCATTGCAGAAAGCCGATTTTACCTTCGTTGGCCCGACCATCTGCTACGCCTTCATGCAGGCCACCGGCATGGCAATGGATCACACCACCGATTGCCACCGCTACCCGGCCCTGGCTGTCGGCTGAGCCGGGTTCTCGCCCTGCCCGCCCGAGCGGCTTACAATGGCGGCTGATTTCTTGTTCGGAGCATTACCGTGGAGCGGTTGAAAGGCGCCATCATCGTTGGATTTCTCAAGCTGTTTTCCATGCTGCCGTTCAGCGTGGCACAGCGGTTGGGTGCGCTGGTTGGCTGGTTGATGTGGAAGCTGCCCAACCGCTCGCGTGACGTGGTGCGTATCAACCTCACTCACTGCATGCCGGAGCTGACCGAGGCTGAGCTGAACGATCTGGTGCGTCGTACCCTGATCGATACCGGGCGCAGCTTTGCCGAGAGTGCCTGCGCCTGGATGTGGTCGCCGCAGAAGACCGTCAGCCTAATCAAGGAAGTGGAAGGCGAAGAGGTCCTGGTCAAGGCGCTTGAGGCCGGCAAGGGCGTGGTGGGCATCACCAGCCACCTGGGCAACTGGGAGGTGCTGAATCACTGGTACTGCCTGCGCGCCAAACCGATCATCTTCTATCGTCCGCCCAAGCAGAAAGCGGTGGATGAGCTGCTGCAGCGCCAGCGTACCCAGCTGGGCAACAAGGTAGCGGCGTCTACCCGCGAAGGCATCATCAGCGTCATGCGTGAAGTGCGCCGCGGCGGTGCCGTGGGTATTCCGGCCGACCCGGAGCCAGCGCTCAAGAGCGGCCTGTTCGTGCCCTTCTTTGCCACCCAGGCGCTGACCAGCAAGTTTGTGCCCAACCTGCTCAAGGGCGGCGAGGCCCAGGCGGTGTTCTTCCACTGTGTGCGGCTGCCGGACAACAGCGGTTTCAAGGTCATTCTCGAGGCAGCGCCCGACGGGCTCTACAGCCAGGATGAGTACGAGGCCGTGGCCTGCATGAGTGCGGTGATCGAGAGCTACGTGCGGCGCTGGCCGAGCCAGTACATGTGGAGCATGAAGCGCTTCAAGAAGCGGCCCGAAGGTGAAAAGCGCTGGTACTGAGCGGTAAGTCGCGCGCTTGCACTGTGGCTGCAAAACCGTCAACGGGCTATGTTAGTGTTCGCCAAGGTGATGATGTAATACGCGATGACTGGTGCTCATCAGGCGTATCTTGCGAAGTGAGGAAAGGGATTGGCCAACCAGCGACAGCATCCGCGCACGCCGATGAAGGCACAGATCAAGATTGCCCACCCGAGTTTTGGTGACGTGGTTGGTCACACACGAGACCTGTCCGACGGTGGTGTTTTTGTCGAGCATCCCGTGCTCGCCACGCTGCAGCCCGGTGATGAGGTCACCGGGCAGGTGCAGGGCATGCCCTTCGAGGCGCCGATTTTGCGCATGCAGGTGCAGCGGGTGATCGCCGGCGAAGGGGCTGGTCTGGCCTTTATCGACGAGGCCTGATCTGACGGTCGGCGCGCTAGCGCCGCCAGAACATCGGTGACAGCAGCACCAGCAGGGTAAATACTTCAAGACGCCCGAGCAGCATGGCAAAGCTCAACACCCACTTTACCCCGCCATCCAGATTGCCGTAGTGCACCGCCACCTCGCCCAGACCCGGGCCCAGGTTGTTGATGCAGGCGGTCAGCGCCGAAAAGGCGGTGACAAAGTCCAGACCGGTACCCAGCAGGATCAGGAACAGCATCGCGAAGGTAAACACGTAGACCGCGCAGAAGCCCCAGACGGTTTCTACCACGCGATCCGGCACCGGGCTGTTGCCCAGCTTGACCGGAAAGATTCCGCGCGGATGCAGCAAGCGCTTGATCTCCCGCTCACCCTGTTTGTACAGCAGCAGCACGCGAATCACCTTCATGCCGCCGCCGGTAGAGCCGGCGCACGCACCGATGAAGCTGGCGTACAACAACAGGTACGGCAGCAGGGTCGGCCAGGTTGAGAAGTCGGTGACGCCGAAGCCGGTGGTGGTGGCGATGGACACGGTTTCGAAGGCCGCATAGCGCACGGAGGTCCAGACATCGTGGTGCTGATAGTGCACCAGCACCGCAAAGCAGATGATGAACAGCGCCAGAATCACCAGCACGTAGGCCCGGCATTCCGGATCCTGCCAGTAGTTTTTCAGCGAGCGGAAGCGCCAGGCGAGAAAGTGCAGCGCAAAGTTGATGCCCGAGATCAGCATGAACAGGATGCAGATCGCCTCGATCAGCGGGCTGTTGTAGTAGCCGATGCTGGCGTCGTGGGTCGAGAAGCCACCGATGGCGACGGTCGAGAAACTGTGGCCGATGGCGTTGAACAGGTCCATGCCGGCGGCCCAATAGGCCAGCGCACAGGCCACGGTCAGGCCGGCGTAGATGTACCAGAGTACCTTGGCGGTTTCTGCAATACGCGGGGTCAGCTTGTTCTCTTTCAGCGGGCCGGGCATCTCGGCGCGGTACAGCTGCATGCCGCCCACGCCCAGCATCGGCAGAATGGCCACCGCCAGCACGATGATCCCCATGCCGCCAAACCACTGCAGCTGCTGGCGGTAATACAGCAGTGCGCGCGGCAGCGTATCCAGCCCGGTAATCACCGTGGCGCCGGTGGTCGTCAGCCCCGAGAAGGACTCGAACACCGCATCGGCGACGGTCAGGTCGGGCATATCCAGCAGCCACAGCGGCACGGCCCCGAACAGGCCGAGAACCAGCCAGAACAAAACGGTAATCAGATAGCCGTCACGGGTACGCAGCTCCGCGCGCTGTCCGCGCACCGGCAGCCAGATGCAGGCACCGGCGATCATGGTGATGACAAAGGCGCTGAGGAAGGCGTTCATCGCCTCCTCGTGGTAGTACAGCCCAACCGCTGCGGCCGGCAGCATGCTGGTGGAGAAAAGCATCAGCAGGATGCCGATGATGCGCTGTATCTGCGGATACTGCATTCCGGGGCGCCTTAGAGAAAGGTCAGTCCGACCTGGAACAGACGCTCCACATCGCGAACATGTTTTTTGTTGATGACGAAGAGGATGACGTGGTCATCCGATTCGATCACGGTGGAATCGTGGGCAATCAGTACCTCGTCATCGCGCACGATGGCGCCGATGGTCGTGCCCGGCGGCAGATCGATCTGACCGACCGACTTGCCGACCACCTTGGAGGAGCGGCCGTCGCCGTGGGCGACCACCTCGATGGCCTCGGCCGCCCCCCGGCGCAGGGAGTAAACATTGACGATATCGCCCCGACGCACGTGGGTCAGCAGCGTGCCGATGGTCGCCTGCGAGGGTGAAATGGCAATGTCGATCTCGCCGCCCTGCACCAGATCAACGTAGGCCGGGTTGTTGATCAGCGTCATCACCTTGCGCGCGCCCAGTCGCTTGGCCAGCATCGACGACATGATGTTGGCCTCATCGTCGTTGGTCACGGCGCAGAAGATATCGACGTCCTCGATATTTTCCTCGATCAGCAGCTCGCGATCCGAGGCGCTGCCGTGCAGTACGACCGAGCGGTCGAGATTTTTCGACAGGTAGTCGGCGCGGGCCTTGCTGGCTTCGATGATCTTGACCTGATAGCGGCTCTCGATGGCCTCGGCCAGGCGCTCGCCGATATTGCCGCCGCCGGCGATCACCACCCGCTTGTGGGTCTTCTCGACGCGACGCAGCTCGCTCATTACCGCGCGAATGTCGCGGGTGGCGGCGATGAAGAACACCTCGTCATCGGCCTCGATGATGGTGTCACCCTTGGGAATGATCGGGCGGTCCTTGCGGAAAATGGCCGCCACCCGCGTATCCACGCCGGGCATGTGCTGGCGCAGAAAGCGCAGCTCCTGGCCGACCAGCGGGCCGCCGTAGTAGGCGCGCACCGCCACCAGCTGGGCCTTGCCCTCGGCAAAGTCGAGCACCTGCAGTGCACCGGGGTTCTCGATCAGGCGTTTGACGTAGTTGGTCACCACCTGCTCGGGGCTGATCAGCACGTCGATCGGCACAGCCTCGTTGTGGAACAGGCCGCCGCGGGTCAGATAGGCCGACTCGCGCACGCGGGCGATCTTGGTCGGGGTGCGAAACAGGGTGTAGGCCACCTGGCAGGCGATCATGTTGGTTTCGTCGCTACTGGTAACGGCGATCAGCATGTCGGCATCATCGGCACCGGCCTGGCGCAGCACCGTGGGGAACGAGCCCTTGCCATGCACGGTGCGGATATCCAGGCGGTCGCCCAGTTCGCGTAGCCGCACGTTGTCGGTGTCGATCACGGTGATGTCGTTGGCTTCGCTGGCCAGCTGCGCTGCCAGGCTGCCGCCGACCTGACCGGCACCGAGAATGATGATCTTCATGCCGCAGACTCCCTGTTCTTCTGTTGCGGGCTGGCACTGAGCTTGATCAGGCGGGCCAGGTAAAAACCGTCGTGCCCGTCTGCCTGCGGCAGCAATTGGCGACCACAGGGCTGCACGATACCGTAGTCAGCAACGATATCCAGCGCGCGGGCACCGGGCTGGCGCGCGAGAAACGCCTCGACCACCTCGGTGTTTTCCTGCGGCAGCACCGAGCAGGTGGCGTACACCAGGATGCCGCCTACCTCCAGCGTAGGCCATAGGGCATCGAGCAGCTCGCCCTGCAAACTGGCCAGTGCGGCGATATCCGCGGCCTTGCGGGTCAGCTTGATGTCCGGATGGCGGCGAATCACGCCGGTGGCCGAGCAGGGTGCGTCCAGCAGGATACGCTGGAAGGGCGTGCCGTCCCACCACTGGTCAACGTCTCGACCGTCGGCGGCGATCAGTTGTGCTGCCAGCTGCAGGCGCGTGAGGTTCTCCTCTACCCGCTTGAGCCGCGCCGGCTCCAGATCCAGGCCGACCACCTCGGCCAGATCGGACTGCTGCTCCAGCATCTGACAGGTCTTGCCGCCAGGGGCGCAGCAGGCATCCAGCACGCGTAGACCGGGCTTGAGATCGAGCAGCGGCGCCGCCAGCTGAGCGGCTTCATCCTGCACGCTGACCAGCCCGTCGGCGAACCCGGGCAGCTGCTGGACGTCGCAGGGGCTGGCCAGCTGAATGCCGACCGGGCTGAAGGAGCAAGCAGTGGCGGCGATGTTCGCCTCGGCCAACTGCTGCAGGTAGGCGTCACGGCTCTGCCGGCGCACATTCACCCGCAGGGTCATGGGCGGATGCAGGTTATTGGCGCTGGTGATGGCGTCGAGTTGCTCAGGCCAGGCGCGTTGCAGGCGCTTGTACAGCCAGCCTGGGTGGGCGCACCGCTGCGAAGGCGACCTATCCACGGCGGCCAGCAGCGCCTCGCCATCGCGTTGCACGCGCCGCAGTACGGCGTTGAGCAGGCCCTTGGCCCAGGCTTTGTCCAGGCTGACCGCCGCGTTTACGGTTTCGGCGATGGCGGCGTGGGCCGGCACCCGCAGGTACAGCAGCTGGTACAGACCGATCAGCAGCAGCGCGTGCAGATCCTGATCGGCGGGTTTCATGGGTTTGTTGAGCAGCTCGCGGGCCAGCGCTTCGAGGCGGTTGTACCAGCGGGCGGTGCCAAAGGCCAGCTCTTGCACCAGAGCCTGATCGCGCGGGGCAACGTTCTTCTGTTGCACCGGTAGACTGCCGCCAAGTGAGGCCTTGCCGGCCAGCACGGCAGCCAGGGCGCGGGCCGCCGCGGCGCGCGGATTCACTGGCCGTTACCCAGCAGCAGGCCGGGCGCAAACTGCTCGCGGCGAGCGTTGTAGAGGTCGGCAAAGGCCAGCGGCTTGCCGCCGGGCAGTTGCAGGCGAGTCAGGCGCAGGGCGCCCTGGCCACAGGCAACCAGCAGGCCCTGCTTCTCGCAAGCCAGCACCTGACCGGGCTCTCCCTGCCCTTCCTCGACCTGCGCAGCCCAGACCTTGAGCGGCTTGCCATCCAGCTGCGCGTGGGCCAGCGGCCAGGGAGTGAAGGCGCGGATCAGACAGTCCAGCTCGGGTGCCGGGCGCTGCCAGTCGATGGCGGCCACCTGCTTGTTCAGTTTGTGAGCGTAGGTGGCCAGGGCATCATCCTGCACCTCGCCTTGCAGCGTGCCGGCGGCCAGGCCGTCGATGGCCTGCAGCACCGCCGGCGGGCCCAGCTCGGCCAGCCGGTCATGCAGGCTGCCGCCGGTGTCATCGGCGCTGATCGGGGTGCTGACCTTGAGCAGCATGGGGCCGGTGTCCAGCCCGGCTTCCATTTGCATCACGGTGACGCCGGTTTCGCGGTCGCCCGCCTCGATGGCGCGCTGGATCGGTGCCGCGCCGCGCCAGCGCGGCAGCAGCGAGGCGTGGCTGTTGATACAGCCCAGACGTGGAATGTCCAGCACCGCCTGCGGCAGGATCAGCCCGTAAGCCACCACCACCAGCAGGTCCGGCTTGAGCGCGGCCAGCGCCTGCTGGTCCTCGGCGGCACGCAGCCGCTCGGGCTGCATGACCGGCAGGTTGTGGGCCAGCGCCAGTTGCTTGACGGCGCTCATGGCCAGTTTCTGGCCACGGCCAGCGGGTCGATCGGGCTGGGTGTAGACGCCAACGATGTTGAGTTTGGCGTCAATCAGCGCCTGCAGGTGGGCGGCGGCAAACTCGGGCGTGCCGGCAAAGACGATGCGTAGATCGGATGCGTTCATGGAAATCCGTAAAGAAAAGGCTTGCCGAAGCAAGCCTTGATACCCGGTGACAGATCAGGCCTGCGCCTGGCTGCGATGGATTTTCTCCAGCTTCTTGCGAATGCGGTCACGCTTGAGGTTGGACAGATAGTCAACGAACAGCTTACCGTTGAGGTGATCGCACTCATGCTGGATGCAGACAGCCAACAGGCCGTCGTAGACCTCGTCAAAGGCGTTGCCGTCACGGTCCAGTGCCTTGACGCGGACGCGCTCCGGGCGCTCGACGTTTTCGTAGAAGCCGGGTACCGAGAGGCAGCCTTCCTGCATCTGCTCCAGATCCTCGGTCAGCGGCTCCAGCTCGGGGTTGATGAACACCCGTGGTTCGGACTTGTCCTCGGAGATGTCGATCACGACGATGCGCTCATGCACGTTGACCTGGGTCGCCGCCAGCCCGATACCGGGAGCGTCATACATGGTCTCGAACATGTCGTCGACAAGCTGCTGGATTCGCGCGTCCACTGCTGCCACCGGCTTGGCGATGGTACGCAGCCGTGGGTCGGGAAACTCCAGTATGTTCAATATCGCCATGGGGTTTGTACCGCTTTGTCTGGAACAAATCTAAATTGTGCTGCTAAGATGATGAGCAGCTTGGAAATAAAGCGGGTCTAGCGTGTGGGAGCACGTCGCCAGGCCTGGATGCTGGCCTCTATAATAAAGGGATTCGTGTCATGAGGAAAACACTACTCGGCCTCGTGTTGCTCGCGGCGAGCGTATGGGTGCAGGCGCAAGAGCCTGTTTTCAAGGAAGATCATCCGGATACTTACACGGTGGTCAAGGGTGATACCCTGTGGGATATCTCGGGACGTTTTCTTCGTCTGCCCTGGAAGTGGCCGGAAATCTGGCACGCCAACCCGCAGATATCCAACCCCCATCTAATCTACCCCGGTGATGTGATCTCCCTGGTCTACATCGACGGTCAGCCTCGCCTGATGGTCAACCGCGGTAACGGCGGCACCATCAAGCTGTCACCACAGGCCCGCGTGAAGCCGATTGCCGAGGCCATTCCGACCATTCCGCTGGATGCCATCAACGCCTTCCTGCGTGCCGGTCGCATCATCGAGGATGAAGCGATCATCGAAAACGCGCCTTACGTAATTGGTGGCGAAGCCGAAAGCGTGGTGCTGGGTGCGGGCAACAAGGTGTACGCCCGTGGTGATTTCTCCGACAACGTCCCTGCCTACGAGTTCTATCGTCGCGGCAAGACCTACGTTAACCCCGAAACCAGCGAGTTCCTCGGTATTCACCTGCAGGAAATCGGCAACGGCACCGTTGCCGCCGTTGAGGGCGACATTGCTACCCTGAACGTCACCCGCAGCCGTCAGGAAGTCCTGGTTGATGATCGTCTGCTGGAATCCGAAGAGCGCGCCGTGGCGTCGACCTTCTTCCCCAGCGAGCCGAGCCAGGAGATCAACGGCCTGATCATGGATGTGCCGAATGGCGTGACCCAGATTGGCCAGTACGATGTGGTGCTGATCGACAAGGGCGAGCGTGACGGCCTGACCGTTGGCAACGTGCTGGCGATCTACAAGACCGGTGAAGTGGTGCGTGACCGCGTCATGAACGAGCGCGTGCAGCTGCCCGCCGAGCGCGCCGGTCTGCTGATGGTGTTCCGTGCCTACGACAAGATGAGCTACGGCATTGTGCTGCAAGCCAGCCGCCAGATGGCAATTCTTGATCAGGTTCGCAACCCCTGAATCAAAACGCTGTGACAAGGCCGCCTTCGGGCGGCCTTGTTGTTTAAGCTCTGTCGTTTCCTTCTGATCAGGGA
Source organism: Pseudomonas abyssi (assembly GCF_003444685.1). Lineage (NCBI taxonomy): Bacteria > Pseudomonadati > Pseudomonadota > Gammaproteobacteria > Pseudomonadales > Pseudomonadaceae > Pseudomonas > Pseudomonas abyssi. The sequence goes on along the minus strand of NZ_LMAZ01000006.1, from coordinate 100,003 downwards.
CGACCCATGCCCCACGACCTGTCCGCCGAGCGGCAGGCCTGGTTGGCGCTGATGCTGCTAGACGGCGTTGGCCCGCGTTTTTTCCAGCGCTTGCGCTCCCTCGCTTTATCCCCCACCGACTTTCTGATTGCTCGCCCCGAGACGCTGGCACCTTTGCAGATGGCCGCATCGACCCTCGCCGATCTGCGCCGCTGGCAGCGGGGTGATGCCGAGCTGCACCAGCGTCTGCAGATGGCGCTGCAGTGGCAGAGCCACGAGGGCTGCCAGTTGCTGTTTGTGGATGACCCCGAATATCCGCCGCTGCTGGCGGCCATCAGCGACCCGCCGCCGGTGCTTTTTGTGCGCGGCAACGCAAGCGCCCTGCATGACCCGCAAATCGCCATGGTCGGCACCCGTCATCCCAGCCCGCTCGGTGCTGAAACAGCCCGGCGCTTTGCCCACAGTTTCACCGCCAGCGGGCTGACGGTGACCAGCGGTATGGCGCTAGGTGTGGACGGTGCCTGTCATCAGGGCGCGCTGGATGCGGGCGGGCAAACGGTCGCGGTCTGGGGGACCGGGCTGGACAACTGCTATCCGCGCCGTCACCGCAAGCTGGCCGAGGCGATTTTAGAGTACGGCGGTGCGCTGGTGTCCGAGCTGTGGCCTGATGCCGGCCCGCATCCGGCGCAGTTTCCGCGCCGTAACCGCATCATCAGCGGCTTGAGTCTGGGCACGCTGGTGGTCGAGGCGAGCCTCAACAGCGGCTCGTTGATCACCGCGCGATTGGCGCTGGAGCACAACCGTGAGGTGTTTGCCATGCCGGGCTCGATTCACAATGTGCAGGCCCGTGGCTGCCATCGCCTGCTGCGTGAGGGCGCCTGCCTGGTCGAGCAGGTGCAGGACGTGCTCGATGCCCTGCGGTTGCCGCTAATGGCGGCGCTGGAGGAGCCGGACAGCACAAGGCCGGGCTCCCCGGATCCCCCGCTCTGGCGCTGGCTGGGCACGGATCCGGTCAGCCCGGACTGGCTGGCTCGACAGTCTGGGATCGGGGTATCCGAGGTGCTGCAGCAATTGCTCGACCTGGAGCTGGATGGCCAGGTGCTGGCTTCGCCGGCCGGCTATTGTCGTCGCCAGCCTTGAGCCGCCGCGCCGCCTCGGCTACTGTCGCAGGCATTGAATAACGGTGGAGTTCACATGCTGGCTAACTGGCGCATTACCCGTCTGAACCGTTTGCTGCAGGCAGGCGGTGTGATTGCCTATCCGACCGAGGGCGTCTGGGGGCTGGGCTGCAATCCCTGGAATGGTGCGGCGGTAGAGCGCCTGCTGGACCTCAAGCAGCGCCCGGTGCACAAGGGGCTGATTCTGATTGCCGGCGAGATCGAGCAGTTCGACTTCCTGCTTTGGGATCTGCCCGATGCCCAGCTGGCCAAGCTGCGGCTGTCCTGGCCGGGGCCGAACACTTGGCTGGTGCCCCATCAGGGGCGCCTGCCTGAATGGATTACCGGTGCTCACGATACCGTCGCCCTGCGGGTAACCACGCACCCCATCGTGCGTCAGCTGTGCGCTGTTGCCGGGCCGCTGGTGTCGACCTCGGCCAATCCCGCTGGTCGCCCTTCAGCGCGCTCGCGGTTGCGGGTCGAGCAGTATTTTCACGGCGAACTGGATGCCATTGTCCCCGGTGCGTTGGGTGGCGCGCGTAATCCCAGTATCATTCGCGATCTGCAAACCGACCAAGTCATACGCGGCGCCTGAGCCGCCCGGAGAGATTCCACGTGAAACAGGACCAACCCAGCGCCGCCGATGTTGCCGCGGTAAAAGCCTATCTGATGGATCTGCAGGACCGTATCTGCAATGCCCTGGCGGCAGCAGACGGGCGTGAGCAGTTCATCGAGGACGCCTGGGAGCGGCCCGGTGGCGGCGGTGGCCGCTCGCGGATCATTACCGACGGAGCTTTGCTGGAAAAGGGCGGTGTCGGCTTTTCCCATGTTTTTGGTGACGGCATGCCGCCCTCGGCAACCGCGCACCGCCCGGAACTGGCGGGTCGCCACTTCCAGGCCATGGGCGTGTCGCTGGTGATGCACCCGGAAAACCCCTTCGTGCCGACCTCGCATGCCAACGTGCGGTTCTTTATCGCCGAGAAAGACGGTGCCGATCCAGTCTGGTGGTTCGGTGGCGGCTTCGATCTGACGCCCTACTACGCCAATGAGGAAGACTGCGTGCACTGGCACCGGGTGGCCCGCGACGCCTGCGCACCCTTCGGTGATGATGTGTATCCGCGCTTCAAGAAGTGGTGCGACGAGTATTTCTACCTCAAGCACCGTGGCGAGGCCCGGGGCATTGGCGGTCTGTTCTTTGATGACCTGAACCAGTGGGGCTTCGAGCGCAGCTTTGCTTTCCTGCGCGCCATTGGCGACGCCTACCTTGAGGCCTATCTGCCGATTCTTGAGCGCCGTCGCAACAGCGCCTGGACGCCAGAGCAGAAGCAGTTCCAGGAATTCCGCCGTGGCCGCTATGTCGAGTTCAACCTGGTCTACGACCGCGGCACCCTGTTCGGTCTGCAGACCGGCGGGCGTACCGAGTCGATCCTGATGTCGCTGCCGCCGACCGTGCGCTGGGGCTACAACTGGCAGCCCGAGCCGGGCAGCCCGGAAGCCGAGCTGACCGAGCGCTACCTCACCCCGCGTGACTGGCTGGCAGGAGACGCCTGATGGACCGTTACGCCGTGGTCGGTAACCCGATTGAGCACAGCAAGTCGCCGCTGATCCACGCCATGTTCGCCGAGCAGACCGGCCAGCAGCTGGAATACGGCAAGCTGCTGGCGCCGCTCGACAACTTTATCGGCACGGTGCGCGACTTTCTGCGCGAGGGTCGCGGCGTCAATGTGACCGTGCCGTTCAAGGAGCAGGCTTGGGCCTTGGTGGATGAACATACCCCGGCGGCCGAGCGCGCCGGCGCGGTCAATACCATCCTGCGCCGTGAAGACGGCAGCCTGCTAGGTGATAACACCGACGGCAAGGGGCTGGTGCGCGATATCGAAGTGAATGCCGGGCTGTCGCTGAAGGGCCTGAGTGTGCTGCTGGTCGGTGCCGGCGGTGCCGCTCGCGGCGTGATTCAGCCGCTGCTGGCGGCCGGGCCTGCGCATCTGTGCGTGATCAACCGCACGGTCAGCAAGGCGGAAGAGCTGGCGGCGCTGTTTGTCGATCAGGGGCCGATTGCCGCTGCCGGCCTGCAATGGCTGGTCGAGCCGGTCGATCTGATCATCAATGCGACTTCGGCGAGTCTGGCCGGCGAGCTGCCGCCGATTCCCTACAGCCTGATCAAGCCCGGTCATACCTGGTGCTACGACATGATGTACGGCGCCGAAGAGACCCCGTTCAACCGCTGGGCCCGCGAACGCGGCGCAGCGCGCTGCATCGATGGTCTCGGCATGCTGGTTGAGCAGGCCGCCGAAGCCTTTGCCCTGTGGCGCGGCGTCCGCCCGGACACCGCCCCTGTGCTGGCAGCCCTGCGTCAGGCCTGACGCGGCATTGCAGCGGCCAGCTCGGCAGTCAGCCCGAGCGCCGCTGCCACCCCACCCTGCTGCAGCGCCTCGATCAGGGCTGAACCCACCACCACACCATCGGCGACCTGCGCCAGCGGCGCCGCCTGTTCGGCCCGGCGTACGCCAAAGCCGACGCAGATCGGCACACTGCTCTGCGCGCGAATGCCTTCCAGCGCCTGCGCCACCGCGGTGTGATCCGCTGCGCCCACCCCGGTGACGCCGTTGTGCGACACGTAGTAGAGAAAGCCGCTGGCGTGCTCCAGCACCTTGGGCAGACGCTGGGCGTCAGTGGTTGGCGTTGCCAGACGGATCATTTGCAGACCGGCATCACGGGCCATCGGGCCCAGTTCGTTGTCGTGCTCGGGCGGCAGGTCGACCACCAGCAGGGCGTCGACACCGGCCGCTGCGGCGTCACGAATAAAGTCCGCACCACCGTAGCGATGAATCGGGTTGTAGTAACCCATCAGCACCAGCGGCGTGCTCTGGTTCTGTTCGCGGAAACGGCGCACCAGCTCCAGCGTGCGCTGCTGATTCTGCCCACCCTGCAGGGCGCGCAGGGCAGCGGCCTGAATGGTCGGGCCGTCGGCGGTCGGGTCGCTGAACGGCATGCCCAGTTCGATGATGTCGGCACCGGCGGCGGGCAGCTCCTGCAGCAGTTCCAGACTGGTATCGAAGTCCGGATCACCGGCGCAGATGTAGGTCACCAGGGCCGCGCGGTTGTCGCGGGCGCAGTCGGCAAAGCGGGTTTCCAGACGGCTCATTTTCCTTCCTCCATCAGACCCAGAATGGTCGGCATGTCCTTGTCGCCGCGGCCGGACAGGCACACCACCATCAGGTGATCTTTTGGCAGCGTCGGCGCGCGGCGCGCCACTTCGGCCAGCGCGTGCGAGGTTTCCAGCGCCGGGATGATGCCTTCGGTGCGGCAGCAGTTGTGGAAGGCGTCCAGCGCCTGCTGATCGGTTACCGCGACGTATTCGATGCGGCCCTGCTCGTGCAACCAGGCGTGTTCGGGGCCAATGCCGGGGTAGTCCAGACCGGCGGAGATCGAGTGGGCATCGGCAATCTGGCCGTCACCGTCCTGCAGCAGGTAGGTGCGGTTGCCGTGCAGCACGCCGGGCGTGCCGCCCTTCAGGCTGGCGGCGTGCTTGCCGGTGTCGATGCCGTGACCGGCCGCTTCCACGCCAACCATCTGCACCTCGGGGTAATCGAGGAACGGATGGAACAGGCCCATGGCGTTCGAGCCACCGCCGATACAGGCGACCAGGCTATCGGGCAGACGGCCTTCGCGTTCCAGCATCTGCTGATGCGCCTCACGGCCGATGATCGCCTGAAAGTCGCGTACCAGCGTCGGGTAGGGGTGCGGGCCGGCCACGGTGCCGATCATGTAGAAGGTGTTGTCGACGTTGGTCACCCAGTCGCGCAGCGCCTCGTTCATGGCGTCCTTGAGGGTGCCGGTGCCGGAGGTCACGGGGACGATCTCGGCACCCAGCAGCCGCATGCGGGCGACGTTGTCGCGTTGACGGTGAATGTCGGTTGCGCCCATGTAGACCACGCACTGCAGGCCGAAGCGCGCACACACGGTGGCGGTCGCCACGCCGTGCATGCCGGCGCCGGTCTCGGCGATGATCCGCTGCTTGCCCATGCGGCGGGCCAGCAGGGCCTGGCCGATGCAGTTGTTGATCTTGTGCGCGCCGGTGTGATTGAGCTCCTCGCGCTTGAAGAAGATCTTCGCGCCGCCGTATTGCTCGGTCAGCCGCTCGGCGAAATACAGCGGGCTGGGGCGGCCGATGAACTCGGCGTTGAAGCGGTCCAACTCGGCGATAAACGCGGGCTCGGCGCGGGCCTCGTTGTAGGCCTGTTCCAGCTGCAGCACCAGCGGCATCAGCGACTCGGCTACAAAGCGGCCGCCAAACTGGCCGAACTGGCCGAGGGCATCGGCTTCACGGCGATAATTATGATTGGGCATGGATAGAACCTCCTGAGCGATGGACGCAGATTAGGGCAAGCGCAGGCGGGAAAAAATCGATAAGATGGCCGCAACCTGTGAGAAAAAGTGACAAGTTCCATGGCCAGAGACCTTCCCTCACTGAACGCCCTGCGCGCCTTCGAAGCCGCTGCCCGACTGGAAAGCGTGAGTCAGGCGGCGGGCGAGCTGCACGTCACCCACGGCGCCGTCAGCCGGCAGATTCGTCAGCTTGAAGACGAGCTCGGCATCGCCCTGTTCAGCAAAGCCGGGCGCGGCATCAGCCTGACCCCGGCCGGTCGCCAGCTGCGCGACGCTTGCCGCGAGGCGTTCGACGGTCTGCGCGACACCTGCTCGGCGCTGCGGCAGGACCAGCAGCAGGCGCCCTTCCTGCTCGCCTGCCCGGGCAGCCTGTTGGCCCGCTGGTTTATCCCGCGACTGGACCGCCTGAACGCTGAACTGCCCGAACTGAATCTGCACCTGTCGGCCTCCGAGGGTGAACTCGACCCGCGCCGCCCCGGTGTTAGCGCCACCCTGCTCTACGCCGAGCCGCCGTGGCCGGCCGACATGCAGGTGTATCCGCTGCGTCAGGAACGCATCGGCCCGGTGCTCAGTCCGCGGTATTCGGGCGCTGCGCGCCTGCTCGATCAACCCGCCGAGGTGCTGCTCGGCGAAGCGCTGCTGCACACCCGTTCACGGCCCGGCGCCTGGCGCGACTGGGCCGAGCGGCAGGGCCTGGATGCGGCTCAATTGCGAACAGGTCAGGGCTTTGAGCATCTGTACTACCTGCTGGAAGCGGCGCTCTCGGGCCTTGGCGTGGCCATCGCGCCGCAGCTGCTGGTCGCAGACGATATCGCCGCCGGCCGCCTGCTCGCGCCCTGGGGCTTTGTCGAGACCCGTCACCAGCTCGGCCTCTGGGTGCCGGAGCGCCAGCCCCAGGGCCCGGCGCAGCAACTGGCAGACTGGCTCGGCAAGGCGCTGCAGCAGGCCGACGCATGAAGCGCCTCGCGACCCTTGGCCTCGGTGCCTGCCTGCTCTGGCTGTCCGGCTGCAGCTCGGTTGGCTACCTGTATCAGAGCTGGCAGGGTCAGCGCGCGCTGATGGCCCGCGCCGAGCCCGTTGAGCAGCTGATTGCGGACCCGCAGACCGACCCGCAACTGGCCGAGCGCCTGCGTACCGCCAGCCAGATTCGCCGTTACGCGGTCGAGGCGCTGGCCCTGCCGGACAACACCACCTACACCCGCTACGCCGCGCTGCCCGGCCCCTATCCGCTGTGGAACCTGTTTGTCACCGACGAACTGTCGCTGGCGCCGGTGCAGCACTGCTACCCGTTCTTCGGCTGCATCGCCTACAAGGGCTATTTCGACCAGGCCCGCGCCGAGCAGGCCGCCGATGACTGGCGTGCCCGCGGCAAGGACGTCTATGTCGCCGGCATCCCCGCCTACTCGACCCTCGGCTGGTACAACGACCCGCTGTTCAGCTCCATGCTGCACTGGAGCGACGACTATCTCGCCGAGATGCTGTTCCACGAGCTGGCGCACCAGCGCGTTTACGTTAAGAACGACACCGCCTTCAACGAGTCCTATGCCAGCTTTGTTGGTCAACAGGGGCAGCGTGCGTGGCTCAAGGCGTTGGGGCGGGAGGCGCTGGACCCGGTTGCCGGTGAGCGCCTGCGTGTCTTTGTCGAGCTGGTGCTGGGGACCCGCGCCGGACTGGAAGCGCTCTATCAGAGTGAGCAGTCGGACGATGCCAAGCGTCGCGCCAAGGCCGCCCTGCTTGCGCAACTGAAGGTCGACTATACCGCTGTACGCGACCAGCAATGGGCTGGCGACCCGCGCTTCGACCATTGGTTTGCTGCCGACCTGAACAACGCCCGACTGCTGCCCTTTGGCCTCTATGATCAATGGGTGCCGGCGTTTGAGTGCCTGTATCAGCGCAGCAGCGGTTGGGCTGATTTTCACCAGCGGGTTGAAGCTCTGGGCGCGTTGGCAGCGGAGGCGCGCACCGCCGCGTTGGGGCAGCAGTGCGGCGATTAGCATGTTGTCTCCGCACGTGGCGCCGGACGCGACATGTCGTATCCCTACGGCAGAACAGATAGCCTCCTTGCGTAGGGCCACGGCATGCCGTGGCCGAGTGACGATCAGATCACAGCTGCTGACAGAAGCGCGCCATGGCCTGTGCCAGCTCGCGCAACGCCGGGTTCAGGCGCTGGCGATGAATCAGCAACAGGTGCACTGGCGCCAGTTCGCCCGGCAGTTCCGGCAACAGCTGTACCAGCTCGCCCGAGGCCAGTTCACGGGAGACATCCAGATAGGATTTGTAGGCGACACCCAGACCGCGTAGTGCCCACAGCCGCACCACGTCACCATCGTCGCTGATGCGCGTACCACGCACCTTGATCTGTGGCTCGCCCGGCAGGTCGAAGCGCCAACGGTCGTGCACCGCGTCCCCTAACCGATAGAGCAGGCAGGCGTGCTGTTGTAGCTCGATCAGCGAGCCGGGTTCGCCGTGACGGGCAACATAACCCGGCGAGGCGACCAGCACCCGGCGATTGTCCGGGGCCAGCGGCAGGGCGATAAAGCGTGAGTCTTCCGGCTGGCCGTAGCGCACCGCCAGATCAATCGGCTGCTGGTACAGATCCGCCACCCGGTCACTCACCTGCATCTCCAGCCGCACGGCCGGGCGTTCGGCCAGATAGTTCTCCAGCCAGTCGAGCAGATGGCTGCGCGCCAGATTCGACGGCAGCGTCAGGCGCAAGGTACCGGTCAGCGCGTGGGCGTCTGCATCCAGCGCCTGTTCGGCGTCACGCAGGTGCTGCCAGGCCTGCCGGGCGTTGGGCAGGAAGCGCTCACCCGCTTCGCTCAGGCGCAGGCGGCGGGTGGTACGCTCGAACAGTCGCACCCCCAGTTGCTCCTCCAGCCGCTTGATCGCCGCACTGGCAACCGCCGGTGCCACGTCCAGCTGACGTGCCGCAGCAGAAAAGCTGCCAGCGTCTACCGTAGTGAGGAACAGCGCCAGGTCATCAAGTCGTTGGATTTTCATCGTAATGAATAAAGTGATTTGCTTTTGCGCATCTTTTTCTTCGCATTCACGCAAGTCAAGCTGTACGCAACTGACCGAACAGCCCCGGAGGCACCCGAATGAAAGCAATTGGATACTTTGAAGCTGGCGCGCTGGACCGCACCGATGCCCTGATCGACCTGGACGTCCCCATGCCCTCTCCCGGCCCGCAGGATCTGCTGGTCAAGGTCGCCGCCATCTCGGTCAATCCGGTCGACACCAAGATCCGCAGTCGTCGCGGCGCGACCGGCGACACGCCCGAAGTGCTCGGCTGGGACGCCGTGGGTGAAGTGGTCAGCTGCGGCAGCGCCGTTTCCGGCTTCGCGGCGGGTGATCGGGTCTACTACGCCGGCGCGCTGGAGCGGCCCGGCAGCAACGCCGAATACCAACTGGTCGACGCCCGCATCGCCGCCCACGCGCCGCTGTCGCTGTCCGCCGCCGAAGCGGCCGCCCTGCCGCTGACCGCGATCACTGCCTGGGAGCTGCTGTTCGACCGGCTGGGAGTGCGTGAAGGCGGCGGTGAAGGTCAGGCCCTGCTGGTGGTCGGCGCCGCCGGTGGCGTTGGCTCGATCCTGGTTCAGCTCGCCCGCCAGTTGACCAAGCTCACCGTAGTCGCCACCGCCGCCCGCGCCGAGAGCGTGAAATGGGTCAAGGGCCTGGGCGCCCATCACGTCATCGACCATAGCCAGCCGCTGCTGCCGCAACTGCAGGCGCTGGGTATCAGGGACGTCGAACTGATCGCCTCGCTGACCCACACCGATCAGCACTACCCGCAATACGGCGACTGCATCGCCCCACAGGGCCGCCTCGGCGTGATTGACGACTTCGGCCCGCTCGACATGAGCGTGCTCAAGCGCAAGTGCGCGTCCTTCCACTGGGAGTTCATGTTCACCCGCAGCATGTTCGAAACCGCCGACATGGCCGAGCAGGGCAAACTGCTGCAACGCGTCGCCGACCTGGTCGATGCCGGCACCCTGCGCAGCACCCTGGGTGAGCATTACGGCGCGATCAACGCGGCCAACCTCAAGCGCGCGCATGCGCTCCTGGAGAGCGGCAAGGCGCGGGGGAAATTGGTGTTGGAGGGGTTCTGAACGGCGTTGCGCCCATTAGCCCTTCTGGCTGATGCACTCGGCATCACTGCCCACACGTCATCCTCGCGCAGGCGAGGATCCATGGGGTTCAGCGGTCATGCCGGCCACTTCAGCGCCGTTTGGTAACCCGCCTTTCGCCTTCCCGGCGAGCCAAGGGGGGCCGCTTGCCCGGCCCCCCCTGGCGATCCCCCCGGGCACCCGACTACGCGGCCCTTCGGGTTCGCTGCGTTGCTCGATTTATCGGGGAGCCACAAAACTCGGCTCTTTGAGCCTCAGACATCCTGTGGCTCTTTTTCCCGATAAATCTCCGCTACTCGCCCGCGTAAACGGGGAGTGGGTCCGCGCATGCTTCGCGTTCGTGCGCTGCCCATCCGATGCCGCAACCCTCCCGTCTTGCCCATGCACCATCACGGTGCTAGTCTCACCGAGTCGTCAAACGACGACCTTTCGTTTTTACCTGTCCAGAGTGACCGCATGTCCACTGCCCAGACCACTGCTGTTGTAAACCGCCCCGCGCTTGCCGGTGTGGTTGCGCGCGTGCAGGCTGCCGTGGCCTGCCTGCCGGTCACCCCTCCCGGCGTAGCCATCGTGGCTGCAGTGGCTTCACCGCCACCAGCGCACTGATCCCGTTACCCCTTTTCTGATTTCTGTTCTCCCTGACTGGCGTCACGCCGCAGGGCGAACCTGTGTCCTGACAGGTGACATATGTTTATTCAACGTTTGAACTGGGCCGCCATTGGCCCGACTGCGCTGTTCGTGCTGCTGTGGAGCGCGGGCGCGATCTTCTCCAAATGGGGGCTGGAACACGCCTCTGCCTTTGCCTTTCTGCTGCTGCGCTTTGTGCTGGCCTGCGCTGCCCTCGGGCTGCTGGCGCTCACCCGGCGGCGCTGGCTGCCGGCGCGCGGCACCCGCAGGCAGGTAGCGCTGGTGGGGGTACTGCTGACCGGCGGCTACACCATCTTCTACCTGCTCTCGCTGGACGCCGGGCTCACGCCGGGCGTGCTGGCAACGGTGCTGGGCGTGCAGCCGATCCTCACCCTGATGCTAGTCGAACGCCGCGCCAACCTGCTGCGGGTATTGGGCTTGCTGCTGGCGCTCGGTGGCCTGACGCTGGTAGTGCTCGACAGCCTGCTGGCGGCGCGCTTTTCGCTGCTGGGCATTGGCCTGTCGTTGGCAGCCCTGCTGTGCATCACCCTAGGTTCGATCTTCCAGAAGGGTATTCAGCAATCACCCATGGACGTACTGCCGCTGCAATACGCCATTGGCCTGCTGATGTGCGCGGTGGTCGTACCCTTTCAGCCGTTTGACGTGGAATGGAGCGTCGGCTTTATCGTGCCGCTGCTGTACATGGGTGTGCTGATCTCGGTTGGCGCGACCTTGTTGCTGTACCGGCTGATCCGCATGGGCAATCTGGTCAACGTCACTAGCCTGTTCTACTTGATGCCCGGCTGCACCGCGCTGCTGGATTTTCTGTTTTTGGGGAATCGGATGGCGGCGTTGAGTTTGGTGGGGATGGGGGCGATTGTGCTGGGGTTGGTGTTGGTGTTTCGCCAACGGGGTTAATCCAGCGCCCGTGCTCGGATAGCCCCGGTGCGCTGACCCTATCACCACGTCATCCTCGCGAAGGCGAGGATCCATGGGGTTGGCGGTCATGCCGGTCACTTCGGCGCTGTCTGATAACCCGCCTTTCGCCTTCACGGCGAGCCAAAGGGGGCCGCTTGCCCGGCCCCCC
>NZ_LMAZ01000006.1:38645-87821 GCF_003444685.1 Pseudomonas abyssi | reverse complement strand
CGCACTATCAAATCACCGCACTTCTCGCGGCCCCGTCAGGAGGCATGGATGCTACATAGACCCGACTCATTTCACCTCGAATACCCGACAGCACCCTCACCTGCGTGCAAGCCACTGCCGTCGATCAGTGGAGCGTTAAGCCTCGTGCGGTTTAACGTTCAGCACTCGTGCGCGATGGTCGCTAATCCATTGAAATATAAGAAAATATTAGATCGCCTCATCCGGCGTTATGCCGCGTATTAAAGTTAGTGCGATCTAATCACTGTTAAATGCCCAGCTGTGGAGAGTTCGGTGGTAGTGATATATAGAATCAGCCTTCTGTTGGCAGTGTTCGTCTTAGCGGGCGCGGCAGTATTTGTTGCTTCAAACCTTGCCTCGCTAGCTCCTGGAATGGGGGACGGAGGAGCTTTTCTGGCAGCTCTTAGTCTAGGCGCTGTTTTATTGGCTTTGATCATTGCCACCCCATTAGCATGGTTTGCCGCATGTGTGTCCTTCGTATGGCAGGATGCTATGCCCGAGGGTCGTTTCTATAATTATTGGATGCCAGTTATTGTGGCTCTTCCTGGCACCTCACTATTGGTCGTAGCGTGGTTGGGCATTTAACAAGCGGCTGTTGTCGCCCCTGCGGGCTGGGACGGCCTTTCCGCCGCTGCGCGGCTACAAGTCCGCCCCAAAGCCGGGCGTTATGCACATCAGGACCTAATACCGCATCCATATGAAAATTAAAAAAGTACCCGTCGGGCAATACATGCTGGAAAACCTAGGGGACACTGATGATGCTTATGAATATATTGAAGGCCTCATACCTTGGATAGGTGAGATAGTCGTTGCATTTAACGGTTTGGAATCATCTTTAGACAGCCTTCTTTGCGAGACATTCTCTGATCGCTCGGACCAAAAAGGGCTTCTAGTTCTTCACTCCATGATGTACTCAACAAAAGTTGACCTTTATAAGAAATTTACCGAGGACTTCCTAAGGGCATTCAACTGGGAAATTCCAATCTATAAAACCTTAATACCCCTCCTAAAAGAGTGCGGCGACCTAAGAAATAAAGTAGTGCACGCCAACTGGGAGCAAACCAATAACGATGGCTACACTCAAATAAAATATAAGCTTGGCGCAAACGGCCTAGATCACGAACTTTGCCGGTTCTCGGCAGAGTCACTGGAAATGATTTTTAAAAAAATCCATGAAGCTCGGCATGCACTAAGTGATTTTGAGGAGGAATGCCAAGCAAGAATTACTGAATGGAACAATGATGTTGCCAACAAAAACAATATTAGAAATAGGTCAGAGTAAGCGCATAACAAGTGGTTCAAGTCGTTCGCTTCGCTCACTCGGGACCGGCTAAAGCCGGCCCTTAACCAAACGTTAGACACACGAGGAGAAACCATGCACAAACTCCTGCTAATCGCCTTAGGCTTTCTGCTGTCTGAAGCAGTGCATGCCTCATCCCAAGAGCCGGTGTGCCTGAAATATAAGAAAGAGTATGGGTGGTCCCCCAGCTATTCAGTTGAAGCAAAAATCATGAGCGGCTCAGACTTAAGCTCTGCCACTGGTAACTACACTCGCTTTAGAGCATTTTCTACCTATGCCGTTGTGTTCTGGAGTAACGATCAGGCAACCATCCTTGAACTCCCTTCGAGCGCCCTAGGTAGCGTCCCAGCCTTTTCAACAAGCGTAAGGGATCAAGAAGGCAGGGAGTGGAAAATAAATCAAAGCAACGGCTTCTGCTTCTAGGAGCGTCTAACAACGCGCTCAACTGTCGCTCACTTCGTTCGCTGGATGTCCAAAAGCTGCGCTTTTGGCCGCCCGTTAGCTTAATCGTTAGGGCTCTCCGAGAGATGAGTATGGAAGAACTTAAATCCAGAACCACAGACTACCTTGCTTCGGTTGGTATGGAAGTGCCTGCGCATCTTCCGACGATTGAGGGGATGAATGAGGTCACGCCAAGAAGCGCGAAAGACGTAGCTGGAAGGCTCAGTGCTCTTGCTTATGTCATTGGTCTCGGTTTCGGTGCAAAAGGCAGCGAGCTTCTGGAGCAACTTCAAAAGTACGACCTAATGTCCTTCGTAAGCGAACGTGAAAAAAGACTACTTTGCGAAGAGGTTATTGGCGACCAAGATAAAGTAGATATGTCTTGGCAAACGGAATGCGTCCAGGCCCTGGCATGGTGCATTGGCCTTGTTGAACTCGACCACTTTCACCATTGTGATGACAATTTGGCCCAAAAGATTCCATTCAAAATAGATCCGAGTGAATTCATTAAGGGTGCCAAGCTGCGACCGATTACCGAAATTCAAGCGCAATCAGACCTGCTTTATAGAATGCACTGGTATGCGAGAAACTGCCGACTTACTGGGCGAGAATGCGATCTGAGTGAAAGCATCATCTCCGAGCGACGGAAAGCGATTGATTGGGCTTATGGTGTTGAGGAGAACTGGGATGAAGTGCCAATGGATACCTAGCCCTAACAATCGCAGGCACGGGGACAAAGTTTCCGCTGCGCTTCAACTTTGCCCGTGCTGCGGGCGTTAGGCCCTTATGAATCGAAACTTCGAAATAGTAGACGGGATCTGCCTCGTGCAGGAAAGTCACGAGCTTGATCTGCATAACAATTTTGACTTCAAGGGCTTAGATTACTCCGTGGGAGAGCGTTTGCTGATATTACGCTGGCAACGATCTAACGGAGATTGGGTAGGTTCCGATACGCCCGAGGCATTAACCATCGAGTTCAAGGGGGTTAGCGAATTTCGCTTTTTGCCCCGAGATACCGAAATGCCTTTTACCGAAGATGACTGCATCAACTCCTTTGGGTATTGGGTAGACGAGGATTGGGCGGAAGGTGTCATTATGGTTGAGCCTAATCAAAAGGCTGAGCCTCACTGGCTTACAGCAATTGATTTTATGTCTGGTGCAATTCTGGCAGTCCAGGCGGAGAGTGCCAGTGCAAACGTCTTGGCCTAACCAGTCATTCCAGTACGTTCCGGCCCTGACGGGCCTCCACCGGACGGCCTTTTCTCCGCTTCGCTACGCAAAGGCCGCCGCTCAATATTGGCGTTATGTTTAGAAAATCATGAGAATAACATTCGAGAATGTGAAAGGGATAGTGAGTCTCGATTTTGAGATCCCATCAGGCGGCGTTTGGATTCTTACCGGACTAAACGGGACTGGTAAGTCTACTGTATTGGCGACTCTTTATCGTATTAGGAATTCCTATGGTTTTCAGAAATTTTTCCGAACAAGTCCTTTAGCTGATAGGGTTGACCTATATGACAACGCATCAATAACCTATGAGATCAATGGCAGATCGGTAACGTATAGATACGGCGGCCAGAGGTGGAGGGCACGCCCCAGAGCCAATTCCTTAGTATTGGAAGATTTTCCATTTTCTACAGTGTCTTACCTCGAAGCCAATTCTGAACGAATTGAACCTTTTTCCGATGAAATAGCACCCAACCGGCTAAGAGACGCGAGTGACGATATAAAGGATTTTTTAGTCGCTGTCTTAGCGGACGATAAATGGAATAATTTAAAGTTCGTAAACACCCGTAGAGGTAGAGGGAACGAAGCATTCTTGATTCCTTATCGCCCCGGGCGGGAGCGCGCATATAAATACTATTCTGAAAAAAGCTTCAGCCTTGGTGAGCTTTGTATCCTTAGGCTTGCCAAACGCATATCGGAGATTCCAAATGACGGCCTAGTTCTGATTGATGAAATCGAAATGGCCTTACATCCTCAGGCACAGGTTAGATTGCTCGAAAAATTGCGCTCCGTAAGTCGGGACAAGAACACTACAGTCATTTTTTCTACTCACTCCGCATCAATTGTAAAATCAGCAGGAAGGCGAAACCTCATTCACCTAGTAAACAAAGGCCGAAATACGATTGAGGCAATTAGGAACCCCTATCCTGCGCAGATACTCGGCGAGATTGCTTTTGATGATGAATTGGGCGCCGATTTCGTGTTTTTCGTTGAAGACAAGCAGGCAAGGTTACTACTTGAA
Source organism: Pseudomonas abyssi (assembly GCF_003444685.1). Taxonomy (NCBI): domain Bacteria; kingdom Pseudomonadati; phylum Pseudomonadota; class Gammaproteobacteria; order Pseudomonadales; family Pseudomonadaceae; genus Pseudomonas; species Pseudomonas abyssi. Next base: position 83,814 of record NZ_LMAZ01000006.1, on the reverse strand, counting down.
CAGATGATTCAAGAGTATTTAGCAATAGCTAATCCCGACATTAACTATCAGCCTCTCTGCAAAATTGCACCAGTTGGTGGCTTCGTTCAGGTCTTGGAGTTTGTAAACGGTTCGTCACAGATATTTCCCAGCTACGTCCGTAGGTTTGCTTTCTTAGATGAGGACGTTAAGACTGAATCGCTTAGGTCTGCTCAACGGCGCAACGATCATCGGCTTTTAGATCTTTTTAACAGATCTGGACAGATATTGAATTACTTACCGTGCACACCGGAGGTCGGGCTTGTCGGTATGATTGAGGGGCAACATGTTAGGCAAGAAATACGAAATAGCTTTCCTGGTCACGCCATCAACATAGAGCGAATCATTCAGACTGCGGATTATCAAGCCCTTCAAAGTCAAAACCCACGCGATCTGGCCAAGAAAAAGATTGCCAATGTGGTTGAAAGCATAAGTCTAACCACCGGAATCGATGAAATACAGATTCGTCGAGCTCTATATAAAATATACACTAAGCATAAATATGGGAATGCTATTGGAGATTTACGCGCCTTGCTCGGTCCTATTTTCAATGCAAGATGAACATAACAAAGCAAATCCAGCCGACGCGCCAAAGGCGCGCGCGGCTGATTTGCGACGTTACGCAGTTTCCAAACTTACTTGATGTCGGCCCCGTTCGGTGGTCACGAAAAACCGCATACTCGGTGATTGGCACTGAGCCTTTTGTCACTTTTCCCTTGAGCGCCGCGTCCGACATCGCGGCTGTCTCGTCCTCCTCTATTTGTAGATGTGAGTGGGGCAGTATTCGTTGCAATCCAGATATTGACTCTCTCGCCCGCAGATAAAGCTGATCACTTGCAGCTTGCAGCTTGCAGCTTGCAGCTTGCAGCTTGACGCACCAGCGTCTACCAGCTTACCTTTACGTTAACGTAAAGCAACCCAAGCTGGCGCTCCATGACCCAGACCTACAGCATTTCCGACCTCGCCCGTGAGCTGGATATCACCACGCGGGCGATTCGTTTTTATGAGGAGCAGAACATGCTCAGCCCCGAGCGTCGTGGGCAGGAGCGGGTTTATAGCCCTCGGGACAAGGTGATTTTGAAGCTGATTCTGCGCGGCAAGCGCATTGGGTTTTCACTGGCGGAGTGTCGGGAGCTGATTGAGCTGTACGACCCGGGCCACGGTAACCGCAAGCAGCTGGAGACCTTTCTGGACAAGATCACCCAGCGCCGTGCGCAGCTGGCGCAGCAGTTGCTGGATATCGAGCAGATGCAGATCGAGCTGGATACCGCGGAGGAGCGCTGTCGAACGGCGCTGGAGCAAACGAATTAACGCCAACCGTACCCCCCTTTTTGAGTGAATCATGCATATAGAAACCGTCGATCAATCGCAGTATCCGCAACTCCTGACCATCTGGGAGGCGTCGGTGCGCGCCACCCATGACTTTTTAGCCGAGGCTGATCTGCTGGAGCTGAAGCCGCTGATTCTGGAGCAGTATTTTGCTGCGGTGGATCTGCGTGTCGCCAAGGGCAGCGATGGCGAGTTGCTGGGCTTTTGTGGAGTCAGCGACGGCAATATCGAGATGCTGTTTATCGCCCCCGAAGCCCGTGGGCAGGGCGTGGGCGCGCGTTTGACCACGTACGCGATTGAACATCAGGGCGCCACCAAGGTGGATGTGAACGAACAGAACGTGCAGGCGTTGGGCTTCTATGAGCACGTTGGCTTTGCGGTGGTCAGCCGCTCACCGGTCGATGGGCAGGGCAAGCCCTATCCGCTACTGCATATGGAGCTGGCTGGGCGCTGACCATCACGGGCCTGGCCTGCCCTGAAAAACAACACTGATGCACCAACAACAATAAACACAGGTGACCCCATGCATTACCCATCGCTGAACTTCGGTCTTGGCGAGACCATCGACATGCTGCGCGAGCAGACCCGCAATCTGGTTGATGCCGAGCTGGCGCCCCGCGCGGCGGAGATCGACCGGGAGAATCAGTTTCCGCAGGACATGTGGCGGCGCTTTGGTGACATGGGGCTGCTGGGCATTACCGTGCCTGAGGAGTACGGCGGCTCTGGGCTGGGGTATCTGGCGCATGTGGTGGCGATGGAGGAGATCAGCCGCGGGTCGGCGTCGGTGGGCTTGTCCTACGGGGCGCATTCCAACCTCTGTGTGAATCAGATCAACCGCAACGGCACGCCGGAGCAGAAGGCAAAATACCTGCCCAAGCTGATCAGCGGCGAGCATATCGGGGCGCTGGCGATGAGTGAGCCGAACGCCGGTTCCGATGTGGTCAGCATGAAGTTGCGGGCGGAGCGCCGTGGTGACCACTTCGTGCTCAATGGCAGCAAGATGTGGATCACTAACGGCCCAGACGCGCACGTTTACGTTATTTACGCCAAGACCGAGCCGGAAAAAGGGCCGCACGGCATCACCGCCTTTATCGTCGAGCGCGATTGGGCCGGCTTCTCCCGCAGTCCCAAACTGGACAAGCTGGGCATGCGCGGCTCGAACACCTGCGAGCTGGTGTTCGACAACGTCGAGGTGCCGGTGGAGAACATCCTTGGTCAGGTCAACGGCGGCGTGAAGGTGCTGATGAGCGGGCTGGATTATGAGCGCGTGGTGCTTTCCGGTGGCCCGACCGGGATCATGCAGAGCTGCATGGACGTGGTGGTGCCCTATATCCACGACCGTCAGCAGTTCGGCCAGAGCATCGGTGAGTTCCAGCTGATCCAGGGCAAGGTCGCCGACATGTATACCCAGCTCAACGCCAGTCGCGCCTATCTGTATGCCGTGGCGCAGGCCTGCGACCGTGGCGAAACCACCCGCAAGGACGCCGCCGGGGTGATTCTCTACACCGCCGAGCGCGCAACGCAGATGGCGCTGGACGCGATCCAGATTCTCGGCGGCAACGGCTACATCAACGACTACCCCACCGGCCGCCTGCTGCGCGACGCCAAGCTGTACGAGATTGGTGCCGGCACCAGTGAGATTCGGCGGATGTTGATTGGACGGGAGTTGTTTAATGAGACGCGGTGAGGCAGCGGCAAGACGGATGGCCGCCCCCTGTAAGCGGCAAGCGGCAAGCAGCACTGAGATGCCTTGGGGTTGGGTGCACCTAGTTAACGTGGGTGGCGAAGTCCTGTCTGGCAAAAATGGTGGAGCGGCTAGGGTTGGCTTGCAGCTTGCGGCTTGCGGCTTGCAGCTGGCCGGGGAGCAAAAGCGATGAGCGTCCTGCAAACCCAAATTACCCCCAGCTCACCGGAATACGCGGCCAACGCAACGGCCATGCGCTCCCTGGTCAGCGAGCTGCAAGCCCTGCTTGCCGCCATTGCCGAGGGCGGTGGCGAGGCGGCGAATGCGCGGCATCTGGCGCGGGGCAAGCTGTTGCCGCGTCAGCGCGTGGATGCGCTGCTCGATCCGGGTTCGGCCTTTCTGGAGATCGGCCAGCTGGCCGCCCATGAGGTCTATGGCGAGTCGGTGCCGGCGGCCGGGGTGATTGCCGGTATCGGCCGGATCGAGGGCGTTGAGTGCATGATCATCGCCAATGACGCCACGGTGAAGGGTGGTTCCTACTATCCGCTGAGCGTGAAGAAGCACCTGCGGGCGCAGACTATCGCCCGCGAGAACCGTCTGCCGTGCGTCTATCTGGTTGATTCGGGCGGCGCCAACCTGCCACGCCAGGACGAGGTGTTCCCGGACCGTGAGCACTTCGGGCGGATCTTCTTCAATCAAGCCAATATGAGCGCGGCGGGCATTCCGCAGATTGCTGTGGTGATGGGCTCCTGCACCGCGGGTGGCGCCTATGTGCCGGCGATGGCCGACGAGACCATCATGGTGCGCGAACAGGCGACCATCTTCCTCGCCGGGCCGCCGCTGGTGAAGGCGGCGACGGGTGAGGTGGTCAGCGCCGAGGCGCTGGGCGGCGCGGATGTGCATTGCCGCACCTCGGGCGTGGCCGACCATTACGCCGAGAACGACGAACACGCCCTGGCCCTCGCCCGTCGCTGCATTGCCAATCTGAACTGGCATAAGCAGGGTGAGCTGAACTGCCGCCCGGTGCTGCCGCCGCGCTATCCGGTGGACGAGTTGTACGGGGTGATTCCGGCTGACAGCAAGCAGCCGTTCGACGTGCGCGAGGTGATTGCGCGGCTGGTCGACGACAGCGCCTTCGATGAATTCAAGGCGCTGTTCGGCACCACGCTGGTCTGCGGTTTTGCGCATCTGCACGGCTATCCGGTGGCGATTCTGGCCAACAACGGCATCCTGTTTTCCGAGGCCGCGCAGAAGGGCGCGCACTTTATCGAGCTGGCCTGCCAGCGCGGCATTCCGCTGCTTTTCCTGCAGAACATCACCGGCTTTATGGTCGGCAAGAAGTACGAGGAAGGCGGCATCGCCAAGCACGGCGCCAAGCTGGTTACCGCGGTGGCCTGCGCCCGGGTGCCCAAGTTCACGGTGATTATCGGCGGCAGCTTTGGCGCCGGAAACTACGGCATGTGTGGCCGCGCCTACGATCCGCGCTTTCTGTGGATGTGGCCGAATGCGCGCATCTCGGTGATGGGCGCCGAACAGGCCGCGGGCGTGCTGGTGCAGGTCAAGCAGGAGCAGGCCGAGCGCAATGGCGAGCAGTTCAGCGCCGAGCAGGCCGAAGCCCTGCGCCGGCCGATCCTCGATCAGTACGAACGCCAGGGCCACCCCTACTACGCCAGCGCCCGCCTGTGGGATGACGGCGTGATCGACCCGGCGCAGACGAGGGATGTGCTGGGGTTGGCGATATCGGCGGCCCTCAACGCACCGATTGAGGCAACGCGGTTTGGGGTGTTTCGGATGTAGCGGCGCACATCAGCGGCAAGCTGCAAGCCGCAAGCCGCAAGCTGACCGAGTCCGCTTCTGGCTTGTGCGTTTTAGAAAGCCCGGCGTTGGCTTGGGTTAGGAAATAGGCCTGTGGGCTGCACGGACAGCTTGCCGCTTGTAGCTTGTAGCTTGCAGCTGCGCGAGCAAGAGCGCCGCCAGCCACCAATCGAGAAGAATCGAATGAGCCAGTACCAGACTATAGAAATTGAATTCCGCGCAGACGGTGTGGCGACGCTCTGGCTTGCTCGCGCAAGCAAGAACAACGCCTTCAACGCGCAGATGATCCGCGAGCTGCTGGACGCCCTGGATGCGGTAGCGGCTAACCCGGCGGTGCGCTTTATGCTGCTGCGGGGGCGTGGCAAGCACTTCTCTGCCGGTGCCGATCTGGCCTGGATGCGCGATTGCGCGGCGCTGGATTACAACGCCAATCTGGACGACGCCCGCGAGCTGGCCCAGCTGATGGCCTCGCTGGCGCAGCTCAAGGTGCCGACGCTGGCGGTGGTACAGGGCGCGGCCTTTGGTGGCGCACTCGGGTTGATCAGTTGCTGCGATATGGCGATTGGTGCGGAGGACGCGCTGTTCAGTCTGTCGGAGGTGCGCATCGGTCTGCTGCCGGCGGTGATCAGCCCCTACGTCACCCAGGCCATCGGTGCCCGCGCCACCCGTCGCTACGCGCTGACCGCCGAACGCTTTGACGGGCTGCGGGCCCGCGAGCTGGGGCTGCTGGCCGAGTGTTATCCGGCGGTCGGGCTGGAGGCGGCGCTCGATCAGTGGGTCGCCAACCTGCTGCAGAACGGCCCGCAGGCGATGATGGCCACCAAGGCGCTGCTGCAGGAGGTTGGGCTGGGTGCCATGAGCACGCCGCTGCGCCGCTACACCGAGGCAGCGATTGCCCGGGTGCGGATCAGCCCCGAAGGTCAGGAGGGCCTGTCGGCCTTCCTGGAAAAACGCCAACCCGACTGGTGCGCGAGCCATGATTGAGTCCCTGCTGATTGCCAACCGCGGCGAAATTGCCTGCCGCATCATGCGCACCGCGCGCGAGCTGGGTATCGCTACCGTGGCGGTGCACAGCGATACCGACCGCGACGCCCTGCACGTGCGCAGCGCCGATCAGGCGGTCAACCTCGGTGGCGCCCGCCCGAGCGACAGTTACCTCAAGGTCGAGGCGATCATCGCCGCGGCCAAAGCCTCCGGCGCCAATGCGATTCACCCGGGTTACGGCTTTCTCTCCGAGAACGCCGACTTTGCCCGCGCGGTGGCCGCCGCCGGGTTGATCTTTGTCGGCCCACCGGCCAGCGCGATTGACGCCATGGGCAGCAAGTCGGCGGCCAAGGCGCTGATGGAAACCGCCGGGGTGCCGCTGGTGCCCGGGTATCACGGCGCCGATCAGGCGCTGGAGACCTTCCGTGCCGAGGCCGCCAAGATCGGCTATCCGGTGCTGCTCAAGGCAGCGGCTGGCGGCGGCGGCAAGGGCATGAAGGTGGTCCAATCGGAAGCGGAGCTGAGCGAGGCGCTGTCGTCCGCCCAGCGTGAAGCGCAGGCGGCCTTTGGCGATGCGCGCATGCTGGTCGAGAAATACGTGCTGCAGCCGCGCCACGTCGAGATTCAGGTGTTTGCCGATCAGCACGGCAACGCGGTGTATCTGGCCGAGCGCGACTGTTCGATCCAGCGCCGTCACCAGAAGGTGGTGGAAGAAGCCCCGGCACCGGGTCTATCGCCCGAGCTGCGCCGCGCCATGGGCGAGGCGGCGGTCACCGCGGCGCGCGCCATTGGCTACGTGGGCGCCGGGACCGTGGAGTTTCTGCTCGACGCCCGCGGCGAGTTCTTCTTCATGGAGATGAACACCCGCCTGCAGGTCGAGCACCCGGTGACCGAGCTGATCACCGGGCAGGATCTGGTCGCCTGGCAGCTTCGCGTGGCTCAAGGGCAGCCGCTGCCGCTGACGCAGGAGCAGATTGTGCTGCGCGGCCACGCGATTGAAGTGCGGCTCTACGCCGAAGACCCGGAACAGGATTTTCTGCCCGCCAGCGGCGAGCTGACGCTGTACCGCGAACCGGCTGCGGGAGCTGGGCGGCGGGTCGACAGCGGGGTGGTCGAGGGTGACCGCGTCTCGCCGTTCTATGACCCGATGCTGAGCAAGCTGATCGCCTGGGGCGAGGACCGGGAAACCGCCCGTCGCCGTCTGCTGGCAATGCTGGCCGAGCAGCAGTTGGGCGGGCTGCACAGCAACCTCGCCTTCCTGCGCCGGGTGCTGGCGCATCCGGCCTTTGCTGCCGCCGAGCTGGATACCGGATTCATCGCGCGTCATACCGACGTTCTGCTGCCCGCCCCGGCGCCGTTGCCCGAGGCCTTCTGGGCGCTGGCGGCCCGTGCCTGGTTGCTGACTCAGCCCGCATCCAAACGCGCTGATGATCCGCACAGCCCTTGGGCTGGTGCCTCCGGGTTGCGCCTGGGGCTGGCCGGCGAGCAGCGCCTGCATCTGCGCTGTGGCGAGGCCGAGGCGCGCGCCCTGCCCGCCGGGGGCGTCAGCCTGCAGGGCGATCAGCTAGTGGTGGATGGCCGTCGCCACGCCGTGCAGCGCCGTGGGCAATGGCTGTTTGTCGAGTGGGACGGGCAACTGCAGCGGGTCACCCTGGTAGACCCGGTCAGCGAGGTGGAGGCCCAGCAACACGGCCACGGCGGGCTGACCGCGCCGATGAACGGCAGTGTGGTGCGGGTCCTGGTCGAGCCGGGTCAGCGGGTCGCCGCTGGCGAGTTGCTGGTGGTGGTCGAGGCAATGAAAATGGAGCACAGTATTCGCGCTGCCGAGGCCGGTGAGGTCACGGCCGTTCACTGCGCCGAGGGTGATCTGGTTGACGAAGGCCGGGTGCTTGTGGCGCTGCAACCGCTTGCTGAGGAGGCAACGGCATGAGCATGCCGCAACAGGTGCGTCTGGTCGAAGTCGGCCCGCGTGATGGCCTGCAGAACGAAAAACAACCGATCAGCGTCGCCGACAAGGTGCGTCTGGTCGATGACCTGAGCGCTGCCGGATTGGGTTATATCGAGGTCGGCAGCTTCGTTTCGCCCAAGTGGGTGCCGCAAATGGCCGGGTCTGCCGAGGTGTTTGCCGCAATTCAGCAAAAGCCCGGCGTGACCTACGCGGCGCTGGCGCCGAACCTCAAGGGCTTTGAGGGCGCGCTGGAAGCCGGAGTAAAGGAAGTGGCGGTGTTTGCCGCTGCCAGCGAGGGGTTCTCGCAGAAGAACATCAACTGCTCGATTGCCGAGAGCCTGCAGCGCTTTGAGCCGATCATGGCCGCGGCCAGGGAGCATGGCGTGCGGGTGCGCGGTTATATCTCCTGTGTGCTGGGTTGCCCGATTGACGGTGACGTGGCACCGGAGCAGGTCGCCGCGATTGCCCGCGAGCTGCTCGACAGCGGCTGCTACGAGGTCTCGCTCGGCGACACCATCGGCGTCGGCACAGCCGGTGATACCCGCCGGCTGATCGAGGTGGTTGGCCGCGATATCGACCGCAGCCTGCTGGCCGGGCATTTTCACGATACTTACGGGCAGGCGCTGGCGAACATTCACGCCAGCCTGCTGGAAGGCGTAGCGGTATTCGACAGCTCGGTCGCCGGGCTGGGCGGTTGCCCCTACGCCAAGGGCGCGACCGGTAACGTCGCCACCGAAGACGTGCTCTACCTGCTCAATGGGCTGGGTATCGAGACGGGCGTCGATATGGCGGCGCTGGTGCAGGCCGGCCAGCACATCTGCAACGTGCTCGGCAAAGTCAACGGCTCGCGCGTGGCGCGGGCCTTGCTGGCGCGGGAGCAGGTATGAGCGAACCCTTGTGGCGGCCGGCGCCCGAGCGGGTTGCGTCCAGCCGGATGGATAGCTTCCGGCGCTTTATCAATCAGCGCCATGGGCTGGCGTTGGCCGACTACCCCGCGCTGCATGCGTGGAGCGTCAGCGCGGTTGCCGATTTCTGGCAGGCAGTGGCGGATTTCTTTGCGGTGGACTTCAGCACCCCGCCGCAGCAGGTGCTGGATAACGCGGATGCCATGCCCGGCGCGCAGTGGTTTGCCGGTGCCGAGCTGAATTTTGCCGCCCACCTGCTGCGCCGGCGCGACGACCACCCGGCGCTGATTGCGCTCAGCGAAGACGGTCAGCGTGAACAGCTCAGCTACGCCGAGCTGGCCGCGCGGGTGGCCGGGTTGCAGCAGCACCTGCTGAAGCTCGGTGTGCAGCCGGGTGACCGCGTTGCGGCGCTGATGCCCAATACCTGGCAAACGGTGGTCGGCATGCTGGCGGCGGCGAGCATCGGTGCGGTCTGGTCCTCCTGCTCGCCTGACTTCGGCGCGCAGGGCGTGGTCGACCGCTTCGGCCAGATCGAGCCGCGGGTGCTGATCGCCTGCAGCGGTTATCGCTACGCCGGCAAGCAGCTGGACATGAGCAGCAAGCTGGCGGAAATCCTGCCGCAACTGGGCGGCCTGCAGCAGCTGATCATGGTGCCCTACGGTGGCGTGGAGCCGTGTCTGGCGGAGTTTGCCTCGGTGGTCTCGACCGCCCACTGGGACGACGTCAGCCAGCCGGCCGGCAGCCCGGCGTTCACCGCCCTGCCCTTTGCCCAGCCGCTCTACATTCTGTATTCCAGCGGCACCACCGGGGTGCCCAAGTGCATCGTTCACGGTGCCGGTGGCACCCTGCTGCAGCACCTCAAGGAACACGGCCTGCACACCGATCTGGGCAGCGAGGACGTGCTGTTCTACTTCACCACCTGCGGCTGGATGATGTGGAACTGGCTGGTTTCCGGGCTGGCGCTGGGCGCAACGCTGGTGCTCTACGACGGCTCACCGTTCGAGCCCTCTGCCGAGCGACTGATCGACCTGATCGACGCCGAGAACATCAGTATTTTCGGCACCAGCGCCAAGTATCTGGCCGCGCTGGAGAAGGCTGGGGTCGAGCCGAATCGCAGCCACCAGCTGAGTCGGTTGAAGGCGGTGCTGTCGACCGGTTCACCGCTGGCGCACGAGGGTTTTGACTACGTCTACCGCTGCTTCAAACCGGACCTTTGCCTGTCGTCGATCTCCGGCGGCACCGACATCGTCTCCTGCTTCGCCCTCGGCAACCCGACCGCGCCGGTCTGGCGTGGCGAACTGCAGTGCAAGGGCCTCGGCATGGCGGTCGAGGTGTGGGACGACGAAGGTCAGCGGCTGAGTGAAGGCAAGGGCGAATTGGTCTGCAGCAAACCTTTCCCGTCCATGCCGCTGGGCTTCTGGAAGGATGAGGACGGCAGCCGTTTCCGCGCCGCCTACTTCGAGCGCTTCCCCGGCGTCTGGGCACATGGCGATTACGCCGAAGAGACCCCGCACGGCGGGCTGATCATTCACGGCCGCTCGGATGCGGTGCTCAACCCCGGCGGGGTGCGCATCGGCACCGCGGAAATCTACCGGCAGGTGGAGAAGGTCGAAGCGGTGCTGGAGTCGCTCTCCATCGGCCAGCAGTGGCAGGGCGATGTGCGCGTGGTGCTGTTTGTGCGCCTGCGCGACGGCGTGACGCTGGATGCGGCACTGGAAGCCGAGATCCGCCAGGTGATTCGCGCCAACGCTACCCCGCGCCACGTGCCGGCGAAGATCATCGCCGTCAGCGATATCCCCCGCACCCGCAGCGGCAAGATCGTCGAACTGGCGGTACGCAATGTGGTGCACGGTCTGCCGGTGAAGAACACCGACGCGCTGGCCAACCCCGAGGCGCTGGATCTGTTTCGCGATTTGCCCGGGTTGCAGTAGCCGGGCAGGCCGGGTTTCTGCTTGGCCTGCCCGGTGCTGGCTTAGCTGGGCTCTACCCGATGCTCGTAGGTGGCATTCAGGCGGGCGGTGAGGTATTCGGCGCAGGTAATCGGCTCGTACTTCGGCGCTTCATCCGGGATTACGTCACGCGGGTCGACGATGGAGTCGGGGTTCACTTCCAGGAAGAAGGCGATGGAGTAGCGCTCCTGCTCCGGCGGGCGCACGCGGTGCGGGGTGGAGACGTAGGTGTCGTTGCTCCAGCGCATCAGGCAGTCGCCGATGTTGCAGACGAAGGCGCCCGGTACGTGCGGGGCGTCGATCCATTGACCCTGACGGGTCAGCACCTGTAGGCCGGCGACCTTGTCGGTGGCCAGCAGGGTGACGTTGCCGTAGTCTGTGTGGGCGCCGGCGCCGCCGTCTTCGCGGTCAATCTGACCGGCGCTGGCCGGATAGCGCAGCATGCGCAGGGTGGCGATCGGACTATCCAGATGCGCGGCGAAGAAATCCTCCGGCAGGCCCAGGTCGATGGCAAACCCCTTGTGGATCAGCCGGCCGAGGTTCAGGCAGCCGTCGAAGTAGCCAAGCATGGCGTCGCGCCAGCCGTCGATCGGCGGCCAGAAGTTGACGCCACGGAAGGGCTTACCAGCCAGCACGTCCGGGTGATCGGCGGGGAAGTCGGTGCCGATGTTGAAGGCTTCCTTCATGTCCGCACCCGCTTCCGGGTTGAGTTTTTCGTCGGCCATGGCGACGTAGCCGCGGTTGTGTGGTGATTTCTTGATCGACATGGCCTGCTTGGTTTCCAGCGGCAGCTCGAACACCCGTTTGGCGTTGGCGAACGCGCCGGCCATGACCTCTTCCGGGACGCCGTGGTCGACGGCGTAGAAGAAACCGATTTCACGGCAGGCAACGCCCAGCTGGCGAGCGGTCTCGGCGCGGACGGCGGGGTCTTCGCTGTTCAGGCCAGCGACGGAAATAAGGGGCAGTGATTGCATGGTTTGGCTCCTGACTGCGGGCGGGCAGTCGTTTAGATCATCGAGGTACGCAGGTGCGCGATATCGCGACACTGCTGAAAGAGTGCGAGGCCCTGCTGCTGGGCTTCACTGATAACCGTTTGTTCGCTCACCTGGGTGGCGCGACCGTTGTCGATCAACTGTCGGCCATCGACCCAGACCGCGGCGACGTTGCGGGCGTCGGCGGCGAAGACCAGATTCCACAACAGATTGCCGCCGGCGTTATTGATCTCGATCGGTGTCAGGTTGGGTTGGGCCAGATCGAGCAGCAGCAGGTCGGCCTGCTTGCCGACTTCCAGCGAGCCGATGCGATCACCGAGGCCCAGGGCGCGAGCACCGTTGATGGTCGCCATGCGCAGGATCTGGTCGGCCGGCAGCACGGTGGCGTCCAGCCGGGTGGCTTTCTGGATCAGCGAGGCGAACTTCATTTCCTCGAACAGGCTGAGGCTGTTGTTGCACACCGGGCCGTCGGTGCCGAGGCCGACGGTGATGCCGGCGGCGAGCATTTCCGGCACGCGGGCGACGCCGCTGGCGAGCTTGGCGTTGCTGATCGGGCAGTGGGCGATGCTGGTGCCGGTGTCGGCGACGCGCTTGATCTCCTCGTCGGTCAGCCAGACGCAATGGGCCAGCAGGGTGCGCTCACCGAGGATGCCGTAGTGATCCAGCTGGGCGATGGAGCGGCGACCAAACTCGGCTTTGACGGCGTCGTCTTCTTCCTTCTGCTCGCTGGCGTGGGTGTGAATGCCGACGCCGTATTCGGCCTGGCATTCCAGCGCTTCGCGGTAGGCATCGGCGGTGCAGTAGAACAGGTGCTCCAACCCCATCCAGACCTGAATACGACCGTTCTGTGCGTCGTGGTGGCTGTGGATCAGCGCGCGGTTCTCGGCGCGGGTGGCGAAGAAGTCCTTGCCGGGCGCGTCGGCCACGTAGGGCGCCAGATTCACCCGCAATCCGACCTCACTGGCGGCATCGGCGCAGCGATCCATAAAGCGGTACATGTCCATCACGCAGGTGGTGCCGCTCTTCAGCGCTTCCAGATAGCACAGGCGTGCCGAGTGGAAGGCGTATTCTTCGGTGAGCGCGCGGTGTTCCAGCTGATACCAGGGCAGCCATTCCATCAGCTGCATGTTCTCGGTCACGCCGCGCATCAGGCTGGAATGGGAGTGGGCGTCGATCAGACCGGGCAGCAGTGCATGGCCGCTGGCGTCGATCACCGGCACGCCGGGCGGGATGATCAGCTCGTCGCTGGGGCCGACGGCGCTGATGCGCCCGTCCTGCACGATGAGCGTGCCGCGGGGGATGACGCGGTTGTGCGGATCGACGGTAAAGATAGCTGCATCACGCAGCGCAAACTGGCTCACTGGCTACTCCTGGCAGTTGACTGAACTGACGCAGCGTCGGTTCAGGACACTGTGACGGCACGGCGGGCACGGAAGCGGTCAGCTTGGCTGATGTCTTCCTCGGAGGCTGTCCGAGCGGAACACATTAAAACGGGTTGGTATTATCCCCCGCAGCAGCGCTCAGCACCACCGGCGGAAGGGTTTAGGGCAGGCTGATGAATGAAGCGTCAACAGACCCTAGGCCGTGCGTGCGCTCTGCACGGCTGTTGCGGGTACGGCCAGACCACAGCCACGCAGGATCACTTCGGTGAGGAAGTTGGCGGCGTGGTCAAAGTCTTTCTGTTCGTACTCGGCCTTGTTTTCAACCATCAGCACCTGCACCTGGAAATCGGCGTAGTGTTGGGTTGAGGACCAGATCAGGAAAATCAGCTGCACCGGGTCCACCGGTGCCATGCGGCCCTGATCGATCCATTGCTGCATCACGGCGGCGCGGCCACGCACCCATTCGCGCATGTTGGTGCGCAGGTGGGTCATCAAAAAGGGCGCGCCCTGCATGATCTCCATGGCAAACAGCCGGGAGGCCAAGGGGTACAGACGCGACATCTCGACCTTGGCGCGGATAAAACTGGCCAGCGCCTCGGCGGGGTCGTCGTCGACGGTCACGCTGGAAAAAACCGCGTTCCAGCGCGAGAGAATATCGTCGAACATGGCTGCATAGATCTTCTTCTTGTTACTGAAGTAATACAGCACGTTCGATTTGGGCAGTTCGGCCCGTTCGGCGATGTTCTGGATGGTGGCACCACGATAGCCGTGCAAGGCAAATTCCTGTTCCGCTGCCGCCAGAATGATCTCGTGGTTGCGTTCGCGAATGCGGCCGGGCTTGTAACTCCGGGGTTTGCTCTTGCTGGTCATGGTCATCCGTCGCCTTGTTCCAGTGCGGGGCCGGCCTGACCGGCCCCACGGGTGTTGTCAGAAGTGGAATTTCACCAGCGCGCTGACGGCGCTTTCGGTGTCCATCACATCATCATTCAGACCGTACTTGTTGTTCCAGTAGGAGTACTCGATACCTGCGTAGAGTACGCCCGGGCTGCCACGGTAGTTACCCAGGTCCAGCTTCAGCTGCGGGTTGAAGTGGAAGTCGGACTTGTGGTCGTCTTCGGCAGTGGACCAGTCAATGTAACCGTCGAACAGAATACGGGTGCTGCCAAATTCCATCGCCTTGCCCCAGACGACGGTGGTTTGATAATCGTCAGAGGTCTCGCTGTTGTCTACGTAGTAGAAACGGGTCGCGAAGTACATGAAGCCCGGCATGTTCCAGTCGATACCCGGACCGACCATGTAGTTGTTGACGTTGGTGCCGCCGCCAAACTCGTACTGACCGGACAGAGTAAAGTCCTTGATCAGGCCATCGCCGCCCAGCTTGTTGCCGGTCAGCCAGCTCAGGCTCAGGTTAGGCGCGAATTCACCATACAGATCGTCAGTGTCAGTGTCCTTGCCGTGACCCTGGTTGCGGTCAACGAAGAAGAAGGTGCTGCCCCAGTCGTGACCGGTCGCGTTCTCGAAGGTAAAGAACGTTTGCGTGGTCTTGGTCTTGCCGAAGGCCTGATAGTCGTCGCTGTACAGAATCGAAATGCTGGAGTCGGAGAAATACTTCTCAGCGTGTGCAGCCGGGACAAAGGCGCCTGCGATGCACGCGGCGATCAGGGTTTTTTGCAGTGTGCTCATATTCGATGCTTCCTGGAATCAGTGATTTAGTTTTGATTGGCATAGTGGGTGCTCAAGTTACTTGCTCGGCCTATAGGGTTGGCCGATTGATAGGGGTGTGTTGAGGCGGGTCCGCGCGGGATTCCACGACAACAGCACCAGGACAATGATGGTGACGACATAGGGCAGCATGGCCAGCAGCTCGGTCGAGCTGTTCCAGCCGAGCCCCTGCAGCACCAGGTGCAAGATGCTGGCGGCGCCAAACAGATAGGCGCCGAGCAGCACACGCTCGGGTTTCCAGGTGGCGAAGACCACCAGGGCCAGCGCGATCCAGCCGCGACCGGCAGTCATGTTCTCGGTCCACATGGGGGTGTAGGCCAGCGACAGGTAGGCGCCCGCCAGGCCGGCCATGGCGCCACCAAAGGCCACGGCCATGTAGCGCACCGGCAGCACTTTCAGGCCATTGGCGTTGGCCGCTTCCGGGGACTCGCCGACGGCGCGCAGAATCAGGCCGCCGCGGCTGTATTTGAGGAAGCAGAACACCAGCACAAAGATCAGCAAGGATGCGTAGACCAGCAGGTCCTGGTTGAACAGCACCGGGCCGATGACCGGGATATCGGACAGCAGCGGAATGGCAATCTTGTCGAAGCCGTCGATCGACTGACCGACAAAGCCGCTGCCGACAAAGGAGCTCAGGCCGATGCCGAAGATGGTCAGCGCCAGGCCGGCGGCATACTGGTTGGCGGCCAGGGTGATGGCCATCAGCGCGAACAGCATGGACATCAGCACGCCGCCCAGCATGGCTGCCAGAATGCCCATGCTCAGGCTGCCGGTGGAGGTGGCGGCGATAAAGCCGATCACCGCGCCCATCAGCATCATGCCTTCCTGGCCGAGGTTGAGCACGCCGGAGCGCTCGCACACCAGCTCACCCAGGGCGACCAGCAGCAGCGGGGTGCCGGCGACTACGGTCGCGGCGAGTACGTTGGTAATCAGTACGGCGTCCATCTCAGGCCTCCCCTGCTACGGCCTTGGGGGCCCGACGAATGCGAATGCGGTAGTGGATAAAGGCGTCACAGGTCAGCAGATAGAACAGCAGCAGCCCCTGGAACAGCCCGGTGATCGCCTTGGGCAGCGCCATGGCGATCTGCAGCATCTCACCGCCCATAAAGGTCAGTGCCAACAGCGCGGCCGCCAGTACAATACCGACCGCCTGCATGCGCCCGAGGAATACCACGATGATCGCGGTGTAGCCGTAGCCGGGTGACACCTGCGGTACCAGCTGGCCGAGCGGGCCGGTCACCTCCGACGCACCCGCCAGACCGGCCAGACCACCGGCCAGAATGAACGCCAGCAGAGTCAGACGCTTGGCCGGGAAGCCGGCGAAGGCGGCGGCGCGCTCGTCCTGGCCCAGCACCTTGAGCTGGAAGCCGACGAAGGTGCGGGCGAACAGCACGCCGACCGCGACCGCCGCCAGCAGGCCGAACAACAGGCCGATGTGCAGGCGGGTATCGGGGATCAGCTTGGGCAGCAGCGCCGAAGCGGCGAACATCTCCGACTGCGGAAAGCCGAAGCCGTACGGGTCCTTCAGCGGGCCGTGAACCGCGTACAGCAGCAGGTTCAGGGCGATGTAGTTGAGCATGATGGTGGTGAGGATCTCGTTGCAGTGGAACTGCGTTTTCAGCAGCCCCGCCAGCAATGCCCAGGCGGCACCGGCGACCATGCCGGCGATCAGCACCAGCGGCAGCACCCAGGGGCCGCTCTGGTCGCTGAACTGCAGAGCAGCCGCGCTGGCCCACAGTGCCCCCATCAGGAAGTGCCCTTCGGCGCCGATATTCCACAGCTTGGCGCGGTAGCAGATGGTCAGGCCGGCCGCGCAGAGCAGCAGCGGTGCCATCTTCAGGCCCAGCTCGGCCCAGCCGTGTTTATCGCTCAACGGGGTCAGGAAGAAGAAGGTCAGGCCCTCGACCGGGTCCTTGCCCAGGGCCATAAAAATGCCCATGCCGGTGATGATGGTAAGGATCAGTGCCAGCAACGGGGAGGCCCACTGCATGGCGCGGGAGTCGACGGCGCGACGCTCAAGCGACAGCATGGGAAACCTCCGAAGGTGCAGCGCTGGGGAAATCACCGGCCATCCACTGGCCGAGTCGTTCAATGGTCAGCTCACTGGTGTTGACCAGCGGCGACAGCCGACCGGCGCAAATCGCGCCCATGCGGCCACAGAGCTGGAACAGTTCGTCCAGGTCCTCGGAGATCAGTAGCACGGCGGCGCCTTCGTCACGCAGACGCACCAGCGCCTCGTGGATGGCAACCGCCGAACCGACATCAACGCCCCAGGTCGGGTGCGAGGCGACCAGCAGCTTGGGCTGCTGCATGGCTTCACGACCGATGATGAATTTCTGCAGATTGCCGCCGGACAGGCTGGCGGCGTGGCTGTCGATGCTGGCGGTGCGCACACCGAAGGCCTCGACAATACGACTGGCATAGTCACGCACCTTGCCCATGGCGACCCAGCCGGTTTTCACCATGCCTTCGCCATAGGCGGTCAGCAGGCTGTTGTCGACCAGCGACATGGACGGGACCGCGCCGCGGCCCAGGCGTTCTTCCGGTACCACCGCCACGCCCAGGCGGCGACGGACAGCGGGCTTGGCCTGGCCGATGGCCACACCGTTGAGGGTGATGCTGTCGTTGCTGACCAGCGCCTCGCCCGACAGGGCGCGCAGCAGCTCGTCCTGGCCATTGCCCGCGACGCCGGCAATGCCAACGATCTCGCCGGCGCGCAGGCTCATGCTCAGAGCCTGCAGGCTGGTACCGAACGGATCGCTGGTGCGGTAGTTCAGTTCACGCACGTTCAACAGCACCTCGCCCGGCTCGCGCGGCTCGACCTGGGTGGACAGCGGAGTTTCGTTGCCGACCATCATGCGGGCGATATCGTCGGTGCTGACCTCGGCCGGGTTGCACTCGCCGGTCACCCGGCCCTGGCGCAGTACCGTGGCGCGGTGGCAGAGATCGCGCACTTCCTGCAACTTGTGGCTGATAAATAGAATGCTGCAGCCCTCGTGCGACAGCTGGCGCAGGGTGCGGAACAGGGTTTCGACCTCCTGCGGGGTCAGCACCGAGGTTGGCTCATCGAGAATCAGCAGTGAGCTTTCCTGAATCAGGCAGCGGACGATCTCGACCCGCTGGCGCTCGCCAATCGACAGGCTGTTGACGTAACGACGCGGGTCCAGCGCCATGCCGTAGTGCTCGGAGACCTCGCTGATGCGGGCTTCCAGCTTGCGCCGGTCGCGGGCCTGATCAGCGGGCAGGCTGAGAGCGATGTTCTCGGCTACTGTCAGGGTTTCAAACAGCGAGAAGTGCTGAAACACCATGCCGATGCCCAGTTCCCGGGCGTGGGCCGGGCCTTGCAGGGTCAGCGGATGGCCGTTCCAGGTGATACTGCCGGCGTCGGGCTGGATGACGCCGTAGATGACTTTCATCAAGGTGCTCTTGCCGGCGCCGTTCTCGCCGAGCAAAGCATGAATTTCGCCTGCGTTGACTGTGAGCTGGACACCGTCGTTCGCCCGGCATCCGGGGTACTCCTTGACGATGTTTTCCAGCTTCAGGCGTTGTGCGGTTGCCATTCAGTTTCCTCTATGGGCGTTGTACCGGCGCGTATAGATGACAGGCCGGGCGACGACGCCCTATTAATAACTGACCAATCAATCAACATTTTCTGTCAGAGCAATTTGCTTGCCAAAAGTCAAAAAACCGCGAAAATCAATTTTTCGGACTAGTTGGTCAAGTTTTTGCAAATCTACTCCCAGCCTCTGTGTGCGCTACTGCTGTGGCGCCACGCCTGAACCCGCCTGAATGGGCCAAACCGTGCATAGAGCGGAGACGACCGTGATTGAGTTCTATCTAAATGGCCAGCCGGAAAAACTTGACCGTGCTGACCCAAACATGAGCATCCTTGACTGGCTGCGCACCAAAAAGCGGCTTAGTGGCACCAAAGAAGGCTGCGCCTCCGGTGACTGCGGAGCTTGTACCGTGCTGCTGGGTAGCCCTGCCGACGACGCGGGCGCGCATTATACGGCAATCAACAGTTGCATCAGCCTGATCGGCTCGCTGCATGGCAAGCACCTGATTACCGTGGACGCGCTGTCGCCGCAGCAGGCGCATCCGGTGCAGCAGGCCATGGTCGAGTGCAGTGGTTCGCAGTGCGGCTTCTGTACACCGGGCTTCATCATGTCGATGGTGGGTCTGCATCAGCAGGTAGCCGGCAGCAACAGCACCGCCAGCGAACACCAGTTGATGGAGGCGCTGGCCGGCAACCTGTGCCGCTGTACCGGCTATCGACCGATTCTCGAAGCGGGTCGCCGCACCCTGGTCGATGCGGTGCAGCACTGGGATGGTGCCGCCTTGTTCGAACCTGCACCGGCGCAGACCTTCAGCGACACCCGCGCACGCGCCGCCAGCCTGGAAGATGACGAGGGCAAGCGCTTTGACGCGCCGGTGGAGCTGAGCGAACTGCGCAGCCTGCTGGCGGCCAACCCGGATGCCCGGCTGGTGGCCGGCAGCACCGACCTGGCGCTGGAAATTACCCAGCAGCTCAAGACCCTGCCGCAGCTGATCTCGGTGGAGCAGGTTGCCGCGCTGCACGCCCTGGACTGCGACGAACAAAACCTGACCATCGGGTCGGCTGCCACTTACAGCGAGTTTGCTCCTACGCTCTGTGCCGACTGGCCAGCCTTTGCCGGCATGCTGGAGCGCCTTGGCTCACTGCAGGTACGTAACCGTGGCACCCTCGGCGGGAATATCGGTAACGCCTCGCCCATCGGTGACATGCCGCCGCCGCTGATCGCCCTTGGCGCGCAGATTCAGCTCGACGGCGCCAATGGCGAGCGTTGGCTGGCGCTGGAAGACTTCTTCGTGGACTACAAGAAAACCCGGCTGGCGCCGGGCGAATTCATTCGCGCCGTGCAGGTGCCGCGCCCGCAAGATAACCAGCGGCTGTTTATCTACAAGATTTCCAAGCGGCTGGATGACGACATCTCCGCCGTGTTGGGTGCCTTCTGGCTGCAGTTTGACGGCGATACGGTCAGTGATTGCCGGCTGGCGTTTGGCGGTATGGCGGGTATTCCCAAGCGTGCGACGGGGGCGGAAGCGGCGTTGCGCGGTGCTGTCTTTGATGACACCGCCGTGGCGGCCGCGCAGGCGGCGCTAGCGAGCGACTTCTCGCCGCTGTCCGATGTGCGCGCCTCGGCCAGCTACCGCATGTCGGTGGCCGGTAACCTGCTGCTGCGCGCCCTCCTTGAATGTCGTGCCGGCGAGACCGGTGCCCCAGCCCTGACGGTGACCGACTATGCGTAAACTGCCCCGTGACATCTCTCGCCAGAGCGGCCAGCCGGTCGGCGTGGCAGGTCAGAGCACGCTGCACGACAGCGCCTGGCTGCACGTCAGTGGTCAGGCTCGCTATATCGATGATCTGCCCGAGCCCGAAGGCATCCTGCACGCGGCGGTCGGCCATAGCGAGCAGGCGCATGCCCGGATCAAGAGCATGGACCTGTCCGCCGTCCGCGCCTATCCCGGTGTGGTGGCGGTACTGACGGTCGATGACGTGCCCGGCCACACCGATATCGGGCCGGTTTTTCCCGGTGATCCGGTACTGGCTGGCGAGCTGGTCGAGCATATTGGTCAGCCGATCTTCGCGGTGGCGGCCACCAGCCATACCGCTGCGCGCAAGGCGGCGAAGCTGGCCAAGGTCGAGTACGAGCCACTGCATGCGGTGCTGGACACCCGTGAGGCGCTGGAGAAGCAGTTCTTCGTGCGTCCCAGCCACACCCAGCAGCGCGGTGACCCGGATGCGGCATTGGCCGGCGCGCCGCATCGCCTCAAGGGCGAAATCAACGTCGGCGGGCAGGAGCACTTCTATCTGGAAGGTCAGGCCTGCGTGGCGTTGCCGCAGGAAGACGGTGGCATGTTCGTGCACACCTCCAGTCAGCATCCCTCCGAGGTACAGAAGCTGGTGGCTGAAGTGCTCGGCGTACCGATTCATGCCGTGACCACCGAGGTCCGCCGCATGGGTGGCGGCTTTGGCGGCAAGGAAACCCAGGCCGCGCCGGTGGCTTGCGTCGCGGCCTTGTTGGCCAACGCCACCGGGCGCGCGGTGAAGTATCGCCTGTCGCGTCCGGATGACATGGTGCAGACCGGCAAGCGCCATGACTTTTTCAATACCTACGACATCGGTTTTGACGAGCAGGGCGTGATTCAGGGTGCCGAGATCATGGTGGCCGGGCGCTGCGGCTACTCACCGGACCTGTCCAATGCGATTGTCGAGCGCGCGATGTTCCACTCCGACAACGCCTATTATCTGGATCAGGCGCGGGTCACCGGCCATTGCTGCAAGACCCACACCGTCTCCAACACCGCCTTCCGCGGCTTCGGCGGCCCGCAGGGCATGATGGTGATCGAGCAGGCGGTGGACGACATTGCCCGCCATCTGCAGCTCGACCCGCTGGAGGTGCGCAAGCGCAATCTGTATCGCGAAGGCCGCGATACCACCCATTACGGCCAGACTATTACCCATCACGTGCTGCCGGAGCTGATCAGCCAGCTGGAGACCAGCTCGGACTATCAGGCCCGCCGCGCCGAGATCCGCGCCTTCAACCAGCAGAGCCCGGTGCTCAAGCGCGGGCTGGCGCTGACGCCGGTCAAGTTTGGTATCTCCTTTACCGCCAAGCACCTCAACCAGGCCGGCGCGTTGGTGCTGATCTATACCGACGGCAGCCTGCAGGTGAACCACGGCGGCACCGAGATGGGTCAGGGCCTGTACATCAAGATAGCGCAGGTGGTTGCTGCGGCGTTCCAGATCGATGTCGACAAGGTCAAGGTGACCGCCACGCGTACCGACAAGGTACCCAACACCTCGCCCACCGCCGCCTCCTCCGGCTCGGACCTGAACGGTATGGCGGCGCTGGACGCCTGCGAGAAGATCAAGGCGCGGCTGATTGCCTTTGCCGCCGCCGAATATGGCTGTGAGCAGAGCGCCGTGCGCTTCGAGAACAACCAACTGGTAGCGGGCGACATTCGTCTGGACTGGGCCGACTTTATCCAGAAGGCCTACATGAACCGCATCGCCCTGTCCTCCTCCGGCTTTTACGCCACGCCGAACATCTACTACGACCACGCCAAGGGCCAGGGCCACCCGTTCCTGTATTACGCCAACGGCGCTGCCTGCTCCGAGGTAGTGCTGGATACCCTGACCGGCGAGTACCGGGTGTTGCGCACCGACATCCTGCACGACGCCGGGCAGTCGCTGAACCCGGAAATCGACATCGGTCAGATTGAGGGCGGTTTTGTCCAGGGTATGGGCTGGCTGACCACCGAGGAGCTGGTCTACAGCGACCAGGGCCGCCTGCTGACCACGGGCCCTGCGACCTACAAGATTCCGGCGGTGTCGGATACGCCGCCGGACCTGCGCGTCAACCTGCTGGCCAACAGCCCGAACAAGGAAGCCACGGTATTCCGTTCCAAGGCCGTGGGCGAGCCGCCGTTGATGCTCGGCATTGCGGTCTGGAGCGCCCTGCGCGACGCCGTCGCCAGCCTGACCGATTACCGCTACAGCCCGCCGCTGGACACCCCGGCCACCCCCGAGCGCATGCTGGCGGCAGTGACGGCAGCGCGCCAGTGGGCGCTGGCCGAACAGGAGGCCGTGTCATGAACAAGCAACTGCGCTGGTTCGAGGCGGTCGCCGACTGCGAGCAGCGCGGCGAGCCCTATGTGCTGGTCACCGTGGTCGGTGTTGCCGGCTCGGTGCCGCGTGAGCCGTCGAGCAAGATGGTGATCAGCGGCGAACACACCTGGGACACCATCGGCGGCGGTCATCTGGAGTATCTGGTCACCGCCCGGGCCCGCGAGCAGCTGGCTGCCGGTCGTTACGAGACGCTGCTGGAGCACTTTCCGCTGGGCGCGTCGCTGGGCCAGTGCTGCGGCGGCAGCGTCTCGGTACTGCTCGAAGGGCAGCCCGGCAGCGATGCGCAGCTGGTGGTATTCGGCGCCGGCCATGTAGCGCAGGCGCTGATGACGATCATGGGCCAACTGCCCTGGCAGGCGACACTGGTGGATTCCCGCGCCGAGGTGTTCCCGGCCGACCTGGCACCCAATATCAGGGCGCTGCACAGCGACGATCCGGTCGGTGATGCCCCGGCGCTGTGTCGTGGCCGCCATGTGCTGATCCTGACCCACAACCATCAGCTCGATTACGACCTGTGCCGCGCCCTGCTGGACGCCGGCGATGCTGCCTCGATCGGTCTGATCGGCTCGCAGACCAAGGCCGATCGCTTTCACCAGCGGCTCAACCACCGGGGCTACAGCGACGAGCAGATCGCGCGCATTCGCTGCCCCGTTGGGCGCAGCGATGTGCCGGGCAAGCGACCGATGGAAGTGGCGGTATCGATCAGTGCCGAATTGCTGGCCCTCGGCAAGCCGGCTGCCCCGCGCGAGCGCCGTCGCGGCGTGAGCTGGCCGCAACTGCGCGATCTGATGAAACAGGACAACACCCTTGAGACACCGCAACAGCCGGTGGAGACAAAATGACTTTAGAACACCTGAACACCCTGCCTGAAGACCAGGCGCTGGCGGTCTTTCGTGATTGCTGCGCCGCTGATGCTTGGGCGCGCCCGATGGTCGTCGCCCGCCCCTATCACAGTGCCGAAGCGCTGCACGGCACCGCCCGCGCGCTCTGGCCCAACCTGCACGAGGCCGACTGGCTGGTGGCCTTTGAGGCGCACCCGAAGATCGGTGACATCAAGAGCCTGAAAGCCAAGTACGCCAGCACCGAAGCGCTGGCCAGCGGCGAGCAGGCCGGCGCGCGTGTTGCGCCTGATGAGATACTGCAGCGCCTGAAAGACGGCAACGACGCCTACTTCGACAAGTTCGGCTTTATCTTCATTGTCTGTGCCACCGGCAAGAGCGCCGAACAGATGCTTGAGCTGCTGGAGCAACGCCTGCCCAACAGCCGCGAGCAGGAAATACGTATCGCTGCCGAAGAACAGGCCAAGATCACCCACATTCGTCTGGACAAGCTGCTATGAGCAAGAGCCCGATTACCACCCACATTCTCGACCTCGGCAGCGGCAAGCCCGCCGCCGGTGTGCGCATCACCCTTGAACAGCGGCAGGGCGACAGCTGGATCACCCTGGCGGCAGCCGAAACCGACGCCGACGGCCGCGTGCTGAACGATTTTGGCAGCGAAGCGGTCGCCGGTGTCTACCGCCTGACCTTCGACACCGACGGCTACTACGCGGCCCAGGGCCTGCGCTGTTTCTACCCGCAGGTCACCATCGCCTTCCGCCTGGACGACGTGCAGGCCCATTACCACGTGCCGCTGCTGCTCAACCAGTGGGGCTACTCGACCTACCGGGGGAGCTAGGATGACGACCAACTCTGATGCCGTCGGCGTGTCGGCCTTCCGCGGCCCGCTGCTGCACTTTTTGTCCGAACCGGGCCTCGGCACGCCCGATCCGGCCAGTTACAGCTACTTCACCGACGGCTTGCTGGTGGTTGCTGATGGCCGGGTTCAGGCGGTCGGTGACGCCGCCGAGCTGTTGCCGACCCTTCCCGCAGGCACCCCGGTCGAGCATTCGCCGGAGGGGCTGATCATGCCCGGCATGATCGACACCCACGTACACATGCCGCAGCTGGCGGTGATGGCCAGTTACGGCACCCAGCTGCTGGAGTGGCTGGAAACCTACACCTTCCCGACCGAATCGCGCTTTGCCGATGCCGACTGGTCGGCCAAGCAGTCCAAGGTCTTCCTCGACCTGCTGCTGGCGCACGGCACCACCTCGGCGCTGGTGTTCAGCACCTCGCACAAGGTCGCCAGTGAAGCGCTGTTCAGCGCTGCGCACGACTACAACATGGCAATTACCACCGGCCGGGTGATGATGGACTGCAACGCCCCGGACGGCGTGCGCGACACCGCCGAGGCCAGCTATGAGGAGAGCCGCGAGCTGATCGCCCGTTGGCACGGTACCGGCCGTCAGCGCTACGCCGTGACCCCGCGTTTTGCCGCGACCTCGACCCATGCGCAGCTGACCTACGCCGGCAAGCTGATGACCGAGGCCGAGGGCCTGTTGATGCAGACCCACTGGGCCGAGAACAAGGCCGAGATCGCCTGGATTGCCGAGCTGTTCCCGGACCGCGCCAGCTATCTGGACGTTTACGACCACTTTGGCCTGCTTGGCCCGCGCAGCGTGCTGGCGCACGGCATTCATATCGACGATGCCGACCGCGCCCGGCTGGCCGAAACCGGCACCCGCATCGCCTTCTGCCCGACCTCCAACACCTTCCTCGGCAGCGGCCTGTTCGATCTGGCCAGCGCCCGCGCGGCGAATGTCGAGGTCGGTCTGGCGTCGGATGTCGGCGGCGGCACCAGCCTGTCGATGCTGGTCACCATGGCCGAGGCCTACAAGGTCTGCCAGCTGCGCGGGCAGAGCCTCAACCCGTTCCAGGCCTTCTACATGGCGACCCTCGGCAACGCCAAGGTGCTGCATCAGGAGGCCGAGACCGGCAACCTGGCACCTGGCAAGATGGCGGACTTTTTGATCATCGACCGCGCCGCCAGCCCGATTCAGCAACTCAAACACAGCGCCGAGCGCGATCTGTCGGGCATTCTGTTCGACCTGATGATCCTCGGCGACGATCGCAGCATCCGTCGCACCTACATCGCCGGCCAATGCCGGTACGACCGCGCCGCCGTACAAGGAGCAGCCCATGCTGGTCTATCTGTCTGATTGGCTCAGCCTGATCATCCGCTGGTTTCACGTGATTGCCGGGGTTGCCTGGATTGGCGCCTCGTTCTACTTCGTCTGGCTCGACAACAACCTGCGTGAGCCGCCAGCGTGGAAAAAGCAAAAAGGCATCAAGGGTGACCTCTGGGCCATTCACGGTGGTGGTTTCTACGAGGTGGCCAAGTACGAAGTCGGCCCCGAACAGATGCCGACTGACCTGCACTGGTTCAAGTGGGAGGCCTACAGCACCCTGATGAGCGGTCTGGCGCTGTTGTTCGTGGTCTACTACCTCGGTAACCCCGGTTACCTGATCGACCCGAGCAAGCTGGATCTCAGCGCCGCCGGCGCGATGGCTATCGGTATCAGCACCCTGCTTGGTGTGATGGTGATCTACGAGGCGCTGATTCGCAGCCCACTGTCGCGTAACGGCATGGCCTTCGGCGTGGTGCTCTATCTGATTCTGGTGGCGGTTGCCTTCGGTCTGTATCAGGTGTTTGCCGGTCGTGGTGCCTACATCCATGTCGGCGCGGTGATCGGCACCATCATGGTCGCCAACGTCTTCCTCGGCATCGTGCCGGCCCAGCGCGCGCTGGTGAATGCGGTGGCCCGTGGCGAGAAACCGGGTGAAGAGGTCGTCATGCTGGCCCAGCGCGCCATGCTGCGCTCGCGTCACAACAACTACCTGACCCTGCCGGTGCTGTTCATCATGATCAGCAACCACTACCCGATGTTCTATGCCCATGCCCACGGCTGGCTGGCGCTGGCGGCGATCGGTGCGATCACGGCCTACGCGCGGCACTTCTTCAACCTGCGCAATCAGGGCCAGTTCAAGCCGTCGATTCTGGTTGTCAGCGCGCTGGCCACCGTCGCCCTGATCTGGGCCATGGCGCCGAGCGCCCCTTCTACCGTGGCGACCCACAGTCACGGCTCGGCGCAGACCGACAGTGAAGGCGCTGCGGCGGCACCGACTCCGGTGACCAACGCCGAGATCAGCCAGCTGTTGGCCACCCACTGTCAGGCCTGCCACGCCGCCAAGCCGACCAGCCCGGCCTTCCAGGCCCCGCCGGCCGGCATCGTCCTGGACAGCCTGGAACACCTGAAGCAGTACGGCGACAAGGTCTACCAGGCGGCGGTAGCGACGCATTACATGCCGCTGGGCAATATGAGCGGCATGAACGATGAAGAACGCAGCGTGCTGGGCCGCTGGCTGCAGGAGAATCGCTGAGGGGATGGCAAGGTGGTGGAGGCTAAAGCCTCGGCCACCTTGTACCCTTGAGTAGCCAGAGCCGCTACAGGCTGCGTGCATCGGTTATGCTGCGGTCATCCTGTGGACAAGGACGGACCATTGTATGCGCGCTGACAACCTTATTTCCCTGGCACTGGCGGCGATTGTGCTGTTTGTGCTGTATATGGCCTACCGCAAGGCACGCCAGGCCCGACGCGAGCGGTTGATCGACAGCTACCGTTTTCCCGAATCAATTGCGGCGAAAGTCGGCAAGACCTATCCGCACCTGAGCGACGCCGAGGTGATGCGGGTCATGCAGGGGCTGCGTGAGTATTTCCACCTGTGCAACATGGCCGGTCGGCGCATGGTCTCGATGCCATCCCAGGCCGTGGACGTCGCCTGGCACGAGTTCATCCTGTTTACCCGCAAGTACGAGCATTTCTGCGGCAAGGCGCTTGGCCGCTTCCTGCACCATACCCCGGCTGAAGCCATGCGCTCGCCCACCAGCGCCCAGGTCGGTATCAAGACGGCCTGGCGGCTGTCGTGCCTGCGTGAGGGCATGCGGCCGCGTGCGGCGCATCGTCTGCCGCTGCTGTTTGCCATTGATGCGCAGCTCAATATTGCCGACGGGTTTCGCTACGCGCTCGACTGCAAGCGATCACCGGGTGATGACTATTGTGCCGGCCATATCGGCTGCAGCTCGGGGTGTGGCGGGGGCTGCGGAGGTGATTCGTCCGGCGGCGATGGTGGTTGCGGCGGGGGCGGTGACTGACCTGTCTGCCCCCACCAGCAGGTGGGGGCTGCGTGCAGGGATCAGTCCCACTCGGGGGCGAAGTCCGGGTTGGCGATGCGCCCGCCGGCATCGAGACGTGCAATAAAATTGAGGTCATCGGCGCTCAGGCGCACGCGCTCCGCTTCCAGGTTGCTCTCCAGATGCAGACGCTTGGTGGAGGACGGAATCACCGCGATGCCTTGCTGCATCAGCCAGGCCATGGCTACCTGCGGGGGGGTGGCGCCGTGCTCCTCGGCGATGCGGTCGAGGGTTTCATCCTGCATCACCTTGCCGACGGCCAGTGGCATGTAAGCGGTCAGGTGCAGGTTTTCTTCGCGGGCAAAGTCGACCAGTTTGCGGTTCTGCAGGAAGGGGTGAATCTCCACCTGGTTGGTGGCGATGTTATCCGGCCCGACCAGCTCGAATGCTTCGTTGAGCAGGTCGATGGTGAAGTTGGATACCCCGGTCAGTCGTGTCAGACCTTGCTCGCGGGCCTCCATCAACTGGTTCAGGTACACCTGCATGGGTACCGCGCCGCCGGGCGATGGCCAATGGATCAGGGTCAGATCCACCTGCTCCAATTGCAGTTTGTCCAGGCTCTCGCGCAGGCTGGGGATCAGCTTGCCCTCGGCGAAGTTGTCGGTCCAGATCTTGGTGGTGACGAACACCTCTTCACGGGGCAGGCCGCTATCGGCGATGGCGCGGCCCACGTCCTGCTCGTTGTCGTAGATCTGCGCGGTGTCGATATGCCGGTAGCCCAGCTTGAGCGCGGTGCGCACAGCGTTGTAGGCATCCTCGCCCTTGAGGCGAAAGGTGCCCAGGCCAATCGAAGGGATGCTGCTGTCAACGTCTGAATTCATCGTGCGGTCCTCTCGATGGTGAGGTTTGCGGCGCGGCCGTAGTGCTGCTTCAGCCAATGAGGGCCGGCGCAGAGGCCAGCCAGCGCAGCCGGCGCGCCAATCAGGATGCTATGCAAGAGACCGGTATGAGCTCCAATAATTCCGCGGGACCAGACGCTGCGCCATTCAGGCGTCAGCGGGCAGGATGTCGACAGCGGCTGTAGCGCTCAGCTTGATCAGTCTCCGCAATTGCTCAAGCTGGGCCGGCTCCGGGCTGGCAAAGCCGGTTTCCAGTGCGGCGATGCGCAGCAGGATGCGATCCTTGCGCAGGCCTGTGGCGGGGAGATGAAAGAGTGCGCCGGTCAGTTCGCGCAGCAGGAAGGGGAGCTGCTGCTGGATCTTGATGCTGTTGCCGAAGGCCGAGGCGTGCTGGTTGATCAGCTCACGCATGCTGGCCTCGTCGGCCTGCTGACCGTAGTTGAGAAAGTGCTGGATCGCGCTGATAACCGCCAGCTCACCCAGGCGGCTGCAGGTGAGGGTAGTGCGCAGCGCGCCGGCGGGTATTGTGCGTTCTGCGCCCAGCCGGGTTAGCGCCTCGCCGAGGCGTTGCTGTTGGCCAGCCAGGTCGCTCGCCAGTTGCTGCAGCAGCGGGTGCTCCAGCGCTATACGAGCCTGTGCCAGGCGTTGCACCAGCTCGCGGCAGGCGGTCTGGCCCAGGCGCTCCCAGGCATCCTCTGGGCTCAGGCAGGTGTCGCGTCCGCGCTCCAGCTGGCGATTGGCCCGGTTAAGAGCCACAACGGTGAGCAGCGGCTCGGCCTCAGCCAACTGGATAAAGCCGGCGCGGTCCAGTTGAGCAGCGCTGGCGGCGGCCTGCTGCTGGCGCGCTGGTGTGCTCCAGGCCAGGCGCAGTGGGCTCTGCAGACGGGCCTGAAGAAAGCTCGGCAGATCGCCAATGCTGGCCATGTCGGCGGTTGCCGTCAGCTCTGTGCTGAATAGGCGCGCGAGGCGGCCGCGCAGGTTATCGACTTTGAATGGCTTGGCGATGAACTCGGTTATGCCCGCAGCGCGGGCGTCCAGCACCAGCTGGCGACTGATGTTGGCAGTGGTCAGCAGCCTCAGGCTGGCGGGCGCCTTGCGCGCCAGCGTACGCACGACATCCAGCCCGCTGCCGTCTGGCAGGTTGAGGTCGGCGATCAGCAGGTCCGGGGTGGTATCGCGCAGATAGTTGTGTGCTGCGACGGCGCTGGCGAACAGGGTTACATCCGTGTTGGC
This sequence comes from Pseudomonas abyssi, assembly GCF_003444685.1. Lineage (NCBI taxonomy): Bacteria > Pseudomonadati > Pseudomonadota > Gammaproteobacteria > Pseudomonadales > Pseudomonadaceae > Pseudomonas > Pseudomonas abyssi. The sequence continues at coordinate 54,269 of NZ_LMAZ01000006.1, read as the reverse complement.
ATCCAGGTCGCGAATCACCAGGCTGAACAGCTCGGCAATCCAGGGGTCATCCTCGACAATCAATACCTTCAATCAGGCACTCCGTCGTCACGACACAGCCGATTCCGGCCGCTCTGTTTGGCTCGGTAAAGCGCGCGGTCGGCGCGCTCAAGCAGCTCTTCGTCGGCCCAGGCGTCTGCCTCACAGGCACTGATGCCGGCGCTGAAACTGCAGTGAAATTGCTGCCCGCCCGAGGAAAACTGCAGAGCGTTGAACGCTTCGCGGATACTTTCCAGCAATTGATAGGCGTCGTCGCTGTTGCAGCCGGGTAGCACCGCGACGAACTCCTCGCCGCCGTATCGCCCCAGCCGATCCACCTTGCGCAGGCGCTGACGCAGCATGTTCGAGAGGGCGCGGATGACGTTGTCGCCGCAGGCGTGGCCGTAGCTATCGTTGACGTTCTTGAAGTGGTCGATATCGATCATCGCCACGCTGACCGGTGCGTGGGAGCGCTTGGCGCGCTCCGCCTCCAGCTCCAGTTGCTCCTTGATATCGGCGTGCTTGAGCAGGCCGGTCAGGCTGTCGCGGGCGAGCGCGTCGCTGACCATCCGTGCGCGCTGGGCTCGGGCATAGACCGTGGTCAGCAGGGTGCTGTCGCTGATCGGCTTGGTGATAAAGTCATCGCCGGCCTTGAGCAGGGCCGACATCTGGCGCTCGGCATTGGTTTCGGCAGACAGGTAGACAATCGGCACCCGCAGCCAGTCATCGTCCAGACGGATCACCTGGGCCAGCTCCGGGCCGCTGTACTCGGGCATGTTCAGGTCCATCAGCACGACTTCAGGGATGAACTTGTGCATCTTGTCCAGTAGCAGGTTGGCGTCGGAGACGGTGTCTACCCGGATACCGGCGTTGCTGAGCACCAGCTGGTAGCGGGCGGTCAGTTCGGTATCGTCGTCGACAATAAGTACGCGGAAAGGGCCGCCCTGCTGGCTGCTGAAGCCGCGTTCCAGCCGGCGTTCCAGCAGTGGCAGGTCGACCGGTTTGGTGAAGAATCCCACTGCACCGGCGCGCACCGCCTGCAGCCGGCTGCTGAAGGTGTCGAGGGAACTGATGATCAGCAGCGGCGGCAGTTGGCCGGGCGCCTGCTGGAATACCGGGTGGCTCAGCAGGCGACTGCCTGGCGGACTGGTGTCGATGATCAGGGCATCCAGTTGGGCCGCTGTATGCAGTGCCTCGGGTGACGCCAGACGGGTGACCTGATAGCCGAAGCTGTCGAGTGTCTGGGTCATTTGGCTGGCAAGATCGTCTTCCTCGATCAGCAGGCCAACGTGGCGATGGCGGTCTTCGTCGCTGATGCCGGCGTCCAGTTGCTGGGGTTGGGCTTGGCGCTGCTCGTCGCGCTTTAACAGGGGGCGCAGTTGCGCGCCGGCGCTGCTCAGGTCGGTGAGCACGGCTGCGTCCGGTTGCTTGGCGTCAAGCTGGGTTTGCGCTTGCTGTTCGAGCTGACGGGCCACTCTGCCCAGCTCGCCGTAACCGAAGGTACCGGCGGAGCCGGCCAGTTTGTGCAGACGGTCGCGCAGGCTGCGCAGGGCGCTGGGATCGTCGTGCAGCTGGGCGCAGAGGTCGTTCAATGTGTCCAGCTCGTCGTCAAGGCGTTGTCGAAAACGCGCCTCAATGGCGGCCAGCTGCGCCTGCAGTTGAGGGTTATCAGCCATGCTGCTGCTCCCAGATGGCGCGTATCTGCTCGGATAGTGTCATCGGGTCGAAGGGTTTGATGATGACACCGGCGGCGCCGAGCGCCCGATAGGCGGTGACTTCCTGGGTTTGCGCCTTGGCGGTCATGAAGATCACCGGTACGCCTTCCATGACCGGCAGTTTACGTAGTTCTGTCAGGGTTTGCGGGCCGTCCATGCCAGGCATCATCACGTCCAGCAGGACCAGTTGCGGCGCGAAGCTGTCGGCGGCGGCAACACCGGCGGCGCCGGAATCGCAGCTGCGCACGGTGAAGCCGCCAACGACTTCCAGGGCGACGCGGGCGACCTCCTGGATGGATGGGTCGTCTTCGATATGCATGATGCGTTCAAGTGCGGTCATCTAATGCCTGTCTCCTGAATGTGGATAGTTGGCCATGCTGGGGTGTTGCGCCTCACAGCACGGCCCGGCTCAAGGGCAGGCGGAACCAGAAACACGACCCTGCCCCTTCACGCGAACGGACACCGACTTGTCCGTCCATGCGTTCCACCAGTTCCTTGCAGATTGCCAGCCCCAACCCGGTTCCGCCACGCTGGCGTGCATTGCTGTTGTCCAGCTGGATAAACTTGTTGAACAGCAGGGGCTGTTGTTCTTCGGCGATACCGATGCCCTGATCGACGACCTGTACCTCAACCTCGTCACCCTCGATGAGCAGCTGGACCTGAATCAGCCCGCCGGCATGGGAAAATTTGGCCGCATTGGACAGGTAGTTACTGAGCACCTGCTGCAGCCGTCGTTCATCGACGCGCACCATGGGGTCAGCACTGCCGGGCTCCAGTTGCCAGCTTACCTGATAGCGCGCCGCGTACGGCTGGTTGATCTCCAGCGCCTGTTGCACGATCGGGCGCAGCAGCTGCGGCTTCAGCTGCAGGTCTAACTGGCCCGCTTCGAGCTTTTCCATGTCCAGCAGGTCGTTGATCAGTTCGCTCAGGCGCTGGCTGTTCTCCTGGGCGATCCGCAGCAGGCGTTCACTGGCTGGCGGCAGACTGCCGGTGGCACCGCTGCGTAGCAGGCCGATGGCGCCGCTGATGGCCGTTAGCGGGGTGCGCAGTTCATGGCTGACGGTGGCCAGAAACTGGCTTTTCAGGTCGCTGGCCCGGCGAATTTCCGTGATGTCGTGCATCACCACGATGGCGGCGCCCGGACCGCCGCGCTCCGGGTTCAACTGGCCGCCGCTGCAGAGTACGTGGCGCATGGGCTGGCCGACAGCGCCAATGCAGATCTCGATATTTTCCACCGGCTCGCCGCGCCAGGCGCGCAGCAGCGGGACGGCGTCGCTCGGCAGCGGGGTTGTGCCGTTGGCTTGATACAGGTCGTAGTAGCGGCTCCATTCGGCGGCGGCCAGCTTCATGACATCGGTACCATGCCAGCGCTGGGCGACGCTGTTGAACAGACTCAGGTTGCCGGCATCATCGCAGGCCACCACGCCGGCCTTGAGCGAGCCAAGCAGGCGCTGGTTCAGTGCCTCCTGGTGCTCCAGTTCCAGTGCGCGGTCTTCGCTGTCTAGCAGGCTCAGGCGCAGTTGCAGCTGAAACTCGGCGATGCGCGCCAGACGGCGCAGGGTATCCTGCTGGCTGGCGCTCAGTTGCCGCGGCATGCGGTCGATGACGCACAGGGTGCCGACCAGCTCGCCGTCCGGGCTGGCGATCGGCATACCGGCGTAAAAGCGGATGTTGGGTTCGCCGGTGACCAGCGGATTGTCGCAAAACCGCTCATCCCGGGCGGCGTCGGGCACCTCGAACAGCCCAGCTGCCTGAATGGCATGGGCGCAGAATGCCAGCTCGCGGGGTGTCTGTTCGGCCGCCAGACCGACGCGGCTCTTGAACCACTGGCGCTGATCATCGACCAGCGACACCAGTGCAATGGGCGTGTCGAGCCAGCGCGCGGCCAGCTCGGTCAGGTCGTCAAACGCCTGCTCGCTGGGTGTATCCAGAATCTGCAGCCGCGCCAAGGCTTCCAGCCGGCGTGCTTCCCTGTAGTCTGCGGTGTTCTGGTGGTCGCTCACATAGACTCCTTGGCTTGCCCGTCAGTGTAGCTGCCGCAGGTCGTCTGCGGCGACGTCGGCCAGGGGCAGGCGGATCCAGAAGCGCGAGCCGACACCGGCGGTCGATACAAAACCGACATCGCCGCCCATGCGGCGAGCCAGCTCGCGGCTGATGGCCAACCCGAGGCCGGAGCCGGCGCGCTTGCGCGTGTTGGAGCTGTCGACCTGGAAAAACTTGTCAAAGATCCGCGGCTGCTCCTGCTCGGGTATGCCGATACCCCGGTCCTCCACGCTGATCTCTACCCAGCCGTTCTCTGCCACGGCGCTCAGGGTGATGGCGTCGCCGGCATTGGAGAACTTGGCTGCATTGGACAGGTAGTTGGCCAGCACCTGCCCCAGGCGCTGCGCATCCACGTTGACCTCGACCGCATCCACCTGGCCCAACTGCTGCTGCACACCGTACTGCGCGGCGTAGCTTTGATTCAGCTGCAGTGCCCGTTGCAGCAGCGGCTCAAGCGGCTGGCGGACAAGCTCAATCTGCAGCTTGCCGGCGTCCAGTTTGTCCATGTCCAGCAGGTCGTTGATCAACCGGTGCAGGTTTTCGCTGTTTTGCACGGCGATGCCCAGCAGGCCCTGCATGTTGTCGGGTAGCTGGCCCAGGGCGCCGCCGTGGAGCAATTTGAGCGAGCCGATGATGGCGGTCAGCGGTGTGCGCAGTTCATGGCTGACGGTCGATACAAACTGGCTCTTCATTTGCTCCACGCGGGCCTGCTCGGTGGCGTCCCAGATAAAGCCGTCAAAGCCCAGCAGCTGGCCGTCGGCGGCAAACTCGCCGCGCCCCTTCTCGCGCACCTGAACCTGATGGCCGTCGGCGTGGATAAGTCGGTAATTGAGTTCGAAGCTGGGGTTGTCCGGCGTCAGTGCCAGGCACTGCAGAGTGAGAGGCAGATCCTCGGGGACAATAATGCTGGCGTAGCTGCGCCGGGCGTTGTTGATAAAGTCGCTTGCCGGGTAGCCGCTGATACGCTCGATTTCCTGGCTCATGTAGGACATGGTCCAGCTCTCGTTGGCGTGACAACGATAGACCGCGCCAGGCAGGTTGCTGACCATGCCGCGATAGCGTGACTCGCTGTTTGCCAGCGCCCGGCTGGTATAGATCAGCTCGGTGATATCGCTGGCCATGCCGAGAAAGCCGATCAACTGGCCGTTGTCGTCGGCAATGCGGGTGACCGTCAGGCGCACCTGGCGTTCACGGCCGTCCTTGCGCACATAGGTCCAGGCGCGTACATCGGACTTGCCCTGGCGAGGCTCGTGCAGAAAGATATCCAGGCCTTCGATCGGCTGTCCGCTGCTGGCGCTGAGCTGACTGCTGCGTGCGGCTAGCTCGCTTGGCAGGTGGAACTGCATTGGCGTGGCGCTGCCGACTACCTCCTCGCTGCTGTAGCCCAGCAGTCGCTGTGCACCGCTGTTGAACAGGGTAATCACGCCGTCCGGGTCGGTGGCGATAATGGCCACTTCGGTGGACGCGTTGATCACGGCGCTCAGATAGGTACGTGCTTCGCGCACCTCTTCGCTGGCGCGCACTTCGGCGCTGACGTCGCTGTGAATGCCGCTCATGGCCAGGGCGCGTCCTGCCGCGTCCCGTTCGGTCACCTGGCCCTGACTCTGTACCCAGATCCAGCGGCCATCGCGATGCCGTGCGCGGCACAGGTAGCTCAGGTGGTCACTGCCACCGCGCAGGTGGGCGTACAGCTGCGCGCGGATGCTCGGCACATCGTTCGGGTGCATCAGGTTGGTCCAGGTGTCGATAGACAGCGGTGCCAACTCCTCGGGCGAATAGCCAAGCATCTGGTACCAGCGCAGGCTGGCTTCTAACGTGTTGTCGTCCAGGCGCCATTCCCAGGTGCCGACATGGGTGGCATCAATGATCCGCGCCAGCCGCGCGCGCTCCTCGTTCAGCCGCTGTTCGATCTGCTTGCGCTCGCTGATGTCGGCAATAAACCCGTGCCAGACCAGATTGCCATTCTCCAGTCGCTCCGGACTGGCGTAGCCGGCCACCCAGATGTCGCCCAGCCTGGGGTGGCGCACACGGTACTCGGAACGCCATTCGGAACGCTCGATACTGGAGCGCTGGATATCTGCCTGTACTTGCGGCCAGTCGTCGGGGTGGATCAGGTCAATCGCCGGTTGCGCGTCCAGTGCGGCCTGCTCGGGCGTCAGGTCATAGATATTGGCGATGCCCGCACTGGCGTACGGAAACCAACTGTGTCCGCTGCTATCGACCTGATACTGATAGACCATGCCGGGCAGGTGCAGGGTCAGCTTGTGGAAGCGCTGCAACAGCGCCTCGCGTTGCTGCTGGGCGGCAGCCTGCTCCAGCAGGCCGGCGCACCAGCGCCCGCACAGGCGGACAAAGTCGGTATCGGCTTCATCAAAGCGCTGGCTGCGCGGGCTGGCGCTGGAAAAGTTGAGTGTGCCAAAGCGCTGGCCACCAACGATCAGGGCCACGCCGATATAGCTTTCCAGGCCGAACTGGCTATAGCAGGGGTGGCCGCTGAAACGCGACTGGCCCATACGGTCGATGGCCAGCACATCGCTGGCTTGCCAGGTCAGGCTGCAGTAGGTCTGGGAGAAGTCGAACAGGCTGCCGACAGGCGGCGTATCCCCCGTGCTGCTGGCAGCCTCGACACGATAGCGGTCGTCCTGGATGTGGCTGACCAAGCCGAGGTCCAGGCGCAGATAGTCACAGCCCAGATCCAGCAGCTGCACCAGCCGTTGCTGCAAGCTCAGACCCGGGTCGGCGGCCAGCCGGTTGAGCTGCCGCAGTGCCTGACGCTGGCGTTCGAGGCGCTGGTGCATGGCCTCGTTGTCCTGCTGCTGGCGCTGGGCGTGCAGCAGTTGGCCGAGTGCTGTCTGCAGCGGGGCAAGAAAACTGCGTAGCGCCGGGTCTCTGGGGTGCTCGTCGCCGGACAGCAGCAGCACCCCCAGCTGCCGACCGGCGAAGATCAGCGGCAGCATCAGGCTCCTGGGGGCGCCTTTGTCCGGGTTGGCGGTGGTCTGCTCGGGGTGAGCGTCGCGCAGCACCCGCTGCAGGCCGGGCTGCAGCGCTTCGGGCAGGGGCTCGCTGCTGGTGCTGCTCAGCGTGTGCAGGCGCTGGTTGCCGTCGCCGTCTGGCTGCAGCTGCAGGAAGTCGGCGCGGGTAAAGTGGGTCAGGGCGAGAATCTGTTCCAGCAGGTGCTGCAGCCCGTTGCCGAAGTCATTCTGCTGGATGTAGTCCGACTGGGAGCGGCTGATGATCTCCAGCAGGCGGCGATCGCGCTCGCGGCGCTGACTTTGCGCATCGATGGCCTCAGCGTGCTGGGCCATTTGCCGCCGAGCAGTGTTGCGACTGTAGAGCAACAGCAGGGTGAACAGGGTTATGGCGACCAGCCAGGCCAGCAGCCACTTGCCGGCCTGGCTCAGCAAGGCGTTGCGGTGGTCGGCGTAGGCGTCGCTGATGTCGCGCCACAGCAGCACAGCGGCGTCGTCGAGTCCGGCACTGGGTTCAACCCGGTACGCGGCCCGTGGCAACAGGTCGGCCAGCCAGACGCGATCATCGTGCCTGAACAGTTGTGGGCCGTTGGCACCGTTCAGGGCCTGGGCGGCCCGGCGCAGAACATCGAGCTTGACTGGCCCGGGGCTGTCGGCCAGCAGCCAACGGTCAGTTTGCACGCTGGGCAGCGTGCTGGCGAGCTTGTTGGCGGGTCGTACCAGCAGTGCCAGTGCCTGTTGGCCATCGTCACGGTGCTGGGCAAAGACCGAAAAGCCGACCTGCAAGGTGGCGATCACCCGGCTGTTGGGTGCCTGGCTGGCAAACACCGGGACCACTGCGCTCTCGCTGGCTCCTTCTGGATAGAGCGCCAAGCCGTCGACTGTCGCGCCCTCTTGCTGGCTGCGGCGCAGCAATGAGCGCCGGGCGTCCTGCGGGTCGGCCCAACGCTCCGGGCGTTGCATGCGCAGCAGCGCCACGCCATCGGGTGCCAGGTGAATCTGCAGTTCCTTGGCACCGGCCTGCTGCAGTAGTTGCCAGAAGCCGCCCAGGTCGTCCTGCAACTGGCTGCGCAGGCGCGCAACTTCCGGATCTTGCAGGCCATGCAGTCTGACCAGATAGCTGATGCGGCGCAGCAGACGAAGGGTGTCCGGGTCCTCGCTGAGACTGAAAGCGGCGATGCGAGCCTGCAGGCGCAGGGATTGCTGTTCCTGCTGCAGGTCACGCAGTGCCGCTTCGGCCCGGCCGTATTGCTGCGCGCGCCAGGTACGGTCGCGTTCCTGCCAGGCACTGATACCCAGGTAGAGAAAACACAGCGTCAACAGCAGCATGCCCAAGGGCAGGGCAATGCGTCCGTTGCGGGTGTGCTCGGGTGTGGTCATGGGTGCTGTCATCTGGACTCGCTGGCAGAAGCTGCACCCTTGACCATAGCGGTTTGGTCGGCTGTGAGCCAGCCGCCGGCGGGGCTTTTCAGAGGCTGTTGTTTACGTGGCCGCCATCCACATTGATGATGGTGCCGGTCATGAACGAGCCCGCCTCGCTGGCGAGCAGCAGCAGCGGGCCATCGAGTTCGTCGAGCAGCCCCAGGCGGCCCATCGGGACCTTGCTGCGCACGTAGGTCTGGCCATGCTCGGTATCGAAGTAGTCAGAATTCATTTCGGTGCGGAAGTAGCCGGGGGCAATGGCGTTGACGCGGATACCGTTCTTGGCCAGTTCCATCGCCATGGCCTTGGTCAGCTGCACCACGCCGGCCTTGGCGACGGCGTAGTGGGCCAGCGCCTTGCCGACGCGCAGGCCGAGAATCGAGGCAATGTTGATCACGCTGCCGCCCTGGCCGCTGCCGGCCATCGCCTTGCAGCCGCGGTGGGCGACGCGCCAGGCACCGTCCAGGTTGGTGTCGAGCATGCTGCGCCAGTTGCCTTCGTCCATGTCCAGGAAGGGCACTGGATCGCCAATGCCGGCGTTGTTGACCAGAATGTCGCACACGCCGAAGGCCTGCTCGGCGGCGCTGAAGCCGGCGTCAACGCTGTCGGCGTCGGTCACGTCCATGGTGACCGCCATCGCCTCATGCCCCTGTTGCTTGAGCTCGTCCACCAGCGCCGACAGGCGATCGGCGCGGCGGGCGGCCAGCACCACGCGTGCGCCAGCGGCAGCCAGTACGCGGGCGAAGTGGGCACCGAGACCGCTGGAGGCACCGGTAATCAGGGCAGTCTTGCCGGTCAGATCGAAGCGCGAGGTGGTCATGGGTCGGATCTCCTGTTGTTATTGGGCATCTTGAACGCGCCCGAGTATCGGCCAACTGATCCCTTGATACCAGTGCGTGCTGCCCGTGTGATGACGCACGATCAGCCGGACACGGGTGTGCCGAGCGGGAAGCTGGCCTGCACCAGCAGGCCGCCGAGTGGACTGTCACCGAGCAACAGACTGCCCTGGTGACGCTCGATGATGCGCTGCACGATGGACAGGCCCAGCCCGGCACCCTGACTGTTACCTTGGGTATGAAAGCGCTCCAGCAGGCGCTCGCGGTCACCCTCGGGTACGCCGTCACCGCTGTCTTCGACCCGCAAGAGCAACTGATCGGCTCGGCGTTGCAGGCTGACCAGTACCCGGCCACCGTCCGGCGCGTGCTGGATGGCATTGCCAACCAGGTTCTGCAGCAACGTACTCAGGCTGCCCGGCTCCATATCGACCTTGTCAGGCAGGCCGTTGTCGCTGATCAGCTCCAGCTCCTGATTGCGCCGCAACGCCAGTGGCAGCAGTTCGGCGACTTCATCGCGGCAGCTTTCCAGCAAGGCGACCGGGCTGCGCTGGCGCTGCTGATCATCGGCCAGCCGGGCGAGTGTCAGCATTTGCGAGATCAGTCGGGTGGCCCGTTCGACCCCCTGCCGCAGGTGCTGCAGTGCCTGTTCGCGCTCGCCCGGGTCAGTGGCCTGCATGGCGTTTTCCGTGTGAATCTTCAGGACTGCCAGTGGGGTGCGCAGTTCGTGGGCCGCATCGGCAATAAAGCGCTGCTCGCGGGCCAGCAACTGGTGCAACTGCTCCAGCATGCGATTGAGCGCGGCTTGCACCGGTTCCAGTTCGGCGGGCAGGTCACCCAGTACGATCGGTTGCAGGCTGTTCGGTTCGCGCAGGCGGATCAGCTGGGCCAGCTGGTCGAGGGGCTTGAGTCCGGAGCCGATGGCGAACCAGACCAGCAGCATCATCAGCGGGATGCCGAGCAGATCGGGGACCAGGGTGCCGCGCACGATCTTGTCGACCAGTTCGCCGCGCACATCGCTGCGCTCACCGACCCAGACCGCCAGAGCGCTGTCCGGTGACTCGAGCACGTAGCCGCGCCACCGGTACGTTTCCTGTTGCAGGTCGGCAAAACCCGGTTGCCAGTCGGCATCAGTCAGCTGCGGCACGTTGAAGGAGCGGGCAATCACGGTGCCGTTGGCGTCGCGGACCTGAAACGCCAGCTTGCTTTCATAGCGGTGGCCGAGCTTGGGGTGCTCGCCGGTGGTTTCCAGCAGCGCCTGGGCCAGCTGTTCGGTCGGAATCTGGCCCTGCGAGGCTCCCAGCAGCCCGATCAGCACCCGCGCACTCTGACCGAGTTGGGCGTCGAACAGTTCTTCTACCTCATGGGTAGAATCATGATGGCTGGCCCAGCCCATGATCAGGGTGCCGACCAGCAGTAGCCCGAGCACCCGAATCAGGATGCGCTTGCGGATGGATTTCATGCGTCGCGTTCTATCATGTAGCCGACGCCGCGTAGCGTGCGGATCAGTCCGCTGAACAGCTTGCGTCGCAGGTGATGGATGTGGACTTCCAGGGTGTTGCTGTCGACTTCTTCATTCCAGCCATACAGCGACTGCTCCAGCCGGTCGCGGGTCAGTACCCGGTCGGGCTGGGCCATGAGTTCATGCAGCAGCACGAACTCCTTGCGTGACAGGTTGACGTTGCGGCCCTCAAACGTGACCTGCTGGCTCTGCGGGTCGAGGGTAACCCCGCGCAGTTGGATGAGTGGCTCGGCGCGCCCGGCGCTGCGTCGCAGCAAGGCACGGATGCGGGCCTTCAACTCGGCGCTGTCGAAGGGCTTGATCAGGTAGTCGTCGGCGCCGGCATCCAGGCCGGCGATGCGGTCCTGCACGCCATCGCGGGCGGTCAGCACCAGCACCGGTACGGCCTGATGGCGGTCACGCAACTCACGCAGTACCTGCAGGCCGTCCATCCGCGGCAAGCCCAGATCGAGGATGGCCAGATCAAAGGGCTCGCTGCTCAGGGCGTGCAGCGCGCTGGCGCCGTCCTGCAGCCAGTCTAGGGTATAGCCCTCGCCCTTGAGCGAGGTCAGGATGCCCTCGGCGAGGGAGGTATCGTCTTCTACCAGCAGCAGTCGCATGTATTACCTGTTGGCGATTTTGTCCAGTCGGGCGCGGATTTCAGCCTGGCGGCCTTCGTCGGCCAGCGGACGGTCCGGGCGCGGTGCAGCGCCCTGCGCCTTGAGCAGTGCGCTGCGGGCTTCAGCATAGCGCTTCTGGTCGATCAGGTAATCGGCCCAGAAGAAATTGCTGTCGATGCCGTCCGGATTCAGCACCAGTGCCTGTTGCAGCAACGTCTCGGCCTGCTCGTCGTCGCCAAAGCCGATCGGCCAGCCGGGCACTTGATAGTAGAGTGCTCCCAGACTGGTATAGGCCGAGCCCTGCAGGGCCTGGGGATCAACCTGCAAAGCGTGTTCGAACAGGCTCTTGGCCTCCTTCACCTTGCCCAGCGCGCCGAGCCCGCCTTCAGCGCCGGCCCAACTGCTGAGAATGATGCCGCGCCAGATCAGCAGTGGCGCACTGTCCGGTTCCTCTGCCAGGGCCTGTTCGGCCTCGGCTGCGAGTGCTTCGAAGGCATCGGCTTTCTGATTTTCCGGCAACTGATACTGAATTTCTGCCCAGCGTTTTTGCAGCGGAGCGATATCGGCGGCAAAGGTGCTCAGGCTGAACGTGGCCAGCAGACCGGCGAGAAGATAACGAACCCAGATGGACATGATCAGTGCTCCTTGGTGTGAACAGAAGGTGTGGCGTAATGGCGGATAGTCGGCAACTGGCGGCGCAGGGCCTTGTCGACCAGTCGCGGTAGCAGGCCGTTGAGGCGTACGAACAGTCGCTCAGGAAAGCCCAGATGGACCTCGCGCAGATCGGCATCCAGCGCCTGAACCAAGCGCTCGGCGACCAGTTCGGGGCTGTCCATGCTGACCTGCAGTTCGGCGTTCATGGCTTCCACTGCGGCGTTGTTCATCTCGGTGCGGGTCGCCCGCGGAGCGATGTAGAGCACGCCCACGTTGGTATCGGCCAGCTCCCGGCGCAGCGCTTCGGAAAAACCGCGCAGGGCGAACTTGGTAGCGCAGTAGACGCTGAAGCCGGGGTAGCCGATGGACCCGAAGGTCGAGCCGATATTGACTACGCAGCTCTGCGGCTGGCTGCGCAGCAGCGGCAGCAGAGCGTGGGTCAGCTGCAGGGTGGCAGTCAGATTGGTCTCGATCAGGTCGTTGATGGCCTGCTCCTGCATGTTCTCGAACAGGCCGAAATGATTGATGCCGGCGGCGTTGATCAGCAGGTTGATGTTGCCCAACTGCTGGGCCTGGCGCAGCACGCTGGCGCGGTCGGCCGGGCGGCGCAGGTCTGCCTGCAAGCAACTGACCTGGGACGGGTTGCGTTCGACCAGCGCCTGCAGCGCCTGATCCTGGCGGCCGACGACCAGCACCTGCGCTCCCCGCGCGCAGAGCGCGGCTACGATGGCGCGGCCCATGCCGCCGGTCGCACCGGTCAGCAGCACGCGACTAGCTGACAGCTGCATGGCGCACCTCCTCTTCAACCGAGCCGGGCAGGCTGCGGAACATCTCGGCGTAGAGCCGATAGATCACCTTGGCGGTGTGCAGTACCGCGGTGCGGTCGGCGTCGTTGTCGATGCGATTGACCAGTTGCTCGAAGAACTTCATGTGCTCCAGGTCCAGCGAGCCGTGCGAGGTCAGGTAGCTGAACGCCTGCGGCGGCAGTCCGAGACCTTCTTTCAGGCTGCCGGCAGCCTGGGTAGCCAGCGCGATGCTGGTGCCTTCCAGCACGAACACCATGCCCAGCATCGACATCGGATTGAGTCGGTTGATACGGTCGTACATGGTGCTGACCATCAGCTCGGTGGCCAGCGCCGGCGTGCTGTGGCGGACCGCCTCGGCGTCGCCACCGCAGGCGCGGATGTCGTTGAGAATCCACTCCTGATGGCCGATTTCCTCCTCGATGTACTCGGCCATGGCTTCGCGCACCCATTCGTGGTCACTGTCCAATCGCGAGCCGCAGGCCATCAGCAGTGGCACGGTGTGGCGTACGTGATGGAAGGCCTGGGCGAGAAAGGCGATGTAGCTGTGGCGTTGCACCTCGCCGCGCAGGGCGGCCTGGATCAGCGGCGAACTGAACAGGTATTCGCGCTCACTGGTGGTTTCGGTTTGCAGTTGCTCAAAGAAAGTCATAGCGCAATGTCCTCGGTCAGCAGGCCCAACAGGGCCGGACGATAGTGTTCAATGATCTGCTCACGGCGCAGGCGACCATTGCTGGTCAGCAGGCCGTTGTCTGGGGTGAAGGGTTCGCTGGCGGTCAGCCAGGGGCCGATGCGGGCGTAGTCGGGCAGGCGGCTGTTGGCCTGGGCAATCGCCTCTTCTATGTCGGTTACGCGGAAGGCCGGGCTGCGCGGCACGATCAGTGCCACGTTGACCGGCAGGGCTTCGCCGTAGACCAGGACCTGGGCAATGGCTGGATGGGCGGCGACCTCGGCCTCGACCCATTCGGGGTTGACGTTGCGGCCGTAGGCGGTGATGAACTGGTTCTTCTTGCGGCCGAGAATGCTCAGGTAGCCGTCCTCCAGTTTGCCGATATCACCGGTCGGCCATTCGTCGACGGTCAGCGGCGGCTCGCCGAGATAACCCAGCGCGCGGGCACCGCGGACCATGATCTCGCCGTCGTCGGCCAAGCGAATCTGTACGTGCGGCAGCGGCTGGCCGACCGTGCCCGGGCGGTTGTGGTCGGGGCGATTGAGGCAGACCACCGAGGCGCACTCGGACAGGCCGTAACCCTCAAACACCGGCAGACCGTGTTTGGCCGCCCGCTCCAACAGTGACGGTGCAACCCGACCGCCGCCAACCGCGATAAAGCGCAGGCTGCGTGGCAGCGGCGCGCCCGCATCAGCTGCCTGCAACAGCCCCTGCAGCAACTGCGGGACCAGAATCAGGCTATGCGGCTGGCTTTGCAGCAACACGCTGAGCAGGCGTGGCGCGTTGATTTGCGCGCCCTGCAGGCCGGTGTCGGTCGGTACGCTGATGCTGGCGCCGTTGAGCAGCGCGGTGATGGCGCCCAGGTTGTCCAGCAGCACGGCCAGCGGCAGCAGAATCAGGTGCTGTTGGGGATCAACCGGCGAGCAGGCCTCACGCAGGCTGTCGGCGACCTGCAGCATGGCTTCGGCAGACAGGCAGACGCCCTTGGGCGTCCCGGTGGTGCCGGAGGTAAAGGTGATCTTGGCGGTGCCGGCCGGGATGCCGACGCTGATCGGTGCCCGCTGCCAGCCCAGTGACGTGGCGGCAAATCCCAACGGTTGCAGCTCTGCGGCGTCGTCAGCCATGCCCAGCACGGTATCCACCCCGGCACTGGTCAGCAGATGCGCGCGTTGCTGGCGGGTGAAGAACGGCGCAATCGGCACGCAGGTCAGGCCGGCCTTGAGAATCGCCAGATCCCACAGCAGCCACTCGCGGCCGTTGGGCAGGGCCAGTGCAACGCAGCGGCAGCCGACGGCGCGCAGATGTTCGGCGCGGCGCTGGATCTCGGCGGGCAGCTCGGCGTAGCTGATGCTGCCCTGCTCGTCGCTCAGCGCGAGCTTGTTGGGGCGCTCAGCCGCGAAGCGGTCGAGGCTGTGCCAGAGTACGTCAGGCGCAATCATTGGCGATCTCCGGGCCAGTTTGCAGGTAATCGGGTTGGTAGCGCATGCGCTCGAACAGACCCCGACGCTGCAGCTGGTTGAAGCCTTCGGGGATGTAACCGGCCATCACGCGGGGTTGTGTGGCGTAGTAGCTGCCCCACTCCAAGCGAGCCTCGCCAAGGCGCAGCGGGTCGGCCGGGCCCAGGTCAATCGGGCTCAGGGTCAGGCGCTGGAAGCTGTTGAGCAGCATCGGCGTACCGGTGAAGACCACCCAGGTGTATCCGCTGGTTGCCAGGTAGTGGGTCAGTGCGATGATCAGCAGACGGCCCGCGCCGGGTGCCAGCGCGGCCAGATTGCCGACCTCGACAACCCGCTCACGATGCACCGGCAGGTCCGTGTGCTGGCGAATGGCGTCGCACACCGGCTGATCCAGATAGTGTTCGAGAAACAGCGGGCCTTCAGCACCGCCGCGCATGCCGACACCGGCGCGTAGTTCGCCCAGTTGGCACAGGCCCAGCAGTTCCGGCATGAATTGTTGGACGTCGGCACCGTAGGTGACGGCAAAGCAATCGTGAATAAAGTGCTCCAGCCGTGACCGCAGTCGGCAGTCGGAATGCTGGGGTGCGTGCAGCAGGGTGGCGTCATCGCCCAGGCGGGCGAGCTGCCGAGCCTGTGGAACCGGGGTCTGTGACATGGCATTCCTCCTCATGTTGGGGAGGAGAATGGCGGGCGAATCTTAAGATCGGCTTAAGCGAAGCCCTATTGATCGATGCTTGCTGAATTTTCGTCATTTCCGCGCAGGCGGGAATCCACCGAGACGCTGGGCACAGTGAT
The DNA here is from genome assembly GCF_003444685.1 of Pseudomonas abyssi. Lineage (NCBI taxonomy): Bacteria > Pseudomonadati > Pseudomonadota > Gammaproteobacteria > Pseudomonadales > Pseudomonadaceae > Pseudomonas > Pseudomonas abyssi. Next base: position 38,769 of record NZ_LMAZ01000006.1, on the reverse strand, counting down.
GGATCCCCGCCTGCGCGGGGATGACGTGGTTATTGATTTCAAGTTTGATGAGGCTGGTCGGGTGACGTTTTGATTTCCAAACACATGGTCGAGTGGGCACCGGCTTTCCTCCCGTTTACGCGGG
>NZ_LMAZ01000006.1:0-38575 GCF_003444685.1 Pseudomonas abyssi | reverse complement strand
AAATATAAGGGTGAAGCGCACACTAATTACCAACCAGAGCCAAAAGACTTTGGCCCGCGATTGCTCTAGGGCGTATATCCTGTCCCCTGCTCCCCACGCCACCAACCCGAGACCTGTCATGGAACAGACTGCCCTGCTGATCAATACGCCAACCACCCTGGCGCTGACGGTGATTGCGTTGTGGTTGGGTTACTGGATCAATCAGCGGGTGGCGGTGTTGAGTCATTACAACATCCCGGCGGCGGTCAGTGGCGGCTTGCCGATCAGTGCGCTGATGGCGGTGATGCAGTTGCTGTCTGATCGTGAGATTCAGTTCGATCTGGAGCTGCGCAACCTGTTGCTGATTGCCTTCTTCAGCACTATCGGGCTGTCGTCGCGGTTGCGTCAGTTGCTGGCCGGCGGGCGGGCGTTGGCGATTATGCTGGGGCTGGCGGTGGTGTTTCTGCTGTGTCAGAACCTGGTGGGTACGCTGCTGGCGCTGGGTCTGGGCGAAAGCCCTTTGGTGGGGCTGATTGGCGGCAGTATTTCGCTGGCCGGCGGCCACGGCACCGCGCTCACCTGGGGACAGTTGTTCGAGGAACACTTTCAGCTGGCTAACGCCAGCACCCTGGGGCTGGCAATGGCGACCGCCGGTTTGATCAGCGGAGGGCTGCTGGGCGGGCCGGTGGCGGCCTGGCTGATTCGTCGCCATCAACTGCTCAGCAGTCAGCCGGAGAGCGAGCTGCCGCACGTCGAGGCGCATGGCAAGACAACCTACCTGATCGATCTGGACCATTTGCTCACGGCCGTGCTGCTGATCGCGCTGTGTTTTGCGCTGGGTGCCAGTGTTTACGATTGGTTGTCGGGGCTGGGTCTGCGGTTGCCGGCGTTTCTGACTTCGATGTTCCTCGGCATTCTGCTCGCCAACGGGCTGGATCTGGCCGGCGTGGAGGTCGATGCACGGCCGATTCAGCTGGTCGGCGACCTCAGCCTGCAGCTGTTTCTCGGCATGAGTCTGATCAGCTTGCCGTTATTGTCGCTGCAAGGCGCCTTTGGCTTTATCGGGGCGATGTTGCTGATTCAGGCGGTGGTCATCACGCTGTTTACCGTGTTTCTGGTGTTTCCGCTGCTGGGGCGTAATTACGATGCGGCCTGCATCAGCGCGGGGTTTATCGGCATGGGGCTGGGCGCCACGCCGGTCGGCATCGCCAATATGGATGCCTTGACCAGCCGCTACGGTCCCAGCCCCAAGGCCTATCTGGTGATCCCGCTGCTCGGTGCCTTCTTTATCGACATCGCCAACGCGACGCTGGTGCAGACGCTGCTCGAGTTCAGGTTGTTCAGCTCTTGAGCACCTGACCGTCGCTGTCGAGCACGGTGAGCTTGATCGGCAGTGCCGCAGCAACGCTCTGCGAGACGGTGCAGAACTGCTCGAACTGATCAAGGATGCGGTCCAGCCGCTCGAAGCTGCCTGCCGGGTGGCCCAGATGCAGGGTGACCTCGACTCCGACAACCCGCATGCGGTTCTGCTCGTTGCGGCCGATCAGGCCCACCGCCTCGGTACGGATACCGTCATTGGGCTGGCGGAACTTGCCGAGGGCAAAGATCAGACTGTCACTCAGGCAGTTGCCTAGTGCCGTGACCAGCAACTGCGCGGGGCTCGGACCCTGATTGCCGCCCAGCGGTGCGGGCTCGTCGGTGATCAGCGGCGGCGTGCCGTTGCTGAAGCGGGCTTCAAAGCGATAGCCCTGTTGTTGCTCAAGGGTGACTTCTACGCGGTCTTCACTCATCTCTGGCTCCATTTCCGTGGGCTTGCTTGCAAACAATCTATTTTTTTATATATTGTTAGTCAATAGAGTGTTGCAAGAGATCGTACAGCTGTATGAACAATCAAAGTGATATCCAGCGCCTGCGCAGCTCCGCCGATCAGGCCCATCAACTGCTCAAGGCGCTGGCCAATCGTGACCGTCTGCTGCTGCTCTGCCAACTGGTGGACGGAGAGCGCAATGTCGGTGAGCTGGAGGAGCTGCTGGGTATCGTTCAGCCGACCCTGTCGCAGCAACTGGCGGTATTGCGCCGTGAGGGGCTGGTCGATACCCGCCGGGAGGGCAAGCAGGTGTATTACCGCGTCGCCAGCCAGGAAGCGCTGGCTATTCTGCATACCCTGTATGGCCTTTACTGCGCCGAGGAGACAGGTGATGAGCATTGATTGGGTGGCCTTTACCCCGTGGTCGGCGTTGCTGGGCGGCGCCCTGATTGGCGCGGCTGCGGCATTGCTGATGCTGTTTAATGGCCGCATTGCCGGCATCAGCGGGCTGGTTGGGCGGCTGCTGACGCCGCAGGCAGGTAACGGCGAAGCGCTGCTGTTTGTGCTGGGGTTATTGCTGGCGCCCTGGATCTATCTGGCCGTGGCAGGCGAGATCCGCGTGCAGGTGGAGGCCGGCCCGCTCGCGCTGATCGTCGGCGGCCTGCTGGTGGGCTTTGGTTCGCGGCTGGGCTCCGGGTGCACCAGCGGTCACGGCGTCTGCGGGCTATCGCGGCTGTCGCCGCGCTCGCTGGTGGCCACGCTGAGTTTCATGGGCGCGGGCTTTGTCACCGTGTTCGTGCTGCGTCATCTGTTGGGGGGCTGAATCATGCGTGGACTAATTGCGTTGGCCAGCGGCCTGCTGTTCGGTTTCGGCCTGCTGATCTCGGGCATGGCCAACCCGGCCAAGGTGCTGGGCTTTCTGGATCTGGCCGGCGCCTGGGACCCGTCGTTGGCGCTGGTCATGGCGGGCGCGGTGGCCGTTGCCTTCGTGCCGATGCAGTGGATTCAACGCCGCGGCACTACCCTGCGGGGTGAGCAGGCGCAATTGCCGACCAGCCGCATCATCGACCGTCGGCTGGTGCTCGGCAGCCTGCTGTTTGGCGCGGGCTGGGGCGTGGCGGGATTCTGCCCCGGCCCGGCGCTGGTCGCCGCCTCCGCACTCATGCCACAGGCGCTGCTATTGGTTGCCGCCATGCTGCTCGGCATGTGGCTGTTCGCCCAATACGACCGCAGGGTGACAGCGTGAGTGAATCACCGCGTCTGCAGCCGCCGGGCAGCAATGCGCTGTTCGGCTGGATGCGCCAGTACCGTCGCGCCTGGCTGGGAGGTGATCTGACCGCTGGCCTGGTGGTCGGCATCATGATCATTCCGCAGAGCATGGCTTATGCCATGCTGGCCGGTCTGCCGGTGCAGATTGGTCTGTACGCCAGCCTGCTGCCGCTGCTGGGATACGCATTGTTTGGCAGCAGCATGACCATGTCGGTGGGGCCGGTAGCGGTGACGGGATTGATGACGGCCACGCTGCTCTCGCCGCTAGCCGTAGCGGGCTCTGCCGATTATCTGCAGCTGGCGATCTGGCTGGCGCTGTTGTCGGGCGTCATGCTGTTTGCCTTTGGTCTGCTGCGTCTGGGCTTTCTGGCCAACTTTCTCAGTCACCCTGTGATCAACGGCTTTATCAGCGGCGCGGCGATTCTGATTGTGCTCAGCCAGCTGCCGAAGCTGTTTGGTCTGCCCGGCTGGCCGGACAGCCCCGCCGCGCTGCTGGCCGGCTGGCAGCGCAGCAATACGGTGGTGCTGGGCATGGGACTGTTGGCGCTGGGCTGGCTGTTGTATGCGCGTCACGGTCTGGCTGCTCAGCTGCAGCGTATCGGGCTGAGCGCGGCATTGGCCGGGCTGTTGGCCAAGCTGGCGCCGCTGGTGGTGGTGGTCCTGGGTGTGCTGGTCACCTGGCGTGCTGACCTGGCGGCGCAGGGAGTGCCGGTGGTGGGCAGTATCCCGGCGGGGTTGCCGGCACTGGTCTGGCAGACGCCGGATATGGCCAGCCTGCGGTCATTGTTGCTGCCGGCGGTGTTGATCAGCCTGGTCAGCTTTGTCGAAAGTGTGTCCATCGCCCAGTCGCTGGCCCGGCGCAAGCGCCAAAGCATCGACCCGGACCGCGAGCTGCTGGGCCTTGGCGCGGCCAACCTGGGGGCGGCGTTGAGCGGTGGCTTTGCCGTGTGTGGCGGCTTCTCGCGCTCCAGTGTGAATATCGAGGCAGGCGCCAATACTCCGCTGGCCGGTGTGATCTCGGCGGCGGTGATCGGTCTGATTCTGATCAGCCTGGCACCCATGCTTGCCTGGTTGCCCCAGGTGGTGCTGGCCGCCGTGATTCTGGTCGCGGTCGTGCCACTGATTGACCTGGCCAGCCTGCGTCGGGCCTGGCGCTATGACCGTGCCGAGGGGCTAACTCTGCTGGGCACAGCATTGGGAGTACTGTTGTTGGGCATTGAGGCGGGCATCGTACTGGGTATCTGCTGCTCGATCATTGCCCAGCTCTGGCGCGGCAGCCGCCCGCATGTGGCGGTGGTCGGCCGGGTGCCGGACACGCACTATTTCCGTAATACCAAGCGCCATCTGGTCGAAACCGAGCCGCACCTGCTGGCACTGCGCATCGACGAGAACATCTTCTTTGCCAATACCAAGGCGGTCGAGCAGGCCATTTATCAGGCGCTGGGTGACTACCCGGACACCAGAGAAGTGTTACTGATTCTGTCGGCCGTCAATCACATCGACAGCACCGGACTGGACATGCTCAGCGAGCTGACCGAGGGCCTGAAGGAGCGGGATATTGGCCTGCATCTCGCGGAGGTCAAGGGCCCGGTGATGGATCAGCTGCAGCACACCGACTGGATTGGTCGACAGATTGGCCAGGTCTTCCCCAGCACCGATATCGCATTCAATACCCTGGGCAAGGTGGCAAACCGCGCCCCAGAGCACTCTGGAGAGTAACCATGAAAGCAAATGTAGGTACCATTGATCGGGTTCTTCGCATTCTTGTGGGCGTATTGCTGATTGCCCTGACGCTGACCGGCACCATCGGTCTGTGGGGCTGGATAGGCTTGGTGCCGCTGGCAACGGGCGTGCTGCGCTTCTGTCCGTTGTACCCCTTGTTGGGGATCAGTACCTGCAAGCAGTGAAGTGCCTAGAAAAAAGCCGATAAGGAGATTATATGAAATCCGTGATTGCTACCCTGGTTGGCGGCGCTCTGCTCGCCGGCAGCCTGTCCGCCGCCGCCGTGGAGCCTGCAAAGCAGATCGAACTGCGTCAGGCCGGTTTCAGCTACATGGCCTGGAACATGGGCAAGATCAAGGCGCAGGTCATTGATGGCAGCGTCGAATACAACCAGCAGCAGGTAGAGGCCGCAGCCAACACCATCGCCGCCATCGCCAACTCGGGTATCGGTGCGCTGTTTGGCCCAGGTACTGAGCAGGACATTGGTGATGTGCATACCAAGGTCGACCCTGCGTTGTTCGAGAACATGCAGGATGTCGCGCAACTGGCCGGTAATATGGGCACCGCCGCCAACACCCTGGCGGAAAAGGCTGCAAGCGGCGATCAGTCGGAAATCCGCGTGGCCTTTGGCGAGGTCGGCAAGACCTGCAAGGCCTGCCACGACAAGTATCGGCTCGACTGATACCTCACGTGAGATGAACGTGACCCCGCCGCTGGCGGGGTTTTGTTTTCTGGGGTGCCGCACGGCAATCCGCGGCACCGCTGTGGTCGGGCAGGCCCGCGGCTGTACCGATTACCAGGCCGGCACGGCCGGCGCCGGTGGCGGCGCGGGAATCCAGCTGCCGGTAGCAAACCAGATGGCCGCAGCAGCGATGACCAGAGCAATGACCAGTGCCAGCCAGCCGCCGCCCTTCACCGGGTCGGCCTGATTGGCCGGCACCTCTGCCTTGCCGTGCAGCATGGGCCCGAGCAGGTTCTTGCCGCGCAGGCGGTACAGCACGATGGCGAGGATATGCAGTGCCAGCAGCGCGTAGATCAGCTCCTCGGTGGAGCGGTGCCAGCCGCTCAGCAGGCTGCCGGTATCGCTGGAAACCAGCCGGCTGAGCGGGCCGTAAAAGGCGACGTCGTCGTTGCTGAACAGCCCGGTCACTGCCTGAAAGGCCATCAGCCCGAGCAGGGCAAACACCGACAAGGCACCCACCGGGTTGTGGCCCTGGTGCCGCCACTGACCGGTGACATAGGCCTTGAGGCGCGCGGGGGTAGGAAAGAAACTGGCAAAGCGTGAGTGGGTAGAGCCGCACAGGCCCCACATCAGGCGGAAGGCCAGCAGGCCGATCACGGCGATACCAAAGCGTTCATGCCAGAGCATCCAGTTGCCACCCAGACTGATGGTCACCAGGGCGCCGGTGACGCTCAGTGCCAATAGCCAGTGGAACAGTCGCAGGGGCAGGTCCCAGACCAGGGTTTTCATCAGACAGGTACTCGATCAGACAACGGAGGCCTGCAAGGCTAACCCCGCGCCGGCAAAGCCCGCAAGCGTCTGGGCCGTGGGCTTGTGAGCTGATGTTGCTCAGGACTGCATGTTGCGGCCGAGTTTGTCGCGCAGCAGCTCCGGGTTGTTGCCGGCGGCCTTGTCCAGCTCGGCCAGGTCCTCGGGGATGTACCAGTGCAACTGGTCGGAGTGATAGCTGTTCCATACCGCCTTGGCCACTTCGATGGCCTCGATCAGGCGGAACGGGCCCTTTTCCGGTGCTGCCGCCATCAGCTCTTCGCTCGGCATGCCGGTCTTGATCAGCCCGGGCAGGGCGTCGGCGCAGCGGATGTCGTAGCGGCGAAACTCGTTGGACAGCGCCTCGGTGAGGCCTTTGACCGCGTGCTTGCTGGCCGAGTACACGGCGATCAGCGGCATGCCCATGGTGGCCGAGGACGACGAGGTATTGAAGCACAGCGCGTTGGGCGTCGCCTTGAGCAGCGGCAGCGCGCTGTGGGTGCCGTTCAGTACGCCGATCACATTGACGTTGATAATTTTCAGCTGGTCTTCGAAGGGCATTTCGTCAAAGAAGCCGCGCATGATGATGCCGGCGTTGTTGAACAGAATGTCCATACGCCCGTCCGTTGCCTGGCCGAACGTCGCTACCGCCGCGTCAAACTGCGCCTTGTCGCTGACATCCAGGGTCTGGATGACGCAGTTGTCTGCTCCCAGCTCGGTCTGCAGTGCTTCCAAACCTGCCAGATTCAGATCGAAGGCGCCGACAAACCAGCCCTTCTGATGAAACAGCCGCGCCGTCTCCCGTCCCATGCCGGATGCTGCGCCAGTAATAAAAATCGACTGCCGTCCTGCTGCCTGTGCCATGTTCCGTCCTCTTGTTGGTTTTCTGAGTTTGCTTGACGGTAGCACCACCGCCCGGGCTTGGGAGCCAAGCGGCAGCAGCATTGATTGAGGGGCAATCAGTCGGGTGATGGGGATGGCGACCGGCCGCAGCAGTGGGTCCGGATCGGGCCTCAAGGCAGTCGTTGGATGGCGCCCTGTCCCGTATCCTCTTCTGCCCGCAGGGTCAGCACTTCATAGCCATCGGCGGTGACGGCGATGGTGTGCTCCCACTGGGCGGACAGCTGCTTGTCGCGGGTGACCACCGTCCAGCCGTCCTTCTGGGTGCTGGTGCGGGCGGTGCCCTGGTTGATCATCGGCTCGATGGTAAAGGTCATGCCTTCGCGCAGGATCAGCCCTTGCCCGGGCCTGCCGATGTGCATGACCTCCGGTGCTTCGTGCATCTCGCGGCCGATGCCGTGGCCGCAGTAGTCGCGCACCACGCTATAGCCGTGGCGCTGGGCGTGCCGCTGGATGGCGTAACCGACATCACCCAGCGTGGCGCCCGGCTTGACCACCCTGATGCCTGCCCACATGGCCTCGTAGGTCTTGTCCACCAGTTGGCGGGCGGCGGGTGTGACCTGATCAATCAGATACATCTTGCTGGAATCGGCGATAAAACCGTTCTTCTCCAGCGTGATGTCGATGTTGACGATATCGCCCGCCTTGAGCATCTGCGTCTCGGACGGCACGCCATGACAGACCACATGATTGACCGAGCTGTTGAGCACATACTGGAAGCCGTATTGCCCTTTGCTGGCCGGGCGGGCCGCCAGCTGGTCGACAATGTAGCGCTCGGTCAGGTCGTTGATCTGCATGGTCGAGAGCCCGGCCCTGATGTGCTGGTCAAGGTAGGCAAAGACCTGGGCCAGCAGCTTGCCGGACTGCCGCATCAGCGCCAGCTCCTGCGGCGTCTTCAGCTTGACCTCAGACATGGGCAAGCTGCCCGGTGTCCACGTCTGCTTGCCTGAGCTGCTCGCGCATGATGTCGGTGAACGACAGGTGTGGATTGGCCTCGGCCAGCATGCCGACCTTCATCCAGTATTCAGCCTGTGCATTGATGGAGCGAACCATCACGGTGCTGGCCTTGCGCACCTCTTCGTGCAATTCGTCGTTGATCTTGACGATGCCCATAATCCGAACCTTGATATGAAATATATATGAATCATATATATTGTGTATGTGCTGCGCAATGACCACTGGACGGCCCGGATCGCCCACGCAGTCGTAACAATTGCACACCAAAAAGCGGGTTTTTCTTTGCGTGGACATCTACAGGTTGCGCTGGGGGGTATAGCCTGCAGGAACGCAACAAGCGATGGATACGGGAAGCGCGCATGGCAGGTAGCGAATTTGATTACGAAGGCACTCTGGAGGCCTGCGCCGCAGGGGACCGGGCGGCGTTCAAAAGGCTGTATCAGCAGGAGGCCGGACAACTGCTCGGCCTGGCCATCACCCTGCTGGGCCGGCGTGATCAGGCGGAAGACTGTCTGCACGATGCCCTGCTCAAGGTCTGGGTCAACGCCGAGCGTTTTGATCGCAGCCTGGGGTCGGGCCGCGCCTGGATCTACAGCATCCTGCGCTACCGGGCGCTCAACCAGCTGCGCGGACGCAAACAGCTGGTCGCCACCGACGACGGTTTTATCAACGACATGGCTGATGAAGCCGCGCAGGCAGAAGAACTGGCCGATGCGCGCTCCTCTGCCCGTCAGCTGCGCGCCTGCCTGCGGCTGCTGGAACGACCGCGCCGCCATCCGATATTGCTCGCGTTCTACCGGGGCCTGACCCATGACCAGATTGCCGTACGTCTGAGCGCGCCGCTGGGCACCATCAAGGGCCGTATCCGCGCCGGATTGCGCGCACTACAGGAGTGTCTGCAGCCATGATTCCGCAAGCACCCGAGCAACGCCGGGCTCTGATCGGCGAATACGTGCTGGGTCTGCTCGATGAGCCAGAGGCCAGCGAAGTGCGTGAGCTGATCGAGCACGACCGCGCTGCAGCCCGCATGGCGCTGGAGTGGGAGTATCACCTGCTCGATCTGGCCGACGCCCTGCCCGCCCAGCAGCCCTCCCCGGCGCTCTGGCAGCGCCTGCAGCAGAGCCTTGGCTGGTTGCCCGCCAGCGGCGCGACCGAGGGCGGCCTGAGTCGCTGGTGGAACAGCCTCGGCCTCTGGCGTCTGACCAGCGCAGGCCTTGCTCTGCTGGTGCTGCTCAGCTGGTTGCCGGGCGTACTGCGCGATGCCCAGACCGGCGCCAGTTATACCGCCGTGCTGCAGGTGCCGGGTGAGAGCGCCAGACCGGGCTGGGTGATCACGGTAGATGGCGACGGCACCCTGACTCTCGACTCGCTCGTCGCGGACTCGATTCCGGCCGATCGTAGCGTACAGTTCTGGACGCTCATCGATCCCGAAGACGGCCCGCGCTCGCTGGGTTTGATCGAGCCCGGCAAGGGCGTGACCCTCAGCGCCGAGCAGATTGGCGCGGTGCAGGCTGGTCAGCTGTTTGAGCTGACGCTGGAGCCGAAGGGCGGCTCGCCGCTGGATCGGCCGACCGGTCCGGTGCTGTATATCGGGCGGGCGGTGTTGACGGCAAGCAACTAAAAAAATCTCAGCTGCTGACATCCAGGGTGCGTTGTGGCGGGTATTGCATCTAGAAAAGCACCACTTCAGACGGGCTTTCCGTCACCACCTGCAAGCGAGGATTCACCGATGAAAACAATCAATACCCTGATTCTGAGCAGCTCCCTTGTGCTGGCCGCCAGCGGCGCCAGCGCGGCGCAACTGATTGCCCTGGGCCAGGATGGCATGCTGCACAAGGTCGACATCGACAGCCTGAGCGTGACCGGCAGCATGGCAGTGACCGGTGCCAGCGACCTGCGCGGTATCGACGTGCGCCCGGCCAACGGCATGCTTTACGCCCTCAGCGGCGGCGACGGGATCGTCACCATTGATACCGCCAGTGGCGCGGCCACGACCGCCACCACCCTCAAATCCGTACTGCCGGGCGACGGCCCCGCCGTAGTCGACTTCAACCCCAAGGCCGACCGGTTGCGCTTGCTCGCCGCCGACGGCACCAACTACCGGGTCAATGTGGATAACGGCGATGTCGCCGTCGATGGCAGCGTGGCCTATGCCGCTGACGGCGCCTACGCCGGGCAGACCGCGCAAATCGTCGCGGGTGCCTACACCCACTCCTTTGCTGGCGCGGACGTGACCGAGTTGTTCACCGTTGATCTGGCGACCGGCATGCTGATGTTCCAGAACCCGCCGAACGACGGCGTGCAGCAGGCTGTTGGTGAACTGGCCAAGGGCCTGGACGGCGCCGCCATGGACATTCTAAGCGACGGCAAGGGCGACAACACCACCTACGTGCTGACGGGCACGACGCTGCACACCGTCGACCTGACCACCGGCACACCCACAACCCTCGGCGATATTTCCGGTTTGCCGAGCGACATCATTGATATCGCCGCTACCAACGGCATGTAAGGCCGGCTGGGAGCATGAACCCCGCGCGTTGGCGCGGGGTTTTTTGTGTCTGGGTTATGGTGCTGTCGCTCAACTGCGTGGCGGGTTTCGCCTCAAGCTCATGCTATGCGACCGGTGAGCCGATTAGACGTGCTATTCGGCTCATATGGTGAGCCGAATAGGTGCTATATTTGGCTCATGACATCGTGAGGGCGGGTAATGAGTGGTGTGGAATGGATATGGCAGCGGCCAGAATGGCCGGCGTTTACCTGGCAGGCGGATGCCTTGGCCGCGCCGTTGCGGGCCTGCGTGCAGGCCCAGGGCACACTGCTGGGGATGGCCGGCGCGGTAGACCGGGCTGACGAGCTGCTTGGTCAACTGGATACCCTGTTGCAGAACATCATCACCTCCTCGGCCATCGAGGGTGAAACGCTCAACGTGGCCTCGGTGCGCTCTTCGCTGGCCCGCCGTTTGGGTCTGGAGCCGGACAGCAAGCCCAGCCCACGCAGTGAGGGGGCTGCCGAGTTGCTGCTGGATGCTACCCGCAATATTGACCGGCCCTTGACCCTGGAACGCCTGTTCGGCTGGCACCGGCAGCTGTTTCCGGATGAGGCCTTGCCGCTTTACAGTGCCATGCACGTCGGCGAGTTGCGCGGCGACGAGCCAATGCAGGTGGTCTCCGGTCGGCTTGATCGGCCCCGCGTGCATTTTGAAGCGCCGCCCCGTGCAGGCCTGGAGGCGCAGCTGGAGCGGTTTGTTCAGTGGTTCGCCGACAGCCGTGCCGACAGCCAGCTGGACCCGCTGCTGCGCGCCGGTATCGCTCATTTCTGGTTCGTTACCCTGCACCCCTTCGATGACGGCAATGGCCGGCTGACACGTGCCATTACCGACCTGGCTTTGGCTCAGGCCGACGGTCAGGCCATCCGCTTGTATGCCATGTCGGCCAGTATTCTCGACGATCGTTCGGGGTATTACCGGGTGCTCGAAGCCAGCCAGAAAGGTGGTCTCGATATCACCGAATGGCTGCAGTGGTTTCTCGCTACCTTGCTGGACAGCCTGCGGCAAGCCATTGCGCGTATCGATCGATTGCTGACCAAGGCGCGGTTCTGGCAACACCATCGCAATGATGGGTTGTCGGCTGAGCAGACCAAAGTGCTAAACCGATTGCTTGACGGAGGTGAGCGAGGTTTTGCTGACGGCATCAGTGCCAGCCAGTATCAGGCGGTTGCCAAGGTGTCCAAGGCCACCGCTACCCGCCATCTGGCTGATCTGCTGGAAAAGGGCTGCATTGAAAAGCTGCCGGGCGGTGGACGCAGCACCCGATACCGGATTAGCGCTGGCCCGTAGGGCGGAGTAAGCGCAGCGTCTCCGCGGCTTTTTCGTGTGGGGTGTTGCGCACTTATGGTCGCCGGGTCGGTGCATGGATGGTGGAGACGCCGTTGGCTTTCTCCACCCTAACTTGCCGCGCCGACCTGTCCGTCATAGCAGCGCTTTGCCCAGCAACAACACACCGGTCACCACCAGCAGGCTGTAGACCACCTGCCGAAAGCGCTGCTCGTTCAGGCGGTGATGGAGGATTTCGCCGAGCACCACGCCGATCACCAGCAGCGGCAGGTAGCTGGCGATGCGTGGCAGGTTGGGCAGCAGGCTGCCGTCGAGCAGAAACAGCACGGTCATGCTGCTGTTGAGGGTGAACCAGACGCTGATCAGGGTGGCGCGCAGCTGGCTCTTGTCCAGCCGGGTGCCGGCCAGTGCGTAGACCAGCAGCGGGCCGCCGGAGGCGAACAGGCCGTGGGTCAGGCCGGCGCCGAGGGTCAGGCTGCGGCTCAGCCAGCTTGGGTGCGGCGGGCTGATATGACCACGGAACATGCGCAGCAGCTCACGAGCGGCAAACCACAGCACCAGCACCCCGAACAGCGCCTTGAGCAGCTCACCGCTGAGCCACGGCCGCAGGCCGTAACCCAGCAGCATGCCGATCAGCATCAGCGGCAGAATCAGTTTGAGCAGCGTCGGCCAATGAATGTGTTGACGGTTGCGCCAGGCCAGATAGCCGCTCATGCAGATATTGAGCGGCACCAGTACCGGCAGCATGGCCGGAATCGGCAGCAGCAATGCGCCGAGCGACAGGGCAATGACGATACTGCCGAAGCCGGTGATGGCTTCGATGGTGTAGGCCAGCAGGATAAACAGCCCGAGCCATAGCCAGGGATTGAGCAGCAGGGTGTCGAGGGACATGGTGTCTTCTTGTTGTCGCGGGTGTGTAAGGAATCCGGAGAGCGTGCGTGCCCTCACGCGTTGGCGCTGAGCCGGATTCTGCGTCCCGCCGGTGGGTGATCAGCCCAGCTCGCCGGCAAAGCGCTTGCGCACCTGACGCAGATACAGCGCCGGGGCAAAACGCCAGAGCAGACTGCCGAAGCGGGACACCGGCTCGGGCAGTAGCCAACGTTGCCGCTTTGCCAGTGCCTGGTCAACCAGCCCGACCATCCATTCCGGGGTGCGCATGCCGCCGACCATGGAGCGCGCGTGGCTGGCGGGCTTGCCGTCCTTGCCCAACGCGTTGCGCTCGATCGGCGTGTCGAGGAAGCTCGGGTAGACCATCAGCACGTGGATATTGTCGCGCTCCAGCTCCAGCCGCAGCACCTCGAAGAACTGGGTCAACGCGCCCTTGGCAGCGCAATAGGCCGCGCGGCCCGGCACCGGCATCCAGCCCGCCATCGAACCGATGCAGAGAATCTCGCCTTCACTGGCACGCAGCAGCGGCAGCGCCGCCATGGTTAGCTCCACCGGGCCTTGCCAGTCCACCGCCATGACCCTGCGGAACACCGCCGGGTCGGTCTGATGGGCCGGTGAGCGGTGGGTGATGCCGGCGTTGTTGACCAGTCGATCAAGGCGGCCGAAGCGCTGAGAGGTAGCCTGGATCAGTCGCTGGATATCGTCGGCGCTGGTGATGTCGGCGGTGACGGTGAGCACCCGTTTGGGCGCGTTAAGTTCTTCTTCACGCTGCTTGAGCAGCGCCTCGTTGACGTCGGCCATGACCAGGCTGTGGCCGGCGTCGAACCAGCGCTTGGCCATCGCCCAGCCGAGGCCGGAGGCGGCGCCGGTGATCAGAATCACTTTCATGGGGGGCTCCCTTTGGTCGCAGCGGCAAGCTTCAAGCTGTAAGCCCCAAGCTGGCCGCTGCATCCTTCGTATTTGGGGTTGGCGCCTCACGGCCGGGCGCGCCGAGTGGTTTTCGCTTGTCGCTTGTCGCTTGTCGCTTGTCGCTTGAAGCTTATGGCTTGCAGCTATTACTGCCGCAGGCCGCGCTGTTCGATGAAGTATTCGAAGGTCTCCGCCGACGTCTTCTGCAACTGATAGCCAAACTCCTCCTTCAGCCGCCGGTTGCTCAGCACCGGGCGGTAGCGCAGGAAGTTGATCTGCTCCGGGCCGGTGGGTTTGCCGAGCCATTTGGCGACCTGCAGTGCGCTTTTCAGCAGCCAGGGTGAGACGGTCATCAGCGGTTTGTTCAGTCGCTGGGCGATTTCGTGCATGGTCAGGGCGCCGTCGCCGGCCATGTTGAAGATGCCCTGCTTGTCTTCGCGGATGCCCATCTCCATCGCCGCCAGTACGTCCTGATCCCAGATGAAGACGAAGGGTGAGTCGCTGCCCTTGATCGCCAGTACCCGCTTGGACTCGAACAGGTTGGTGATCTGGTTGCGGGTCTCGGTGCCAAGTACCGTGCCCGGACGGAAGATCAGCTGGGCCAGCGCCGGGTGCTCGCGGCGATAGCGCGCCAGCAGTTCCTCGATCTGCCGCTTGTGATCGGAGTAGGCGAACTCGCGGTTGCCGCGGATGGCATCCTGCTCGTCGATCCAGGCCGGGTTATCAGGGTGGTAGCCGTAGGCGGCGCCGGAACTGGTCACGGTCAGCTGCTGTACGCCCGCTTCCACGCAGGCCTTGAGCACGTTGTGGGTGCCGTTGACGTCGATGTCGAAGTCGCGTTCGCGGTCCTTCGAGGCCTGCAGGATAGACGCCAGATGTACCACGTGGGTGATCTGCTCGCGCTTGAGCAGCTCGGTCAGTCCGGCGTCACGGATGTCCATGACCTGCAGCGGGAAGTCGACATCGTCACGGCTGCGGATGTCGGTGCCGATGACGTAAAAGTCCCTGGCCAGGCGGTTGCCAAGTTGATGACCGATATAGCCGGCGGCGCCGGTGATCAGAATGCGTTTGCTCATGGTTACAGGCTCTGCGATACGCCGCGGCGAGCGGCTTCTTGTTGTTGTTCGTGGCGTTCGGTGCGGCGGCTCTGACGTGCCCACAGCTGCGACAGGGTCAGTCCGGAGACCAGATGCCAGACGCCCCAGAAGGCGGTGATCAGCATCATGCCGCCGGCGTCGGGGAAGAAGGTGAAGAGGATCACCAGCCCCAGGCCGGAGTTCTGGATGCCCACTTCCATGGTCACGGCGCGGCGGTCAGCCAGCGGCAGGCGCAGCAGCCGTGCCATGCCGTAGCCCAGGCTCAGCGCCAGCAGGTTGTGGGCGACCACCAGCCAGAAGAAGCTGTGGAAGCGCTCGATAAACAGGTCGACGTTGTTGGTAAAGGCAATCGCGACAAAACCGAGGAACACCAGCAGCGAGATCACCCGCAGCGGTTTTTCGCTGCGCGTCACCAGCGTCGGCCAGCGTTTGCCGCTGACCATGCCAAGCAGCAATGGCAGGGCCAGCACCAGCAGCACGATGACCAGAATACCGGTCGGGTCGAGGCTGATCTGGGTCAGATACTCGCGGGTGTGCGGGTTGAGCCAGCCGTAGAAGGCAAAGTTGAGCGGCGTCAGCAGCGTCGCGGCCAGGCTGGAAACCGCCGTCATGCTGACGGAAACGGCGACGTTGCCGCGGCCCAGCCAGGTCATGACGTTGGAAAAACTGCCGCCTGGGCAGGAGGCGACCAGCATCATCCCGAGCGCCAGTTCCGGGTCGATATTCAGCAGCCAGGTGAACAGGCAGGTGGCGGCCGGCAGCAGCAGAAACTGCGCAATCAGCCCGGCCACTGGCGCCACCGGCGCCTTGAGGATGCGCTTGAAATCATCCAGCGTCAGGCTCAGCGACACGCCGAACATCATCGCCGCCATGATCAGGTTGAGGGTGATCAGGCTGGCCGGGTCGAACTGGATCGGCAGCGCGCCGCTCATGTCGCCGGCACCGGCTGCGGGCTGGCCTGCTCAAGACCGCCCTCCAGCTCGGTGATGTGCTGGTGCAGGGCGTCCAGATAGGCATCCTTGTTGACGTAGTAGGCCATGCGCGCCAGCTTGATGTAGTCGTAGCCGCCATCCAGATTGGTGGTCGCCTTCTGCCGTTTGGTGGCGGCAAAACGGGCGGCCTGGGCCGTGCCCTGACGCTGGTTGTGGATGTACAGCGCAGTCAGCCTGGCCTGCAGGTTGCGGCCTTCCCAGCCGAGTCCGGCGGCCTCGATCATGCCCATCATGAACAGGTTGTCGTACTCGGGGTGGAATACGTTCAGGTAGAGCTGTGGCGCATCCAGCGCGGCCGGCCAGTTCAGGTGTTCACGCTGAATGAACGGGTAGTCCAGCTGGTACCCGGTGGCCAGTAGAATCAGGTCGTATTCGGCGCATTCGCCGTCGACAAAATCAACCCGGTTGCCGTCCATGCCCTGAATATCGCGGCGGGCGTGGATGTCGCCATGACCCAGGTGATGCAGGATCAGCGAGTTGACCACCGGGTGCGACTCGTACATGCGGTAGTCCGGGTCCGGCAGCCCGTAGTCCGAGGGCTTGCCCATGATGAAGCGGATCAGGGCGGCGTCGATTTTCTGCTTCAGCGGGCGCGGCAGCTTGATCTTGCGGGCGGCGCCGAGGGTATCGGTCGGCTTACCCTTAATGAATTTGGGCAGGAAGTAATAGCCACGGCGCAGGCTCATATCGACTGATTTGGCGTGGTGCACCGCATCGACTGCGATGTCGGCGCCGGAGTTGCCGCAACCGACGATCAGCACCCGCTTGCCCTTGAACACCTCGGCGCTGCGGTACTCGGCCGAATGCATGATCTGGCCGTCGAAGCGCCCCGGCAGCGTTGGCCGGTTCGGTGTGTGCAGGGTGCCGTTGGCGATCAGCAGGCCCTCGAAGCGGCGGCTCTGCTGCTGGCCGTCACGCTCGGTGATGAGGGTCCAATGGCTACCGTCGCGCTCCACACTCAGCACCTTGGTGTTGAATTCGTAGTGGCGGTACAGATCGAAATGCCTGGCGTAGTCCTGAAAGTAGCGACGCATTTCGCGGTGATGCGGATACAGCGCCACGCTGTCTTGCATCGGAAACTCGGCGAACTCGGTCATCCGCTTGGAGGATATCAGGTGGGCGCTGTCGTACATGGTGCTGTGCGGGTTGTCGATGTCCCACAGCCCGCCAACGTCGCTGTGCAGCTCAAGGCCGATGAAGGGAATGTCCAGCTTCTGCAGGTTGCGGGCAGTGGCCAGACCCATGGGGCCGGCGCCGATGACAGCGTACATGGGGATACCTCATTTGTTCTTGTCGTTGTTATGGGCCCTGCTTTGCGCGTGTTACATCCGGACGGCGGCAGGGTTATGATCACGAGTCTAGCCAAACGCCCTGCGGCGGTATCGGACAAAACGGGACAGGAATCCGGCAATTCAAGCCATGTCGAGTGTCGATCACAGCGTTACGCCCCTCTACGCCCAGGCCCTGCTGCAGTCCGCCCAGCGCCAGGGTATTACCCTGCCCGCCGAGCTGGTCGCGCGGTTGCAGGGTAACGAGCGTATCCCGCTGGCGGTGCAGGATGAGCTGTGGGAGTGCTACTGCGAGCTGGCTGCCGACCCGCTGGCCGGTCTGCGGCTGGGGCTGGACATCCAGGTCGGCCATCTGGACAGTGCCGGCATGTTGCTGGTGACCTGTGAGACCCTCGGTGAAGCGCTCGCCGAGCAGGTCGAGTATGCGCCCCTGATCGGCGCCGGCGGTGACTTCCAACTGCTGCAGGACGGTGATCAGGCCGCCATCGATTACCAGCCGCACCTGGCTGTGCGGCAGGCCGAACGGGTCGAGGCGGTGTTGGCCGGCCAACTGAATCTCACGCGCTGGGCAACCGGCGGCCGATTCACCCCGAGCGGTATCTGGCTCGCCCACGCCCCGCTGGCGCCGCTGGACGACTACCGCGCGTTGATCGATTGCCCGCTGCACTTCGAGGCCGGCTGCAATCGCATCACCTTTTCTGCCGATCAGCTTGAGCTGCCGCAGATTCAAGCCAACAGTGCCCTGCGCGACCACCTGCGCCAACTCGCCGACCAGACCCTCGCCAGCCTCGGCCAGCACAGCCTGGCCGCCGAGGTGCAGGCGCAGGTGCGCAGTCAGCCGCGCTGGGGCAAGGAGCGGATTGCCGAGCAGTTGGGTCTGAGCGGCCGCCACCTCAATCGCAAGCTGGGCGAGGAAGGGCTGTCGTTCAAGACCCTGCGCGAATCGGTGCTGCAGGAGATGGCCTGTCAGGCCTTGCAGCAGGGCCGCCTGAGCGTGGCGCAGATTGCCGAGCAGCTGGGCTTCTCCGACGAGAACGCCTTTGTCCGTGCGTTCCGGCGCTGGCAGGGCGAGACGCCGGCGCGTTACAAGGCAGGTCTGTAACCACTGTTGTCGTCCGGCTTGCCTTTAATTTTTGCTGGCGTATGGTGGGACGGTCTTTGTGATTCTGCCGGAGTCGTGCGCGTGCTCTTCGTTGTCAGCACCCCTGTTGTTGCCTTCCTGATCTAAGCCGGGGCGGTTCGTCCGTTCCCGGCCTGTCTGTCTATCCCCTTTTTCTGTTGTTGGAGACGTCGAGTATGGTGTTCGCCATGGTCGGGGCAGGACCGCGTTTGCGCGGTGCTGCGGACAGTTGGATGATTGGGCCGCACGAGCTGGCCAGTGTTATTGGCAAGCTGGAGCTGCTGGCGCGTGAGGCGGGGTGCGAGCGCGCCGGTCTGGGCAGCGTGCTGGAGTTGCTGGATTTGCAGACGCAGGAGCTGGTGCGGCTGCGTTTGACAGAGCGACGTCTGCGACGCGACGAGGTGTCGATTTTCTCGCCCTTGGGGGCCCGGCTGCTGGCGGCGCGAGCGGGCGACGTGGTCAGCCCGCGCGGGGTGGGTCGGGGGTATCGGCTGTTGCTGGTGGCGGTCGCGCCAGCTCAGTAACCCGCCTGAATCACCTCGATACCCTTGCTTAGCACCTCACGCCAGGCGCGGCTGGTCTCGGCCGCAGCCTGCTTGTCGTGGCGCTCGACCGTGCGGATCAGCGCATCAACCCAGAAGGTGTACAGGTGCGGCTGGATATCGAGCTTTTCCCGCGAGTGCGATTTGGCCAGCGCCTGCAGTTTGGTGGGTGGCAGTCCGCGCGAGAACAGCACCAGATTAAGGATACCCTGGCGCAGCAGCAGCTTTTGCGCGGGCATGTCGGTGTTGGTGAACTTGGCGCGCACCTCGGGCGAGCTCTGCAGGAAGTCCTGATAGAAGTCGTCAAAAAAGGTCTTTGAGGCGCAGCAGCGACCGTAGCTCTGCATGACGATGTCGGGGGCGTTCATGGCGGTATCCTCAGTGCACCAGGGTGACGCGGGGCGCAGAGTGTATCAGGTTCTGGCGCCCTGCTCGCTGCTGGCCATGTGCCCGCGCGCCGCTCTAGGACGCGGGTTGTAGTCCGACCGCTCTAACCCGCGCCCTGACGCACTCGTCAATACGCCTAAAGTTGAAAGCGCTCCATCTGGCGGCTCAAGTCGGCAGCCAGGTTGGCCAGTGCCTGACAATTGGCCTGGCAGTCGCGCACTTCATTGGCAGTGGCGTGGGCCAGATCGGCGATGCCCTGCGCGTTGCGGGTGACCTCTTCGGTGACGCTCGATTGCTCCTCGGTGGCGGTAGCGACCTGATGGTTGATGTCGCTGATCTGCTCCACCTGCCCGGCAATGGTCTGTAGCGACTCGCCCGCCGCGCGGCTGGCCTCGACGCCACTGACGGTCGCGTCCTGCCCGGCGCGCATGGCGCTGACGGCCTGTTCGGCACGGCTCTTGAGCGACTCGATCATCTGCTGGATTTCGTCGGTCGAGGCCTGAGTGCGGCTGGCCAGGGTGCGGACTTCGTCGGCGACCACGGCGAAGCCACGGCCCGATTCGCCGGCGCGCGCCGCCTCGATGGCGGCATTCAACGCCAGCAGGTTGGTCTGTTCGGAGACGCTGCGAATCACCGTCAGCACCCGGTCTATGGAGGTCACCTGCTCGGCCAGTTCGGTCACCGAGTCCGCGGCGCGGCCGATGTCGGCCGACATGCGCTCGATGGCCTCGACCGACCGGCCGACCACCGTTCTGCCCTCGCCGGCCTCGGCGTGTGCGGCACTGGAGCTGTGCGCGGCGCTGTTGGCGTTGCGCGCGATCTCCTGCACGGTCAGCCCCATCTCATGGGCGGCGGTGGCAACCAGATCGGTCATCTCGTGCTGACGGCCGGCGCGTTCGGCGGTGTTGTCGATCACCTGGGCTACCTGGGTGACGGCGCTGCTCAGCTGACGGCTGGTCTTCAGCACGTCGCTGATCAACTGCCGCTGGCTGGCGACGAAGGCGTTGAAGCCGCGGGCCAGATCACCCAGTTCGTCTGCACGGTTGTCGTCCAGCCGGGCGTTCAGATCACCGCCTCCGGCCGAGATGGCGCCGAGTGCTTGCGACACCCGGCGCAGTGGTTGCACCAGGCCGCGTACCAGCAGCGCCATCAGCGCCAGTGCCAGCAGGCCGACGGCGCCAGCGATCAGGCTGGTGCGCAGCAGCGCGGCGCGGGCCTCGGCGTAGATTTCATCCTCCGGCACCAGGCTGACCAGGGTCAGGCCGAGGCGCTGCAGCGGTTGGGCACTGGCCAGCCAGGCTTCGTCATCACGCTGAAAACGCACCGGCCCGCTGCCGCCTGCGGTCAGTGCGTTGGCCGCCTCGGCGCTGGTCAGGTCACTCAGGCTGCGGTTGTCATTGAAGCCGGCGTTGGGGTGTACCTTGACCTGCTGATCGGCTCCGATCAGAAAGACCACGCCGCGCTCACCAAACTGAAAGCCGCCGATCAGCTCCGACAGGCTCTGCAGGCTGTAGCCCAGCCCGGCGACGCCAAGGGTCTTGTCCTTGAGGGCGATGCGTTGATTGATGAACAGCGTCGGCAGACCGGACGCCTTGTCGGTGTCGATGGAAGCCACCTGGTCGGCGCCGCTGTCGACCAGGTTGTAAAACCAGCTGTCTGCCGGGTTGTCGCGACTCATTACCCGAATCTGGCCCTGCTCGGAGTAGAAGTTGCCGCTTTCCAGCACGGCGATGCTGGTGGTGAGTGCATTTTGCTGCTGCTTGACGCCATCCAGATAGCGGGCGAAGGCGCTCATGCGGATCGGATTCTCTCCGTAAGCGAGCCAGTCCTGCACCAGGCTGTTGCCGGCGATGGCCTCGGTGGCTGAGATGGGGCCGGCCAGGGTGCGCTCCAGATCGTTGCGAATGGCGCTGACCTGCGCCGGCAATGCCTGCTTGATCAGATAGCGCTCGGTCATCTGGCGTAGCACCGAGGAATAGATCAGCACGACAATCAGGGTGGTGACGCCCAGCGCGGCGCCCATACTGATGATCAGCTGCCATTGAATACTGCGTTTCCAAAGGGTCACAGGCTTACTCTCGACAAAGCCTGACCGTCGCCGCAGGTGCTAGGGAAGCACTGATCAATTCCACACGCCCTCTGCGAGTGCTCAAGCATGCAGATGCAAGGCGCGATGTGCGGCCAATAGTGGTTCTATTGGCAAGCAGCGCAACGCAGTAGATGCATGCTTGAGCGCTCGCCCTACGGGGCGTTCAGGCTTGGCCGCACTCTGCGTTGTGATTTCTCGACAGGTCCAGACATGCCTTCGAAACCACGCCTTGATTGCAGCCCAGCCTGAACGCCAGAGGGCATGTGGAATTGATCAGTGCTTCCCTAGGCCTGCGGAGGGGCAACGGTCAGGGGGAGGTAGAGGGGCTGCGGTGGCAGATGAGCCGGGCGAGTCGCCTGCAGCCCCGATAATCAGTCTTTCCAGAAGTCCTCGTGCACGCGGATGGATTCTTCTTCCAGCAGCGGTCCGATCACCTCGACGTGGCGCTGACCGGACTCGAATACCGTGCGGCAAGGCAGATCCAGCGTCGGGTTTTCCGGGTGGTTGCCGGTCATGTCCTTGAGGCGCTTTTCACTGGCGCCGTAGACCACCCGGCCCACGCCGGCCCAGTACACCGCGCCGGAGCACATGGCGCAGGGTTCGGCGCTGGTGTACATGGTGCAGCCGGCCAGCACCTCGGGGCTGTAGGTGGTGTTGGCACGGGTCATCAGCACCCGTTCGGCGTGACCGGTCATGTCGTGATCGGGCAGAAAGGCGTTCAACTGCTCCATCAGCACGTTGCCGTCGGCGTCGACCAGAATGGCCGCGAACGGGTGGATGCCCTGCTTGCCGGCATCGATGGCCAGGCGGAAGCTTTCACGCAGAAAATGAATATCGCGTTCGGTATGACTCACGGGGGGTGTCCTTGCTTGTATCTTGAAGGCCGGCGGCGCAGGCACCGCCGGCTGTTATCACTTCTTCTTCGGCAGGCTCCAGGCGAAGAAGATCTGTTGGGTCCACTGCACCGACTTGAACAGCAGCAGGCTGACAATGGCGAGGAAGAACAGGCCGGCAAAGGCCTGCGGAATCTTGAAGAACGAGGTCGAGAACTGGATGAAGTAACCGAGCCCTTCTTCGGCGGCGACGAACTCCGCTACCACCGCGCCGATGATCGCGAGGGTGATCGCCACCTTGAGACCGCTGAAGATGTGAGGGATCGCGTAAGGAATACGGATCTGCCAGGTTTCGCGGCGGGTCGGTGCGTCCAGCGAACGGCTCAGCTCGATCAGCTCGGCCGGCGTCTCGTTGATCCCGGTGGCGGTCGAGACCACCAGCGGGAAGAAGGTCAGCAGGCAGGTGATCAGCACCCGCGACGGGTCGTCCGAGCCCATCATCACGATGATCAGCGGCGCTACCGCAACTACCGGGGTGGACTGCACCACCACCAGCATCGGGTACAGGGTGCGGGAGAGAAACTCCGAGCGCATCATCGCAATCGCCAGCGGAATGCTGATCACGATGGACAGGGCAAAGCCCATCAGCGCCACCCGCAGGGTCGCCCACAGGTGCATCATCCAGCGGCTGAACTCGACGTCGAAGAACGCCTTGCCGATCTCGCTCGGTGCCGGCAGCACGTAGGTCGGCAGCTCGAACACGCGGCAGACCAGCTCCCAGAGCAGGATCAGGCCGACAAAGAACAGCCACGGCGACAGGTTCAGCAGCAGCGCGCGACGCGCTGCGGCGTCAGTGGGCTTCTGGCTCATAGATGTGTTTCCTTATGCGGTCAGTCAGCTCACTGAAACGGGGTTGCTTGATGGTGTCCGCGCTGCGCGGGCGGGGCAGATCCACTTCGATCAGATCCAGCACGCTGCCCGGGCGTTTGCTCATCACCAGTACGCGGTCGGCGAGCAGCACCGCCTCGGAGATCGAGTGGGTGATAAACAGCACGGTTTTCGGATTTTCGTCCCATATTTTCAGCAGATCGAAGCCGATCTGCTCACGGGTCATGGCGTCCAGTGCCGAGAACGGTTCGTCCATCAGCAGAATATCGGGGTTGAGCAGCAGGGCGCGGACAATGCCGACCCGCTGCTGCATGCCGCCGGACAGCTCGTCCGGCATTTTTTCGGCAAAGGCTTCAAGCCCTGCCATGGCCAGCAGTTCGTCGGCGCGCTTTTCATCAGCGGCGCCGTAACGGCCAAATTTATGCTTGAGCGGAAACAGCACATTCTTGCGAACGGTCAGCCACGGCAGCAGGGTCGGCTTTTGAAACACGATGCCAACGTCGTCACGGGGGCCGTTTACCTGCTTGCCGAAAACGCTGACCTCGCCGTCGCTTGGAATCAGCAGGCCCGAGACCATGCGCAGCAAGGTGGACTTGCCGCAGCCGGAGGGGCCGACCACCGCCACAAACTCGTGGCGATGGATGTCGAGGTCGATGCCTTGCACCGCCATCGGACTGCCAGGCGTGGGATCGTAACGATGCCCGACGCCGGTCATCCGCACGAAAGCGCGTTCGCTAGTGTGCTCCATGGTTACTCCGCTTCCGGCATGAAGTCGCGATTGACGATGGTTTCCGGGTCCAGTGAGTCAACACTCAGCTCGTTGGCGCGGGCGACCCACTCCCAGGTGGTGGCAAGACGCTCGGGTGTCATGGTGCCCAGGCCGTCGGCCTCGGTGATCTCGTTGAAGGTCAGCGGCATGGAGTCGCCGATCTGCGCGGTGGCGACCGCGGCGTCCACTTCCGGCACCATGGTGTGCAGGTCAGCCGCGGCCAGTTCCGGATGCTCGTGGGTGAAGCGCAGGGACTTGTCGTAGGCGCGCATAAAGCGCTCGGCGACATCCGGACGCTCGGTCAGGAACTTGTCTGCAGCAACAACGGCGGAGCTGTACAGCGACAGGCCGGCGTCAGACCAGCGGATCACGTTGATGTCCTTGCCGGCAGCAGCAGCTTGCTGCTTGAACAGCGCAATGTTGGTGACCCAGGCGATGATCGCCTCGGTGTTGCCGGTGACCAGCATCGGGCCCAGGGCGCCCGGATCGGACTTGGTCAGGCTGACCGAATCGGTGGGCATGTTGTTGGCTTCCAGTACCAGCGGCAGGAAGGCGTTGGAGGAGGTGAACGGCGAGGTGGCGACCTTCTTGCCGGCGATGTCGGCAAAGCTGTTGATACCGCTGTCGGACAGCGCGAAGAAGGCGTGCGGGCCCTGGTTGAAGATCATGTAGACGGCGCTGACCGGCACGGTATCCTGCGCGCGGGCGGCCATCAGAGCGCCGATGTCGGCGCTGCCGATATCCGCCTGGCCGGTGGCGATCTTGGTGATGGCGTCGGTGGAACCACGGCCGCTGGCAACGGTGACTTCCAGGCCTTCGTCAGCAAAGAAGCCTTGCTGAATACCGGCGTAGACCGGAGCCTTGTCGCCCCCCGGCAGCCAGTCCAGTTGGTAGGTAACCTTGTCGGCTGCAGCGGCGAACCCGCTGGCAGACATGGCGATGACCATCGCCAGTACGCCGGACGCTTTTTTCAACATGAGTCATTCTCCAGAGTGATGTGCTTGGCTTTTTTATCCTGACCAGTTGGGCAGGTTTTGTTTATGTTGAGCAAGTTGCGGGCCAGTTTTCCAAAATGTTGAAAATTGGCTAAAAGCCCCCTGTTTTCAGGGCCTTGGCGGGGACGGCTATGTACTGGCGGCGGCGTCTCTGAATTCCTGACCAGAGCGCCGCTCGTTTTTGGTGCGGTGTGAACCAGAGTCGTGCGTTGTCTCAGCCGACAGGCGCGCCGCCGGCTGCCGTGGTGCGATTGCGCAGAGCCTGGCGTCGATCGGCGAGACCGACCACCAGAATGCCCAGGGCGATCAGGGCAAAGCCGGCGAGGTCGCTCGGCGTTGGCACTTCACCCAGAAACCAGGCGGCCGACAGCATGCCGACCGACGGTACCGAGGCCGAGCTGAGCGACAGGCTGACCGCCGGCAGCGAGCGAATCGCCGCGACCTGCGCGGCCACACAGATGCCGGAGGCAATCGCGCCGCTGAACACCAGCATCCAGACAAAGCTCGGTTCCCAGTCGATCCGGCTCGGGCTCTCCAGCAGCAGCGCCAGTGGCAGCAACGCCAGCACCGAGGTCAGCAGCTGCCAGGGGATCAGCGACAGCACGTCGCCGTGCCAATGGTGCCGACGTACGTGCACCAGCCCGGCGGTCCAGAGAATGGTGCCCAGCATGATCAGCCCGCCGCCGATGAACACATCGTGGTCGGACCAGTCGATGCTCAACGGATTGAACACGGTCAGCAGGCCGGCCAGCCCCAGGCCAACGCCGATGGCGCGCGGCAGGGTAAAGCGTTCCCCGAGAAACAGCGCCGCTGCCGGCACCACCCAGATCGGCGTGGTGTAGGCCAGAATCGCCGCCCGTCCCGCCGGCAAATACTGCACGCCGAGGGTGACCAGGGTAATGAAGGCCATGTTTTGCATAATGCCGACGGACAGCAGCACCGGTACATCTGCGCGCCGTGGCAGGCGCAGCACGCCGAGCACGGCGGCGATGATGAACATCGCCAGCGTGCCCAGCGCCATGCGCATGCAGGTGAACAGCAGTGGCGGGCTGTTGGCCAGCCCAAGCTTGAGGATCGGAAAGTTCAGCCCCCAGCCGAGGGCATTGAAGCACAGCAGCAGATAGCCCAGCCGGAAGGCGTAAGTGTGACCGCCGGTGCTGCCGGCGGTCGCGTTCCGGGCCACCTCAGTGCTCCACTTCGAGGGCGCTTTCGTGCCAGTTGTGCAGGGCGCGATTGGACAGCCAGACCATCAGGGCGAACAGCGCGATACCGGTCAGGGTAATCAGCAGCAGGGCGGCAAACATGCGCGGAATCTGCAGGTTGTAGCCCGATTGCAGGATCATGTAGGCCAGCCCGGCCTTGGCCCCGCCGGTGCCGGCGACGAACTCGGCCACCACCGCACCGATCAGCGCCAGCCCCGAGCTGATGCGCAGGCCACCGAAGAAGTACGGCAGCGCCCCCGGGATACGCAGGCGGACCAGCTCCTGCCAGCGGCTGGTGCGGTACATGCGGAACATGCTCAGCAGGTTCGGGTCGACGCTGCGCAGGCCCAGGGTGGTATTGGAGATGATCGGGAAGATGGCGATGATCACCGCACACACCGTCAGCGCCCAGGTGGTGTCATCCACCCAGATGATGATCAGCGGGGCAATCGCCACCACCGGCGTCACCTGCATCAGCACCGCGTAGGGGAACAGGCTCATCTCGATCCACTTGCTCTGCACAAACAGCAAGGAGGCGGCCACGCCCAGTACCACCGCGATGGCAAAGGCCAGGAAGGTCACTTTCAACGTGATGTACAGCGCCCCCAGCAGCGGCTGCCAGCCGTCGATCAGGGCTTTGAAGATCTCGACCGGTCCCGGCAGGATGTACTTGGGCATCTCCAGCGCCTGGACGGCAATTTCCCAGAACAGCAGGAACAGGATGCCGACGCCCAGAGGCGCGGCGACTTTGACGAAGTTCTCGTTCTGGATCAGCGGCGCGCTCATGCCTTGACCTCCTGTGGCTGGCCCATGGCGCTGGCACGTTCCAGCGCCTGCGAGACCTGGCGGCAGTAGCCGGCAAACTCGGTCGAGACACGGAAGTCGGCGTTGCGCGGGAAGGGTTGATCGATGCTGATATCGTCGACGATGCGGCCCGGACGCGCAGCCATCACCACCACGCGGCTGGACAGGTAGACCGCTTCGTAGACGCTGTGGGTCACGAACACGATGGTCCAGCCGTTCTTCTGCCACAGCTTGAGCACATCGTCGTTGAGCTTGTTGCGGGTCATCTCATCGAGCGCGCCGAAGGGTTCGTCCATCAGCAGCAGGTTGGGCTCGGTGACCATGGCGCGGGCAATCGAGGCGCGCATCTGCATGCCGCCGGACAGCTCGCGCGGGAAGGCATGGTCAAAACCCTTGAGGCCGACCATCTCCAGTGCGTCGTCGATCTTGGTTTCTACCTCAGGCCCGCGCTGGTGTTCCAGATCCAGCGGCAGGCGCACATTCTTGCGCACCCTTGCCCAGGGCATCAGGGTCGCGTTCTGAAACACGAAGGCCAGCTTGCGGCCCTTGTCGCCAACCACGTCATAGCCCTGCTCCCAGAACTTGACGGTGCCGGTGGTCACGTCACCCAGGCCGGCCATGATGCGCAGCAGGGTGCTCTTGCCGCAGCCGGAGGGGCCGAGCAGGCTGACGAACTCGCCCTGGCGGACGGTCAGGTCCGCGCCCTTGAGCGCGACAGTGCCGTTGGAATAGATCTTGTTGACGCCTTCAACCTGCAACACAGGGCGCGGGTTGCCGTTGCTGTCGGTGTGCGCCAGCTCGGCGGCGCTGTCATCGACCGGCGTGGCCTTGAGCGGCGTCACTTTGGAGCGTGTCATGGGGTATCTCCCGCGGCGGCCCGCAAGCAGGCCGCCGGCTGGTCGGTTAATCAGGGCAGAACGGGTTCGGTCGGCAGGTAATCCAGGCTGTACACATCGTGGATATCCAGGCTGGCATCAACCAGGCCGGCTTCCAGCATGAACTCGTGAATCTTCGCCCAGCGTGCGTCGGTCATCACGCCGATACCGCGGGTGGCCGCGTCGCCGCCGGTCACCAGACCGTATTCCTGCATCTTGGCGATGCCGTAGGCGATCTGCTCGTCGGTCATTTCCGGGTTGGCTTCCTTGATCAGCGCGTTGCCCGGTGCCGGGTCCTTGAAGTAGCTGGCCCAGCCTTCCATGCTGGCCTGTACGAAGCGGCGCACCAGGTCGGGGTTCTCTTCGATCAGCTCGTCAGTGGTCTCGATGGTGGTGGCGTAGGCCGGGTAGCCGTAGTCCGCCAGCAGGAATACGGACGGCTGAATGCCGGCCTTCTCCATGGCGAAGGGTTCGGACGACAGATAGCCCTGCTGCACGATGTCCTTGTCGGCCAGGAAGGGCGCGACACTGAAGGTATAGGGGCGGATCATGTCATCGGTGTAGCCGTACTTGGACTTCAGCCAGGGCCAGAAGGTGGTGTTGGCAAAAGCAGCGATGTAGACCGGCAGACCTTCTTCCTTGATTTGTTCCAGCGAGGTGATGTGCGGGTGCGCGATCAGTGCCTGCGGGTCGCCCTGGAAGGCGGCGGCCACGGTTGTGACCGGCATGCCCTGCTCTACTGCCTTGACGGCGCCGACGGCGTAGCCCATGGAGAAGTCGCGCTTGCCGGAGACCAGCAGCTGCATGCCGTTGACCTGCGGGCCGCCCATTTCAATGGAGACGTCCAGACCGTACTTTTCATACAGACCGGTGGCCTTGGCCTGGTAAAAACCGCCGTGCTCGGCCTGGGCGTACCAGTTGGTGCCGAACACCACCTCGTCCAGCTCGGCTGCCATCAGGGGGCTGGACAGGCTGCCAGCAAGGACTGCGCCGGCCATGCCGAGCAGTGCAGACGACTTCAGGTTCTTGCGGGGGTGGCGCATGTGGTGCTCCTTCGATTCGGTGATAGCTGACCATTTATTCAACATTTGAAGGACAGCAAGCGCCGTGCCACATGCTCGAAAGGCCCGGTTTTACATTTCCTGATCAGTTGGTCAGCAAAAATCGTGCACCGCATTGCGCCTTTTGCAGGCACAGCTGCACCCCAAATGCACATGCGCAGCGCAGCTGGCGTCAACGCGGCGGCCAATCACCTCTGCGCCAAGGCGCGCGACGCCGGTGCTCATCTGGATACGCTAGCCTGACTTGCGCCGCGGGCGGGTCACTGGGGAGGGGGGCAGGCTGCGGGTGGTCTCAGGGGCGTTCGAGGATATGTGCGCCGGGGCCTTGATTGGCCATCACGTCATTCGGGTTGCGCAGCGGGCAGTCGTCCAGCGACAGGCAGCCACAACCGATGCAGCCGGTCAGTTCGTCACGCAGGCGCTGCAGCTGTGTGATGCGCTCGTCCAGATTGGCGCGCCAGCGCTCGCCAGCCTCTTTCCAGAGTCGGGAAGAGGGTTTTATGCCGGGCCGAAACGGGCCGATAGTCGCGCGCACCTCCTCCAGCGGTATGCCCACGCGCTGGGCGACCCTGATGATCGAGAGGTAACGCAGCACGCCGGATACGTAGCGCCGCTGGTTGCCGGCGGAGCGGGTACTGGTGATCAGTCCGACGGACTCGTAGAAGTGCAGGGTGGAGGCCGGCAGGCCGCTGCGACGGCTGACCTCGCCGATGGTCAGAATGCGCTGGACAGGAGGAGACTTGGCCATAACAAAACCTCAAGAAAACCTGAGGTGTTTATAAGCGCACGCCGCTGTGCAGGCAAGTCCGCATGGCCGGTAAAAACTGACCTGCTGCACAGCTTTGTAGCGCTAGGCCCGCTGCGGCGCTGTTTTCGCACCGCATTGGGTCGCCGCTGCAGGCTTAGTGCGATTGTCCGGCAGCCAGATCGACCGATGCCGGCTCAGGGATCACCTGCCCCGCCAGACGCGCAACGCGCGCGCCTAGGGCGCGGGCAATCGCCTGCTCGCCGTCGTCCACGCCGAGGGTGCCATTGAAGCCGGTGACCGCAGAGGCGCCGTAGGGCGAGCCGCCGCTGCGGGTGTGCACCAGCTCCGGCACGCTGTGCGGTACGCCCGCGAGGATCATGCCGTGCTGCAGGAACGGCAGCAGCAGGTTGAGCAGGGTCATCTCGTTGCCCGAGTGCATGCCGCCGGTGGAGGTGAAGGCCGCGCCCACCTTGCCGATCAGCGCGCCCTGGCGCCACAGTGGCGCGACCTCGTCGATAAAGGCGCGCAGCGGGGTGCTCATCAGCC
Source organism: Pseudomonas abyssi (assembly GCF_003444685.1). Lineage (NCBI taxonomy): Bacteria > Pseudomonadati > Pseudomonadota > Gammaproteobacteria > Pseudomonadales > Pseudomonadaceae > Pseudomonas > Pseudomonas abyssi. The sequence continues at coordinate 8,586 of NZ_LMAZ01000006.1, read as the reverse complement.
CGTAGCGGGTCGGCGAGCCCCAGATGATGCCGCCGGCCCATTCCAGGTCCGCCATGCGGGCCTGCGGTAACGACCGGTATTCGGTTTGCGCGGCAATGAAATCAGCGCGCTCGGTGTCCACGCTGAACTCGGGCTCGGACAGCGCAACCCGGCACAGGCGCACCTCGGCACCCTCGCTGGCAGCGCCTTCGGCGATGGCTTTGGCCAGGGTAAGGGTGGTGCCGTAGCGCGAATCGACAACGATGGTAATACGTGATGCGGACATAAAAGCGTGCTCCTGAAAGCCTGATTTACAAAGTCGGTTTAGCCGTGCTGTACGCCTTGGCATGCAATATGAATACCTGACCAGATGGACAAGTTGATTTTCCATCCCCCAGGAGAACGAAATGACAGAGCAGTATGGTGCAGCGACTGCCAATCTGCCGGTAATCGATATCAGCCCGATGTCGGGCGGCAGCGCACAGGCCAAGGTGGCGATGGCCGCGACCCTGCGCGACGCCTGCGAGCACAGCGGGTTTTTCTACGTCAGCGGCCATGGCATCGAGCCGGCGCTGATCGAGCAGGTATTCAGAGCATCAAAGCAGTTCTTTGAGCTGCCGATGGTCGACAAGCTGGCGGTCGACAAGGCCCAGTCCAAGGCCAACCGGGGCTACGAGCCGCTGCGCGGCCAGACGCTGGAGGCCGGTGCGCCGCCGGACTTGAAGGAAGGTTTTTATATCGGCGAGGAGGTGGCCGCCGATGACGTACGGGCACTGACCCGCTTCAACACCGGACCCAACCAGTGGCCGCAGAGCGTCTCGGCCTTTCGCCCGGCGATGGAGCAGTATTACGCTGCAATGACCGAACTCAGCGCCCGGATCATGGCCGCGCTGGCGTTGTCGCTGAACCTGCCGGAAGACTTCTTTGCCGATTTTTGCGAGTCGCCGCTGTGTACCCTGCGCCTGCTGCACTACCCGCCTCAACCCGGCAACCCACAGCCCGGTGAAAAGGGCTGCGGCGCGCACACCGACTTTGGCGGCATCACCGTGCTACTGCTCGACGACAAGCCCGGCCTGCAGGTCTGGGATGCCGCGGGCGAGCGCTGGATTGACGCCAACCCGATCCCCGGCACCTTCGTGGTCAACCTCGGCGACATGATTGCCCGCTGGACCAACGATCGCTATCGCTCGACGTTGCATCGGGTGGTCAACACCTCCGGTGCCGAGCGCTACTCGGTGCCCTTCTTCTACAGCGGCAACCCCGACCATGAAGTGCGCTGCCTGCCGGTCTGCCTGCAGCCGGGCGATGCGCCGCGTTATCCGGTGACCACGGTCGAGGCGCATCTGCAGGAGATGTACCGGAGGACCTATGCCTGAGCCAGAGAACAAGCCGACCTTTGTATTGATCCACGGCGCCTGGGCCGGCAGCTGGGTATGGGATGCCCTCAAACCGGAACTCGAAGCCGCCGGCCATCGCGTGCTGGCGCTCGACATGCCGGGCAATCCGCAGCATCCGGCCGCAGCCGAAGACATCAGCATGGCCGGCTGCATGGAGCATATCGCCGCCGCCTGCGCCGAGATCGAAGGCCCGCTGCTGCTGGTCGGCCATTCCGGCGGCGGGGTGATCGTCACTCAAGCGGGCGAGATGCTCGCCGAGCGCGTGGCGGGCGTGGCCTATCTGGCGGGCATGATGCTGCCTTCAGGCTTGGGCTTTGCCGAGCTGACCACCGAGTTGATACAGAACCATCCGGAAGCCGTCGGCATCTGGCCCCATCTACACTGGGCGGAGGATCGCCAATCCTCGACAGTGCCGCCGGAGGCGGTGTGCGAAATCTTCCTGCAGGATCTGCCGCGCCACCAGGCCATGGCCGCAGCGCAGCGCTTCTGCAGCCAGCCCGAAGGCACCCGCGCGCTGGTCGCCAACTGGACCGCAGAGCGTTTTGGCCGTCTGCCACGGCTGTATGTAGAGGCCACAGAGGACCGCTCCGTGGTGCTCGCCGCGCAGCGCAAGATGCAAGCGCTGGTGCCGGGCGCACAGGTCGTCAGCCTGCCCTGTGGGCATGTACCGCAGGTCGTGCAGACGGCGGCGGTGGCCGCGGCGCTGCTGGCGTTTGCCAATTGAATCAACAGTAGGGTGGCCAAGGTCGCCGCCCTGTCCAGGAGCATTGCATGTCTTCAACCCTGCTTTTGAAAAACGCGCTGGTCATCGCCACCCTGGATGACGAACAACGCGAAATTGCCAACGGTTCAGTCTTTATTCGCGGCAACCGCGTCGAAGCGGTTGGCCCCGCCAGCGAGCTGCCGGCCACCGCCGATAAGGTCATCGACATGACCGGCCACGTGCTGATCCCCGGCCTGATCAACACCCACCATCACATGTTCCAGTCACTCACCCGCGCCCTGCCCGCTGCCCAGAATGCCGAGCTGTTCGACTGGCTGACCGCACTGTTCCCGGTCTGGCAGAACATCACCCCGGCCATGCAGCGCGCCGCCACCCGCACCGCGATGGCCGAGCTGATGCTGTCGGGCTGCACCACCGCCGCCGACCACGCCTACCTCTACGTCAACGGCACGCGGCTGGACGACAGCGTGCAGGCCGCGCAGGAAATGGGCATGCGCTTTCACGCCGTGCGCGGCGCCATGAGTCTGGGCCAGAGCAAGGGCGGGCTGCCGCCGGATGCACTGGTCGAGCAGGATGAAGATGCCATCCTCAAGGAGATGCAGCGCGTGGTGGAAGAGCTGCACGACGCCACGCCCGACGCCATGATCAAGGTCGCCCTCGGCCCCTGCTCACCCTTTACCGTGACCACCGACCTGATGCGCGAAGGTGCTGCACTGGCGCGCTCCTACGGCGTTGGCCTGCACACCCACACCGCCGAAAACGCCAAGGACCTTGCCTTCAGCAAGGAGCGCTACGGCATGACCCCGACCGAATACACCGAATCGGTCGGCTGGGTCGGACATGACGTCTGGCACGCCCACTGCGTGCATCTGGACGACCCGGGCATTGCCCTGTTCGCCCGCACCGGCACCGGCGTCGCCCACTGCCCCTGCTCCAACATGCGCCTGGCCTCCGGCATCGCCCCGATCCGCAAGATGCGCGACGCCGGGGTCAAGGTCGGCCTGGGCGTGGACGGCAGCGCCTCCAACGACACCAACAACCTGCTCGATGAAGCCCGCCAGGCCATGCTCTCGGCCCGCGTACGCGATGAAAACCCGACCGCCATGAGCGCCCGCGAAGCCCTCTACATCGCCACCCGCGGCGGCGCCGACGTGCTCGGCCGTGCCGATATGCTGGGCCGCATCCAGCCCGGCTACTGTGCCGACATCATCGCCTTCCGCACCGACGACATCGCCATGGCCGGCGCCCTCATCGACCCCATCGCCGCCCTCGTCTTCTGCACCCCGCAACGCGTCGCCCACAGCATCATCAATGGCCGTCAGGTGATTGAAGATGGCGTGCTGCTGACGCGGGAACTGCCGCTGATTATCGAAGAGCACAATGCGTTGGCAAGGGAGCTGGTATTGGGGAAATAGGGGCAGCGCGGCCGTTCCCTCACGTGTAACGACACCCACACTCGTTATCCCCGCGCGGGCGGGGCTACGGGTTTGACGCGCGAGCGTGCCAACCCTGGCGGCCTGCACCCCGTACTCGCCGTCCTCGCGCAGGCGAGGATCCATACGGGCAGGATGCGTCACTGGGTTGCCGCCTTCGCGGGAATGACAGCTATGGAGATGCGCAGCTGTTCTAACCAGATGGCTGATGCCCAGCCCGGCGTCAGCCCCGGGCGACCTCCACCCACACTCGTCATCCTCGCGCAGGCGAGGATCCATGCGGGCTGGACGCCTCACTGGGTTGCTGCCTACGCGGGAAAGGCGGCTATCGTGATCGTATCTGCCTACTGGCCGCTGCTTCGCCGTGCTTTGTGCTCGCTGATCAGCACCTCGACAATCCAGCGGAGATAGCGCAAGAACATGCCCAGCGCGAGTGCCACCGTGGGCACCAACAAAAAGGCCAGCCCAAGCGCAGCGCCGGGCGACCCTGTGTTCTCCGGCCTGGATACGGCGTAGAAATGCTGCGTCCACGCAAGGGCCATTGGTATGCCGAGCGCGCCCGAAAATATCCAGAACCAGCGCCAGCGTGTGAGCAGGACTGGTGTTATCAAGAGCGCAAAACTGATGAGTAGAAACAGCTGTTGTTCCATGTGATCAGGTGGCCTGTTGTTGGTTTGGGCGTTCTGCGTTCTGCCTGCACTGCGGCGGGGTGGCATGGTCAGCCTTTCGGCCTGATGGCGAGCAGGCTGGAGGCTATCGTTCCTCTGCCGGGTGATGCCTGCTGGCTGCGGCTTCGCCGTTATTTGTGTTCTCTGATCAGCGCAGAGTGTTGATCGTTCCCGCGCTCTGCGTGGGAATGCCGGTTTGGACGCTCTGCGTCCTGTATTCGTGCTTTCACGAGCGGCTGCGCTGATTCTTCACGTCACTCTTTCGCCTTCACGGCGAGCAGGGGAAATGCATGGCCATTTCCCCCTGCACCCCCTAGGCCACCCCGGCTACGCGGCCCTTCGGGTTCGCTGCGTTGCTCGGGCTTGCGGGGGTGGCCGGCGAGGTGCCGGCAGAACTCGGCTCTTCGAGCCTCAGACATGCTGCCGTCCTATTTCCCGCCAGCCCTGCGCTACTCGCCCGCGTAAACGGGGACCCGGGGTCCGTGCATTGGTTATGTACTTTGGCGGCTAAAACAGCCTGGGCATTTCAGTGGCGCCAATTATCTCGGTGCCGTTTTCGCATTAACGCCTGGGCTCAGCGGCCGATTTGGAGGCGCACCGCGCCGGAAAAGCGGTCCGCTGCAGCCCCTGGTTAGGCATGTGACACTTCAGAACATGCTACGATGGCGATAGCAACCATACCAACAACAGAACTTACAAAACCCGCGATAGAAAATTCAGATCAGCAGATCACACTCGCCAGCACCATTAGGAGCATCTTTCGGTTTGCCATCCAGCTACGCTGCCAGCGCTCACCAAAGAATCTTCTCAATCACGTCTGCCATGGTTTCTCAATCATCCTGAATCGAGCTAACGAGTGCTGGTTTGAGATATTCTCTATCAAACGCTCGATACTTAAAAACAGACGCCTTTTCCTTTCCTGTCGTAGTCGCATAACTGTCTATGGCATCAAATATTATTTTTCTTGATTTATCGTATAAAGCTTTCAGCTCGCCATCATCGTCAAGGATTTTAAATGCACTCTCTTTTCTTTTTACAAACTCATTCTTTCGGGCGGGCAATGATATATCTATTGATCCTGTCAATGATGTCCTAAAACCTTCTTTCCCATAAGTTGCTTGGGATAAAATCAAACTACTAATCGCGTGTAGAAACAAAAGTCCACCCTTCGAAATCAAACTTTTACTTTGCTCGTCATAAACATTGGTTCTTAAATCAGAATTTTTAAGCGACCATACTTTCTGATACAAGGAAACTGAGAATCTATATATATCAAAGTCTGCGGAGTCGCAAAAAATTGTTTTGTACTTCGCTTCAGTGGAGAAAAGTGAAACTGTATCATTCAGGGAAATTATTGCCTCCTTATTGACAACAGTATTAACGATCTGTGCCATTTTAAGCAAACCAACCACTTTATTTCCTGTGTACCCCTGTCGCTTATAGTAATTTTCTCTCCGCTCATAGTACATCCCTGATTTTATGAGATGTTTTTCTATATTTCTCTGGATATTGTCGTTTGCCTTTAAGCTCGCAGTCTTTACCGGGTTTTGAGAATTAGTGGCGCTTATGATATCTGTTTGAACCTCTAGGTCGCCGGAATTGACGATTTTTACAAAAACCTTTAGTGGCTTTGGCAGAGTTTCTAACTCCTTATATGCATCATATAAGCAATGAATAGTTTGGCACCCATTTACTATCTGTGGGTTAGTAACCGAATATTGGTTACTGCCGAGAGGAACGACTGACTCTCCAATTATGGTTAACCCATTATTCATTGCCCAGAAAATCTCAGATTTGCTACTACTTTTTGCTGTTTCTATAATCGAGCTATTGATCTGCGTGTCTTCCCCCAAAAAATACCTTACATTTCCTTCGGTCAGATGACTTTTAAAAATACCATTTTCATCAATGAGGCATTCGACCAAATCATTTCCGGAAACGAACCCCGAATAGCCACTTGTAACTACGTCCCTCTCCTTAATTTCTAGCGGCTGCGATATAAAATTAACCTCTATGTTTTCTTCATGCAATTCAGTTAGGGTTAGTAACTCTTGTGCGCCTAAAAAGGTAACATCCATAGGGATTTTTAATTTGTTATCTTTCAGCTCAGTAACCAAGTGATTGATTTTTTGAGGAACATTAAGATCACTCGCTATTGTTGCATAGAATATTTCACAACTAAACTTGGCTTTTGCAAGAGCCGCTTTTCTATATATCTTTCTGATAAGGTCAGCTTTCTCAATGAAATCAGAATTTGCGCCAATCTTACTCAGCGTATGCACGTCAATCTCTAGATCGAATATCTCCTCTATACCTTCCTTGCACTTCCTGAACCCATCAGTTGAAAACCCCGCCTCCTTTTTGGACTGCATGAACTTTACTTTTATATGACTGTCTTTATTGATTGGATGATTCTCATCAGCGACGAGCAACCCATTGCAAAAAACATAGCAATGATCAATACCTTCATCACCACCATCACCAAGTATTCCGTCAACCAAATCATCTAGCTCTAATCCATTAAGATGCTTTAGATTGGCAAACGCGGCAACTGCAATCTCGAAACGATTTTTGTTTACTGTTTTCAGCTCTGGGTTATCCGAAAACAGCTTGTCAATCTGATCGTCTAGGAGAATTCTAAGGCTCATAAATATCCAATATTCATCAAGGGTTTTTAGCTCCTCTCAGTCTCATCGACTTAAGTCGAGAGAAGAAAGAATCACTATATAACTTACAGAATCTATAACCACGGAGCATCAACGCAATTTCGGCCAGCTCCTAATTTTAAACTTTACTTTCATTATTGCTACAGATCTGTGTCAACTTGCATCTTGCGAACTGCCTAACGCCCGCAGCACGCGCGACTCTGTAGTGCAGGCGCAGCCGCAACGGAAAAGACGTCGCTGTGCCTGCGATTGTTATGTTTTCCATATCCCTATGTCCGAAGTATCTGCAATAAAAACTGGAATTTGTCGCCTATGCCCTTGTTTCTTTTGAACTTGTTCAAATTCATTAAGTAACTGTATTGCCCTGGCTCTGTCTGGAGCATATTCACCAATTACTATTCTTTCAGCTGGGCTTCTTAGCAATTGCTGGATTATATGCTCATCTTTACCGCACAGAAATGAGCATCCAAAAGTAAAAACACTTCCTTCTACTTTTTGAATCCGATCATAGCAGTAGCTCAAATATTTATTCCCCCGTATTACTTCTCGTTTTTGCTTCCCCGTCCCTTCAGAAACAGTGATTGGGAACACACCATTTTCAATATTTCTCTCTACTACAGCCAGAATAGGATCATATTGAGAGCTTCTTACTTTAGTAGCAGAGATTCCATTTCTGTTTAGGAATAAAGCTCCATGAGGAAATAAAAAATTGGAGTTGTCATCGGGGCTAAAAACAAGATCGTCATGCTCATTTGAATTGCAGAAAGAGTCAGTTCCTATGTATGGTTTTTTGTAACACCGAAGCCAATAAAGCAACAAGTCATAGTTTAAAGAGTATATTTCATCGAATTGCCTCAAAAATCTACGACCGCTCTCAATTTTTGCACACATTTCGGGGGTGGCATTTGCAAAACTATTTGGATGCGACGCTGAAACAGCGAGAACCAACTGCTCTCTTAGTATCTCTACTTGTTGTTGGTAAAAACGAATCTTATTCTCATCCTCACCATATTTAACAAAAACATCTATAGCATTATTCAATTTTTGGTGAGCCAGCTCAAAGTCTAGATTGCACTCCTGAAGCAGAGAATATAAAGGCGAGCCTTCTTCGATCTCACAAAGCTCAAGTAAGTTATTCCAGCTAAAGCACTTTGAGCCAAAAGCTTGATCAAATGAAATACCAAAACCGTTACCAATGATAATACTCTTGCTATCAGATCTATTGAGCTCGTTTTCAAAGTTTAAAATTTTAAATTCAAACAACCGACTCTCCTGAAGACATAACAGTGATTAGATCGCGCTAACTTTAATACGCGTCATAGCGCCCGATGCAGCGATCTCATATTCTCTTATATTTCAATGGATTAGCGACCTCCTCGCGCGAGTGCCGAACGTTAAACCGCGTGCGGCTTAATGTTCCGTTGGTCGACATTGTGGGCTCGCGCACAGGTGATGACGCTGTCGGGTATTCGAGGTGAAATGTGTCGAGTCTATGTAGCATCCATGCCTCCCAATGGGGCCGCGAGAAGTGCGGTGATTTGATAGTGCTACCACCCGGCGCGTTTGCCAACCCTGAATAGGTTAAAGGCTCGCTTAAGTAGCGCGGCCTTGCCGCGCAACTGCGGACGTGGCGAATGCACGGACCCAAGTCCCGTTTACGCGGGCGAGTAGCGCAGGTTTATCGGGAAAAAGAAGCGTAGGTTGTCTGAGGAGCGCAGC
>NZ_LMAZ01000005.1:0-184044 GCF_003444685.1 Pseudomonas abyssi | reverse complement strand
ACGGAAAAGACCGGTAGCGGGTCGAGACTGTTTGAGTCGACCGCGACTCTTCTTTTCCCCTGCGCCCTGCCACAGCTAACGAGCTTTTCTGTGTTTCCTAGCGCCGGATCTCAGCCCCACATTGCCAAAGCAAACGCGATAAATCGCAATATTGGGGGATGGTGCTTTGATCTTGAACTCCCTTATGATCGAGCTGCGCTTGGCCGGAATGCCAGGTGTCAAGGACCGTCACCACGAAGGTGATATGCAGTCATATGGAGACTTAAAAAGATGTTTAAAAAAACACTACTCGCTGTAGCTTTAGTTGGTATCTCTGCCGTTCCGGCCCTGTCTCAAGCCCAAGAGGCCACCCCCTACCTGTTTGCCAGTATCGGACAGTCTGACTCGGATCTGCCGCAAGGTGATCTCGACAATTACTGGGGCGTTCCTGGCTTTGCTACGTCTTCTGTAGACTCTGAAGATACTGCTTGGAAGGTTGGTGCCGGCCTGAAATTGAATCAGTATTTTGCTTTTGAGCTTGAGTACCTGGATCTGGGGGAGCCGGTCTACAAGGCAACGGATGGTATTTCTGTTGCCCGTACTACGGCTTCTACGACCGGCTACGGATTGAATGGGGTACTGACTCTGCCACTGGATGCATTCAGCTTATTCACCAAGGTAGGGTATCACCGTCTTGAGACCGACGCCGACTTTACTTTTAATGGGGCCGACATTGAGAGTACTTCTGATGAAGAGTGGGTTTGGTCTTGGGGTGTTGGAGCTGCTTACAGTTTCAACGACAAGGTGAGCTTGGTTGCCGAGTTTGAACGTTATCGTGATGTTGCTGACTATTACGACGTTGACTTGATGTCTGCAGGCCTGCGTTATAACTTCTGAAGTGTATCCGGACCTAAGAAGGGTAAGCCTAGGCTTCCCCTTCTTATATGCCTCTTTCGCTAAGCAACCCTGTCAGTGCATTCAGAATACTCTCGGTGTCAGCCGTGTTCCTGCCTGGTGCTCCTGCACAATGCCCCCAGTCTGACTCAAGCGGTTGAAAGCGTGCGCCAGGCATGTGCTCCGCTTCGTTACATGCGTCCTCGGCGGTGAAGTACAGATCGGTGCTTCCGGGCATGATGAGGCTTGGCGCTGTAATGCCTTTCAGCGCTGCGTGGAAGTCTCCCTTCCATACCGGGTTTGCGCTGATGTCCCCTTGCTGCCATGTACTGAGCACGCTTAACAGGTTGTTTGCGTCTTGCTTCAGGTGATCGTCTTCCCAGTATTGCAGTAGCGCCTCTATAGAGTCGAAACCCATCTGCTTGTAGAGCGCTTTTCGGAAGAACGCCTGACTATAGGCCCAGCCGGCGTAGACGCGTCCGAAGGCCTCCAGCCCGGCTGTTGGTGGGGACAGGTAGCGACCCTGCAGCCAGCCGCTATCGCAGGTCAACGCGGCTTTGACTCCCTCAAGGAATACATAGTTGTGCGGCCAACAGCGGGCGGTGGCGCAAATACTGGCGACCCGTTTTACTTCCTGCGGAAACAGGCAGCCCCATTGCAGGGCCTGCATGCCGCCCATCGACCAGCCCGCCACCAGCTGGATCGTCGCCCCCTCAAAGCACTGCTCAATCATCCGGCGCTGCAGCATAACGTTGTCGTAAAGCGTGACGGATGGAAACTCCGGGCCGCGCTGGCTCTCGTGCGCGTTGCTGGGTGACGTCGACTGGCCGTTCCCCAGCAGGTTGGGTATCAGGATGCAGTAGCGTTCCGGGTCGATCGGGCCGGGCGCACCAATCAGGGGCAAATTGCCTTCGTGTGTTCCACCGTAGTACGTCGGTAGCACGATCAGGTTGTTCCGTGACGGGTTCAGTTCACCTATCTGCAGGTACTTCAGGCAGGTGTCGCGTAGCACCTTACCACTCTGCAGGATCACATCTCCTGCCCGGAAAACCTTCTCAACTGCTTGATATTGCGACATGTGAGCCTCGTTGGCGGCTGTATTCGGCCGAATAGATCAGGCGCAAGTAACGCCGGCGAAATAGTTAAATATGCATGCTGGCATGTATGTTGAATGAAAGATTCATACCAAGCGCCGCAGCGGGTGCGGACAGAATCAGCGGAGTAGCAACATGAGTCAGCAAGTGAGCACCGAACAACTGAAGCAGTCCCTGCAGGACAAAGGCGTTAAATATGCGTTGGGTGGTTATGTGGACTTGCATGGCGTGATCAAGGGCAAGTTTGTACCGCTCAACCATCTGGACCGGATGATGAAGGGCTCCGAGCTCTACACCGGGGCTGCGCTGGACGGTGTTCCACAGGACATCAGCGACAATGAAGTGGCGACCATGCCCGATTCTGCGACTGCCACCATCTGTCCGTGGAATCCTGAGCTGGCCTGGTTCGCCAGTGACCTGTACCTGGACGGCGCGCCCTTTGAAGCCTGCTCGCGCAATATCCTCAAGCGTCAGGTGGCGCAGGCCGCCGATATGGGCCTGACCTTCAACCTGGGGATCGAGACCGAGTTCTTCCTGTTTCGTGATTCAGAGGATGGCGGGTTCGAGCCGATCAGTGCCCGCGATACCTTGGCCAAACCCTGCTACGATCCACGCGGCCTGATGGACAACATGCCCATCGTCGGCGAGCTGGTCGAAGCCATGAATGCCATGGGCTGGGATGTTTACTCCTTTGACCATGAAGACGCCAACGGCCAGTTTGAGACCGACTTCACCTACACCGACGCCCTCGGCATGGCTGACCGCCTGGTGTTCTTCCGTCTGATGGCGAACGAGATTGCGCGCAAGCACGGCGCTTTTGCCAGCTTTATGCCCAAGCCGTCGGCTAACCGCACCGGCAGCGGTGCGCACTACAACATGTCGCTGGCGGACCGCGAGACCGGGCGTAACCTGTTTGATCCTGCCAATGGTGAGGACACTCACGGTTGCGGCGTCACGCAGATGGCCTACCACTTCATCGCCGGTGTGATGAAGCATGCCAAGGCGATCAGCGCGGTGATTGCGCCGACGGTTAACAGCTACAAGCGCCTGGTGCGCAAGGGCAGCATGTCCGGCTCTACCTGGGCGCCGGTGTTTGTCTGCTATGGCAATAATAATCGCACCAACATGCTGCGCATCCCGTCGCAAGGCGGTCGGGTCGAGTGCCGTGCGGCAGATATCGCCTGCAACCCCTATCTTGGTGCCGCGATGATGCTGGCTGCCGGTCTGGAAGGCATCCGGGAAGGCATGGACCCCGGCAAGCCGCACCGCGAGAACATGTACAACTACACCGACCAGCAGGTTCGCGAGATGGACATCGAGCTGCTGCCGCAGACCCTCGGGGAAGCCATTGATGCCTTTGAGGCGGACCCGCTGGCTCGCGCGGTATTCGGTGATGCGATGTTCGACAGCTTTGTCAGCTTCAAGCGCCAGGAGTGGACCGAGTATCACACCCACGTCTCCGACTGGGAGCTGCAACGCTACCTGAAGTTTTTTTAGGTCGGTGCCGCGCCGGCGACGGCGCGGTTCTTGCTGCTGCGTTCTTGCCAAGACTTCACCTCACTGCCAACGAAAACCATCTGGAGTTGAACCATGAAAAAGTCCGTTCCTTTTGCACGACGTTTCAAGCAGGTTGTTTCAGGCGCCATGATTGCACTGGCGGCATCGGTTGCCGTGATTCCCGCAGCCCAGGCTGAAGAGAAAGACAGCTTCAAACTGGCCTGGAGCATCTACGCGGGCTGGATTCCGTGGAAGTACATTGACGAGTCAGGTCTGATGAAAAAGTGGGCCGACAAGTACGGCATCAGCGTCGAGATCGTGCAGATCAACGATTACATCGAGTCGATCAACCAGTACAGCGCCGGTCAGTTTGATGGTGTAGTAGCTACCAGCATGGACGCGTTGTCTATCCCCGCTGCCGGTGGCGTGGTTACCACCGCGCTGATCGTTGGCGACTACTCCAATGGTAACGACGGCATTGTCATGAAGGACAGCACCAGCGTCGCCGATATGAAAGGCCAGCAGGTCAATCTGGTTGAGCTGTCGGTGTCGCATTATCTGCTGGCCCGCGCGCTCGACTCGGTTGGTCTGAGCGAGAGCGATGTGACCGTGGTTAACACCAGCGACGCCGATATGGTCGCTGCTTACAACACTGAAGACGTGCGTAACGTGGTGACCTGGAACCCGCTGCTGGACGAGATCCTCAGCCAGCCCGGTGCCAACCGTGTGTTCGACTCCAGCCAGATTCCGGGTCATATCAAGGACCTGACCATCGTCAACACCGAGACACTGCGCGACAACCCAGCGTTGGGCAAGGCGCTGGTCGGTGCCTGGTTTGAGCTGATGGCGGAAATGGGTACCGACAGCGAAGCGGGGCAGAAGGCCAGAGCGTTCCTCGGCGAGGCTTCTGCGACCGATCAGGCTGGCTATGAAGCACAGCTGGCCGGCATGAAGATGTTCTGGCAACCGGCTGACGCCGTCGCCTTTATTGGCAGTGATGAGGCCTACGAGGCGATGGACAGCGTTCGCCAGTTCTCGTTCGAGAAGGGGTTGCTGGGCGAAGGCGCAGACTCGCCTGACTTTGTCGGTATTGCCATGCCTGATGGCAAGACCCTGGGTGATACCGCTAACATCAAGCTGCGGTTCGATACCGAGTATATGCAGATGGCCGCTGACGGCGCTCTCTGAGTTGGTTTATCGCTGCGGGAGTACGCTCCCGCAGTTCTTGCTGGAACACCCATGCGCAGAACCAAAGAAGACGCGGAAAAAACCCGCCTTAAAATTATAGAAGCCGCGCTGACGCTGTTCAGCCGCAATGGCTACTCGAACACCACCCTGGCGATGATTGGCACCGAAGCCGGTTTCAGTCGTGGCCCCATTTACTGGCACTTCAAGAACAAGGATGACCTGTTCGAAGCGGTGCTGGCCTACTCGCAACAGCCGCTGGAGCAACTGGTTGCGCAGGCGCGCAGCGCCGGCACCTCAGCGCTGGTGCGTATCGACGCCTTTGTTCGTGACTGGTTTGCCCTGCTGGTGGAGGACGCCTGGTTTCGGCAGTCCTTTGAGATTCTGCTGAACAAGACCGAGTTGACTGACGCCATGTCGACCACGCTGGAGCGTGAGCGGCGGCTGACTCAAAGCATGATCGAGACCCTGCAGGGCCTGGTTGAAGACGCCCAGCAGCAGGGCGACATCCCCGCGGATCAGTCAGCCCGGCAACTGGCGCTGATGATTTACACCCAGTTGATGGGCGTAACCCAAACTTGGCTATTTGCGCCGGGCTTGTTTGACTTGAACGAACAGCGAGACTTTTTTGCCGAGCGCGTTTTGCGAGCTTTGCAGCAGCCTTGATGAAAAAGGCCCCGGTCGCCTGCAGCGAGCGGGGCCAGAGGGGGACGCGATGCGTTTGCGGGTCAGTTGCTGACCGGCGTCACGATCGGGAAGTCGCCCGAGGGCACTTCCAGCATTTGCAGCAGACCGAAGAAGGCATTCGGCTCGCCGCTGATGCTGATTTGCCCAGCCTTGACCGCTTCCGGGAAGCTGGTGCGGCGCAGCAGGATCTGGTCCAGCGTATCGCGGGTCATGCTGACCGTTGCCTGTGCGTTGTCATCCTGAGTATCGGCGCGATAGGTCAGCGTCGAGTGCTCGAGGTTCAGACGGTAGTTCTCGTTGGTGTCTGTCAGCTGCCAGTTGATTACCAGGTGTTTGCCCTCGGCCTTGGCTGCATCCAGACGCACGCCCATCAGGTCGAAGAACATGCCGGTATCCAGCGCCTGCAACACGTCCGGCGACAACGAGCCGACGGTCGGCGGCAGCGTGCCGTTACGCAGCTCCTGGGCGCCCATCAGGTAAGCTCCGCGCCAGGTGCCGGCTTCAGCCTGATATCCCAGTTGTTCCAGTGCATCGGCGCCAAGCTCGCGGGCCGCCTGATTGCTCGGGTCGGCAAAGACGACCTGATTCATGACGCTGGCGACCCAGCGGTACTCGCCGTTGTCGTAATCCTTGCGTGCCTGCTCGATCACCTTGTCGGCGCCGCCCATGTAGTCGATGGTTTTGGCGGCGTTCTGTACCGGTGGCAGCGGGTTCAGGTTGGCCGGGTTGGCGTCGTACCAGCCCATGTAGCGCTGGTAAATGGCTTTGGCGTTGTGGCGCAGGGTGCCGTAGTAGCCGCGGGCGTACCATTGCTGATCCAGACTGGCTGGCAGTTTCAGCTGCTCGGCGATATCGCCCGGCAGGTAGCCCTTGTTGATCATGCGCACGGACTGATCGTGCAGGTATTTGTACATGTCACGCTGTACCGACAGGAAGCGTTTGGCATCTTCCTGGGTCCAGATCGGCCAGTGGTGCTGACCCACCACGATATCGGCGCGGTCACCGAAACGTTCCAGCGCCACATCGATGTAGTGGGCCCAGGCGCTGGCGTCGCGCACGGCGGCGCCGCGAATGGTATACACGTTGTGCATGTGCTGGCTGGTGATTTCCGCGGTGTTCAGGACCTTGAATGCCGGGAAGTACATCATCATCTCGGACTCGGCCTCGGTGCCGTGAGCCATCTGAAACTCGATTTCTACACCATCGATGGTCAGAGTGCCGTTGTCGGGCACGGTATCGGTCGGTGCGATCAGTGAACGCTCGCCCTTGGACAGCGCCTTGCCCAGACCGGTGTCGACGTGTCCGCGTTCGCCCGGCGGCAGCATGGCGCCGAACTGGTAGATTGCGCGGCGACTCATGGCCGGTCCGGCAATGACATTCTCGGATACGGCGTGTTCCATAAAACCGGCCGGCGCATAGATATGGGTTTTGCCCGCCGCGACATCCTCATTGCTGGTCACGCCCTTGACGCCGCCCCAGTGGTCGACGTGGTTGTGGGTGTAGAGCACGGCGACGACCGGCTTTTGCGGGCGGTTTTGGTAGTACAGGTCCAGACCGGCCCTGGCAGTGGAGGGAGACAGCAGCGGATCAATGATGATCAGGCCGGTGTCACCTTCAATGATGGTCATGTTGGCCAGATCCATGCCGCGGATCTGGTACATGCCTTCGGTCACTTCAAACAGGCCGTGTATGGCGTTGAGCTGGGCCTGACGCCACAGGCTGGGGTTGACCGTGGCGGGTGCGGTTTCCTGATCAAGGAAGTCATATTCACTCATGTCCCAGGCGACCGAGCCGTCGGCGTTGGTGACCTTGCCATCAGGTAATTGAGCAATAAAGCCGCGACGGGCGTCCTCAAATGCCTGCCGGTCGGCGAAGGGCAGGTTGTCCAGCACGGCATGGTTGGTAGCCGCCGTGGTGTCGGTTGCAGGATTGGGGCTGGGGGCGGCGGTGACGGTCAGGCTGATGGCAGCGGCCAGCGCCCCGGATAGAAAGTGGCGTGTGCGCATTGGGGTCTCCCGGTTGGGCGGCGTTGTTGTTGTATGGGCCGTAGATGACGGCTACTCACCACTATAGAAACAGAGAGAGGGATTTGGCTAATGCATTTTTGTTGGTCCATCAATGCATTGTGTGCATGTTGTCGCCCGTTGACGTGAAATTGAAGCATTGCCGTTGTAGGCTGAAGTGGTCGTTTCTTCTATCGACGCAGAGAACGTTAATTTATAATTTCGCGCTTTCACTTGCCCGGGCACCGGGCGTTGGCAGCTGGAGGGTATGACCGAATTGATCAAAACGCCGTACTATCTCATCGACAAGAGCAAACTTGAACGCAACATGGAGAAGATCGCCTACGTGCGTGAACACTCCGGCGCCAAGGCCCTGCTCGCACTCAAATGCTTTGCTACCTGGTCCGTGTTCGACTTCATGAGTCAGTACATGGACGGCACTACCTCCTCCTCCCTGAATGAAGTGAAACTTGGCAAACTCAAGTTCCCGGGAGAGACGCATGCCTACAGCGTGGCCTATGCCGATGACGAGATTGACGACGTCCTGGCGCATTCGGACAAGATCATCTTCAACTCCATCAGTCAGCTGACCCGTTTCAGCGAGGCCTCGGCCGACACCGTGCGCGGGCTGCGCCTGAACCCCGGCGTCAGCAGCTCGGACTTCCTGATTGCTGACCCGGCCCGTCCGTTCAGCCGTCTGGGCGAGTGGGACGCCGCCAAGATCGAGGCCGTGTTGCCTTTGATCTCCGGCTTCATGATTCACAACAACTGTGAGAACGGCGATTTTGAGCTGTTCGACCAGATGCTCGGACAGATCGAAGAGCGTTTCGGCCACCTGCTTGCGCAGGTGAGCTGGGTCAGTCTGGGCGGTGGTATCCACTTTACCGGCGAGGGTTACCCGCTGGATCGTTTCTGCGCCCGCCTCAAGGCATTCTCCGAGCGCTACGGCGTTCAGGTTTACCTGGAGCCCGGCGAGGCCGCCATTACCTTGAGCACTTCCCTCGAAGTGACTGTGCTCGACACCCTCTATAACGGCAAGCAGCTGGCCGTGGTCGACAGTTCGATCGAAGCGCATATGCTCGATCTGCTGATCTACCGTCAGGAGGCCAAGATGGAGCCCTGCGATGGCCCGCACCAGTACATGGTGTGTGGCAAGTCGTGTCTGGCTGGCGACATCTTCGGCGAATTCAATTTTGACAGCGAGCTGAAGATCGGCGATCGCCTGTCCTTTATTGATGCGGCCGGTTACACCATGGTCAAGAAGAACTGGTTCAACGGCGTCAATATGCCCGCCATTGCAATCAGGGAGCTTGATGGTTCGGTGAAACTGGTGCGCGAGTTCGGATTCCAGGATTACCTGGACAGCCTCTCCTGAGGCATAACCTACCCAGCCTTTCCAAGGAGGCGTTTCGAGGAAGAGAAATGAAGAAAAACGTTCTGATTATTGGTGCCGGTGGTGTGGCCCAGGTGGTCGCACACAAATGCGCCCAGCACAATGACGTGCTGGGTAACATCCATATCGCGTCGCGTACCGCCGAGAAGTGTCAGGCCATCGTCGACAGCGTGAAGGAAAAGGGCAGCCTCAAGGTTGCCGGTGAATTGCAAGCCCATGCCCTGAATGCCCTCGATATCGAGGCCACCAAGGCGTTGATTGACAAGACACAGTCGCAACTGGTGATCAATGTCGGATCGGCTTTCATCAATATGTCGGTACTGCAGGCCTGCATCGAGACCGGTGCTGCCTACCTGGATACCGCCATTCACGAAGAGCCGGACAAGATCTGTGAAACCCCGCCGTGGTACGCCAACTACGAGTGGAAGCGCAAGGAACTGTGCGCCGAGAAGGGCATTACTGCGGTGCTGGGCGTGGGGTTTGATCCGGGCGTGGTCAATGCTTACGCCGCTGTTGCGGTGAACGAGTACTTCGATAGCGTCGATGAAATCGACATCATCGATATCAACGCCGGCAGCCACGGCAAGTACTTCGCCACCAACTTCGACCCGGAAATCAACTTCCGTGAGTTCACCGGGCAGGTGTGGTCCTGGCAGAACAGCCAGTGGACCAGCAACAAGATGTTCGAGGTCAAGCGTACCGATGATCTGCCGGTCGTCGGCTCACAGACCAGCTACATGACTGGCCACGATGAAGTGCATTCGCTGTCGCAGAATCTGGGTGTGCCAAACGTGCGGTTCTGGATGGGCTTTGGCGAGCACTATATCAACGTGTTCACCGTACTGAAAAACCTCGGTCTGCTGTCCGAACAGCCGGTCACCACTGCCGAAGGCCTGGAAGTGATTCCGCTGAAAGTGGTCAAGGCCGTGCTGCCCGATCCGTCGTCACTGGCCCCCGACTATGCCGGCAAGACCTGCATCGGTGATGTGGTCAAAGGCAAGAAGGATGGCAAGGATAAGGAAGTGTTCATCTACAACGTAGCGGATCACGCCGAAGCCTATGCTGAAGTCGGCAGTCAGGGTATTTCCTACACTGCCGGTGTGCCGCCGGTTGCCGCTGCCATCCTGATCGCCCAGGGCACCTGGGATGCGGGCAAGATGGTTAACGTCGAAGAGCTGGATCCCAAGCCGTTCATCAATCTGCTGAACGACATGGGGCTGCCCACCCGGATCAAGGATGAGCAGGGCGATCGCGCTCTGAGCTTCTGAGTCGGTGAGGTAAGTGAAAAGGCCAGCTGAAAAGCTGGCCTTTTTTCGTTACGGCGCTGTTTGCCCCCAGGGCGCGAGCAGCACCTCCAGCACGGTGCCGTCGGCATCACGGGCGTAGCCGACCAGCTCGTCGTTTCGGCTTGGGTCTTCGCTCATCTGCTGGTCAACGCGCTGGCCAGCGTCGTCGATGGTTTCCAGAAAGCCTTCGGGCGACAGGCTGCCGATTTCCAGCTTCACCGGGTTGTCGGTGTAGTTGCGCGGGCTGCCGTTGGTCCAGTTCATCAGGACCAGTGCCGAACCACCGTAGCCCTGCAGAATGTACTCGTTGTACTGGCCGGGAATCGGCAGGAACAGCGACACCTTGAAGCCGAGCGTGTCGGCGTAGAACGCCTTGGCGGAAGCCAAGTCACTGACGCCGATGCCGAAGGCGCCAAACCAGGATTCGGTAGCGCTGTCGTCGCCGACAATCTCGATCAGGTTGTTGTCCAGGTCACGACCAAAGCCGACTACCGCGTTGCCCAGCGCAGGGCCTTGATCTACCGGCTCAACCAGAATCACGCCACCGGCATCACGGATTGACTGGGCAAAGGCACTCGGGTCGCGGGTATAGAACACCAGCTTGCCTGGGTTGCGGTCGTAGTCTCGCGGCTCGCCGTCGGTAAAGCCCATCAGGATAAGCTGCGAGCCCTTGTTGTCAGCCGAGCGCAGTACCACTTCGTCGCGGTTGTCGCGAGTACGGCGCGTTACTTCCTGCATGCCAAGGGCATCCTGGTAGAAGGTGACAGCGGCGTCCAGGTCCGCGACGCCAATGGCGGCGCCGGCCAGGTAAGGACGGATTGAGCGGCGCAGCTCCAGCAGGGTGCCGTCGGCATCTTCGGCATAGCCAACCAGGGCGCCGTTCAGGTCCGCATCGCTGCTGGGCGCAGGCGCCTGGTTTACCGGCAGGTTGGCGTCTTCAATGTCGTCGGCGAGCAGCGCGGGATCGGCGCTGGCCAGCTCCAGCTTGATCGGGTTGTCCTGGTAGTCGTAGGGCGCGCCGTTGGTCCAGTGCATCAGCACCAGGGCCGAGCTGCCGGGTACCGGCGAGGTCAGGATGTACTCGTCGTACTGGCCGGGGATGGAGAGAAACTGGTCCTCTTCAAAGCCAAAGGTGGCGACGTAAAAGTCGCGCGCCGCTTCCAGATCGGATACGCCGATACCGATGGCGCTCAGGTACGAGTGGGTAGCATCGCCAGCGCCGACGATCTCGATCAGGTTGTTGTCCTGGTCACGACCAAAGCCAACAACCACGTTACCGACGCTGGGTTGCGGGGCTGGCGGTACGACGATGCGGCCGCCTGCGGTGGCAAATGCAGTGGCGAAAGCGGCCGGATCCTTGACGTAAAACGCCAGCTTACCTGGGTTCTGTTGCACGTTGCGGCCGACGCCGTCGGTGAACTGCATCAACACTACGAGCGAGCCGCGCTTGTCGGCCGACTCCATGACGACTTCGATGCGGTTGTCGCGGGTCAGGCGCTGGCGCTCGGTCATGCCCAGACCGTCGCGATAAAGGGCAACAGCAGCATCGAGATCGGATACGCCAATGCCGATTGCCTGGAGGTAGGCAGGGCCAGCCCGGCTGGCGCTGGGTTCGGTAGGGGCAGGTGCGCTACCGCCGCCACCGCCGCTGGACAGGCAGCCGCTGCTAAGGGCGAGAAGCGCGCAGATAAGCGCGGCGCGAAGGCGCTGTTGGAACATGCCGGACTCCTTGATTGTTATTGTCTGATCGGCCGAATCGCTGTGCACCGCCGTGACGGTACGCGCGTGCAGGGTCGCTACAGCATTAATTTTGAATGAATGTTCGTTCAATTTTCAAGCGGTATTCATCGCCAGCATGTTTGGTTAGCGGCTGCGCGTTCCAATACAGCGGATGGGGTATGATCCGCCAACGCCATAATGGCCTGAACCAACACAGGTAGTAGCGCATGAACGCCCCCGCATCCCTTGGAGCCCTTGCCGAACGTCTTGCCGGCGTTGGCGACGTCGAGTGTGTCACCCCGGACTTGAACGGTATTCCCCGTGGCAAGGTAATGACCGGCGAAGGCTTTCTTGCGGATCGTCGGCTGCAGCTGGCGCGTGGGGTGCTGCTGCAGTGCGTGATGGGTGGCTACCCGGAGGCGCAGTATTACGGCAGCGACGATGGCGATCTGGTGTTGCGCCCGCTGCTGGATCAGGTGCACGTGCTGCCGTGGATTGAGCGCCCTCGTGCAATGGCCATCTGTGAAGCCGTGGAGCTGGACGGCCAGCTGTCCGGCTTGTCGACTCGAGCGCTGCTGAGCCGTGTAGTCGAACGTTACGCCGAGCGGGGCTGGGCGCCGGTGGTGGCGACCGAGCTGGAATTTTTCCTGTTCGAGCCCAACCGTGACGACACCCAGCCGTTCCAGCCGCCGGTGGGACTGGATGGCCGCCGCGAAGCCGGTTACGGCGCGTTCAGTGTCAGCACCAGCAGCGGCCTCAAGCCGTTCTTCGACGAGCTGGCCGACACCATGGCCGCGCTGGGCATTCCTCGCGATACCTTTATGCATGAGATGGGCGTCAGCCAGTACGAGATCAATTTTGTCCATGGTGATCCGCTGCTGATTGCCGACCAGACTTTCCTGTTTAAGCACGCGCTGCATGAAGTCGCACTCAAGCACGGGCTGATCGCCGTGTGCATGGCCAAGCCGCTGGCCCGTGTGCCCGGCTGCTCAATGCACATTCACCAGAGCATCGTCGATCAGGCCAGCGGGCAAAACATCTTTACCGATGCGGCGACCCAGCAGCCGACCGCCGCCTTCAGCCACTTCATCGGCGGCTTGCAGCACTGCATGGGCGAGCTGACGTTGCTGATGGCGCCCTATGTGAACTCCTACCAGCGTTTTTGTCACGCCTACGCCTCACCCAACAATCTCTGCTGGTCGCATGACAACCGCGCCGCCGGGCTACGCATTCCGGCCAGCGGCCCGGAAGCGCGTCGTGTCGAAAACCGGCTGCCCGGCGCCGATGCCAACCCCTACCTGAGTGTGGCAGCCTCACTGGCTGCGGGCCTGTATGGTATCGACAACCAGTGCGAGCCATCTGCTCCGGCGCAAGGCGAGTTCGAGGCGCCGGACGAGCTGACCCTGCCCGGCACGTTGCACGACGCCATCCTGCGGCTGGATCGCAGCACGCTGGCGCGTGAGCTGTTCGGCGCCGAGTTTGTTGACGGCTTCCTGGCCAGCAAGCGCATGGAGCTGCAGAGCTTTATGGATGAAATTACGCCGTGGGAGAGGCGCTTTCTCGGCAGCCAGGTTTAGGCGAGCAGCTGCGACCGCGCCTGTCGCAGCGCGGTGATAGACTGCGGTCTCTTCACCTATAAGGAGCTTCCATGCAGGACGCTAACAGCCTCGCCCCCGGTTTGATGATCATCCACGGCAACCGCCTGGAGACCCTGCGTGAGCTGGCGGTGGACTGGATGCGGGCGCACCCGCTGGCGCCGCTGGAAAACGAAGTCATCCTGGTGCAGAGCAACGGCATTGCCCAGTGGCTGCAGATGGCGTTGGCTGCCGACCCTGCTCAGGGCGGCTGCGGCATCGCGGCAGCGCTGGATGTGCAGCTGCCGGCGCGGTTTCTATGGGACAGCTACCGCGGCGTTTTGGGACGCGGCAGCGTGCCCGAGCAATCGCCGCTCGACAAGCAGCCGCTGACCTGGCGGCTGATGCGGCTGCTGCCCGCACTGCAGGATCAGCCCGATTTCGCCCCGCTCAAACGCTTTCTTGCCGATGACCACGACTGCCGCAAGCGCTACCAACTGGCGGTGCGGCTCGCCGACCTGTTCGACCAGTATCAGGTCTACCGCGCCGACTGGCTGAACGACTGGGCCGCCGGGCGTGACCATATTGGCCTGGCGCGTACCGGCGCGCGGCCGCTGGATGACGAGGAGCGCTGGCAGCCGGCGCTCTGGCGCGCGGTGCTGGCGGACGTGGGGGCTGAGCGCCTGAGCGACAGCCGGGCCGGTATCCATCCGCGTTTTGTCCAGCACCTGCTCGACTGTGACAGCCGACCGGCCAGCCTGCCGCGGCGGGTGATCGTGTTCGGTATCTCGTCGCTGCCGGCGCAGACGCTCGAGGCGCTGGCGGTGATTGGCCGCTTCTCGCAGGTGCTGCTCTGCGTGCTCAACCCCTGTGAGTACCACTGGGGCGATATCGTTGCCGATCAGGATCTGCTGCGTCACGAGTACCGTCGTCAGCAAAGGCGGCCGGGCGCGCCCCTGCAGCTGGACGAGAACACCCTGCACCAGCACGCCCATCCGCTGCTGGCCGCCTGGGGCAAGCAGGGCCGTGACTATATCAACCTGCTCGACCAGCACGACGAGCGCGCCAGTTACGAAGCGCGCTTCGCCAATATTGCCGGTGGCCGGGTTGATCTGTTTGAAGCACCTGCCGGTAACACGCTGCTGCAGCAACTGCAGCAGGACATCCTGCAACTGCGGCCGCTGGCCGAGTCGCGCGAGTTGTGGCCAGCGGTCGACACCGCGCGGGATCACTCCATCCGCTTTCACCTGGCGCACAGCCCGCAGCGCGAAGTCGAAGTGCTGCACGATCAGCTGCTGGCCGCCTTTGCTGCCGACCCGAACCTCAAACCGCGCGACATCATCGTCATGGTGCCGGACGTCAATCTCTACGCTCCGCATATTCAGGCGGTGTTTGGTCAGCACAGTGGCGACGATCCGCGGGCGATTCCCTTTACCCTGGCCGATCAGGGCCAGCGCGGCCAGGAGCCGCTGCTGATTGCGCTGGAGCACCTGCTGCGTCTGCCTGACAGCCGGCTGCCGGTCAGTGAGGTGCTGGACCTGCTCGATGTGCCGGCGCTGCGCAGTCGCTTTGGTCTGAGTGAGGCTGACCTGCCGACCCTGCAACGCTGGATCGAGGGCGCAGGCATCCGCTGGGGGCTGGATCAGCAGCGCCGCGCCGCTCTGGGTTTACCGGACGGGCTGGAAGCCAACAGCTGGCGTTTCGGCCTGCGCCGGATGCTGCTGGGTTACGCCAGCGGCGGTGCCGAGGCCTGGCAGCAGATCGAACCCTATGACGAGATTGGCGGGCTGGACGCGGCGCTGATCGGCCCGCTCAGCGGCCTGCTGGATGCACTGGACCGCCACGAAACGCAGCTGGCCAGTGCGACCGTGCCGAGTGAATGGGGCGAACGCCTGCGTCAGCTGCTGGATGACTTCTTTATCGCCGAGAGTGATCGGGATCAACTGCTGCTGGCGCAGCTGCACGAGGGGCTGGCCGACTGGCTGGAGCTGTGTGACGGCGTCGCGCTGGACGTGGCGCTGCCGCTCAACGTGGTGGCCGAGGCCTGGCTCGATGGTGTCGGCCAGAGCCAGCTCAGTCAGCGTTTTCTCGCCGGTGCGGTCAACGTCTGCACCCTGATGCCGATGCGCGCCATTCCGTTCAAGCGCATCTGCCTGCTGGGCATGAATGACGGCGATTACCCGCGCGCGCAGCCACCGCTGGATTTCGACCTGATGGGCCGTGACTATCGACCGGGCGACCGCTCGCGCCGCGAGGACGACCGCTACCTGCTGCTTGAGGCGCTGCTATCAGCGCGCGACGCCCTGCATATCAGCTGGGTCGGGCGCAGTATCCGCGACAACAGTGAACGGCCGCCGTCGGTGCTGATCGGCCAGCTGCGTGATCATCTGGCCGCCGGCTGGCATACGGCGGATGGCGCAGATCTGTTGCACGCGCTGACCGTCGAGCACCCGTTGCAGCCGTTCAGTCGCGCTTATTTCAGCGCCGATTCCGAGCTGTTCAGCTATGCCCGCGAGTGGCGTCAGCTGCACAACTCCCGTGCTGGCGATGATGCAGACCAGCCGCTGGCGCCGGTCACGCTGGAGGCGCCCATCGAGCTGCTGGCGCTGCAGCGCTTTCTGCGTAACCCGGTTGAGCACTTTTTTGCCGCCCGGCTGAAGGTCTGGCTGCAGGAGCAGCACAGCACCAGCGAAGACGACGAACCCTTTGCACTCGACGGTCTGCAGCGGCACCAGCTCAGCCAGTGGCTGCTGGAGCAGGTGCAGCAGGCCGATTTGCAGGATGACTGGCAGGCCCTGCTGCTTGAGCAGGCCAGCCGCCTGCAGCAGCGCGGCAGCCTGCCGCTGGCCGGGTTCGGTCAGCTGACCCTGGCGCAACTGGTTGCGCCCCTGGGCGGACAGCTTGAGCGCTTCCGTGAGCAACTGCTGTTGTGGGATCAGCCGCTGGAAAATCCGTTGCTGTTGCAGGCAGTGGCGAGCACGGCGGACGCGACTATCGAAGTGGTCAGCTGGCTTGCCGGCGTGCGCCGTTGTGCTCCGCTGGACGGCCTGATGCGGGTCCAGCTGGTGACCGGCAGCCTGCTCGGCAAAAAGGGCGCGTTGCGCTGGCGCAAGTTGCTGGGCGAGTTGTGCCAGCACGTGCTGGCTGCGGCCTCTGGTCACCGGCTCACGACCTGTCTGATCGGTGCCGATGCCAGCATTCAGCTGCTGCCGCTGGAGCAGGAACGCGCCGCCAGTATCGTGCGCGATTGGTTGCTCGGGTATCTGCACGGCCTGAGCCGACCGTTGCCGGTCGCCGTGGAAACCGCCTTCGCCTGGCTAACCGAGGGCAAGGACGAAAAGCGCCTCGGTGCCGCACGGCTCTGCTACGAGGGCAACGACTTCAGTCGCGGCGAGGTCGACGG
Source organism: Pseudomonas abyssi (assembly GCF_003444685.1). Lineage (NCBI taxonomy): Bacteria > Pseudomonadati > Pseudomonadota > Gammaproteobacteria > Pseudomonadales > Pseudomonadaceae > Pseudomonas > Pseudomonas abyssi. Next base: position 167,330 of record NZ_LMAZ01000005.1, on the reverse strand, counting down.
CAGCCCGGCGCTGCAACGCAGCTATCCCGACTTTGCCAGCTTGCAGGCGAACGACGAGTTTATCGGTTGGGCACAGTCCCTCTATCAACCGCTGGCGCAGGCGATTGAGGATGAATGGTTGATGATTACCCCGGCCGGGGAGGACCAGGCATGAGCAACCAACGCCCTCTGGCCCTGCGCTGCCCGCTGCGTGGCAGTCGCCTGATTGAAGCCAGTGCCGGTACCGGCAAGACCTTCACCATCTCGGCGCTTTACCTGCGGCTGGTACTGGGGCATGGCGATGGCGACAGTGCCTTCAGCCGTGAACTGCTGCCGCCGGATGTGCTGGTGGTGACCTTTACCGAGGCCGCGACCCAGGAACTGCGTGACCGCATTCGCGCACGGCTGGTAGAGGGCGCGCAGGCGTTCCGTGGTGAACTGCCTGAACCGGACCCGATTCTCGCCGGCCTGCTGGCGGATATCCCTGAAGCCGAGCACGCTAGCGCCGCGCGCAAGCTGGATATCGCCGCCCAGTGGATGGATCAAGCCGCGGTATCGACCATTCACAGCTGGTGTCAGCGTATGCTGCGCGAGCATGCCTTTGACAGCGGCAGCCTGTTTACCCAAACGCTGGAAACCGACCAACGCGACCTGCTGGCCGAAGTCGCGCGTGATTACTGGCGCTTGCATTGCTATCACCTGCACGGCAGTGCGCTGGCCTGGGTGCAGTCCGGTTGGGGCCAGCCGGACGCGTTGCTGGCACAGGCGCGCCGGTTGTTCGACCCGACAGCCGCTGCGCCTGCTACCGAACTGCAGGCGTTGCTGGAGCAGGTACTCAACCAGCGTGATGCCGAACTGGCCGCGCTCAAGGTGCCCTGTGTGCAGTGGGCCGATGAGCTGGAAGCGTTGCTGGATCAGGCGGTCGAGCAGGGCGTGGTCGACAAGCGCAAGATCCAGAAGCGCTACTACGCGCCCTGGTTTGAGACCCTGCGCCAATGGGCGCTGACGCCGGAGCAGATAAAACTCGAACTGCCACCGGCGGCCTGGGCCCGGCTCAGCGAAGACGGCCTCGGCGAGGCCTGGAAGAAGGGCGCCGTGCCCGATCACCCGGCGTTGCGCGGCTTGCCGCAACTGCGCGAGGCGCTGGCTGCGCTGCCGAATCCGGACAGCGATGCGCTGCGCCATGCGGCGGACTGGATGTCGGTGCGCTTTGAGGCGGAAAAGCGCCGCCGTGCGCAGATGGGCTTCGACGACATGCTGACCCGGCTCGATGCGGCGCTGCAGGGCCCCAATGGCGACCGGCTGGCCGAGGTTATCCGTCAGCAGTTTCCGGTCGCGCTGATCGACGAATTTCAGGATACCGACCCGCTGCAGTACCGCATCTTCGACCGCATCTATCGGGTAGCGGAAAACGATCAGGACTGCGCGCTGCTGCTGATCGGCGACCCCAAGCAGGCGATCTACGCCTTCCGCGGGGCGGATATTCATACCTACCTGCGCGCCCGTGGCGACACCGCCGGGCGGCATGAGAATCTGGATACCAACTTCCGCTCCAGCCAGACGATGGTCACGGCGGTCAATCGGGTGTTCGAGCAGGCCGAGCAGAACTTTGCTGCTGGCGCCTTTCTGTTTCGCAAGGGTGATGACAACCCCATGCCGTTTCTGCCGGTGCAGGCGCGTGGGCGCAGCGAGGTCTGGTGTTGCAACGGTGAGCCCGCGCCGGCCTTGACCGCCTGGTTGCTGGAATCGGAAGAGCCATTGACTGGCGATGTCTACCGACGGGAGATGGCCGAGCGCTGTGCCAGCGAGATGACCGCGCTGCTGCAGTCAGGCCAGCAGGGCAGCGCCGGGTTTGCCCGAAGCGACCGGCCGCTTGCGCCGGTGCGTCCAGCAGACATGGCGGTGCTGGTGCGGACCGGTCGCGAGGCGCAGCTGATTCGTGATGCGCTGGCCGCCCGCGGCGTGCGCAGTGTGTATCTGTCCGACAAGGACTCGGTGCTGGCAACCCAACAGGCGCAGGATGTGCTGCGCTGGTTGCGCGCCTGTGCCGAGCCCGGCAACGACCGCCTGCTGCGCGCGGCGCTGGCCAGCCACAGCCTGCACCTCAACTGGCAGGCGCTGGATCAGTTGAATCAGGACGAGCGCCTGTGGGAGCAACGGGTCGACCAGTTCCGTGATTACCGGCGCATCTGGCAGCGCCAGGGTGTGCTGCCGATGCTGCACCGCCTACTGCATGACTTTGAACTGCCGGCACGTCTGCAACAGCAGGACGATGGCGAGCGCGCGCTGACCAATCTGCTGCATCTGGCCGAGCTGTTGCAGCGCGCCGCCCGCGAGCTGGATGGCGAACAGGCGCTGATTCGCCACCTGGCCGAGCTGATTCGGCAGGCGGACGAGGGGGCTGCGGATGAGCAGGTACTGCGGCTGGAAAGCGACGCCGAACTGGTCAAGGTGGTGACCATCCATAAGTCCAAGGGCCTTGAGTACCCGCTGGTGTTCCTGCCCTTTATCTGCATGAGCCGCCCGGTGCGGGCGGACCAGCCGCTGCGCCTGAGTGACGGCTGGGTATTGAAGCCAACCACCGATCAGGTGGCCGAGGCTGACCGCGAGCGGCTCGGTGAAGATCTGCGCTTGCTCTATGTGGCGCTGACCCGCGCGCAGCATGCCTGCTGGCTGGGCATGGCTGACCTCAAGAGCGGCAACAACAAGCAGTCGGTGCTGCACCGCAGTGCGATTGCCTGGCTGCTGGGCGGTGGCGCGGCGCTGGAATCATCTATTCAACTGAAAGACTGGCTGACCCGCTGGCAGCCGGACGGCGAGGTAATCGCGTTGCAGGGCGCGCCGGAGCCGCGTGATGATCGACTGCCACTGCTGGATGATGGCCCGGCATTGGTCGATGCCCGCAGCCCGGCGCACGGTCGCTTCGATTCTTGGTGGATCGGTTCCTACAGTGCGCTGGCGCTCAGCGGTGAGAGTGCCGACAGCGCGCTGGCCGAGTGGATTGCCGACGACGAGCGCCAGAGCCGCTTTGTGCCGCTGCGTCGTGGCGAGCAGCCGAGCATTCACCGCTTTCCGCGTGGCCCGCAGCCCGGCACCTTTTTGCACGGTCTGCTGGAGCTGGCGGCTCAGGAAGGCTTCTCGGCGTTGCAGGATGCCGAGCGTTGCCGCCGCTGGCTGGCGCCGCGCTGCCAGCGCCGTGGCTGGGGTGAGTGGAGTGATTGCCTGAGCGACTGGCTGGGGCAATTGCTGCAGCGCCCGGGGCTGGTGCCGGGTACCGAGCTGGCGCTGGGTGAGCTGCCGCCGTCGCGTTACCAGAGCGAAATGGCCTTTATGTTTGCCGCCAGCAAGGTCGACGTGCAGCAGATCGATCGGCTGGTCACGGCGATGACGCTGGACGGGCAGCCGCGTCCGGCGCTGCAGCGTGACCGCCTGAATGGCCTGTTCAAGGGCTATATCGACCTGGTGCTGGAGCACGAGGGGCGCTATTACGTGCTCGACTACAAGTCCAACTGGCTGGGCGCAACGGCGGCCGATTACAGCGAGGCGGCCATGAGCCGTGCGCTGCTGGAGCACCGTTACGATCTGCAATATGTCTTCTACCTGCTGGCGCTGCACCGCCAGTTGCAGGCGCGGCTGCCGGACTACGACTACGACCGTCATATCGGCGGCGCGCTTTACTGGTTCATGCGGGGTGTGGACGCGGAAAACGGCGGCCTCTGCCATCAGCGCCCGCCGCGCGAGCTGATTGAAACGCTGGACCGCCTGTTCGCCGGCCAGCCGGTTGAGGAGATTGACCATGCAGGGTGATCAACTGGACCTGCTGGGCGCGCTGCCCGCATCCGCAACGCAGCTGGATAGCAGCGCCGCGCTGCTGCAGCTGCTGGACGACTGGCTGGCCAACGGCTGGTTGCGGGCGCTGGACCGGGCCTTCGCCGGGTTTCTGCTGGAGCAGGCGCCGGAAACCAGCCCGGCGGTGCTGCTGGCGGCGGCGCTGGTCAGCCACCAGTTGGGCCATGGGCATGTTTGCCTCGATCTGGCGGCTACGCTGGCCGAGCCGGATTTTGCCCTGTCGCTGCCGCCGGAAGGGGAGAGCCTAATCGATACGCCGCTGCCGTCGGCGGTACTGGCGGGCGTTACGCTGGACAGCTGGCGTGCGGCGTTGCAGGCCAGCCGAGTGGTAGACAGCCAGCAACCGGAGCAGGGCAGTTGCCCGCTGGTACTGGTCGGCCAGCGTCTGTATCTGCGCCGCTACTGGCAGCACGAGCGGCACGTTGTTTCGACCCTGCATCAGCGCCTGCAGCACCCACTGCAGGTTGCCGGGGATCTGCCTGAGCGGCTGGATGCCCTGTTTGCCGGCAGTCAGCAGAACCCGGACTGGCAGCGCATTGCCTGCGCACTGGCGGCGCGCGGGCGTTTCAGCATCATTACCGGCGGCCCCGGTACCGGCAAGACCACCACGGTGGTGCGGCTGCTGGCGTTGCTGCAGACGCCGGCAGTGGAAGCGGGAAAGCCGCTGCGTATCCGCCTGGCCGCACCGACCGGCAAGGCCGCCGCGCGGCTGACCGAGTCAATCGGGCGGCAGGTCGGCGCGCTGCCGGTTGATGACGCGGTGCGCGCTGCCATCCCGACCGAGGTCAGCACGCTGCACCGCCTGCTCGGCAGCCTGCCGGACAGCCGCCACTTCCGCCATCACGCCGGTAACCCGCTGGCGCTGGATGTGCTGGTGGTGGACGAGGCCTCGATGATCGATCTGGAAATGATGGCCAACGTGCTGGCCGCGCTGCCGCCGCAGGCGCGACTGGTATTGCTCGGTGACAAGGATCAGCTCGCCTCGGTGGAAGCCGGGGCGGTGCTGGGCGACCTGTGCAGACGCGCCGACGCCGGTTGCTACTCACCGGCCACGGTTGATTGGCTGCAGCAGGTGAGTGGGCAGTCGCTGGCAGGCAGCGGCCTGCAGCCCGGTGACGAGTCGACCCATCTGCTGGAGCAGCAGACCGCCATGCTGCGCCATTCCCACCGCTTCGGCGCCGACAGCGGCATCGGTGAGTTGGCCCGCGCGGTTAATCGCTGCGACGCCACCGCCGCGCGCGATCTGCTGCAGCGGGGGCAGTTCGCCGATATTCACAGCCGGCGCCTGTCAGACCTGCGCGACCCCGGGTTTGCCGCGCTGGTGCTGGGCAGCGAGGGTGGCCTGCCGGCCTATGGCGCCTATCTGAGCACCCTGCAGGCGCAGCGCCCGGGCGCGGATGCGATGGCCGATGATCCCTGCTGGCAAGCCTGGGCGGGCGATGTGCTGCGAGCCTTCGACCGTTTCCAGCTGCTGTGTGCGGTGCGCCGCGGGGAATGGGGCGTCGAAGGCATCAATCAGCGTGTGGCGGATCTGCTGACCCGTCGCGGCCTGCTGCACGCCGACAAGCTCTGGTACGAGGGGCGCCCGGTGCTGGTCACTCGCAACGACTACAGTCTGGGCTTGATGAACGGCGACATTGGCATTGCCCTGCGCATCCGCGAACCGGCGCTGCACGCCGGTCAGCCGGAGACCGAGGCGCTGCGCGTCGCCTTCCCGCGCAACGATGGCAAGGGCGGCATTCGCTTCGTGTTGCCCAGCCGTCTGCCGGAGGTGGAAACGGTGTTTGCCATGACCGTGCACAAGTCGCAGGGCTCGGAGTTCGAGCACGCCGTGCTGGTGCTGCCGGAGGCGCGCAACCCGGTACTGACTAAGGAGCTGGTCTACACCGCGATTACCCGCGCGAGCAAACACTTCAGCCTGCTGGAAAGCCGTCCCGGCGTGTTTGAGCCAGCGGTGCAGACGCCGGTGCGGCGGATCAGTGGGCTGGACCTGGGCGCGACCGCCAACTGATCACATCCCGTTCATCCAGTCCGCTGGCGGGCTGCGGTGGCGCTCGTGCAGCGGAGTCATCGCTTCGGTGTAATCGAGCAGCAGTCCCATGGCCCAGTCGGCGCGAGCGCGGATACGCTGGTCGTCTTCGCTGGCGGGCTCGTCCGGGTTCATGACCTGTTCTACGTTGCGCACGATCAGGTGCTCGGGCAAGTAGCAAAGGCGGCAGTTCTTGTAGCTGGAAGCGCGCAGCTCGGCCAGCGGGTAGCTGCCGCCCTGTCCGCCTGACACACCTACCAGTAGCGCCGGTTTGTGTGCCAGCTCGCGGCGCCCTGCATACATGAACAGGTTTTTCAGTGCCGGGCTGGCCATGCCGTGCCACTCGGGGCTGATCACCACCACCGCGTCAGCGCTACGCAGGGTGGCTGCGAGTTCGGGCCACACACCTTTGCTGTCGGCTTCAGGCCATAGCGGTAGGGTCTGTTGGCCGAGTTCGATAACGCTGGTTTCGCAGCTCTGGCGTTGCAGGCTGGCGGCCAACCAGTGCGCGACTTTGGCACTCTGGCTGGATGGCTGGCTGGATCCCGCGATCAGGGCGATGTGACGGCTCATTGGGCGACCTCTGGCTTCAGCGCGGGCTTGGCCGCTTTCTTCGGTTTGCGCACCAGCGGCCAGAACAATTCGTGCTGCCAGCTGACCGGGCCGAGGTTTTCGATACCGTACTTGGGCGGGCGGCGACGGGTGATCTTGGCGGTGCCGAACAGGATGTCCCAGAAAAACAGCAGGTTGCCGAAGTTGCCCTTGTAGTTGGTGACACCATCCTCCGCGCTCAGGCCATGGTGAGCCGAGTGGGTCGACGGGGTGGAGATGGTGCGCTCGACCACCCACATGATCGGCTTGAGCCACTTGATCTGATACAGCTTGGCGTCCCAGGGCACGCTGCTGTGCGCACCGAAGATCACGCACATCTTGAGGATCAGGTAAACGAAGTAGACGTGCGCCAGGCCCAGGTAAATCAGAATGCCGGAGAACCAGATACCGGGCATCAGCAGGTAGTAGAAACTGTTGTTGCGGTACACGATGCGGATGCTCATGTACTTGGCCGAGTGGTGCGCGCGATGCAGGCTGTAGAGGAAGGGCACCTTGTGCGCGAGCCGATGCCACCAGTATTGGGTCATGTCGTCGAACAGCAGGAACAGCGCAAAGCCCGCCAGCCAGGGGATACCGCTGAGCGCGCCCTGTGCGTCTGGAGCCAGGGTCGCCATGATGGCGCCGGTGGCAAAGGTGATGAAGGGAACCGTCACGCCGAGCAGCAGCGTCGAGCCGACGGTTTCGATAATGGCGTCTCGGCGGTCGCCTTCACGCTGAAAGAAGCGGCCAACCACCAGCTCCATGAGGATGAATGAAAAAAAGATACCGGCCACGATGACGGCGGGGTTCAGGCTTGTTGTTATTGTTTCCATGCTAACCTCTGCGGGCGTTTGAGTGATTCGATTGCCCTTTAATAAGAAGCCAAACCGGACCGATCCAACATGCGCGCAGAGGACAAAAACAGTATCGAATCGGCCAAAGTTCCGATTCAGCTGTATCACCATGGCCCTCTTGGCCGGGTGCTGCAGCGGTTTCTGCAGGAGCGCGGAGAGCGCCAGGACTTCGACCTCGTCGCGTTGGAACAGCTCTGGCAACGCGCTGCTGCCCATGATCCCGCCATCGGTCTGCACCTGTTTTCGCTGTTCTCCCGACAAGACTGGCATGTGCTGGCGTGCCTGGGCTTTTATGCCCGCAACGCCGCCCAGTCGATTGCCAGCTGGGTGCGATACCAGCGGCTGGCCTCTTCGCTGGATGCCATTACCCAGATCGAGAGCGAGGAGCTGCTCGGTGTGGCGATCCGGGTGCATGCCTCGGCCGGGCTGGAGCGCTATCTGACAGAGCACTACATGAGCATGGCGGTGACCCAGATGAGTGCTGCCGCCGAGCAGCCCTTGCTACCGGCGCGGGTTTGCCTGCGACACGCCCAGCCGGATTACTGGCAGGCTTACCAGCCGCTGCTCGGCGAGCAACTGGTATTTGCTGCAGCACGCAACGAACTGTGGTTTCGGCGCGCAGACCTGTTGCGCCCCAACCCCGGCGCCAACGACGGCATGTATGAGTTGGCGACCTCGGAACTCGACCGCCGCCTGGCGCAGCAACGGCGCTTTGGTGGGGCTGCTGGCCAGGTGGCCGAGCAGCTGCGTCAGGGCCTGCTGGCCGGCCATTTGCCGAGTCTGGAAGAGGTTGCCGGGCAGCTGCATCTGAGCCCGCGCACCCTGCGACGTCGCCTGCAGGATCAACAGCTCAGCTTCCGTCGGCTACTCGATCTGGTCCGCGCCGAGCTGGATCAGTATCTGGGCCTGCAAGGCCTGACCCGAGCCCAGGTTGGAGAGCGACTGGGCTACGGTGATACTGCCGCCTACCTGCATGCGCGCAAGCGCTGGGCCGCGGCCGAGCGCTAGCCGAAGTAATCCTGCATCCAGTCGAACAGCGTCTGGCTGCGCATCTCCGCCAGCGGCATCTGCCTGAACTCCCCGCCGACTTCTTCTTCCCGGGTAACAAACTGGTAGAGCACCACGCCCGGCTGCTGGTCATGCAGTATCAGGGTGATACGGCGTTGGCTGCGCAAGCAGTCCAGAGTGAGCACATCGGCGGGGATGCCGACATCACGCATGCTCTGGCGCACTTCCACCACCGGGTTGATGTGCTGATGCGCGGCTTGAATCTGTGTGTGGGCATCGTTGACCAGGTCTGACAGGGTTTTCAACGGATCGACGGACACGGGTACTCCGATTTGAAGGGAAGAGGAGGTGCCGCTATGTGGCCAGGGGAACCAGCCGCAGCAGTGGCGAGCGCCGTTCAACACTCTGGCGCGCCTGCGTGACCAGTGTATGGGGCCTGGCCGCTATCGACAAACGCAGTGCGGATGCCAGCTGGCCAACCGGGGCGACCTCGTTAATGATTGGTTATTGTGCACTTGCGCTGAACATCTAGCCCAGCTCCCGCGCGGCCGACACCAGTGCCTTGAACAGCCGGCGCTGGCGCGGCAGAAACAGCAAAAACTCCGGATGCCACTGCACGCCCATGACAAAGCGTCGGCCAGGTGCTTCGATGGCCTGGGTGATCTGATCGAGGTCGCGGGCGCTGACTACCAGCCCTTCGCCAAGCTGGTTGATTGCCTGGTTGTGCAGGCTGTTGATGCGCGCGCGTTGCACGCCCAGCAGTCGCGCCAGGTGGCTGCCGGCGTCCACGCAGAGGGTCTTCAAGGGCAGGATGGTGCGTCGCTTGGAGGTCAGTTTGCGGCGCGAGCGCAGATCCTGAAACAGGTTGCCGCCGCAGCGTACGTTAAGCAGCTGGGCTCCCCGGCAGATGCCCAGCAGCGGCAGGCCGCGGCTCAGGGCGTCATCAATGACCGCGGCTTCGAGGGCGTCGCGCGCGGTGTCGTAGCGCGGTTTGACCTCGGGTTCGGCGGCGTAGAGCACGGGGTCGACGTCGTGCCCGCCAGTGACTACCACGCCTTCATAGGTGGGTAGCTTGCGCTCATCGCCGGGCCCCAGCTGGACCGGGACGCCGCCGTAGTAGCGGATCGCGCGGGCGACCAGAAAGCGCGGCCCAAAGGCGCCGCGTCGGGGCCCGGTAATGGCAATGCGCGGGCGTTTCATTGGGCGTCGCTGCTGAGCCAGCCGCGTTCCACCTGCCTTGGCCAGCTCTCCAGCAGCCGACCAAGGCCCTGGTGCAGCCATTGCTGATAGGCCTCGCAGCAGCGTTGCAGGCGCTCGCGGTCGCAGGCCAGCCGCTCAATCTGCAGCCAGTCGTTCCAGGCGGGGGTCATGTCCCATCCTGGCTCGTCGATGCGGCAATCGGGCAGGCGGTAGTGAAAGGTCGGCCGCGCCTTGATCAGCGGGTCCGGTGCGCGGGCCAGCACCCGTTGTTCATCCAGGTGACGAAATAGCGGCAGCATGTCCAGGGCGCGGTTGCGGGTCGGATTGTGCTCCAGATAGTCATCAATCAGCCGCGCCTGGTCGGGCCAGTATTCGGGCGTGGTGACGCGCTTGACGTAGGCGGCCGGAAACGGGTCGACATAGGTGGTGATGCGCCGCGCCAGGTTCACCTCTGTGCGCTCGGCCAGCCAGTCGTACAGGCACAGGAATGCCTTCAGGTAGGCGGTGATGGTATCGGCGCGGTCATCCGGAATCTCCGGGTTGAACTGCATGCCAAAGGCATTGGTCAGGCGGTCGCCGGTGCCCTTGGCGCCAGCCTCGCGCAGACGGGCAATCAGTGCGTTGACCTCATCCAGCCGGTTCAGTGGCAGCGGTGGGCTGACCAGTTCGGCGGGTACCAGCGCCTCGGCTACCCAGATCAGCGCGTCTTCGGCGGAACTCATCAGCTCGGCCGAGCGCGGGTCTTCCGGACGGGGTTTGCGGCCAAGGCGTTTGACCAGGCTGGAGTCCAGCTCGACCACCCAGTCGCCGGCGTCGTCGCCGGTCAGGCGACGCTCGTAGCGACCGGGCTTTTCGACCTGATAATGGCCGTCGCCGGCGACCAGCCGGCTCAGGCTGTCGATATCGATGCCGTTCATTTCCAGCTCGATGCCTACGCGGCGCAAGGCGCCGTCGCTGGTGCGGGTACGTGGTGGCATGACGAGGGTGGACATAGGGGCCTGTCTCCTGCGGCGTGAGCAGCGGCGCGTCGACGGGCATGCTGCACTTGGGTGCATACCCGGCGCGTCGCTGGTGTAGAATCCTTTGGCAAGCGCTGGCCTTGCGGGGCTCCGGCCCGAGTGCCAGAGGGCATGCGGCGTCAATCAGCACTTTCTAACAACCTTTTTTGCACACAGGTATGACATGAGCAAGCTTTCGGAGTTTCGCGCCGCTGAGCGTGAGTTGGCCGCGCAGTTGGAGCACCTTGAAAAACTCAAGCAGGACAGCGGGTTGCAGAAGGAGCTGGCGTTTAATGAGGAGCTCAAGGCGTTGATGGACAGTTACGCGATGACGCCCCGTCAGGTGCTGTCTATCCTGCGCTCGGCGCGATAAGCCCACCCTCCTTCATGAGCGCCGACCCGCCGGGCAAACGAGCTCTATTGGATGCTGCCGAGCGTTTGGCTTCCAGCAGCCGCTGCCTGACCAGTCTGGGCTTGCGCGAACTGGCCCGCGAAGCCGGGCTAAATCCCAATACCTTCTACCGGCACTTTCGCGATATGGAAGACCTTGGCCTGCAGCTGCTGCGCCAGTCCAAGGACGAGCTGCGAGCGGCACTGCGGGCTCTGCGCCGGCAGGCTGCCGGGACGGTGGAGCAGGGCGCAGGTGAAGTCGGCGTCAGCAAGGGGCGCGCGGTGTGCCGTCAGACCCTGCGTCTGTACTTCGATTATGTGCATGCTAACCGGGCGCGCGTGCTGATTGCCGTGCGCGAGCTGCACGGCCCTTCGCAGGTGCTGCGCACCGAGCTGCAACGGCAGATGGACGAGTTTGCCGATGACATGGCCCAGGACATCCATGAACTGGGCCTGATGCCTCCCCAGGTGCCGGCTCTGCAGGTCCGTCGGATAGCCGGCATGGTCAATCGCAACATGTTGTTCCAGTCCCTGGATTATCTGGGTGAGCCGGCCCGGCGCAGCGAAATTCTGGCGCTGGCCGAGGAACAGGTGATGATGTTGTTTACCGGCGCTGTCACCTTGCAACTGCGCGGGGATCTGCGTTCCTGAGCGCCGCTGCCTGGGGGCGGCAATTTCACTAATGCCCGGCAACTGGCTATCATTAGCGCGCGTCGACTGAAAAACACAGTGACTGAATCTGTCTTTTTGGGCTAACAACAATGTCGTCGCCGCGCGCCCAAAGGGGCGCTCTCGCGTCCCCTCGGGGACTCATTTTGGTGTCCCGTCTCGCTGTGCGGTTCGGCTGACACGTCACCGGGCTTACTGCCCGCACTGAAGTATCGGAGCATCTCAGATGGCGAAAGAACCATTGAATGAGCACGACCCCGCGGCCTCTCAGGCCCCCCACGATGGCATCCCGGCGCCGACCGGCGACGCCAACCTGATCGACACCGACTATGTGATTGGTCAGGACAACATTTCCGGCAATTTTGTTTTCAGCCTGGATATTCACGGCAAGGTATTCACCATCTCGGCACTGGCTGTGGTGCTGTTCGTGGTGTTGACCCTGGCACTGCAAGCCGAAGTGGCACCGCTGTTCTCGGCCCTGCGCGACTGGCTGACTGGCAACCTGGCGTGGTTTTTCATCGGCGCCGCCAATATATTCGTGATCCTCTGCCTTGGCCTGATTGTGTCACCGCTGGGCAAGGTGCGCATCGGTGGTATGGAAGCCAAACCTGACTATGGCTACCTTGGCTGGTTTGCCATGCTGTTTGCCGCCGGCATGGGTATCGGCCTGATGTTCTATGGCGTATCCGAGCCGATGTCGCATTTCTCTTCTTCGCTCGGCGGTGTGACCCTAGGCGACGACGGACTGCGTACCGACTGGGCACCGCTCGGCGCGGCTGCTGGCGACGCTGAGGCGGCCCGTCGTCTTGGTATGGCGGCAACCATCTTCCACTGGGGCCTGCACCCTTGGGCAATCTACGCCGTGGTTGCACTGGCGTTGGCGCTGTTTTCCTTCAACAAGGGCCTGCCGCTGACCATTCGTTCGATTTTCTACCCGATTCTGGGCGAGCGCGTCTGGGGCTGGCCGGGGCATATCATCGACACCCTTGCGGTGTTTGCCACCCTGTTTGGTCTGGCGACCTCGCTTGGTTTTGGCGCCGAGCAGGCGACCGCCGGTTTGCACTATCTGTTCGATATCGGCACCGGTAACGTGACCAAGGTGCTGCTGATTGTCGGCATCACCGGCCTGGCATTGCTGTCGGTGGTTGCCGGTCTGGACAAGGGGGTCAAGCGCCTGTCCGAGATCAACATGGTGCTGGCCATCTTGCTGATGGGCTTCGTCATCATTGTTGGTCCGACGGTGGCGATTGCCACGGGCTTCTTTGACAACCTGCTGGCTTATGTCACCAACCTGCCGGCGCTGTCCAACCCGATAGGCCGTGAAGATGCCAACTTTACCCAGGGCTGGACTGCCTTCTACTGGGCCTGGTGGATCAGTTGGTCGCCCTTTGTCGGCATGTTCATCGCCCGCGTCAGCCGTGGCCGTACCGTGCGTGAGTTCCTGATTGCCGTACTGCTGGTGCCTTCGGTGGTGTCGGTACTGTGGATGACGGCTTTTGGCGGTACCGCGATCGGTCAGTTTGTCGCTGACGGTTTCACCGGTGTACAGGACGCGGCACTCGAGCTGAAGCTGTTCGTGATGCTGGGTGAGCTGCCGCTGACCGCCATTACCTCCTTTGTCGGTATCGTGCTGGTGATCGTGTTCTTCGTCACCTCCTCGGACTCCGGCTCGCTGGTTATCGATACCATCACCGCCGGCGGCAAGGTCAATGCGCCTGTGCCGCAGCGCGTGTTCTGGGTGATTGGTGAAGGTGTGGTCGCCATTGCGCTGCTGTTGGGCGGTGGCCTGGCAGCGTTGCAGGCCATGGCGGTATCCACCGGGCTGCCGTTCACCATCGTCCTGCTGGTCGGTTGTATCGCCATCATCAAGGGCTTGATGAGCGAACCGCGTTAAGTCTGGTTGCGTGACAGAAGGGTCGCACCGCTCCGGCGTGCGACCCTTTTTTGTTTCCGGTTATGCTGCGGCGACGGGCAGGGTAGGATAGCCACCTGCCTGCGCAGCCCGGCACATCAAGGGGCCTGCCAATGGTGCAACGGGTATCTGTCATTCACTGAAATGGTGCAACTGTGGCAAAAGTAGACATGCGAACGGAGCGCTCGAAGCAGAGCCGCCAGGAAATCATGCGCAAGATTCTGGATGCGGCCATTGCCGAGTTCAGCCAGCATGGATTTCAGGGGGCATCGACTCAGGCGATTGCCGAGCGGGCACAACTCAAGAAGTCGCAGCTGCACTACTACATCGAAGACAAGGAAGCCCTCTACTCCCAGGTATTGGGCATGGTGCTGGACAGCTGGCGCAATTTCTTTGTGTTCGACGCCGAGCCGGAGCTGACGCCGCGCGAGGCGCTGAGCGAGTTTGTTCGGGTCAAGCTGGATTACGCGCTGGAGAACCCGAAGCTGTCGCGGATCTTCACCATGGAGGTGCTCAGCGGCGGCGCGCGGTTGGAGAACTATTGGCCGGGCGCGATGGAGGCAACCCACGCCAAGGTGGCCAGGATCAACAGCTGGGTTGCCGACGGCGCTCTGCGTCCGCTTGATGGGCGGCTGCTGATCATGCACATCTGGGCGCTGACCCAGTATTACTCCGACTACACCCTGCAGGCCGAAATGCTGCTTGAATCATCGCTGACAGCCCCCGAGGTGCGGCAGAAGATCGAGCAGGAGCTGATTCAATTCGTTCTCTCGGGTGCCGGCCTGCGGGCCTGAATTCCTCCCTGAAATACCTCTGATGGTCGTCTGAAGGATCGCATTGGCGACCGGCTGGCATGTGTTATGCATTTAGTTTGACCAAGTGTACAGTCTACTTGGTCAATTTATGTTTTCAGTCCAGTTCAGTCCCCTGCGTGTTACGGCCTGCGAGATGTTGACGTCGGATGTCATGCGCCTGCGGCTGCAGCATCCGACAGGCAGGCGGCTGCCGCCTTTCGAGGCCGGGGCGCACCTGCAGATCCAGATCAGTGAGCAGCATCGCCGGGCCTACTCGCTGTGCAGTAACCCGAGCGACCTGAGTCACTACGAGATTGCCGTGAAATGCGAGCACGCCGGACGCGGCGGGTCACAGGCGCTGCATGCGCTGGCGCGCCCGGGCATCGAGCTGGCCGCCAGCTTGCCCTGCAACCTGTTTGCACTGGCGCCCGAGGCCGAGCACCACCTGCTGGTCGGCGGCGGTGTCGGGCTCACCCCGTTGATGGCGATGGCTTATCAGCTGGCTGCCCAAGGGCGGGCGTTCAGCTTTGTGGTGGCGGTCTCCAGTGCCGGTTCCTCACCCTTTGTCGATCAGCTGGCCGCGTCTGGCTGGCCTGTCGAGCTGGTCGATAACCCGCGACAGAAGCTGGACCTGAGGCGCCGGCTGGAAGGGTTGCCGGCCAATACCCACGTTTACTGCTGCGGCCCGGCAGGGCTGATGCAGCGGGTCCGCGAACAGTGCGCCGATCTGCCCGGCGACCAGTGGCATGAGGAAGCCTTCGTCGGCAGCGAGACCAGCGTGCAAACCGGCTTTCAGCTGCACCTGAGTGACAGCGGCCTGGATATCGAGGTGCCGGCCGGAGGCTCGATGCTCGCGGCCCTGCGCCAGGCCGGCGTGGCTCCCGACACTAACTGCGAACAGGGCATCTGTGGCAGCTGTGTGGTGGCCTGGAGCGACGGTGAGCCGCTGCATGGTGATCAATGCCTGGATGACGACGATCGCAGCGAATACATCGCTGTGTGCTGCGGCAGCTGCCGCTCAGCGCGCCTGACGCTGGCGCTTTGAACCCTTTCTATCTGGAGCGAGTTGATGAGCAACGAGACAACCAATGGCGCGCCGCTGGCGCGCTACGCCGCCGCCAAGCGGGTGGGCGACTTCCTCTTTCTGTCGGGCGTGATCGCGGTCGATCCGGCGCGCCGGATGATCGTCCGCGGCTTTGACGATATTCCAGACGAGGCCGCCGAGCGCCTGGGGCGTACCGGCGAGTTTTCCAGCGACATCAAGCAGGGGCCGATCCTGGCGCAGAGCTGGTACGTGCTGGACGCCATCCGCCAGATCATCGAGCGTGAGGGCGGCCAGATGAGCGATGTGTTCAAGCTGGTGCAGTACTTCCGCAACCTCGACCACTTTCCGGCCTACAGCCAGGTGCGCCGACAGTTTTTCCCCGGCGAGCCGCCGGTCTCCACGGTCGTTGAGGTCAGCGCCATGCTGCCGACCGACGACATCCTGATTGAAGTTGAAGCCACCGCCTACCTGCCGCTGGGCGGCACCAAGGAGTCGTGATGTTGCACGGTTATACCCCCGCAGACCGTTTTCTGCCGTACCTGAGCTGGACCGATATCGATGCGCTGGCGGACAAGGCCAATACTGTCATCGTGCTGCCGGTCGGCGCGATTGAGCAGCACGGCCCGCACATGCCCTGCGCGGTCGACTCGATTGTCGCCGCCGGGGTGGTCGGCAAGGCGCTGGCGCGTTTGCCGGCGCAGATTCCGGCCTACGCACTGCCCGCCATTACCTACGGCAAGTCTGATGAGCATCTGCACTTTCCCGGCACCATGACGCTGACCGGTGAGCTGTTGCTGCACACCATTCAGGAGATCGGCGAGTCGGTTTATCGCGCCGGCTTTCGCAAGCTGATCATGGTCAACGCCCATGGCGGGCAGCCTCAGCCGCTGGAGATGGCGGCACGCGAGCTGCGGCTGCGTCACGGCGATTTCATGGTTATTCCGCGCTCGGCCTGGAGCGTGAAGTTTGACAGCAGCTTCATGCCCGAACAGGAGCGCCAGCTGGGTATGCACGCCGGCCACGGCGAGACCGCATTGCTGATGCAGCTGGCGCCCGAGACCCTGCGGATGGAACGCGCGGAAGCGAATTATCCGCCGCCGTTTCCCTGTCCCACGTTGTCCAGCACCCGGCCGGCCGCAGCCTGGGCCGCCCGTGACTTCGGACCGTCCGGGGTGATTGGCGACCCGACCGGCGCGACCCCGGAGCAGGGGGCTCAGCTGCTGGAGCAACTGAGCAGCCAGTGGGCGCAGGCGATCACCGAAGTACACCAGGCGCGCTGGGTCGAGCGCGAGGTGACGTCCTGGGGGCGCGGCCAGTTCAGCGGCCACATCGAGTCACGTCACTGAGTTTTGTCAGGTTCATATTGTTCAAGCGACAGGAGATGAGTCATGCAAGCAACAGGCAACACGCGTAACCGGGTTAGACATATCGCCGCATTGAGCGCACTGCTGGCCGCCGCGGGCTGCGCCAGCGCGCAGGCGGCAACGCCGATCACCTTTATCACCAACTGGTACGCACAGGCCGAGCACGGTGGTTTTTACCAGGCACTGGCGGACGGGCTGTACGCAGAGAAAGGGCTGGATGTCAGCATCCGCATGGGCGGGCCGCAGGTCAACTCCGCGCAGTTGCTGGCCGCCGGACAGGCCCAGTGCATCATCAAGGATGACATCGGTACCGTCATGGCGCGCCAGCAGGGCATTCCACTGACCATGGTCGGTGCCAGCTTTCAGTATGACCCGACCGTGATTATCACCCACAAGGACGTCAACTCGCTGGCTGAGCTGGATGGCCGCAAGGTGCTGATTTCCTCCAGTGCGCATTCGTCCTGGTGGCCGTGGGCGAAGAGTCAGTACGGCTTCACCGATGCCATGAGCCGCCCGTACACCTTCAACGTACAACCCTTCATTGCCGACAACTCGCTGGCGCAGCAGGGCTACATGAGTTCCGAGCCCTTTGCGCTGCAGCGCGAAGGCGTTGAGTTCAACGTTTTTTCTCTGGGGCAGGAGGGCTACCCGCCCTACGGCAACTCGATCGCCTGCAGCGACGAGCTGATCGAGCAGCACCCGGAGCAGGTACAGGCCTTTCTGGATGCCTCCCGTGAGGGCTGGAAGCGCTACATCACGGACCCGAGCGGCGGCAATGCAGTGATCCAGCAGGAAAATCCGGATATGACCACCGAGCAGCTGGCTTTTGCCCTGGAGCGTCTGCGCAGCAGCGGCATGGTTGCCGGTGGTGATGCGGCGACCCAGGGGATCGGCGTGATTACCGATGCTCGCATGCAGGCGACCTGGAACATGCTGCTGGAAAACCAGTTGGTGGATAGCGACAAGGTTGCGCTGCAGGACGTCTACACCACCGAGTTCATCACGCAGAACCCGGTTCTGCCCTGAGCGCAGGCCCAACCCAATGGAGCATGAGATGACGTCAACAGACACGCTGGGCAGCCTGCAGCAGCGCCTGCCCGAGCTGGACTGGATTACCTCCAAGGTGCATATCAAGCGCTTGTCCCGGGACTTCTACTGGTTCAGCCCGATGCTGGTGCCGCAGCTGGCGGACAAACTGGCTGACCTGGTGGTCAAGCCGCGCAACGAGGCCGAACTGAGTGCGCTGGTTGGCTGCTGCGTTGAACTGGGTGTGCCGATGACGGTGCGCGGTGGTGGCACCGGCAACTACGGCCAGGCGGTGCCGCTGGCAGGGGGCGTGGTCATCGACATGACCGCCTGCACCGAGCTGCAGTGGCTGTGTGACGGTCTGGTCCGTGTTCAGGCCGGGATGAAGATCGGCGAGCTGGAAACCCGTGTGCGCGAGCAGCGCTGGGAGCTGCGCTGCATGCCTTCGACCTATCGCGCGGCCAGCATCGGTGGCCTGTTTGCCGGTGGCTTCGGCGGTATCGGCTCAATCAACTACGGGCCGATCTCGACCTCGGGAACGGTGCAGGCGATCCGCGTACTGACGATTGAACAAACGCCGCGGGTGCTGGAGTTGCGTGGCGAAGAACTGCTGACCTATCACCATACCTATGGCACCAACGGCATTTTGCTTGATCTGGAACTGGCGCTGGCCCCTGCGCGAGACTGGGATGAATATCTGCTGGATTTTGCCACTATCGAGACAGCCTATGGCTTCTGTCGCACCCTGCTGGATGCGGCCGGTATCGAGAAGCGCGAACTGTCGCTGTACGACAGCAAGGCGGCATCCTACTTCCGCGATATCCCCTTTGAGCAGCCTGACGGGCACTACCTGGTGATGGCGCTGGTGGCGCCGCACACCCGCCAGCCGCTGGCGCAATTGCTGGCAGAATACGGCGGTGAGCAGCTCTGGATGCAGACCTTCGCCGAGGCGCAGGCCTCCGGCCTGACACTGATGGAGCACTGCTGGAACCACTCAACCCTGCAGGCGCTGAAGCACGATAAAAGCGTCACCAACCTGCAGACCAACTACGCTGCTGAGCGGGTGCTGGAGCAACTGGCAGACCTCAAGGCGCTGGTTGGCGATGAGGTGCTCACTCATCTGGAGTTTATCCGTCTGGGCAACGGCCAACCGCTGATCACCGGGCTGCCGCTGGTGCGCTACAGCTCCGATGAGCGATTGAACGAGGTTATGGCGCTGCATGAGTCGCTGGGCATCAAGATCAACAACAGCCACACCTTTCTGCTCGAAGACGGCAAGCATGGCGGTTCGTTGAGCCCGGCAATTCTCGCCAGCAAGGCGGCGAACGACCCGCATTCGTTGCTGAATCCGGGCAAGATGCGTTCGCTGTCGGTCTGACTCAGTACCAGAGATCCCGCAACGGGGTCTCTGGCTGATAGTGAGTCAGCACCTGCGCCTGCAGCAGTTCGGCGGTCGCCACCGCATCGGTCAGGGCGTGGTGGGCGCTGTAGTGCGGCAGGCCGTAGCGCAGGCGGCTGTCGGCCAGACGAATGGATTCCACCTTGCGGCCAAATAGCCGGGCCAGCCAGCCGGGTTGCGCGCTGCCCCGGTGCAGGCGGGCCTCGAGCTGCATGGTGTCGATCACCGGGAAGGTCAGCGACTCGCCCAGGTGCTGTTGTACCGCCCGATCCAGAAAGGCGCGTTCAATGGCCCGGTAATGCACCACCATGATCTTGCCGGCCATGGCCTTCAGTACCCGGTCCAGTACAGCGGCCATTGGCGGCGCCTGGCGGATGTCCGAATGGGTAATGCGGTGAAAGGTGATGGACTCTTCGCTCAGCGGGGTGTTGGGCTTGACCACCTCGTAGAAGGCGTCGCGGCAACGAATGCGCTGCAGGTCAAAGGGCACCAGGCCGATACTGACGATGGCGTCCCGGCGTGCATCCAGGCCGGTGGTTTCGATGTCCAGGGCGATCAGCTGCGCCTGTTCCAGCGGCGTGTCGCCACTGGCACAACCGGCTTGGTAAAAGGCTTGCAGCGCCGGATGGCGGCTGCGCTCGGCGCGCCGAGCCAACTCGTTGGTCCAGTCGATGGCGGGGCCGCCCGGGGCGGCCGGGGTAAAACGAATCATAGAGTCCGGGTAACGGGCAGGTGCGGGTAGCGAAAGCGCAGAAACTTCTGGGCGTTGCTGAGCACCTGGAACGCTTCCTTGAGGTTGTGTCGCTCGGCGGCGGGAATGTTCTCCGGCTCAACGTCGTTGTCCGGGTCCATGCCGTCTTCAAGATCGACCGCCTGGTGGCGGATGCGTACCAGTGACAGAAACTCCAGCGCGTAGCGCAGGCGTTCCAGCGCTTCGGGAGGCATCAGCTTGGTCGCAGCAATGGCGTCCAGGCGGTCAAAGGAATTTTGCGCCCGCGAGCCGCAGGCCAGGGCGTGCACGCGGATCAGGTCGGTCAGCGGCGCGGTGCCGCGGCGCTTGAGGTTGATGACGTTCTTGTGGCGGCCGTCTTTTTCCATCACAAAGGTGCGGAAGAAGCCCAGCGGCGGCGTGCGGTTGAGTGCGTTGCGTGCCAGCGCGGCGAGGAACGGCTCGTTGCTGCTGGCGCGTTCGGCCAGCAGTTCCTGCAGCTCTTCAACCAGCGCGCTTTCTCCGTAGACCGCATCCAGATCAAAGAAGATGCAGCTATTGAGCAGCGCCTCGGGTTTGGGGCGGTCGATCCAGTCATTGAAATAGCCGCGCCAGACCGACAGCGGCTGACGCCACTTGGGATTGGTCGCCATGATGCCGCCCTTGCAGTAGCTGTAGCCGCAGGCCGCGAGACCGTCGCTGACGATGGTCGCCAGCTGGAAAAAGTAATCGTCGTGCTGCGCCGGATCGAAGCGATCATCCAGTACCAGGGCGTTGTCCTGGTCGGTGACCACCAGCTGCTCATCACGGGCCATTGAACCCAGCGCCATGAAGGCATAGGGCACCGGCGGCGGGCCGAGCTGGTCTTCGGCCAGCTCCAGCAGCCGCTGGGTAAAGCTGCGACCGATGCCGGACATGGCGCTGCCGATCATGTGGGCGCTGGCTTCGTCGCGGGCCATGCGCACAAAGGTGGCACGCACGTCCGGCAGCAGGCTTTTCAGCTCCTCTGCCGACTGCTTGTTATAGATGGCGCTGACCAGATAGAGGCTGCTCTGGGACTCGTACTTGATGATGTCGCTGAGGTTGATCAGGCCGATCGGACGCCGCCGGGTGACCACCGGCAGGTGGTGGATGTTGTTGCGCAGCATGCTGAGCATGGCTTCGAACACGGTGTCATCGCCCTGCACGGTAATCGGGTTGGGCGACATGACGTCGCTGACCGGGGTGTCCAGCGGCAGCCCTTCGGCCAGCACCCGGGTGCGGAAGTCGCGGTCGGTGATAATGCCGACCATGACGCCGTGGTGCGGCTCGGCAACCGGCACGCGGTCAGGGTTGGGCCACTGGCTGTGCGGGTCGACCACGACCAGCGAGGATACGCTCTGGCTGGTCATCACCTGGGCCGCTTCCTGCACGCTGGTGGTCAGCGGCACGGTCACCGGCAGGCGCGAGATCAGCTTGCGCACCTTGATCTTCATCAGCTCGCTGGCGCGGCCGTTCTCGACTGCCGCCTTGAGCCGTGACTGGCCCTCGGCCTCGACAAAGTCGGCAAAGTGCTCGTATTGCTCGCATAGCTGATCGAACAGGGTGCCGGGTATGTAATACAGCAGCGTGTCTTCAATGGCCTTGGCAGGAAAGCGCACGCGGTTGCGTCGCAGCAGGCCGAAATGGCCAAACACATCCCCTTCGGTCAGCCGGTTGTAGAGGTCACCGTTGCGGCGGAATATCTCCACCGCGCCACTGCGCACATAGTGCAGCTCGTGGATTTCCTGGTTGAAGGTGAGGATCTGGGTCCCGGCCTTGCAGTAGCCGATTTCCACCTGTCGGGCGACCTCATCCAGCACGTCCTCGGGCAGTTCGTCGAAGGGGGGGAAGCGGCTGAGGTGGTCGCGAATCTCGATCAGTTCAATCTGCATGTCACATCCGGTCCGGGGGATACGCTTTCAGTGTAATGGCTAGAAGGGCGTTGGTCAGGTCTGTTGCTGCAACGCGCTCAGTTCGCCGCGCAGAAACTCGCGGAACAGCCTTACCCGTGCTGGCGCCTGCGCACCGCTGAGGCTGATGGCATACAGGGTACCCGGCGCGACCTGCCAGTCCGCTAGAATCGGCAGCAGCGCGCCGTCGGCCAGACTGCGGCGGGCGATCAGGTCCGGCAACGGGCCGATGCCGACACCGCTGCACAGCAGTTGGTGGGCGCTGGCGTAGTCGCTGGTGCGCATCACCGGCTTGAGGGTGAGATTGGCCTCCCGGCCGCGGGCGTCGCTCAGCTGCAGCGTGGCAGCGCCGACCATCTCGCGGCAGGCCAGTAGCTGGTGTTCGACCAGTTGGGCCGGTCGCAGGGGCGGCTCGCGCCCGGCGAGATAATCGGGTGCGCAGTACAGCGCGATACGAAAATTGATCAATGCCGAGGCCCGGTAGCTCATGTCCGGCAGGTTGCCCGGTGTGGCTCTCAGCGCGAGGTCGATCCGGTGGGCGCTGAGATCCAGCGGTGTGTCGGTCAGCAGCAATTCAATGTCGATCTGCGGATACAGCTCGCGGAAACGCGCCAGCAGCGGCGGTAGTACGCCAACGCCAATATCCAGCGGGGCGGTCAGCCGCAGGTGTCCGGCGGCGATCTCCTGAGCGGCGCGCGCGCTGGCGCTGGCGTCGGCCAGCAGGGTAAGGGCATCGCGGGCCTTCAGATAAAAGGCCGTGCCTTCCTCGGTGGCCGATACCGAACGCGGTGTGCGCGCCAGCAGGGCCACGCCGAGGCGTTGCTCCAGCCGCGACAGGCGGCGGCTGATGCTGCCCTTGGTTTCACCGCGCTCGCGGGCGGCGGCCGAGAGTGTGCCGAACTCGATAACCGCGCAAAAGGCATAGAGGTCTTCCAGTGACCCGCCTAGGGTTTCCGATTCGTTAACCATGGGTTCCTTATCTGCAGTCTTATGTAAATTTGGAAACCAGCATAATCTGCTCTCCATCAACTCAACGCAACGTCTGGAGACACATCATGAGCAACCAAAACACTGTAACCCCTGGCCTGGCCATCTTCGAGCGCCTGGCGCCGCTGGGCTATCCGCTGATCCGCATTACCGCTGGCCTGATGCTGATGCCGCATGGCGCGCAGAAACTATTTGGCTGGTTTGGCGGCTACGGCCTGGAAGCCACCGGCCAGTTCTTTGAAGGCTCGTTGGGCATGTCCCCCGGCATTCTGTTTGCGCTGTTGGCGGGCCTGGTGGAGTTCTTTGGTGGTCTGGCGCTGGTTCTTGGTTTGCTGACCCGTCCGGCGGCGCTGGCGGTCACCTTCATGCTTGGGGTGGCGCTGACAGTGCACACGGCCAACGGCTTCTTCTGGACCAATGGCGGAATCGAATACCCGCTGCTGTGGGCCCTGACGGCCTTCGGTATCTTCCTGCGCGGTGGTGATCGCTTCTCGCTGGACCGTCGTTTTAACCTGCCGTTCTGATATTGACCAAGGAGGATTGAGCATGTCTGCCAATCGACTGCCGACGGTCTTTCTTCCCCATGGCGCCGGTCCCTGCTTCTTCATGGAGTGGGAACCGGCCGACACCTGGCAGGGCATGGAAGCCTGGTTGCGCAATCTGCTGCCGAGCCTGAATGTGGCTCCCCGCGCCCTGCTGGTGATCTCCGCCCACTGGGAAGAACCGGTCTTTACCCTGAATACCCAGGCCGCCCCCGGCCTGTTGTTTGACTACTACGGCTTTCCGCCGCACACCTACCAGCTGACCTGGCCGGCGCCTGGGGCGCCGGAGCTGGCTGGCGAGGTTGCGGAGCTGCTTGAAGATGCCGGGTTCAGCACCGCGCGTGATAACCAGCGCGGGTTTGATCATGGGGTGTTTATCCCGCTCAAGCTGGTGCGGCCCGAGGCGGATATTCCGGTGCTGCAGCTGTCGCTGCGTGCCGATATGGACCCGCAGGCACACCTCGAGCTGGGACGTGCCTTGGCACCGCTGCGCGAGCAGGGCGTGCTGATCATCGGCAGCGGCATGAGCTTTCACAATATCCCGTTGATGCGCGCCAGCCTGGCGACGCCGGCCCCGGCCATCGACGCCTTTGATCGCTGGTTGCGGGAAACGGTGGTGCTGCCGCAGGCCGAGCGCGATGCTGCGCTGGCGGACTGGCAGCAGGCGCCGGGCGCGCTGCTGGCGCACCCCGATGCCGAGCATCTGCTGCCGCTGCATGTGGTGGCAGGCGCGGCAGCTGACAGCCCCGGACGCACTGACTTTCATCAGGTGGCGATGGGGGTACCGCTGGCCGGCTTTGTGTTTGCCGACTGACTTCGCGCTGGTGCAGGATGAGGGCAACGGGTTATGGAGGCGTGGTGATGACGTTTGATCAGGACTTGCTGACGCAGCTGCGTGATGCACGGCATGGGGTGGTGTTTACCGGTGCCGGGGTGTCGGCGGAGAGCGGTATTGCCACCTTTCGTGATGCGCTGAGTGGCCTCTGGTCGCGCTTTGATCCGATGCAGTTGGCGACCCCAGAGGCGTTCGCCGCCGACCCTGAGCTGGTTTGGGGCTGGTATGAGTCGCGGCGCAGGCAGGTGCTTTGCAGCTCACCCAACCCCGGCCATATCGCCATCGCCGAATTGGCCAAACGGCTGCCGCAGCTGACGCTGGTTACCCAGAACGTCGATGATCTGCACGAGCGCGCCGGCAGCCGCGATGTGTTGCACTTGCACGGCAGCCTGCATTACCCGCGCTGTAGTCGCTGCGCGGCGCCATTCGAGCTGGCTCCCGCGCCACGGGTAGAAGCGACCGAAGGTCGACGCCTGGCGCCGCCACGCTGCCTGCAGTGCGGTGGGGCAGTGCGCCCGGGGATTGTCTGGTTTGGTGAGAGCCTGCCGGTGGCCGCGCTGGAAACGGCCTTCGCTGCGGCGGCTGACTGTGATCTGTTGCTGTCGGTGGGCACCTCAGGTGTGGTCTACCCGGCTGCGCAGGTGCCCGAGATTGCCTTGCACAACGGTGCGACTGTGGTACACGTCAATCCCGACCCGCAAGCGCTGGGAGGCACTGACGAATGGTTGTTGGCAGGTGCGGCGGGCGAGATTTTGCCGGCGTTGCTGCAGGCGGCTTTTCAGGATTGAGCGGGAGGCATCATGGCTAGTGGCTGGGCACAGGACGGGGCGGTACAGGAGCAGATCGATGCGACACGCGACTCGGCGGTTGAGCGCGCCCGGCAGGATCTGCCCAAGGGCGAAAGCCTGAGTCATTGTGAACACTGTGGCGAGCCGATTGCCGAGCGCCGTCGTCAGGCGCTGCCGGGTGTGCGCCTGTGTCTGGCCTGCCAGGCAGAGCAGGAGAAAGACGCCCGGTTCGATTCCGGCTATAACCGCAACGCCAGCAAGGACAGCCAGCTGCGCTAGCTGCAAGCGGGCTGATGGCGAGCGCCACCAGCCTGTCAGGCTTACTCGGTCACCGGTTCCTGGTAGTAACCCACCGCGACCAGATAGTTGCCGACCTTGCGGATCAGGGTTTTCTTCTCCTCCGGGCGTTCGGTCACCGGGTTGGGCCAGCTGTAGGTCACGCTGTCCTGACCCGCTTCGACGGCATCGAGAATCTGTTCACCGACACGTGCACCGTCGCGGTTTTTCAGCTCGGGGAAGTGAATATTCAGCAGGCGACGGCTGTAGCCGTGCGCCACCATGCTCATGCTGTCCATATCGACCACGAACACATACAGATCATCGCGGTTGAATTCGGGGTCCAGGCGGTTGATTCGATTGATGGTCGCGCTCGGGTCCGCCTCGATGGCGGCGGCAGCATCATCCAGCAGCGCCTTGGCGGCGGCCTCGCTGGAGCGGGGCAGGTAGTAGCCCACGGCGAAGGTCTTGCCGTCGACCTTCTGATAGAACACGTGCTTGCGTTCGACCTTGCCGTCGTTCCAGTTCATCCAGCGATATTCGGCGCTGGAGACGCTGTCCGAGTCGGGCTGCTGCAGCGCCGAAGCAAAGGCTTCCTGCAGTTCCGGGTCAAGCAGGGGGCGGATGTCGCGACCGATCAGTGCGGCCGAGGGGCCGCCGCTGGCCAGCATGTAGCCGTTCTCGTCAACCACGTAGACGTATTGGTCGCCATCAACGAATTCGCCCTGGCGGCTGAAGCGAGCAAAGGCGGCGCTGCCTTCCTCGCGGTAGGCGGCAACCGCCTTGTGCAGCAACTGCGCAGCGCTGGCCGCCTGCTGCTCGTAGCCAGGTTCGCTGGGCGGGGTCGGGGACGTGGCCTGTGCTGCGGTCGTGAACAGCGCTGCCATGGTCAGAGCAGCAATCATGACCGGTTTCTTGAAGTTCATAAGCATTCCTCTGCGGGATGTTGTTGTTATCTGGACGCGATTGTCCTCCTTCAGCTTAGGAGGATACTGGACGCTGTCTAGCGGGGCGGCATTGCGCGGGGTCAATGTTGTCGCTGGTTGTGCTGGCCCGGCAAGCGCCTGACTGAACCAGAGGGCTCTGGCGCGGGCTCTGCATGGTTTGCACAAAAGCATCATGCAGCCAGCTGACGGGGAGTACCTGCAAGGACGGAATACTTTTTGCTTAAATTGCTAGCAATGTGTTTGCTGATCGCTAGATAACAGGAGTGTTCTGAATGTTGGCTGAATCCCGCCGCGGCGTGATCTGTACCCCCCACAATGATGCCAGCGCAGCAGGCATGCGCATGCTGGACGCCGGTGGTACTGCCATTGACGCGATGCTTGCTGCAAGCGCGACCCTGGCGGCGGTATACCCGCACATGACCGGGCTGGGCGGCGATGCACTCTGGATGCTGCACGATGGGCAGGTGCGCACCATTGTGGGGATCGGGCAGGCCGGGCAGCAGTTGCCCGACGGGGGGCGGATTACCCTGCGTGGCCCGGCGTCGGTGGCCACCACCGCTGGCGCCATGGCGAGCTGGGAGCTGGCGGGCAAGATCAGCCGCGAGCAGTGGGGCTCACGGCTGGGCTGGCGCGATCTGCTGGAAGACGCTGCGGTGCTGGCGCGTGACGGTGTCGAGGTGTCGGCCTCGCAGCTGTTCTGGCAGCAGCAGCGTCACGATCTGATCGAATCCCTGCCGGACCTCAAGGCGCTGTGCCAGCAGCAGGGGCGCTGGTTGCAGACGGGAGACCGGCTGCGCCAGCCGGCGTTGGCTGACACGCTGGAGCAACTGGCGCGTCATGGCGTGCAGGACTTTTATCAGGGTGAACTGGGTGTGGCCTTTGCCGAGTCCTTTGCCCGGCTGGGCTGCGGCTTGAGTCGTGACGATCTGCTGGCGACCCGGGCCGAACTGGTCGAGCCGATCTCCATCCGTTATCGGGGCGGCACCTTGTTCAACGTTGCGCCGCCCTGTCAGGGGCTGTACACCCTGCAGGCCATGGCCGCGCTGCAGAACAAGGCACTGCGCGCCTGTGGCGATGGCAGTGCGCGCTATTACCACTATCTGGTCGAGGCGATTAAACAGGGGCTGCTGCGGCGCAACGCTGAACTCTGTGATCCGGCCTTTGCGGACTGGGATTTTCGTTCCAGCCTGTCGGAAGGCTGCGGGCGCGATTACGCCGCGATCATCGACGACCACAAGGCGGCGGCCTGGAACGAGCCGGGCCGTCCGGCCGATACCGTGTGGATGGCGGCAACCGACGCTGAAGGGCGCACGGCCTGTCTGATCCAGAGTCTGTTCCATGACTTCGGCTCAGGTTGTGTGCTGGGCGACACCGGCGTGCTCTGGCAGAACCGCGCTGCCGGATTCAATGCCGACCCAACGCACCCCAATGCCTGGGCGCCGGGCAAGCGGCCCGCGCATACGCTCAACCCCTCCGGCTATCTGGCTGATGACGGCCGCCAGCTGTTTTTTGGTACCCAGGGCGGTGACGGTCAACCGCAGACCCAGATGGTGCTGGCAACCCAGTTGATCGACTTTGCCAAGCCGATTGATGAGGCGCTGCGCACGCCGCGCTTTTTGCTGGGCCGCAGCTTCTTCGACAGTACCGACAATCTCAAGCTGGAAGCCGATATTGACCCGCAGGTGGCGCAGAAGCTGGCCG
Organism: Pseudomonas abyssi; assembly: GCF_003444685.1. Classification (NCBI taxonomy): domain Bacteria; kingdom Pseudomonadati; phylum Pseudomonadota; class Gammaproteobacteria; order Pseudomonadales; family Pseudomonadaceae; genus Pseudomonas; species Pseudomonas abyssi. The sequence continues at coordinate 139,507 of NZ_LMAZ01000005.1, read as the reverse complement.
CGATGGGGCATGATATCGAGATGATTCCGGCGGCCAGCCCGTTTACCGGCCAGGCCGGGGCGATTGCGCTGTATCCGGATGGGCGGCGGCAGGCGATGCATGATCCGCGCGGGCAGGGCGTGGCACTGGGACAGGCGTGACCCGGTCGGTTGTATATGGCCAGCGGGCAGAGCGATAATGCGGCTGCTCCGCACCCCATGCCGGAGTGGGCACACCAGACGACGAAGCAGAGGGCACCTTGGTCGGTAAACCGCAAACCAGCAAGCAGGCAGAAGTGCAGCGCATCATCGACGCGCTGTCCAGGGCCATTGCCCAGCATCGCCTGCGGCCCGGTACCCGTCTTGTCGAAGCCCAGATCGTTGATGCCCTGAAAGCCAACCGCAACCACGTTCAGGCGGCGCTGCAGCGCCTGGCTTTGCAGCGGATCGTGACCATTGAACCGAATCGTGGCGCGCTGGTTGCCCAGCCGAGTGCCGCCGAGGCGCGCGACGTATTTGCGGCGCGGCGGGCGATTGAGCGCGGGATCGTCGAGAGCATCACTCCTGAGGCCATGCGTCGCCACCGTCAGCGGGTTACCACCCATGTGCACAATGAGCGCAAGGCAACCAACGCCACGGATCGGCGTGAGATTGTCCGCGAGCTGAGCGAGTTTCACCTGATGCTGGGGGATATCTGCGGCAACCGGGTGCTCAGCGAGATCCTCGCCAACCTGATGGTTCGCAGTTCGCTGATCGTCGCGCTGTATCAGCGTAACGACGTGCCCTCCTGTGCCTCGGACGAACACGAAGAGATTCTTGATGCGCTCAGCGAAGGCGACCACGAGCGCGCCGTGCGGGTGATGGTCGAACACCTGGACGAGCTGGAAAGCCAGCTCGACCTGGAGGACGAAAGCGCGCCGGAAGTTGACCTACGCGAGGCGTTGAGCGGCCTCTGACGGCGCCACCCGCAGCAGCCTTGCAGAGCTGCGCTCAAATGTCTGCTGTCCTGCCTTAAAGCCCATCAACGGGGCGCTCAGCTGTGCTACCACCGCCGCCGCCGATGGCGCATCAAATACCACAAAGTCTGCCCGGCAGCCGGGCTGCAGACCGTAGTCGGGCAGGCGCAGCAGGCGTGCCGAGGTGGCCGATACCCAACCCAGACAATCCAGCAGCTCCTGCTCGGTCGCCAACTGACTGACGTTGGCGAACAGGTTGGCCTGACGAATCAGCGACGCATCACCGTAGGGCGTGAAGGGGTTGTCGATATTGTTGGTCGACAGCGAGCAGATCACGCCGCCCGCGTGCAGTGATGCCAATGGCGCCAGCCCGCGTGGCTTGTTGTGAAACTGCTCGCGGCCGGTCAGAAACAGGTCGGTCGAGGGCAGGCAGGTGACCGCCACCCCGGCCTCGGCCAGCGCCTTTGCCATAGTCTCCAGTTCCTCGCGGGGCAGGGCTGACAGCTTGGTGGCGTGACCGACCGCCACGCGCCCTTGCCAGCCGTGCAGGTGAGTCTGCTCGATCACGCAGCCGAGGGTCATGCCCTCGGGATTGAGGTCGAAGTCGAGATGAAAGTCCAGATCGCAGTTGTAGCGCACCGCCAGAGCAAACAGGCGCTGAATCTGCCCTTGCGGGTCGCTGTCGGTGTACGGGCAGCCGCCGAGCAGGTCGGCGCCGGACTCCAGCGCTTCGCAGAGCAGTGCCTCGGTGCCCGGATTGTTGAGCATGCCCTCCTGCGGGAATACGCAGATCTCCAGACTGATCGCCCAGGCGTAGTCCGCCTGGAGGCGCTGCACCGCGCGCAGCCCGGTCAGGCCAATCTGCGGGTCGATCTCGACGTGGGTGCGCATGTGCGTGGTGCCCTGCACGATGGCCTGTTCCAGCACGCTGGCGCCGCGTCGATAAACGTCGTCCTCGGTAAAGCCGGCCTTGGCTTGGCGGGTCTGTTCGACGGCCTCGGCCAGCGTGCCGTGCTGCAGACAGCAGCGGCTCATGATGCAGGCCTTGTCCAGATGGATGTGGGTTTCGATCAGCCCGGGCAGCACCAGCAAGCCGTCCAGGTCGCGCTGGATGATGGGCTCACGGCTGCTGAACTGGCTGACAAAGTATCCGTCTTCAATCCGCAGTTCGTGCAGGCCGCTTTGACCCGGCAGACGCAGGTTGCGCAGGTGCAGACAGCTCATGCGACCGCTCCTTCACCAAGGTAGGCCGCTTCCAGCTCGCGGTCACCGCGCAGGGCCTCGGCACTGCCGGATTTGACGATGCGGCCGGTTTCCAGCACGTAGGCGCGGTCGGCGACCTGCAGCGCCAGATTGGCCATCTGATCGACCAGCAGCAGGGTCACGCCTTCATCGCGCAGCGCAGCGAGCGCGTCGTACAACTCGCCGATCATCGCCGGCGACAGCCCCAGCGACGGCTCGTCGAGCAGCAGAATGCGGGGCTTGGCCATCAGGCCACGGCCAACGGCAACCATCTGCTGCTCGCCGCCGGAGAGCAGGCCGGTCGGGCTGTCGATGCGGTCGCGCAGGCGCGGGAAGCGTTGCAGGATGGCTTCGATTTCGGCCTCGACATCGACCTTGTCCGCGCGCGCAAAGGCGCCCAGCATCAGGTTGTCGCGTACCGTCAGCTGCGGGAACATCTGCCGTCCTTCCGGCACCAGTGCCAGCCCGCGGGCGGCGATGCTGGCAGCGTCGCTGTGATGAATGCTTTCGTTGTCCAGCAGAATGCTGCCGGAGGTCGCCGGGTGCAGCCCGGCCAGGCACTGCAGAATGCTCGACTTGCCTGCGCCGTTGGCACCGAGAATCGCAATCAGCTCGCCGGGGTTGACCACTAGGTTGACCCTGTCGACCACCGGCGCGGCGCCGTAATCGAGCACCAGATCCTTGATGAACAGACGGGCATCGCGTGAGCCGTTCCACGGCTTGGCGCGCGGTGGCGCCTGGTATTCGGTGCCGCCGAGGTAGGCGGCGATCACGTGGGGCAACTGGCGAACGTCTTCGGGCTCGCCCCAGGCAATCGGTTTGCCGGCGTCCAGCACCAGCAGCTGATCGGATACGCCCATGACCAGGGTCATGTCGTGTTCAACCAGCATCACCGCGATATTGAACCCCGCCAGCTGGCGGAACAGTGCAGCGAGCTGGTCGGTGTCGCTGCGGCTGAGGCCGGCAGCGGGTTCATCCAGCAGCAGGACCGCCGGGCGTGAAGCCAGTGCGCGGGCAATCTCGACCAGACGGCGATCGACGTGGGGCAGCTCATCGACGGCGGTGTTGACCGAGCCCTGATAGCCGACCAGTGCCAGCAGTTGCAGAGCCATTTCCCGCTGCTCTGTGCTGGCGGCGGAGAGGATGCGGCTAAGACGGCCCCGCTGCATGCCGGCCAGCACGTTGTCGAGCACCGACAGTTCGCCGAACAACTGGGTCGTCTGATAGGTGCGGGCAATACCGGCGCGGGCGACTTTCCAGGCGGGCAGACCGGCCAGGTCACTGTTGAGCGTAATGCTGCCGCTGTCCGGTGCGTAGAAGCCGCTGATCATGTTCAGCGCGGTGGTCTTGCCGGCGCCGTTGGGGCCGATGATGCTGGTGATGCTGCCGGGGCGGGCGGTCAGGCTGACGTTGGCCGCGGCCTGCACGCCGCCGAAGTTGATGCCGATGCCGTTGACCTCCAGCGCGGGGCTGTTGGCTGGGCGGGCGATAAATTCGCGGATGCGTGCCATGTCCGGTTCTGCTGGCGCTTGCAGGTTTTGCGGGCGCATCCACAGCCGGGCCGCGGTGCCGAGCAGACCGCGCGGGGCAATCCACAGCACACCCAGAAGCAGGCCGGAAAAGATCAGCAGGCGGTACTCGGCCATGTCCGAGAGCATCTCCGGCAGCAGCACGATCAGCAGCGCGCCGAGCACCGGGCCAAGCACTGAGCCGGCGCCGCCGACGATGACTGCCAGCACGAACAGAATCGACTGGGAGAACGGGAACGAGGCCGGGTTGATGAACATCATCAATGGCGCGACCAGCGAACCGGCCAGACCGGTCAGCAGTGCCGACAGGCCGAAGGCCAGGGTCTTGGTCTGCACCGGGTTGAAGCCCAGTGAGCGTGCGGCGATTTCCGAGTCCTTGACCGCGCGCATGGCGGTACCCCAGCCGCTGCTGCGCAGGCGCTGGTAAAACAGCAGCGAGCCGCCCATCAGCAGGCTGGCGAGCAGCGCCATCAGCACCGCCGGGTCCATGTCACCCAGTTGCGGCATGGGAATGCCCATCAGACCGTTGGCGCCGCCGGTCAGGCCGCGCCACTCCACCAGTCCGTGATGCACTACCAGCGCAAAGGCGATGGTGATCATCGCCAGATACGGGCCTTCGACCCGCAGTGCCGGGATCGCCAGCAGTGCGCCCAGCGCACCACTGATCAGCGCGGCGGCGATCATCGCCAGACCCAGCGGGCAACCGGCCATGGTCAGCAAGGCGCAGACGTAGGCGCCGATCGCATAGAAAGCGATGTGACCGAAGGAAATCTGGCCACTCAGGCCGATGAGAATGTTCAGCCCGGCGCCGACCACTACGGTCAGGGCGAAGAAGCTGAACACCAGCAGAGAATAGCTGTCGAGGGTAAACGACAGCACCACGCCGCCAAGGGTCAGGGCGGCGGTAGCCAGCAGGTTCGCCAGCGAGATCGTGTTGATCATACTTTCACCAGTGTCTTGCTGCCGAACAGGCCGTCCGGACGAAGTGCCAGCGCCAGGATGACCAGCGCGAAGGTAAATATCTGGGTAAAGGCCGAGCCGAAGTAGATGGTGACGATGGCCTCGACCAGACCGAACAGCAGGCCAGCCGCGAACACGCCGCCAGCACTGGCGATGCCGCCGAGGATGGCGACCGCAAAGGCCTTGAGGCCGAACAGCGTGCCCATCTCGGCACTCACATTGAACAGCGGCGCGATCAGCATGCCGGCGATGGCGGCAAACACCGCCGAGATGGCAAAGGCGATGGCGACCACCCAGTTGACCCGAATGCCCATCAGCATGGCCGCCCGCGGGTTCTGCACGCAGGCTTCCAGTACCTTGCCGAGACGGGTGTAGCGGCGCACCAGCATCAGCGCCAGCGCGATGGCTGCGCCGATCAGCGGAATCATCAATTGCAGCGGTGAGACCTGCGTGCCCAGCAGGCTGAAGGCGCTTTCGGTCAGCGAACTGGTGAACTGGCGCGGCTCCTTGCCGAAGGTAAACATCGCCAGGTTGTCGACCAGAATCCCGGCGGCCACGGTCGCCATCAGCCAGGCGTCCGAGCCGCGCGAGCTGAAGGGTCGCACCAGAAAGCGCTCTACCGCCAGCCCGTAGATGGCAGACAGCGTCAGCGTCGCCGGGATCGCCAGCCAGATTGGCCAGCCCCAGGTAATGCAGAAGCTGTAACCCAGCACAGCGCCGAGCATCATGGCGCTGCCCTGGGCAAAGTTCACCGTGCGCGACACCACGTAGGTAATGTGGAAGCCGAGCGCCAGCAGGGCGTACATGCTGCCGAGACCGATGCCGGTCAGCAGGGCGGCGGTAATCATGGTTCTACTCCTTGTCGGCGACCCGCAGGCGCGGATCGCCTTCCTGCCAGATCAGGGTTTGACCGGGACGATGCTGCCGTCCACGAAGTGGGTGAACACGTAATCCTGCGGGCCCAGCGCGTCGTGCTGCTCTGGGGTGAAGGGCGTGCTGTAGTCCTTGATCAGACCGGCGTAGCTGTCGATGGCGTAGAAGCCGTCACGCACCGCGGTGCCGTCGGTGCTGCCGGCCTTCTCGATCGCCAGCGCGCTCAGGTGCATGGCGTCATAGGCGTTGGCGATCCCCACGGCCGGGGTGATGTCGGCCAGGCTCTGGATCTCCGGGTAGCGGGCTTTCAGGGCGCTCAGTACTTCATCGCCCTTGGCGCTGTTGTTCTCGGTGAACACGTAGGTCTGGATGAAGTGCACGCGGTCAGCATTGGGGCCAGCCAGTTCGCTGAAACGGCCACCCGCCGGGCCCCAGTGGGACACTACCGGCACGTCCCAGCCCATGCGGTCGAGGGATTTCACTACCTGCGCAGACGGACCGACGTTGCCGACCATCAGCAGGGTATCGGCGCCGGCATTCTTCAGGCGGGTCAGCTGCGGGATCACGTCCAGATCGCTGCCTTCAATCCGCTCGATACCGGCCCACGCCATATCGCGCTGTTCCAGTGCGTGACGGAAGCCCTTCTCGTTGGACTCACCCCAGGGGTTGTTGATCAGCAGCATGCCCGGCTTTTGCATGCCGTACTCGTCGATGCCGTACTGCACCAGAGCTTCGTCGACGATCTCGTCCATGGCCGAGACGCGGAATACGTAGTTGTCGCTGGCGCCGTTCTGGGTAATTGAGGTGCCCGCAGCCCAGGCCCCCATAAAGGGCACTTTCATCTGGTTGACCAGCGGCACAATCGCCAGTGAGACGGGCGTGTCGAGGCCGCCGAACAGCACGGTGACCTTCTCGCGCTGAATCAGCTCGCGGGCGGCCAGCATGCCTTTGGCGGGGTTGCTTTCGTCATCGCGGCGGATCAGCTCGACCGGACGGCCAAGGATGCCGCCGTCGGCGTTGATCTCATCGATAGCGATGGTCAGGCCGCGAGTCAGTGCCTCACCGGATTTGGCCGACTGGCCGGACAGCGCGGCCACGAGACCGATCTTGATCGGCTCGACCGCCAGTGCCGGGCTGCTCATCAGCAGGCCGAGGGTGGTGACAGCGACGGCCTGGGGCCAGAGTCGTCGAAACGGTTTCAGTACCTTGAACATTGTCTTCTCCTAAGATGGCTAGCATTCGCATGATATTTGCTAGCAAAATGGAGACCATGTTTGCAGACCGCTGAAATAGCGGCCCTCAGCGGGGAATGCTCATGGATATCGCACTTTATGAGTGCGCCCCGCACCGATAGCAGGCGCGCCGCGCGCCGAACACGCTCTAGTGGAGATAGACAGATGGGTTTTGAGAATAAGGCAGTACAGATTGTTAGCGATTTTCTGGCGGCATCCATGGCGCCGGACCCGGTTTTGGCAGCGACCTTCATGGCCGATGATGTACGCATCACCTTTACCGGTGGCCGGGCGATGCCCAGCGCCCACGAAATCACCGCGTTCAATGCCGGGCGCTATAGCTGGGTCAAGAAGCAGCTGGGCCAGTTTGACTGGACCGAGCATGCCGACCACACCGTGGTCTATTCCAACGGCACCCTGTACGGCGAATGGCCGGACGGCCGCACCTTCAGTGGCAACCGCTATCTCGACCGCTTCGAGGTGCGCGATGGCAAGATCACCCGGATGGACGTCTGGAACGACAGCGCCGAATGGATCCTCAGCCCGGAGATTGCCCGGCCCTGAGCATTACTGGCGGCTGGCAAACTGGCTGGGTGTCATGCCGATCTGCGTGCGAAATGCGGCGATAAAGGCCGAGGTGGAGTCGTAGCCACAGGCCAGCGCGATGTCGGTTACCCGCTCGCCGCGTTCCAGCATCGGCAAGGCGCTGAGCAGTCGCAGGCGCTGGCGCCAGGCGCGGAAGCTCAGACCGGTGTCGCGCTGGAACAGGCGAGTCAGGGTCTTCTCGGAACAGCCGAGCTGTCCGCTCCAGTCGCTCAGCGTCAGGTTCAGCTCCGGGTTGTCGAACAGCGCCTGACAGACCTGCTGCAGGCGCGCTTCGTCCGGCCAGGGCAGATACAGGCCGGTATCGCGGGCGGCGGTCAACTGGTCGAGCAATACCGCGACCAGTCGCCCGTCGGCACCGCTCTCGTCGTACTCGACCGGAATGCGACCGAACTGATTGATCAGCTCGCGGGTCAGCGGGTTGATCTCCAGCACCGCGCAATGACCTGCCTGCCACGGCATGGCGTTGCGTTCGATGTAGAGGCTGCGCATCTCCGTGTCGGGTGAGCTGATGACTGCGTGCGGCAAATCCGGCGGCACCAGAATCGCCCGCTGCGGCGGGGCGAGAAAGCGGCCGTTGCGGGTGTGCACCGACAGCACGCCGGATATGGCGTAGGACAGCTGTGCCCACGGGTGGCTGTGCCAGTGGGTCGTGGTGCTGCGGGCGAGCGACTCGCTGCGCGCATACAGCGGGCGCGGCAGGGCCGGCAGATCCGGTACCGCGCGCAGATTCAGGTGCCTTTGTCCGTTTGTCGACATTGTGCTTTCCAATCGCGTTAGTCGGTCGAAGCTTCAGACAGTAGACTGCGGCCTCGCGCGTCGCAACATTGATAACGAAAAACGAGATACCACCATGGCACGACCACGCTTTCTTCCCGACAACATGACCCTCTGCCTGATTGCGGTGGTGATTGCCGCCAGCCTGTTCCCGGTGCAGGGTCAGGCCGCCGTGGCCTTTGACGGCCTGACCAACGCGGCCATCGCGCTGCTGTTCTTTATGCACGGCGCCAAGCTGTCGCGCGAGGCGATCATTTCCGGCATGACCCACTGGCGGCTGCATCTGCTGGTGTTCTCCTGCACTTTCATCATGTTCCCGCTACTGGGCGTACTGCTCAAGCCGGCGCTGGTGCCGCTGGTAGGGGATGAGCTCTATCTGGGTATTCTGTTCCTCTGCGCGCTGCCTGCCACCGTGCAGTCGGCGATTGCCTTTACCTCGATTGCCCGCGGCAACGTTGCTGCGGCGGTCTGCAGCGCGGCAACCTCCAGCCTGCTGGGGATCTTCGTTACGCCGCTGCTGGTGCTGCTGCTGATGGGCGCGCAGGCCGGTGACTCCAATACCCTGGATGCGATCGGCAAGATTGTGGTGCAACTGCTGCTGCCGTTTATTGCCGGCCAGATCGCCCGGCGCTGGATCGGTGACTGGGTGGCGCGCAACAAGGGCTGGCTGAAGAGTGTGGATCAGGGCTCGATTTTGCTGGTGGTGTTTGGTGCCTTCAGCCACGCGGTGGTCGAGGGGATCTGGCAAACGGTGCCGTTGACCGATCTGCTGGGTCTGGTGGTCGCCTGCTGCCTGCTGCTGGCGTTGGTGCTGGGGCTCACCGCCTGGCTGGGTCGCCGTCTGGGCTTCAACGTCGAAGACCGCATCACCATCATCTTCGCCGGTTCCAAGAAGAGCCTGGCCACCGGCGTGCCGATGGCGCAGGTACTGTTTGCTGGCGGCGCGCTGGGGACGCTGATCCTGCCGCTGATGCTGTTCCACCAGATTCAGCTGATGGTCTGCGCGGTACTGGCCGAGCGTTACGGCCGGCGCGAAGAGACCGGTATCGAAGACGTCGCCTGAGTACGAGGGTCAGCTCAGGCTGCCCTGCGGCAGATGATCGAGCGGCAGCGCCGTCTGCGACTTGACGGTCGAGATGGCGAAGTTGCTGCGGATGTCGCTGACCCCGGGCAGCTTGAGCAGGGTGCTGAACAGAAAGTCCTCGTAGGACGCCAGATCTGGCAGCACCACCTGCAGCAGAAAGTCCGACTCGCCTGACACCACGTGGCAGGAAATCACTTCCGGCAAATCAATCACCGCGGCGCGAAAGGCGTTGGCCGACGCGTCATGGTGCCGTTCAACCTTTACCCCGACAAACACCGTCAGTCCCAGGCCGCTTTTGCTTCGATCCAGTTCTGCGTGGTAGCCACGAATCACGCCGGCCTCTTCCAGCAGACGCACGCGGCGTAAACACGGCGAAGGAGACAGGCCGACCTCTTCGGCCAGCTGCACGTTGCTCAGTCGGGCGTTGCGCTGCAGGGCGTCGAGGATGCGTCTGTCCAGGTTGTCCAATTGCATTGGCATATTCTCAATTTATTTGGTTTTTCACTGGCAGTTTATGCCAATAAATAAAGCTCCGGCGCACTAACTCGCAATGACCTGTATCGCCATTCGGCCCTACGATAGTTGTTGAGAGATGACACGGCCGGAGCGCGCCTGAGATGACGGAATTGTGGATGTTTGTGGGTGCCCTGGCGGTGGCCTATCTGGTGCCGGGGCCCGACATGCTGCTGTTGCTGCAGACTGCAGCGAGCCACTCGCGGCTGCAGAGTGCTGCAACCATTGCCGGGCTGGCACTGGCTCGGGCGGCCCACGTCGCGCTGGCCGGGCTGGGGCTGGCGGCGCTGCTGCAGGCGGCGCCCTGGGCCTTCAACGCGGTACGGCTGTTTGGCGCCGGGTATCTGATCTGGCTTGGCATCTCGATCTGGAGGGCGTCATCGCTGGTGCCGGAGGACGCTTGCGCCAAGCGTTCGCGGACCGCGCTCGCGGCGTTCCGGCGCGGGTTGCTGACCAACATCAGCAACCCCAAGGCGCTGCTGTTCTGTTCGGTGCTGCTGCCACAGTTCATTCACCCGCAGACCGGTAGCGTCGCGCTGCAGTTCACGCTGCTGGGGCTGATTGTGCTGTTGGTGGGCGTGTGCTTTGACCTGCTTTACGTCTCCGGCGGCAAGCTGCTGGGGGGGATGTTGCGCGAGCGACCGCGCTTGCAGCAGCTGCAGCGCTGGGCATTTGGCGCGCTGCTGGTGGGTTTTGGTGCCCGGCTGATGTTTTAGCTCCGTGGCAGTTCCGGGCATGGCTGCGCGAGAATTCGGCATTGACCTGCTGTGTGTGGCTCGACATGCTCTGTCGTCTACCCTTTGCTGTCTGGTTTCAGAACACAGGAAGACATCGCATGAGTGACAACAGCTATACGCCGCCCAAGGTATGGACCTGGGACAGTGAGAACGGCGGCAAGTTTGCCAGCATCAATCGCCCGATTGCCGGACCGACCCACGAGAAGACGCTGCCGGTCGGCAAGCACCCGTTCCAGCTGTATTCGCTGGCCACGCCCAACGGCGTCAAGGCAACCATCATGTTCGAAGAACTGCTGGCGCTGGGCCATGCGGATGCCGAATACGATGCCTGGCTGATTCGCATCAACGAAGGCGATCAGTTCGGCAGTGATTTTGTTGCCATCAACCCCAACTCGAAGATTCCGGCTTTGCTGGATCACGGCACCAACCCGCCGACCCGGGTATTCGAGTCCGGCTCCATCCTGCTGTATCTGGCCGAAAAGTTTGGCGCGCTGCTGCCAGCGGATCACGGCAAGCGCACCGAAGCGATGAACTGGCTGTTCTGGCAGATGGGCTCGGCGCCGTATCTGGGTGGCGGCTTTGGTCACTTCTACGCCTACGCGCCCGAGAAGTTCGAATACCCGATCAATCGCTTCAGCATGGAAGTCAAACGCCAGCTGGACGTGCTCAATCGCCATCTGGCCGACAACCGTTACATGGCTGGCGACGAGTACAGCATCGCCGATATCGCGATCTACCCGTGGTACGGCCTGCTGGTGGAAGGCAGTTTGTATGAGGCCGCGGAGTTTCTGTCGGTACACGAATACGAACACGTGCGCCGCTGGGCCGCCGAGATTGCCGCACGGCCAGCTGTGCAGCGTGGCCGTCGGGTCAACCGGGTGTGGGGCGACGAAGCCCTGCAGGTGCCCGAGCGGCACGACGCCAGCGATATCCGCGACGCCTGATCTGCATCGCGTTGCCGCACTCCAAACAGCCTCCGCAACGGAGGCTGTTTGCGTTTCTGCAGGTGTTTTTATTCCTCCCCTGGCCAGTCCCGCGTGTCGGGTCCACATTGCTGGATCGTATTAATTGTTATAACGTAACGTATTTGCGCAGCCTCAATTGAATCGCCCGTCAGAGTGCGGTGGTGAGGCGCGGCTCACGCCTGTCCAGAGGATTACCCGATGAATGATCTAGCCCGGTCTGCGTCCGCAGCCCGCAAACTTCCCGTAACAGTGTTGTCCGGCTTCCTTGGTGCCGGCAAGACCACACTGCTCAATCATCTGTTGAACAACCGCGAAGGCCGTCGGCTGGCAGTCATCGTCAATGACATGAGCGAAGTGAACATTGACGCTGCGCTGGTGCGCGATGGCACCGCTCAGCTGTCGCGTACCGACGAGAAACTGGTGGAGATGAGCAACGGCTGCATTTGCTGCACCCTGCGCGAGGACTTGCTGGAAGAGGTTTCCCGGTTGGCCGCAGAAGGGCGCTTTGACCAGTTGGTTATTGAGTCTACGGGCATTTCTGAGCCGCTGCCGGTGGCTGAGACTTTCACCTTTGAAGCGGAAGACGGCAAAAGCCTGAACGAAGTGGCTCAGCTCGACACCATGGTCACGGTGGTCGATGGCTTCAATTTCCTGCGTGATTACAGCTCGCAGGACAGTGTGCAGGAGCGTGGCGAGTCGCTGGGCGAAGAAGACGAGCGCAACGTGGTCGATCTGCTGATCGAGCAGGTCGAGTTCTGCGATGTCATCGTCGTCAACAAGACCGACCTGATCAGCGCGGAGGAGCGCGACCGCTTGATCGCCATTCTGGCCAGCCTCAACCCGCGCGCGCGGATCGAACTGGCCGAGTTTGGTCAGGTGCCTTTGGACCGGGTACTCGATACCGGACTGTTTGACTTTACCGCTGCCTCCCAGGCTCCGGGCTGGTTGCAGGAGCTGCGCGGCAGCCACACGCCGGAAACCGAAGAGTACGGCATTTCCAGTTTTGTCTATCGCGCGCGTCGCCCCTTCCATCCGCAGCGCTTTTTTACTCTGGTCAACATTGAATGGCCGGGTGTGGTGCGTTCCAAGGGCTTTTTCTGGTTGGCCTGCGCGCCGGCCATGGCCGGGCAGTGGTCGCAGGCCGGTGCAGTCGCACGGCACGGGCCGGCCGGCATCTGGTGGGCGGCGGTACCGCCGAAGCAGTGGCCGGATGATCCGGAGTCGGTCGCCTTGATCCGCAGCAAATGGGATGAGCACGTGGGTGACGCCCGCCAGGAGCTGGTGCTGATTGGCATGCAGATGGACCAGGCCGCGCTGTGCGCCGCACTGGATGCCTGTCTGCTGAATGATGAGGAAATGGCGCAGGGGCCCGCTGTCTGGGAGAGCTGGGACAACCCGTTCGAGGGCTGGGGGCGCTAAGCGATGTCCACACAGACACTCCTTCGCGAGCGACCTGCGCTGAGTCACACCGGGGCTCATTGGGCCACTGGTGCGGATCTCGGCGTGCTGGCCGACGTCTTTGATGAGACGGTGACCATCGCCATCATGCAGCGTCAGCTGGACTCGGCGATGCGGGTCAGCATCGCGGCCCAGTGTGCGGCGCAGCCCTGGCAGCTGTCCTGGCGCGGCGCGCCGGATACAACGCTGGAGCAGGCGCTGATCCGCAGCATGCCCGCACCACAGCAGGCTGACGCGGTGGTGTCTGATGTGCGCCTGCTGGCCGAGGCGATGGCGTGCCTGTTTGACGTTGACGCCGTGGGCATTCGCATGCGTTTGCTGGACGGTGCCATGTGTCCACGCTTTCACTGCGACAATCTGCCGGTGCGCCTGGTAACCACCTACAGCGGCCCCGGCAGTGAATGGGTGCCTGAGGTGGCGCTGAACCGCGCCGGCCTGGGCAAACCCTTGCCGGGCAAGCCGGAGCTGGTGCGCGATATCGGCGCCATTCGCCAGTTGGCCGCAGGCGATGTCTGCTTGCTCAAGGGCAGTGGCTGGGTGGGCAACGAAGAGCGCGGTATTGTGCATCGCAGCCCGGCGGTCGCGGCCGGGCACACGCGCTTGCTGTTGACGATTGATCCGGAGTTCAGCTGAACCGCGAGGGTGCTTGACCCTGTAGCGACTTCAGGGTTTTCAATGGGGGTGACTGGCGCAAGCCAGTCACATGGATACCCGATTGAGCCAGCGGAGCACCTGTCATGTCTGCACACCAGCACGACCACCCTGATCACAGCCACAGCCACAGCCACAGCCACAGCCACAGCCACAGCCACAGCCACAGCCACAGCCACAGCCATGGCAGCGGCAAGGTATTGCTGTTTGCCCTGATCTTTACCGGTGCCTTTGCCATCGTCGAGGCGGTTGCCGGCGTGCTGGCCAACTCGCTGGCATTGCTCTCCGATGCGGGGCATATGCTGACGGATTCGCTGTCGCTGGCGGTCGGTGCCGTGGCGGCCTGGCTTGCGAGCAGACCGGCTTCGCAGCGGCATTCCTTCGGGCTGCAACGGGCCGAGGTGCTGGGCGCCCTGATCAATGTCATCTTCATGTTTGTGGTGGTCGCCTTTATTGCCTGGGAGGCGGTGGAGCGGCTGTTTGATACGCCGGAGGTGGATGGCGGGGCGGTGTTGCTGGTCGGAGGCTTGGGCCTGCTGGTCAACGTCATCGTTGCATGGGTGCTGATGCGTGGTGAGCAGAACATGAACGTGCGCGGCGCGTTGCTGCACGTGATGGGCGATCTGCTGGGCTCGGTGGCGGCCATTGCGGCGGGCTTGATCATTTATCTGGGCGGGCCGTCGATCATGGACCCGCTCCTGTCGCTGCTGGTCTGCGTGCTGATTCTGGTCTCGGCTGTGCGACTGCTCAAGGCGGTAACCCATGTGCTGATGGAAGGTGTGCCTGCGGGCATCGAGCTGGCCGAGGTGCGCCTCGCGCTGGCTGACATCGAGGGTGTGCAGGCGGTACATGACCTGCACATTTGGAGCCTGTCATCCAGCAAGTACGCGTTGGCTGCGCATGTGGATATCGACCTGCTGGCACGCTGGCCTGGCATCCTGCCGCAGATTCAGCAGCTGCTGCGCGAGCGCTTTGGCATTACCCACAGCACCCTGCAACCGGAAGACCGGGTTCTTGGGGCGCGTTGCGAGTTGAGCGCAGAGTGCGCTGCGCGTTGAAAGAAATATCTTGTTACATCCTGTTATGTCAATGAAACCGCTCTGCCTCGGGCGGTTCATGCGCGGCATCTAGTGTTTTGGTTCCTCCAAAACCGTGTCTTGAAAGGATGCATGATGTCGATACGTACAGGTGTTTTTGCCTTACTCGCAGGCGGTCTGCTGACCGGCTGCCTCTCCTCCAGCAGTGACAGCAGTGACGACAACCCGGCCCAACCGGTACCAACGCCTCCCGAGGCCCAAGCGCTCAAGATTGGATTGATTCCCGACACCCAGGGTGGCGGGCAAAATGCCTCAATCATGCCGATGCGTGCACTGATGGAGTTTTACCGTGAGCAGGACGTTGACCTGCTGCTGATCGTGGGTGATCTGTCGGAAGAAGCCACGCCAGCCGAATACGCGCAATGGCGCAGTGTGGTAGATGACTACCGCGAAGACTTCGTGATGCTGCCGCTGCAGGGCAATCACGATATCAAGGGCACCGATCAGGACTGGTACGACAACGTCAGCGACCTGATCCCGGCCGATGCCATTCAGATGGCCGGTCAGCAGGATAAGAATTACGCGCTGGTGCGCGACAATGTGCTGATTGTGGTGGTCTCCTACGGACAGATTCCGTACGCCTACGACTTTGTCCGCGAGATGATCGAAACGCATCGCGGGCAGGTGGACCACATTATCGTCACCTCCCACAACACCATGGTGGGCGCCCGCTACGGCAATATTCGCGAGCGCGCGGTTGAGGCCTATGACACCTCGGCTTCCGACCAGGCCTTCCTGCTGGTGCACGAGGATTACCGCCAGTTGTTCGCCGAGAACGACGTGCTCTACGTCGCCGGTCACGAGCACCAGTATCTGCGCAGCCTGGTGTCGGGTTACTACGGTGGTCACTACACCGAGCTGGTCAGCGGCAACGCCTCCTACAAGGGCTACGACAGCCGCTTTGGCGAGAGTGAGCTGATCCAGAATGTGGTGATGACCAAGATCAACGACGGCAGCAACGGCTCGCTGGACGTCAACGCCTCGATCCTGACCTTTACCGGCAACCTGGTTGATTACCGCTCCTACTATGAAACCCACACCATCTTCAGTAACGAAGACGGCATGCGCGAGCTGGCCGAGCCCGAGTGGAAGCTGATCGATCGCTTCACCCGCACCACGGATCGGTGCGACAAGATTGTCTTCCCATCGAGTATTCCGGAAGGCAACCAGCTCAACATGACCCACGACAAGAGCTATCGCACCAGCCCCTGCACCTCAGCCAGTGGCTTTACCGCGCGGATTCTGGATGGCGAGAACCGTATCTTCAACCGCTACGACACCCGTACCCGCACCACCAACGTGGAACCGGGTGTCTCCACCGCCCAGTCCAACACGGCACTGGCGGCCCGTTACTACCGCTGGCTGCATATTCCGCACGCGAGTTATAACCCGAACCTCAACAACAGTCAGCGTGTGCGGCTGATCAACGCCGGTACCCCGGATGAAGAGGTGCAGATCCGCGAAACCACCATCGACCTGAAAAAGCAGGTCTCGCTGAGCTGGACCGCGGCGCAACAAGGATCGGTGTCGGACGTGCTGATCGTCAGTGGTATTCAGGGGCAGGACGGCACCTACGTCGGTGCCCGCGGCGCGACGAAGAACCTGGCGACTGATGTCGGCTTTGCCGGCAGCTATGGTGATGGCAGTGAGCTGGGCAAGCAGCCGGTGACGCTGCCGGCCGGTCGGGTCAACAGCAACTGGGTGCTGGATGACGACGCCCGTGGCGATGACTTTGTGCTGCAGTTCAACCTGCCGGCTGACGCCGATCCGGCGACCCTGAACCTGGCCCGCTGGGATGCGGTTGCAGAGGCCTGGGTTGCCGTCGCCCCCGCCAGTTGCCTGAGCAATGTCGCCTACGACAGCAGCTACCTGGACAGCCTGCCGGCTGGCGTTGCTGCCGAGTGTCCGACAGCCGCCGGTCTGGTCGATGTCGGCGTGCCGCACATCTGGGCGCGCCTGGATCAGGAAGGTGCCTACGCGCTGATCACCCGCGAGTAAGTTCGCGCGGTAAGGTGGTGCAACAACGCCCGGCGCATGCCGGGCGTTGTCGTTTCTGAGGGGCAATAAGCCTGCGCGGGTGCCGACCGGTGTCGTGTTATGGTCCAATCTGGTTGCTGCGCGCCAGACTGAGCACGTACACCCTCCGCAACCCTTCGATATCTGCAATGAGAAACAGCATGGCCGATCCCCACCACTTGCAACGCTTCGTTGATGCCCAGGCCGATGGCTATGCCGCTGCGCTGGCCGAGCTGCAGGCCGGACGCAAGACCTCGCACTGGATGTGGTTTGTATTTCCGCAGTTGGGCGGGCTTGGGCGCAGCAGTACCGCGCAGCTCTACGCCATCGCCGACCTGGCCGAAGCACGCGCCTATCTGGCGCATCCGCTACTGGGCGCAAGGCTTGAGGCCTGCGCTCGGGCGCTGCTGGGCTGGCCGGAACGCACGGCCTGGCAGATTCTCGGCTCGCCGGATGACCTCAAGTTGCGCTCCAGCATGACGCTGTTTGCATTGGCGGCGCCGCATAACCCGCTGTTCAGTGAGGTGCTCGATGTGTTCTGCGGCGGTGAGCCCGATGCGCGCACCCTGCAATTGCTGGGGCTGGCAGAAGGCTCAGCCACTGACCCGGATGAGGAGTCTGCCCAGCTGGCCAGCCGCACGCTAGGGCACTATCAGGCCAATGCCGAGCGCTTTCGCGAGGGCACGCAGGATCACGATGTCAGCCAGAACATCGAGGCGTTGCTGCGGCACATTCAGGCGCCGGCGCCCTGGCAGATCCTTGATCTGGGCTGCGGGCCGGGGCGCGATCTGCGCACGTTTCGCGCGCTGGGTCATAACGCCGTAGGACTTGATGGTGCCGAGGCCTTTGTGCAGATGGCGCGTGAGGCCAGCGGTTGCGAGGTGTGGCATCAGGACTTTCTGGCGTTGGACTTGCCGGCGGCGCGCTTTGACGGCATCTTTGCCAACGCCTGTCTGTTCCATATCCCCAGCCACTTGCTGCCCGGTGCCTTGGCGCAATTGCATCAGACGTTGAAGCCCGGTGGTGTGCTGTTCAGTTCCAACCCGCGCGGGGAGGATCAGGAAGGCTGGAGCGGTGAGCGCTACGGTGCCTACTACCGGCTGGAGACCTGGCGTGCCTTGCTGCAGGCGGCGGGCTTTGTCGAGCTGGAGCATTACTATCGCCCAGCCGGCCTGCCGCGTGAGCAGCAGCCCTGGCTGGCGAGTGTCTGGCGGCGGGGCTGAAACGACACCGCCCGGCAATGGCCGGGCGGTGTGTTGGTGCTCTTTTGTGCTGGTCAATGGTGGATACGCCTGCGGCTTAATCCACCCTACGGGGGCTGCCCGGTAGGGCGGACTAAGCCGCAGGCGTGTCCGCGCAACGCGTCTTTTGTCAGACCCTAGAAGTCAAAATCCACCTTGGCCCACAGTGAGCGCCCCGGCTCGTTGATGGCGATGGCATCGGCGGGATAGCCAAACGCCGAGTTGCCGGCCAGGTTGAGGTGCTCTGCGTAGGCCTTGTCGAACAGGTTGTCGACACCGACGCTGAGCTTCAGCTGCTCGCTCAGGCGGTAGGCGCCGTTGAGTGAGAAGACGCCAAAGCCGGCGCTCTTGCCAATGTCCTGGCCAACCACGTTGCCGGCGCCTTCATCCACCCGGTTCTGCTCGGCGACCACGCGCCACAGGGCACCGGCGCTCCAGTCGTTGTGGGCGTAGCTCAGGCCCAGGCGGGCTTCGAGTGGCGGCATCTGTGGCAGCGGCTCGCCGTCGCTGCGGTTTTCGCCCCAGGCGTAGGCTAGGGTCGCATCGGCGTTCCAGCGCTCGGTCAGGTCATAGGCTACGCCCATCTCCGCACCGGCGATGCGCGCGTCGACGTTGTAGGCCTGGCTGCTGGACATGCCCATCATGCCGGTGGAATACCGGAACAGAATGAAGTCATCCACCTGGCCGGCGTAGGCGGAGGCCCAGGCCTGCAGGTTGTCGCGCTGATACTGGATGCCCACATCCAGCTGGGTGGTCTTCTCCGGTTCGATGCCGTCAAAGGCGTTGACCTCGCCGGTGGGCGCCAGGCTGGCGGAGAACAGCTCCCAGTAATCCGGGAAGCGCGCGGCGTGACCGAGGCCGGCATACAGGGTGGTGGGGCTGCCTTGCAAGTCCTGCTCGTAGCGCACAAAACCGCTGGGCAGGGTGTCGCTGCGGGTCTGGCCGGCGGTCGGGTTGGGGGTGGCCATGCCCATCATATTGCGAATACCCACCCGGTAGTCCTTGACCGAGGCGCGGTCCAGCCGTGCGCCGCCGATCCAGCGGGTCCGGTCGCTGCGCTGCCAGGTGGCTTCGCTGAACAGTCCGTAGTTGTGCATGACCGCGTCTTTTTCCCAGGCGAACTCGTCCGCATCGGTATAGCCGGTCATCATGCTGTAGCTGGACGAGCGGCCCCGGTGTTCGCTGCGCTGGGCGTCGACACCGGTGACCAGTTCGAGCTGGTCCAGCTCGAAGGTCAGCGCCAGGCGACCGCCCAGCGTGCGGCGGTCAACCTGGGCCGCCATGGGCATGGGCATCATGCTGGTCGGGTCAGGTGCGCGCAGGCGGAAGTTGTCCATCACATGGTCGGCGTAGTTGTAGTAGACCTGCGCCTCCAGCTTGTCAATGGCGCCCAGGTTGCTCTTCTCGAAACGCAGGCCCAGGCTTTCCCGCAGAAACTGGCTGCCGTCCATGCCCCGGCCGGCGTAGCGCGCCTCGCCGTCGCCCTTGCCGGCGGTGAACTCCAGCAGGGTGTCGGCATCCGGCGTCCAGCCAAGGGCAATGTCGCCGTTCCACTTGCTCCAGCGCGACGGCACGGTGTCGCCGTTGCCGTCTTCGTAGTCGTCGGATTTGGCGTCGTTGCCGGTAAAGCGCAGGTAGCCGCTCTGGTTGCCGATGGCGGCGTCCAGGGTCTTGTCGAAGCGACCGTTACTGCCGCCCAGCACACTGGCATGGAGACGACTGCCAGGTTCATCGAACTGTTCCGGCTCGCGCTCGAACAGCACGGTGCCGGCCGAGGCTCCCGGCCCCCAGCGGACGCTCTGCGGGCCCTTGATCACGGTCAGGCGGTCGTAGGTTTCGGGCGAGATGTAGGAGCTGGGCGCGTCCATGCGGTTGGGGCAGGCGCCGATCATCTGCCCGCCATTGGCCAGCAGGTTGATGCGCGAGCCGAACATGCCGCGCAGCACGGTGTCGCCGTTGGTGCCACCGCTGCGGATGGCGGAGAAACCGGGGATGGTCTTCAGATAGTCGGTGGCGTCGCTGGCTGGAATGGGCTGACGCGGGTCTTTCGGGTCGGCAATGATGGTCAGCGGTGAGCTTTGCTGCACGGCTGTCACGACCACCGGGGGCAGCTGAATCAGCGCCGGCTGATGGTCATGTTCATGTTGCGCATGGCCCTCATGAACGGCTTGCGCGTTGGCACCCAGGCTGGTCAGCAGCAGGGCGAAGGCGGCTTGCCAGCGCAGGCTGGCGCTGGTCCGGGTGAAACGGTTGGCATGTTGCATTGTTGTCATCCACACAGTGGCCACTGCGGCGCAGGCGCGCCGGGCCGGAATCAGAAAAAGGTGATGTGAGGGTGACGCAACGCACGGCCGATGGCCGCAGAGGCTCAGACGGCGCGTGGCGTGGCGTCGAGCGTGTGTGGTGAAGCGCGGGGGTTGATAGCGGGCCAGACCTTGCGCGGCGGCGGACGGGCCCATTGGCCGCTGGGCTGGGCACTGACAGTGGTAAAGGGCAGGTAGTCCAGCGTCCAGCCCTGTGACGCCAGCGGCGCGGCGTGGCCGACAGAGGAGCACAGCGGGCAACCCGGTTGCAGGTCGCTCATCTGCTGCTGACTGCCGTCATCCAGATCGATACTGCTCTGGAAGCTGCTCAGGTAGCAGGCGGGTATACCGGTGCCGCTGAGATACTGGCCGCTCATCTGCCCCTGATGTAAACCGCAGGTAAGCAAACCCAGCAAGGTGCACAGATAGAGCACCAGGACGAGGCTGTGATGGTGGCGGCGGGGCAGAGTCATGCGCGGAATTCTAGCACTCCGCGCCCTTTTCCGTACTCCGTATCCTGTGGCTGTTTGCCGCACGCCGGATGTCAGGCGTCGAAGCGGTCCGGCTCCTCGGCAAACGGCAACTGGGCGGCCTGTTCCAGCTCATCGCCGGGGTGATTGGCCAGGCAGGTTTGGACCGCGATGTACAGGCCCAGCAGGGTCAGCAATCCCGAGACTTCTGCAATCAGCATCGTTACTCCCTCCGTTATATCAACTGGCGGTAGCCAGATAGGTGGTTGCAGTCTGCTCCGCCTTTGCCTGCCGCACTGTGCGCCAGGTATTCCAGGCCATGCACAGCATGCCGGTCAGGAAAAAGGCGCCGCCGATCACGCGGACGACATAGCCCGGGTGGCTGGCCTCCAGCGCCTCCACGAAGCTGTAGGTCGGCGTACCATCCACGTTGACGGCTCGCCACATCAGGCCCTGGGTAATGCCGTTCACCCACATCGATACGATATAGAGCACGGTGCCGATGGTGGCCAGCCAGAAGTGCAGATTGATCAGGCCGATGCTGTACATTTTCTCCGTGCCGAAGACCTTCGGGATCAGATGGTACAGCGAGCCAAAGGTGATCAACGCTACCCAGCCCAGCGCCCCTGCATGGACGTGGCCGATGGTCCAGTCAGTATAGTGCGACAGTGCGTTAACGGTTTTGATCGCCATCATCGGCCCTTCAAAGGTCGACATGCCGTAGAAGGCGAGTGCGACCACCAGAAAGCGCAGAATCGGATCGGTGCGCAGCTGATGCCAGGACCCCGACAGCGTCATCATGCCGTTGATCATGCCGCCCCAGCTGGGGGCCAGCAGGATCAACGACATCACCATGCCGAGCGACTGCGCCCAGTCCGGCAGCGCGGTGTAGTGCAGGTGGTGGGGGCCGGCCCAGATGTACAGGCTGATCAACGCCCAGAAGTGCACTATCGACAGCCGGTAGGAGTAGACCGGGCGATTGACCTGCTTGGGCACGAAGTAATACATCATGCCGAGAAAACCGGTGGTCAGGAAAAAACCGACCGCGTTGTGCCCATACCACCATTGCACCATGGCATCGGTGGCCCCGGCGTAGACAGGGTAGGACTTGAACCAGCTGACCGGAATGGCCGCGTGGTTGACGATGTGCAGCACTGCGATCACCAGAATGAAGGCACCGAAGAACCAGTTGCCAACGTAAATGTGGCGGCTCTTGCGGCGCATCAGCGTGCCGAAGAACACGATGGCGTAAGCCACCCAGACAATCGCCATGAGTACCGCGCCGGTAAACTCGAGTTCGGCGTATTCCTTGGTGGTGGTCAGGCCCTGGGGCAGGGTTACCAGCATGGTCACGATGACTGCCTGCCAGCCCCAGAAGGTGAACGCGGTGAGGCGCGGCGCGATCAGCGCCGCCTGGCAGGTGCGCTGAACGACGTAGTAGCTGGCGGCAAACTGCGCGCTGCCGGCAAAACCGAAGATCACCAGGCTGGTGTGCAGTGGTCGCAGCCGACCAAAGGAGGTCCACGGCAGGTCCAGGTTCAGCGCTGGCCAGACCAGTTGCGAGGCGACCAGCAGGCCGACGGACATGCCGATCACGCCCCAGACCACGGTCATAATGGTGAACTGGCGCACCACCTTGTAGTTGTACCCTTGCGCAGCAGAGTTCTGCATCTTCAACCCCTTCATGGCAGTGACACGACGCATGTCGCGATAACGCCTGCACTCTAGGGTTTAGCGCCAGTACAAAACAGACTCAGAGATGGCCGCAAAAAGCAGATCAGATAGGGCTGCGCTCAGAAGGCGGCGAGCAAGCGTCCGAGGGTTGCCATGGCCTGTTCGCAGCGCTCATCCCAGGGCGTGCCGTAGTTCAGCCGCGCGCAGTTGCGGTACTGCCGGTTGGCCGAGAAGATCGGCCCCGGTGCCAGACTGATGCCCTGCGCCAGCGCGTGCTGGAACAGCTGCAGCGAGTCGACCCGTTCGGGAAACTCGAACCACAGAAAATACCCGCCATTGGGGCGGCTGACCCGGGTCTCACGGGGGAAGTGCCGCGCGGCAGAAGCCAGCATGGCCCGTTGCTGGCTCTCCAGTGCGTGACGCAACTTGCGCAGGTGACGGTCGTAGCCGCCGTGCTGCAGGTAGTCGGCCAGCGCGGCCTGAGTGGGTACCGACGGGGAAATGGTGGTCATCAGCTTGAGACGGCTGACCTGTTCGGCAAAGCGCCCGGCCGCTACCCAGCCGACCCGATAACCGGGTGCCAGACACTTGGAGAACGAGCCGCAGTGCATTACCAGCCCGTCGGTATCGAAACTTTTGACCGGTCTGGGTGGCTTGGCGCTGAAGTACAGTTCGGCGTAGACATCGTCCTCGATCATCGGCACCTGATGCTGCTTGAGCAGGGCATATAGCTGCTTTTTCTTGGCGTCGCTCATACTGGCGCCCAGCGGGTTCTGCAGGCTGCTCATAAACCAGCAGGCCTTGATCGGAAAGCGCTGCAGGCTGTCGGCGAGGCTGTCGAGGTCGATGCCTTCGCGTGGATGCACCGGGATCTCGACCGCCTTGAGCTGTAAGCGCTCCAGCACCTGCAAGGTGGCGTAAAACGCCGGGCTTTCGATGGCGACCAGGTCACCGGGCTGGGTGACCGACTGCAGGCACAGGTTGAGCGCTTCCATCGCGCCATTGGTGATCACCAGTTCGTCCATCGGCAGCAGCATGCCGCTGACCATATAGCGCAGGGCGATCTGGCGGCGCAGGTCGGGGTTGCCGGCGGTCATGTCGGCAATCACCGAGTGGGGCTTCATGTCCCGTGCGCTGCTGGCCAGCGAGCGCGACAGCCGCGCCAGCGGAAACAGATCCGGGCTCGGGAAGGCCGAGCCGAAGGCGACCATTTCCGGGTCCTTGAGTGAGCCAAGGACCGAGAACACCAGTTCGCTGACGTCCACGTCGACGCTGCTGGAGGCGTAGGGGCTGATGTTCGGCTCGCTCAACTGGCGCCGTGCCAGCGCGTGGACAAAGTAGCCCGAGCGGGGTCTGGCCTGAATCAGACCGCGATCTTCCAGCAGGTAGTAGGCCTGAAAGACGGTCGATGGACTGACCCCGTAGGTGCGGCTGGCGTGCCGCACCGAGGGGATCTTTTCGCCGGGGGCGATGACCCCGGTGCGGATCAGCTCGGCGATGTCGTCGGCCAGCTTTTCGTAGCGTTTCATCCCGTTCTGCGACTCTGAAGGAGGTGTCCGCCACTCTAGGTCATCACGCGCGCGCATGCGATATCAACGCGTCATCGGTGAGACAAAGGTACTCTCGTCGCTGACCTTGCTCGCTGTGTCGTTCAGATCCTGCACTACAAACGCCAGCGGCTCGCTGCCGGCGGCAGCGTTCGGATCGCGGCGGCTGACCCGCACGGCGACGGTGCGGGTTTCGCCGGCGGCGACCTGCAGGTTGCCCAGACCTTGCGTGTTGAACCGCTCGGCGCCTTCCAGGTTGATGCTGTACTCACGGGGCTGCTGGGTCTTGTTCAGCACCTTGAGGGTGTAGATGTTTTCGATCTCGCCGTTGCTGTTGGCGCGGAACACGCTGCGGTCCCGGCTGATGTCCAGATCGATCAGCGGGCGTTCCTGCAGCCCCCACACCAGTCCGCCGATCATCAGCAACAGGGCAATGGCGTAGCCGACCAGGCGCGGCCGCAGCCAGTGGGTTTTGCCGCCGGCCAGCGCGCGCTCGGAGGTATAGCGAATCAGCCCGCGCTGATAGCCCATCTGATCCATGATGCCGTTGCAGGCGTCGATGCAGGCGCCACAGCTGATGCAGTCGATTTGCAGGCCGTCGCGGATGTCGATGCCGGTCGGGCAGACCTGCACGCAGACGGTGCAGTCGATGCAGTCACCGAGCCCGGCGGCAGCCGGATCGCTGTTCTTCTTGCGCGGGCCGCGGGCTTCGCCGCGTGCGGCGTCGTAGGTCACAAGCAGCGTGTCGGCATCAAACATCGCGCTCTGGAAGCGCGAGTACGGGCACATGTGCAGGCATACCTGCTCGCGCAGCCAGCCGGCGTTGAAGTAGGTGGCGGCGGTAAAGCACAGTAGCCAGAATGCGGTGGTCGCGCCAACCTGCCAGCTCAGCAGGTCGCCGACCAGATCGCGCACCGGGGTGAAGTAACCGATGAAGCCGATGGCGGTAGCCAGACTGATCGCCAGCCAGAGCCCGTGCTTGGCTCCGCGGCGCAGCAGTTTGTTGAGCGACCAGGGCGCGGCGTCCAGGCGAATGCGCTGGTGGCGCTCGCCTTCGGTGACTTTCTCCACCCACATGAACATCCAGGTCCAGACGCTCTGCGGGCAGCTGTAGCCGCACCAGACCCGGCCGGCGACCACGGTGATAAAGAACAGGCCAAAGGCGGCAATCATCAGAATGGCTGACAGCAGGATGAAGTCCTGCGGCCAGAAGGTCGCGCCGAAGATATGGAACTGCTTGCTGTCCAGATCCCAGAGCACGGCCTGCTGGCCGTTCCAGTCGATCCAGGCGGTACCGAAAAACAGCAGCATCAGTGCACCGGCTCCGAGCAGGCGCAAGTTGCGGTACAGGCCCTTGAAACTGCGGGTATGAATGGGTCCGCCCTGCTGGGCGGGCGTCAGGTCTTTAAGGGGGATATGGCTGGTCATGGCATCACGGCTCTTGGATTTTCAGGCTGTGGCGATGATGCGGGGATAGCTGATCTGGTAACAGATTCAGATTGGACGCAAAAAACCATATCAGATGGAGCGGTCCGTGCCGTTGGCCGGCGCAGCGTGTTTGCCTTCTCTGCGCATGCACGAAGCCGTAGTGCGGACTAAGCCAAAGGCGTGTCCGCGTATGCTTTTCATGGGCGCTGACGGCAGGCTTTGTGAGGACTCAAAAAGGTCTAAGGCTAACTTTAGGCGTCTCTCGTTTGCCTGCCGACTTTCATCAGGCGAGGGCCCGCGGGCTGCTTCTGAATCAGCCTTTCGCCTTCACGGCGAGCCAAGGGGCACCCGGCTACGCGGCCCTTCGAGTTCGCTGTGTGGCTCGGTTTGACGGGGATCGGCAGAACTCGGCTCTGCGAGCCTCAGACAGGCTGCCGCTCTTCTTCCCGCCAAACCTGCGCTACTCGCCCGCGTAAAGGGGACGAAACCCAGTGCACACTCAATCCTTCAAGTATTTGGTCAACAGCCGCACTGCAACCGCATGCGGTGTTGCCTTGCGCTTTAGGAAAAACAGCGCTTTCAGTACCACTGATACGGTTTTTTTAGCAGGATCTGAGGCTGGTATGGGCTCAGCTGCATCCGCATAGTGGCCGCCTTGATGATACTGTGCGGGAGGCCCGCTGCTGGCGGGAACTGCCGCCTGCCGAGAGGTGAGCATGTACCACTACGATGAGTATGACCGGGCGCTGGTTGCCGAGCGGGTGGCCCAGTTTCGTGATCAGATCAGCCGGCGGCTGAGCGGCGAACTGAGCGAGGAGGAGTTTTTGCCGCTGCGCCTGCAGAACGGCCTGTATCTGCAACGGCATGCCTACATGCTGCGGGTGGCGATTCCCTACGGCACGCTGTCGGCCGATCAGCTGCGTGCGCTGGCGGGCGTCGCCCGCGACTTTGACCGCGGCTACGGCCACTTCACCACGCGTCAGAATATTCAGTTCAACTGGATCGAGCTGGAGCAGGTGGGTGACATTCTGGCCCGGCTGGCGGCGGTCGACATGCATGCGATTCAGACCTCCGGTAACTGTGTGCGCAATATCAGCACCGACGCCTTTGCCGGGGTGGCTGCCGATGAGGTGCTCGACCCGCGGCCGCTGGCCGAGATTCTGCGCCAGTGGTCGACGATCAATCCGGAGTTTCTCTACCTGCCGCGCAAATTCAAGATCGCTCTGTGCTCGGCCAGCGAAGACCGTGCGGCGGTGATGATGCACGACATCGGGCTCTATCTGTACCGGGATGCCGCGGGCGAGATGCTGTTCGACGTCATGGTCGGCGGCGGCCTGGGGCGTACGCCGATTCTGTCGCAGCCGATCCGTCGGGCGCTGCCCTGGCAGCACCTGTTGTCCTATGTCGAGGCGGTGCTGCGGGTTTATAACCGCCACGGCCGCCGGGACAACAAGTACAAGGCGCGCATCAAGATTCTGGTCAAGGCGCTCGGCATAGACGCTTTTGCCCGCGAGGTCGAGGCCGAGTGGCAGCACATCAAGGATGGCCCCGCCGAGCTGACCCGCGATGAGTATGAGCGCGTTGCCGCCAGCTTTCAGCCGCCGAGCTACCCGCCACAGCCAGCGGTGGACCTGGAATTTGGCAGCGCGCTGGCGCGCGACGCCGGGTTTGCCCGCTGGGTGCAGCGCAACACCCATGCACACAAGCGACCGGGCTACGTGTCGGTCACGCTGTCGACCAAGCCCGGCGCCGACATGCCGCCCGGTGACGTGACTGCCGAGCAGATGGAGCAGGTGGCGCTGATGGCCGAGCGCTTTGGCTTCGGCGAGATTCGGGTCGCCCACGAACAGAATCTGGTGCTGCCGGATGTCGCCAAGGCAGACCTGTACGCGCTCTGGCAGCAGGCCTGCGAGTTCGGCCTGGCGACACCCAATATCGGCCTGCTGACCGACGTGATTGCCTGCCCCGGCGGCGATTACTGTTCGCTGGCCAACGCCAAGTCCATTCCGGTGGCGCAGGCCATTCAGCAGCGCTTTGCCGACCCCGAGCTGCTGCAGGATCTGGGCGAGATCAGCCTGAACATTTCCGGCTGCATGAACGCCTGTGGTCATCATCACATTGGCAATATCGGCATTCTTGGCGTCGATAAAAACGGCAGCGAGTGGTATCAGCTCACCATCGGTGGGGCGCAGGGCAAGCAGAGCGCGTTGGGCAAGGTGATCGGTCCGGCCTTCAGCGCCGAGGACGTGCCCGAGGTGATTGCCCAACTGGCCGAGGTGTACCGCGAGCAGCGGCAGGGCACGGAGCGCTTTGTCGATACCGTCGCGCGTATCGGCCTCGCCCCGTTCAAGGCGCGTGTGTATCCGGCGCAGGAGGTGCGCGCATGAACAATCTGATACGGCTCACCGAGCATGGGCCTGAACGGGTGAATGAGGACCTGTGGACGCTGGCGCTGACCGGTGAGGAGCCCGCCGATGGTCCCCGGATTCTCAGTCTGGACGGCTGGCTGCAATCTCAGTCCGAGGCGGTGCTGAGCGGCCTTGAATCCAGCGCCGACGCGGTCTGCCTGCAACCCGATGACGAGGCCGAGCGGCTGCAACCCTATCTGGCGGTACTGCCGCTGATTGCCGTGCTGTTCCCGAGCTTTCGCGACGGCCGTGGCTACAGCCAGGCTTACCTGCTCCGCACCCGCATCGGCTGGACCGGCGAACTACGCGCGGTGGGGGATGTGCTGCGTGATCAGCTCAGCCACATGCGCCAGTGCGGCTTTGATGCCTTTGCCGTGCGCGAAGACAAATCTGTCGAGGATGCCATCAAGGGGCTGAGCGGCATGAGCGTGCTCTATGGGCGCTCGGCGATTGAGCCGCGGCCGCTGTTTCGTCGACGGAGCAGCGAATGCTGAAGGGGCTGCTGTTGCTGGTGGTGATGCAGGCGGTTGGTGCGTTGCTGCAGGCTGTCTGGTTGCCGATGCTGCCCGCGCCGGTCATCGGTTTGCTGCTGCTGTTGGCGTTGCTGGTGCTGCTGGGCCGGATTCCTGAGTGGCTGGAGCAGGCGAGCGCGGCATTGCTCGGCTATCTGCCGCTGATGCTGGCGATTCCGGCGACCGGTATTCTGCTCGGCGGTGATGTGCTGCTGGCGCAACTGCCTGCGATTGGCGCGGGGTTGGTCGTGTCGCTGCTGCTGTGTATTCCGCTGTGCGGCGTGCTGATGCAACGGCTGATGAACGGGAGGCGTGAAGATGACTGACGCGCTGCTGCAGGTGGTCCATGCGCCACTGACCGCCATCGCGCTGACGCTGGCGGCTTTTGTGTTTGCACTCTGGCTTTACCGGCGCACCGGCTGGCTGGTGCTGCAGCCGGTATTGATCACCATGCTGCTGATCATTGCCGGTATCCGCCTGTTGCAGCTGGATTATGCCGCCTACCGTGAAGCTGTTGTGCCCATCGCCTGGTTGCTCGGGCCCACCACGGTCGCGCTGGCGGTGCCCCTGTATCGGAATCTGCGGCGTATTCGCGCCAATCTCTGGCCGGTGCTGGTGACACTGCTGGTCGGTGGGAGCGCCAGCGTGGCCTTGACCTTGCTCGCCGCCTGGTTACTGGGGGCAGACCTGTCGGTGCTGATGACCCTGGCGACCAAGTCGGTGACCATGCCGATTGCCATGCCGCTGGCCGAGCAACTGGGCGGGCTGGCGGCGCTGGCCGCGGTGCTGGTGATGTTGACCGGTGTATTGGGCACCGTCATGTTGCCGCCGTTGCTGATGCTCGCCGGGGTCAATCACCCGGCGGCGCGGGGCATGGCCTACGGCATGAATGCGCATGCGGTGGGCACGGCCCGGGCGCTGGAGGAGGGCGATGAATGTGCGGCCTTTTCTGCGCTGGCGATGGGCGCGCTGGGGGTGCTGACCGCCTTGCTGCTGCCTGCCGCGGTGCTGGGATGGCAGCTGATCAGCGGCTGACCGGCCCTCAGCTGCCGGCGGTCAGGTGGCGCGCGATGCCGCGTTTGAGCGGGTTGAGCTGCTGCGCCGCGCGCAGGGCCGCGCCGCGCAACAGGCGCATGGGCAGGCGGTCATTGGTGTAGCAGCCAACCAGCAGGTTGGTGGCCTGGTAGAGCGGCCAGGTGGCCAGGCGCTGCTGGCGCTCATAGCGGTTCAGCAGGGCAATGGAGCCGATATCGCGGTTGCGCCTATGGGCGTCGAGCAGCAGCGTACTCAGGCGCTGCACACTGCCCAGGCCGAAGTTGAAACCATGCGCGGTGACCGGGTGCATGCCGACGGCGGCGTCGCCGATCAGGGCGCTGCGATGTGCGGTCAGGTGGCTGGCGTAGGCACCCACCAGCGGATAGACATGCCGCTCGCTGACCAGCGTCATGCCACCGAGTCGGTCGGCAAAACGGTGTTCCATTTCGGTAGCAAACTCGGTGGCGCTCATCTGCTGCAGCCGCTCGATATCCCGAGGCGGCAGGGTGACCACCACCGAGGATTGACGACCATTGAGTGGCAGCAGCGCCAGGGTCTGACCGTAGCCAAACCATTCCCAGGCGACCTGCTGGTGGTCGGCGTCGTGCTGCATGCGGCAGACCAGCATACTTTTACCGAAGTCCTTCATCTGCGCACCGATGCCCAGCAGGCGTCGGGTCTCGGAAAAGCGGCTGTCTGCGGCCACCAGCAGGCTGCACTCCAGCGTGCTGCTGTCATCCAGCGCCAGCTCAATGCCGCCGCTATGCTGGCGCAGGTGGCGCAAGCGGGTGCCGGCGCGCACGGTGGCAGTGCCGGCGGCCTGTAGGCTGTCCCAGGCGGCCTGGCGGATGGCGCGATTGGCGACCAGGTGGCCGAGGTGATCGCTGCCGGCGTGGCGCGCCTGGATCTGCAGGGCGAACGGCGAGGGGCCGTTGAACACCTGGGCGTCGCGCAGCAATGCGACATCGTCGGCGGGCAAACGGTCCCAGATATCCAGCTGCTGCAGTAACCTGCGCGAGGCGTGGGTCAGGGCGATCTCGCGGCCGTCAAAGGCGGGGGCAGCCAGCGCAGACTCGGGCTGACGCTCGATCAGCGTGACCGCAAGGCCGCTGTCGGCCAGTGACCGGGCCAGACACAGGCCGCTGGGGCCAGCGCCGATGATGGCGATATCGCAGTGCATGACAGTCGCTCCTTCGAGGATGGAGAACGCAGTCTAGACACTTTGCTGCCCTGTTTAATTGTCCTGGGTCAGTGGTTGCCCCGAGTCGGTGCAGGCGGTGATGAGTGTGCTGCGCGGTGCGAGCCGTGTCGATGCCGCGTCGGCCGGACCTTTTAGGGCTGAAACAGACCAAAAGGTACAAAATTTGCTGTATTCAATGCCGCGCTGTTCCCTTACCTCCGTCAAGAGGATGCCCCTATGAGCAAGCCCCTGGTCCGCTGGGACCTCAATCCGCGCCGCACCGCGGTGATCGTCGTCGATATGCAGAAGGTCTTCTGCGAGCCGGACGGCGCTCTCTACGTGCCGAACACCGCCAAGATCATTCAGCCCATTCAGGCACTGGTCGATGCCGCCCGTGGCGTCGATGTGCCGGTGATTTACCTGCGTCACATCGTGCGTGGCGACGGCAGTGATACCGGCCGTATGCGCGATCTGTACCCCAACGTGGACGAGATTCTGGCTCGCAGCGAGCCGAATGTAGAGGTCATCGACGCGCTGGCGCCGCAGCCGGGTGACGTGGTCATCGACAAGCTGTTCTACAGCGGCTTTCACGGCACCGATCTGGACACCGTGCTGCGCGCCCGCGACGTGGACACCATCATCATCTGCGGCACGGTGACCAACGTCTGCTGCGAAACCACCATCCGCGACGGCGTGCATCGGGAATACAAGGTGATCGCCCTGAGCGACGCCAACGCGGCGATGGACTACCCGGATCTGGGCTTCGGCGCCATCAGTGCCGAGGAGATTCAACGTATCTCGCTCAGCACCATTGCCTATGAGTTTGGCGAGGTAACGACGACAGCGGATGTCATTAGCCGCCTGACAGCCGCTTAAGCCGCCAGCCAGCGCATCAGCAACGCGTACTGCATATCGGCCAGCGGCGGGCGCGGAATACGCACCCGGTGGCCGTTGCCCGGCGCCACCTCAATGGCGTTGCCGTTACGATCCTGCAGGGTTTCCAGTACAAGACTGTGGTTGCCCTGTGGGGTCATCAGCTCCAGCTGGTCGCCGATGGCAAAGCGGTTTTTCACCTCGATCTCGATCCAGTCGCGATCTTCCCCGGCCAGTTCACCGACGAACTGGTGACGGCTCATGCGCGAGGCGCCCTGTTCGTAGTTCTGATACACCCCGGGTGGGTGACGGCGGTAGAAGCCTTCGGTGTAGCCACGGTTGGCGAGGCTTTCCAGGTCGTCCATCAGGCCCAGATTGAACGGGCGTCCGGCGACCGCGTCGTCGATCGCCTGGCGGTAGACCTGCACCGTGCGGGCAACATAGAAATGCGATTTGGTGCGTCCCTCGATCTTCAGTGAGTCCACACCCATCTGCACGAAGCGTTCGACGTGCTGCACTGCGCGCAGGTCTTTGGAGTTCATGATGTAGGTGCCGTGCTCATCTTCCTCAATGGCCATCGGCTCGTCGGGTTTGTCGTGCTGGGTGATGATCTGCACCGGCTGTGCAACCGGCTCGATATTGCCTTCGGCAGTTTCGACCGCGGGTTTTACGTCATATTGCCAGCGGCAGGCGTTGGTGCAGGCGCCCTGGTTGGCGTCGCGGTGGTTGAAGTAGCCGGACAGCAGGCAGCGGCCGGAGTAGGCGATGCACAGGGCGCCGTGGACAAACACTTCCAGGCCGACATCCGGGCAGCGCTGACGGATCTCTTCAACCTCCTCCAGTGACAGCTCGCGCGACAGAATGATG
Source organism: Pseudomonas abyssi (assembly GCF_003444685.1). Lineage (NCBI taxonomy): Bacteria > Pseudomonadati > Pseudomonadota > Gammaproteobacteria > Pseudomonadales > Pseudomonadaceae > Pseudomonas > Pseudomonas abyssi. The sequence continues at coordinate 107,298 of NZ_LMAZ01000005.1, read as the reverse complement.
CGCTCCAGCCCCAGCTGCTGCCAGAACTTGACCGTCGCCCAGTTCACCGCGTTGGCCTGCACCGAGAGGTGTACCGGCAGCTCCGGCCAGCGCTCGCGCACCAGCATGATCAGCCCTGGGTCCGACATGATCAGCGCATCCGGCCCCATGGCGACCACGGGTTCCAGGTCGCGCAGGTAGGTAGCGACCTTGCTGTTGTGCGCTGCAATATTGCTGGCCAGATAGAACTTTTTTCCGAGTGCGTGGGCTTCCTTGATGCCCTCGGCCATGACTTCCGGGTTGTGAAAGTCGTTCTCGCGCACGCGCAGGCTGTAGCGCGGCTGACCGGCGTACACCGCGTCGGCGCCATAGGCGAAGGCGTAGCGCATGGCCTTGAGGGTGCCGGCGGGGGCCAGCAGTTCGGGGGCATTGGGCATGATCGGGACCTGCGAAAAAAGGTCGCAGCTTAGTGGCTTCGTCTGTCTGACGTATTGACCGAGATCAGGGCTTCCCTTGGCCGCTGCCGGTGGATGACGCACAATGCCGGCTTCCTTGGGATGAGCCCGACTTATGGATATCAGCCTCGCCAGAACCTTTCTTGAAGTTGTCCGCAGCGGCAGCCTGATTGCAGCCTCCGAGCAGTTGCACGTCACTCAGGCGGCGGTGACGGCGCGTATTCAGAGCCTGGAGTCGCAGCTCAACTGCCGCCTGTTTGTGCGCAACCGGGGCGGCGCGCGACTGACGGCCGATGGCGAGCTGTTTGTCACCTACGCCAATCAGCTGGTGCAGACCTGGGAGGCAGCGCAGCGGGATTTGCCGTTGGCCAGCGGTATCGACAATGTGCTGCATCTGGGCTGCGAAACCAGTCTCTATAACCCGCTGATGCTGCATTGGGTGCGCTTGCTGCGCACGGAGCTGGGTGCTCAAGCGGTGCGTGCCGAGGTGGGCGAGGGCGCGTTGCTGCAGCGCCGGCTGGAGCAGGGCACGCTGGATGCTGCGCTGGTGTTTCAGCCGAGTTACTGGCCGGGGCTGCAGGTCGAGGAGCTGTTGGAAGAGAAGCTGATTCAGGTATGTCTGCCGAGCCAGCCCGAGCCCTATATCTACATCGACTGGGGGGACGCCTTTCGCCAGCAGCATGATCGCGCCCTGCCGGACAAGGCCAAGGCTGAACTGACCTTCAATCTGGGGCCGATGGCCCTGCAGTACCTGCTCAGCTGCGGCGGCAGTGGTTATTTTCGTACCCGGGTGGTGCAGAGCTATCTGGACAGTGGACAGCTGCAGCGGGTGCCCCGGGCACCGGAATTCAGCTTCCCGACCTGGCTGGTCTACTCTCGCGAGCGTGACAGTGCGGTACTGCAGCAGGCGATCACGCTACTGCGTCAGGCCGCGACGGACAGCCATGACTGGTCACAGCGCTGGGACTGATCCGCTGCGGGTCAGGCGCCCAGCACCATGCTGCGTTGCAGCGCCGCAATCAGGTCGGTCTGGGTGACCATGCCGACCAGCTTTTCCTCATCGACTACCGGCAGACAGTGCAGGCCCTGGCTCGACAGCATGGGAGTCAGCTCACTGATAGGCAGTTGCGGCGACACCGCGATGACGGGCGAGGTCATCACGTCGCTCAGCGGTGACTTGTCGCCGCCGCCCCGGCGCAGCAGGCGGAAACTGCCGCTGCGGCCGACAAAGTTGGCCAGGTCAGTCAGGCTGACGATGCCCACCAGTTGCCGCTCGGCGTCGAGCACCGGCAACACCCGCAGGCGGTGAGCGTGCAACAGATCCAGCGCCTCGCGCACCCGCGTCTCGGGCGCAGCGCAGCGCAGGTCGCGGGACATGATGTCGGCCACCTGGATGCCCCCCAGGCTGCGACGCCGGGCGGCATCCTCGACCTTGCGCACCAGCTGCGTCAGGTCTTCGCGGGTCAGGTCGACAAAACCGCCAAAGTCATCCAGCGCGGCGTCCAGATCCGCATCGGTAAAGCCTACGCGCATCTCTGGCATGCTGTCGCTGGTGTGATGCAGGTCGACCTGCGGTTGCGGTCGCTTGGGATATCGTACGCCGGTCAGATTGTTGTAGAGCAGGGCAATGGCCAGCAGCGAGAGGGCGTTGAGCATCACCGGCAGCACGGCTTTTTCGCCCAAGGCCTGCAGCGCCGGCCCGGCCAGCACCACGCACAGCGCCACGGCACCGCCCGGTGGGTGCAGGCAGCGCAGGGCAAACATGGCTATCAGCGACAGGGCGACCGCCAGTGCGGCCATTTCCAGACTGTGGCCGCCGAGCTGCGCGACCAGCGTCGCTACCACGGCGGATACCAGGTAACCACCACAGATCGACCAGGGCTGGGCCAGTGCGCCGGAGGGCACGGAAAACAGCAGAATGGCCGAGGCGCCTACCGGGCCGATCAGCAGGGTGGCCACGGCGGCGCCAAACATCAGCTGGCATACCCAGACGCTGACAAATAGCCCAATGGCCGCGCCGCAGGTGGCGCGCAGCCATTCGCGCGGACGGCTGTTGAGTTGCCGCGCGCCGAGTAGCGTGAGGCGTTGAGGGGGCTGGCTGGCAGGCAGATTGCTGGTGTCGGTCATGGTATCGCTTGTTGCAGATGAAGAGGGGCAGGGCGGTCAGTGTGTCTTGCGCTCGGGGGCGTCGGGTGGTGCATCGACAAAGCGCCACAGGCAGCAGCAGATGCCGCACCACAGCAGCAGGGTGAGCAGCAGGAGCAGCAGCGTCATGCCGGAATACGCCGCTGAGCCAAGACACCCGTATCGCGAGGTCCGAAGGGAGAAGCGCGGAGGCAGGGCGCAAGGTTGGCAGTGAGGATCATGGCGGCTCTAACGCAGGTGTTGGCTCGAGAGGTGAGCAGGGTTAGTGTGCCGCCATCTTGCATTTAAGAATAATCAATAATAATTGCCTTAAAGTTAGATTTATTTGAATTTATTTCTCCGCTCTCAGGGCTGACGGGGCGAGGCCGCACCGCTGACCGCCTGGTAGCCCTGGTGCCAACGCCGGAGATGCCCTGCCAGCCGGCTCAGTAGAGGTTGTGCTTGTAGTCCTCACTCAGCCCGTGCTCCAGTGCGCCGGGAACGGCGATGGCCGCGCGGACCTTGTCCCCGGCTTCACCGCCGCTGCGGTTGAGCTGGATATGCGCCTTGAAGATATCTGCCCCGTTCAGCCCCGCGGGTGCACCGACGACCGGCCAGAGGCGAGCCCGGGCCAGGGCCGGACTGTGGCGCAGGGCGATGCTGTCGACGCTCATGCGGGTGACCAGCTTGGGGGTTGCTTCCCGTACTCGGAAGGCGGCGCGCAGGTTGTCGCTGGTGCTCAGTTCAGCCGTGCCGCGCGCCTCCACGACCTGCAAGCAGCCGGGGATCATTGCCAGCAGGGCGATCCGCGGTTGCGAAACGATATTGCGAAAGCTGTCGATGCGGCGATTGCCGGGGCGGTCGGCAAAGCAGACATGCTGCTCGCTCGCCTTTAGCAGTGCGCCTGCGGGATCGCCCTTGGGGCTGAGGTCGGCGCTGCCGTCAGCGGCCTGGGTCGCCAGCGTCATAAAGCGGCTGGCGGCCAGAAAGGCCGATGGCTGGGTTGGCGTGTTCGGGCTGCTGGCCGGTTGCCAGAAGTCCGACCGCATCAGCGCCTTGGCGCAGTGCAGGAAGCACTCGGCTACCTGCAGCCGAGCCATGTCGTCCTCGATCGCCAGCACCGTGCCGTTGATGCGCAGGGTTTCGTTCATGCCTGACACCAGCAGCAGCGCGCCAAAGGACGCACCGGAGCGTACCGCCGCGCTGTCATCCAGCAATGCCAGCGGCAACAGCAGGTGGTGAGCGTCGGGTATCTGTACAAAGCCTTGCGGCCCGCCTCCCAGCGTAACGCTGATGTCGGTGTCCTGACTCAGGGTCAGGCACACGAGGGGGGACAGGCCGATCCAGCGCTGGGCATGGCTGTCCAAATGGTCGATGACCTTCAGATCGCGCGGTGCATTCAATTGGCCGACAACAGCCTGAACCTGCTCGGGCGTGGTTAACGCGTCGCTCATGTCACCTCCTGTGCGGGCGATTGTGTGATGCCAAGGAGGCTCAGTGTGGATAACGCCTGGCGCAAGCGCAAGGCGTTAATGCGACTCATTTTTATTGTTCGGCTGCTGTGCAGTCCATCCCCCGCCCGCTCTGGGCTGCAGGGTGATCGGTCGTTGAGTGGCGTCTGCGGGGGGCGGAAAAAACCTGCCGTCAATTGATCTCGATCAAGATGTCACCGCCATTTGTATCGGCAGAATGCGCCCATGTTGTGTTTTTTTTTTGTTTTTCTACTACATGGTGTGTCTTGGAGGCGTGAATGGATATGCGGACGCAGAGCTGGCCACGGTGGCTGAACAAGCGCGATGGCAGTCGGGTAGCCTTTGATTCAGGCAAGATCGAGCGGGCCATCGAACGTGCTGGTGCGGCCACCGGGGAGCTGGGCGTCGCACAGGCGCATATCCTCACCCGCGCGGTCATGCCGCTGTTGCCCGAAGGGCCGGAATTGACGGTGGAGCAGATTCAGGACTGTGTCGAGCGCGTGTTGATGGAGGCCGGTTACTACCCCACCGCTCGCGCCTATATTGTCTATCGCGAACGCCACGGACGGTTGCGGCGGGAGCGGCGCAGCCTGGTGGATGTGGCTGCCTCGATGAATGAGTATTTGCGCCGTGAAGACTGGCGTGTGCAGGCCAACGCCAATCAGGGCTATTCCCTTGGCGGCCTGATTCTCAATGTGTCAGGCAAGGTGGTTGCCAATTACTGGCTGGACGAGGTGTATAGCCCGGAGATTGGCGCGGCTCACCGCGAGGCCGATCTGCATATTCATGACCTCGACATGCTGGCCGGATACTGCGCTGGCTGGTCGCTCCGTACCTTGCTGCATGAAGGCTTCAACGGCGTGCCGGGACGTATCGAAGCCGGCCCGCCGAAGCACCTGTCCAGCGCGCTCGGGCAGATGGTCAACTTTCTGGGTACGCTGCAGAACGAATGGGCCGGCGCGCAGGCGTTCAGCTCCTTTGATACCTATCTGGCCCCCTTTGTGCGTCAGGACGGCCTGAGCTACCCGCAGGTGCGTCAGCTATTGCAGGAGTTTATCTACAACCTGAATGTGCCCTCGCGCTGGGGCACCCAGACGCCGTTCACCAATCTGACCTTCGACTGGGTCTGTCCGCAGGATCTGCGTGAGCAGGTGCCGGTGATTGGTGGTGAGGAAATGCTCTTCTGCTATGGCGACCTGCAGCACGAGATGGACCTGATCAACCGCGCCTATATCGATGTGATGATGGCCGGCGATGCTCGGGGGCGGGTGTTCACCTTTCCGATCCCGACCTACAACATCACCCATGATTTCCCTTGGGACAGCGACAACGCCACGCGGCTGTTCGAGATGACTGCGCGCTACGGGCTGCCATATTTCCAGAACTTCCTCAATTCCGACATGCAGCCCAACCAGGTGCGCTCCATGTGCTGCCGACTGCAGCTGGATGTGCGCGAGTTGCTCAAGCGCGGCAACGGCCTGTTCGGCTCGGCTGAGCAGACCGGCTCGCTGGGGGTAGTGACCATCAACTGCGCGCGCCTGGGGCACACCCACGCCGGTGATCTGCCGGGTCTGCTGGCGCGTCTGGACGGCTTGCTGGATCTGGCTTTTGAGAGTCTGGAGGTCAAGCGCAAGGTCATTCAGCACCATATGGACGCCGGGCTGTATCCCTACACCAAGCGTTACCTGGGCACGCTGCGCAATCACTTTTCCACCATTGGTGTTAACGGGCTGCACGAGATGCTGCGCAATTTCACCGGCGACCGCGAGGGCATGCATACCGAAGCGGGTGCCGCGTTGGCGTTGCAGGTGCTGGATCATGTGCGCGCACGACTGGTCGACTACCAGGAGCGCAGCGGCCATCTCTACAACCTGGAGGCCACCCCGGCAGAAGGCACCACCTACCGCTTTGCCAAGGAAGATCTAAAGCGTTATCCCGGTATCCTGCAGGCCGGCTGCGCCGACGCGCCCTACTACACCAACTCCTCGCAGCTGCCGGTAGGCTTTACCGATGACCCCTTCGAGGCGCTGTCGCTGCAAGACGCGGCCCAGTGCAAATACACCGGCGGCACCGTATTGCACCTGTACATGGGCGAACGCATTTCATCAGCGGCTGCCTGCCGGCAACTGGTTCGCGCCGCGCTGTCGCGCTTTCGCCTGCCGTATCTGACCATCACGCCGACCTTTTCGATCTGCCCGGTGCACGGCTATCTGGCCGGCGAGCACGAATTTTGTCCGCGTTGCGACGAGGCGCTGCTGCAACAGCAGGCCAGTACCTGTTGCGGCGCCTGCAGCGACGCTTGATCCCGTTACCCACAGCAAGGAGCAACATCATGAGCAAATGCAACACCCTGCCCACCGAGCAACGTCAGCGTTGCGAAGTCTGGACCCGCGTCATGGGTTACCACCGTCCGGTGTCAGCCTTCAACCCGGGCAAGCAGTCCGAGCATCGCGAACGCCAACACTTCAGCGAGCCGCGCTGAGCAAGCGTCGCATCCGGCCCGCGGGTCGGATGCGCTACGGGAAAGCCCATGAAAGCCTGTTCTGCTCAGGCCGCCGATAGCTTGCGCATTGGCGGCCTGTTACCCATGACTACCCTGGATTACCCCGATCATCTGTCCTGTGTGTTGTTCTGTCAGGGCTGTGCCTGGCGTTGCCGGTATTGTCACAACCCTGAGCTGATCGCTGCGCGCGGTAAGACGCCGCATGACTGGCGCAGCGTCCTGCGCTTCTTGCAGCAGCGTCAGGGGCTGCTGGATGCGGTGGTCTTCAGTGGCGGCGAAGCCACCCTGCAGCCGGCCTTGCCGGAGGCCATGCAGGCGGTACGAGCGCTCGGCTTCAAGGTGGGCTTGCACAGCGCCGGCATCAAGCCTGCCGCGCTGGCGCGCGTGCTGCCCTGGTGTGACTGGGTGGGGTTTGACGTCAAGGGGCTGGAGGATCAGGTCGAGCTGATCACCGGGACGCCGCGCAGCGGTCAGGCCAACTGGCAAAGCCTGCGACTGCTGCACGATAGCGGTGTTGAATATGAATGCCGCACCACCGTGCACTGGCAACTGTTCGACAGCGGCGCCGTACTGCGCCTGGCGTATCGACTGGCACGGCAGGGTGTACGCCGCTTTACCGTTCAGTTGGCGCGGCCCGCGCGCATGCTGGACCCGACGCTGGGGCTAAGTACTGCCCCGCCCGAGGCGGCCAGCTTGTGGCTGCAGCTACACGGGCTATTTGAGCGCTTCGAGCTGCGCGAGGCCTGAACGTATAACGCCCTAAGCCTTTGGACCCTGCACTGCCTTGCTGCTGCGCGTCTGTTGTTGGCCATGATCCCGTGCGCCGTCTCTGGTGAGCTTGGCCTGTTTGGCTGCTCAGTCTGCACTTTGGGGAGCACAGAAGTGGTGTTGCTGGACATTCATGTTCAGTCCCATGCCGTTGCGCCGTTTGAGCACATTTCGTCGGTCAACTTGGCGGCAGAGTATTTGACCCTGGCAGCGATAAACGCCAGAACCTGGCTGGATAGTCGAGCAGTGTACTGCTGGCAGCCACTCTTGCCTTCGGCACACGGTACGGTCAGGCTGCTTCGGGCAGCCGTATGGCAATGACAGGTGTTTGCAGGGGAGGGCTTTCGTGCGCTTTTGCTCACCATATCCAGAACTGCAAGTACCAGAGGTAGCCCAGGGCTGCGTTGCTCAGTATCAGCGTCAGCAGTGGAACCGGTCGGTGCCGTGCCGGTAGCGGTTTGCAGACGCGCCAGCCGAGCCACAGACTCCAGAGCAATGCGCCCAGCAGAAGCATGGCTCGGGCATAAGGCACCCAACTGAGTAGTAACCCTTCGTAGCGCAGCAGCTTGACGGTGGTAGAGGAGAGGCCAAGAAACAGGCCGGCAGCCCCGATGGGAATCAGGCACAGCGCCAGTTGTTCGGCGAAAGGGCGGGCGCAGCCGCTTAGCCGAGCCGCGCCAAACAGCAGAGCCTGGAGTAAACCGCCCAGCATCAGTGCTGTACCGCCCAGGTATAGACAAATGCTGAATCCGTCGAGCCAGCTGAAGGTGTCGTTGACCTGTGGGTAATGCGTCAACAGCCACCAGGGGGCGCCGGACTGCAGGGGCCAGAAAACGTCGTGATTGACAAGCCATTCAGCCAGGCCTTGCTTGAGCTGGATAAACCAGGGGCTAAGGGTCCACTGAAAGGCACCCAGCGCCAGACCGATGACGCCGTACAACAGAAGGCGCACATCCCAGCGGTGTTTGCCATCCGCACCGAGCTCCACTACCTCGCTATTGGCCGAACGGGCAACAAGTTGCACTGCGCTGCGTTGCCCACTACAGCGTCCGCAGGCGTGGCAGGCCGAAGCGCTGCGCATGCGCCGAATGTCTATTAGCGGTGCGCAGTTGGGGGTAGGCAGGTGTGGCTGTGGATTTGCCTGCCAGCGTGTCTCGTTGACCGCGTAGTGCACCGGAGCTAGCTTGGCCAGCAGGGCAAAGACGCCACTTACCGGGCACAAATGGCGACACCAGACACGTTTGCCTCGACCATAGAGCAGACCCGTCAGCATGGCTGCCAAGGTGGAGCCGCCCAAAATCAGCAGTGCAGCCTGGGCGTAGTCGTAGACACTGATTAGCTGGCCGTACAGAGTAGTCAGCAGAAAACCCACGGTTGGCCAGCCGCCCCAGCGCACCCAGCGTGGCACGCCCTTGCCGCGCCCGTAGTGGCTGGCCCACTCGCTAAGTGAACCTTCCGGGCACAGCAGGCCGCACCAGAGGCGGCCAAACAGCAGGATGGACAGCAGCACAAAGGGCCACCAGATACCCCAAAACACGAACTGTGCCAGCAGGGTCAGGTTGTCCAGCATGTGCGCGTTGTTGTCTGGCAGCGGCAACAGTGCCGGCACTACCAGCAAGGTCGCATACGCGGCCACGACCAGCCATTGCAGACGGCGGATCAGACGGGCATGACGGCGCAGCCAGTGACCAATCAGGGTCAGACGGGACGTTGCGGTAGTCATACCGATAGCTGGCCAGCGTAGCGCACACGCCTTGCGTGACAGCCCCACCAGGCCAGCAGCCAGTAGCTTGCAAGCATAAGCAGGCCGGGCAGAGGGGGATGGGCACGGTAGCCGGTCAGGCTGGCAAACAGCGCGCCGGCACGAGAGCTGTCGTCCAGCAGGGCGCTGCTGTCCCACATCGCATTGCCCAGCCAGTCATAGGCAGCAGCGGGCAATTCCAGCCCCATCAGCAAGCTGCTGGCGCGGTCGACGGCACTCATCAGCATCGCTCCGCCAAGCAGGGTCAGCAACAGAGTGCTGAGCTGGAAAAAACGTCTCCAGTTCAGCAAGCGACTGCCGCGTTGCAGTATGGCAAAGCTGAGTACGCCAACCAGCAAGCCGGTCAGCGCGCCGGTGAGCATGCCGGCACTGCCACTGCTGGCCGCCGCGCCATAGAGAAACAGGGCAATCTCGCTGCCTTCACGGGCAATCGCCAAGGTTGCTAGTAGAGCCACAGCCCTCGGATGGCTGGGCGCGCTGCGGCTTTGTTGCGTGGCATTGCTACCCGCCATCCAGATCACCATTTGCAGTACCAACGCGCTGGCCACTACGGCCATGGCCACTTGAAACCACTCGCCCGCCGGACCGCTTAGCGAGGTACCAGCCAGTAACATCAGGGCAGCCAACAGCAGGGCCAGTCCAGTTCCCGCCAGGACGCCAAGCCAAAGAGCTCGCTTGCCCTGGGGCCGGTGGCGTGCGGGTAAACGTTGCAGCCAGGCATACAGCAGCCCGATGACCAGTAGTGCTTCGACGCTTTCGCGCCATACAATCAACAGAGCCTGTGTCATGTCAGTGTGCTTCTATTATCCCTTCGGGCATATCCAGGTGAAATTCGTCAAAGAAGCTGTACCGGCCGGGGCGTAGAGGGTGGATGACCACGAATGAGCTAACGCCCGGCCCCAGCACCTTTTCTACCCGCAAGGCCAGGCTTTCAAACTCCACCGGGCCGTTACCTCGATTGTGCAGGTTGATCTTGAACCGCTGCCCTGCGGCTACTTGGATGACCGCTGGGTCAAAGGCACCGTCGCGGATTTCCAGCTCAACCGTGGGTAGTCCTCCGGCCAGCACGGCATTGGCGAAAAGTGAAAGCAGCAACGCAGCTACCGGAGTGGACAACGGCAGGGCACCGGCCATGTTCAGTAGCCGCCTTTCTTGCCGGTGCCAGCGTAAACAAAACTGTAGGTCAGCTCGCAGGGTTGGAACCAGGGAGCAACCCCTGTTTCGCGGTCGGTGTGACGGCCAAAGCTGTGATCATGGCCGGTGTCAGGTGGTGATACCTGTAGGGTCAGCTGATAACGCCCCGGGCCGTCCAGTTTGACGTTGTCGCCATAATGCGGCCCGTCGCTGGCGACCATGGCGTGAAAATCGCCGCTGATCAACTGCTCGCTGTCGTCACGCTGCAGGTGGTAGGCAATGCGCAGGTAAGGCACAAAGCTGCCTTCCTGAAAGCCATTGCGGTTGTCTTCCAGGGCGCTGATGTCGGCTTCCAGGTGTACATCGGACTCGGCTGCCGGACGCATCATGCCAGCCGGCTCCATCTCAATCGGTTGCAGGTATACCGCGCCCACCTCCATGCCACCACAGTGCTGCGGCGCGCCGATCGGATACTCGGCGGCGTGCAGGGTGCCGGCGCAGGTTAGCAGGCAAAACGGAATCAGTTTGAACAGGTGCATACAGGGCTCCATGGCGACAGAGAGAATGTCGATCAGCCTAGCGCTGTGGCTGAAAATGAAAACGATTCGCGCTAATTGTGCGGCGAATTAGCCATCGCGTATTTGACCTGGGTCAGTAAGCTGTTGCCGTCATTTATCCATGATCTTTATATGGTTAATGGGCAGGCAGCCGAGGTGGCATATGAAGATCCGTGTATTGCTCCTGTGTATGGCCGGCATCGCGCCGGCGATGGCGATGACGCCGAACAACGAACCTATCCAGCCCATTCTGCCCGCGCAGATAACCGACCCGGCGAAGGTTGAGCTGGGCAAGCAGCTGTTTTTTGACCCGCGCCTGTCGCGCTCGGGTTTCATTTCCTGCAACTCCTGTCACAACCTGAGCATGGGCGGCAGCGACAACCTGCAAACCTCCATTGGGCACAACTGGCAGCAGGGCCCGATCAACTCGCCGACGGTACTTAACTCCAGCCTGAACGTGGCGCAGTTCTGGGACGGCCGCGCCGCAGACCTCAAGGAGCAGGCTGCCGGACCGATTGCCAACCCGGGCGAGATGGCGTTTACCCACACCCTGGCGGTCGATACCCTGCGCTCGATTCCGCAGTACAGCGAGGCGTTTGCCCGGGTCTACGGTGTGCAGCAGATCACCATCGACGAGGTGACCGATGCCATCGCCGAGTTCGAGGAAACCCTGGTCACGCCCTTCTCGCGCTTTGATCGCTGGTTGCTGGGTGACACTCAGGCGATGACTGAGGACGAGCTGCGCGGCTATCAGCTATTCAAGGACACCGGTTGCGTGGCCTGTCATAACGGCCCGGCTGCCGGTGGCAACAGCTTTCAGAAAATGGGGCTGATCAGCGCCTATGAAACCGCCAACCCGGCCGAGGGGGTTGCCGGGCTGACTGGCCAGGACGCGGATCGCTTCAAGTTCAAGGTGCCGACCCTGCGTAATGTCGAGTTGACCTATCCCTACTTCCACGATGGCGCCTACTGGACGCTGGAAGAGGCGGTTGACGTGATGGCGCGGCTGCAGCTGGGGCGCCAGCTGGGCGACGAGGATATTGCCAGTATTACTGCCTTCCTCAAGACCTTGACCGGCCAGCAACCCAGTTTTGCGTTGCCGATTCTGCCGCCGTCCAACAACGCAACGCCACGGCCGAAACCCTTCGAGTAGAGCGCTCCGCTGATGCGGGCTACGGCGCTGGCGGTGTGCAGCTGACAGCCAGCGCAGCAAAGCCCTGCAGGGTGCGGTCGACAAAGCGCTCGTCGCTGTGTTCGGCTGCGCCCGGCAGCAGGCCGTGAATGACCAGCGAGGTCAGCCCATGGGTGTAGGACCAGGCGGCGACCGATGCCTTGCGCACCTCCGCGCTGTCCAGCTCCTGGCCGAGCGTATCGGCCACCATGCGCTTGAGCTCACCGAAGGCGGCCAGCCGTTCGCGCTGCAAGACCGGAATCATCGTATCGTCGGTGAACTCAGGGCCGAACATCAATTGATAGAGCGCCGGATTGCTGCGCGCAAAGTGCAGATACGCGAGGCTGCCGGCGCGCAGCTTGTCCAGCCCGGAGCCGTTGCTGTAGGCGCGTTGCAGTGCACCAGCCAGCTCGGAGAACCCTTGCGCGGCAAGCTGGCCGACCAGCTCGTTGCGGTTCTGGAAATGGTGATAAGCCGCGGTCGCGCTCACACCCACGCGCTCCGATACTGCACGCAACGACAGCTTGGTTGGTCCTACCTCTTCCAGCAAGGCGCGGGCTGCTGCCAGCAGCTGCGGTGCCAGGTTACCGACGTGGTAGGTGTCGCGTGCGCGTTTCGCGGGCTTTGCCATAAGCGGGTTCTCTGCGAGCGGTCAGGTTGAGCAGGCCCGAATCTTAACACGGGCAAGTATCTTGACATTGATAAGATTGCTCCGTACTTTCCTTTCAGCTGTTGAGCGAGACGACTACCAAGAGCCGCCGCGGCAGCGTCCGATCTTATCTTAACGCTGATAAGTTTGCGGCGCGCCTTACTTCAAGGAGCCTGTGCATGACCGAAAGCCGTTTGTGGGAGCGTCGCTATCCACCCGCACTGCAGAACTATCAGCTGGCGCCCGATCTGCTGCAGGGCAACCTGGCGCAATGGCCGGCGCTGTTGGCTGAGCGCTACGGCGATAGCCCGGCCTTCACCCTGGTGCTGCCCAATGGGCTGACCGCTGATCTGTCCTTCAGCCAGGTACAGGCGCTATCCGACCAGTTAGCTGCCTGGCTGATCGATGAGCAGCAGATGCAGGTGGGGGAGGTGGTTGCAGTCCAGCTGCCGAACAGTCTGCATTACCCGGTTGCGGTACTGGGCGCGTGGAAGGCCGGTTTGATCGTGACCAATGTGAACCCGCTGTATACCGAGCGCGAGGTACGCAATCAATTGGCTGACAGCGGCGCGCGCTTGCTGATTGCCTGTGACCTGTTCGTTGAGCGCGCTGCGCCGATTGCGCAGGCGTTAGGTATTGCCCTGCTGACGACCAGCCTGGGTGACTTCTTCCCGCCGGAGGTTGGGCGGGCAATTGCTGCGCAGGCGGGTGTGGATGTGGCCGGTTTGCCCCGTGTTGTCGATGCATTGGCCGCCGGAGCGGCGCTACCGCTGCCTGCCTATCGCGCCAACCCGGTTGCGCTCTATCAGTACACCGGCGGTACCACCGGGCGCAGCAAGGGCGCGGTGCTGACCCACGCCAATCTGCAGGCGGTGTTGCAGATGGCCGAGGACTACATCACAGGTTTCGGCATGCCTTTCGCGCCGGGTGATGTGATTCTCACGGTGCCGCCGCTGTATCACATCTTCGCCTTCAACTTTAACTTCCTGCTGTTCTACCGCAGCGGTGGGCGCAATCTGCTGGTGCCCAATCCGCGCCCGTTGAGCAATCTGCAGCCCGCGTTTGAGCAGTTTGCCGTGCATTGGATGACCGGTGTCGACACCTTGTTTGCCGGCCTGCTGGCAGAGCCCTGGTTTCTGGCCAAACCGCCGGCGCTCAAGGCCGCGGTCTCCGGTGGCACGGCCCTGCGCCCAACCACCCAGGCGCGCTGGCTGGCTACCGCGGGGCAGATACTGGAAGGCTACGGGCTGACCGAGAGCAGCTGCTTTGTCGCCTTTAATCCGCCGGGTGAGCACTGTCGCCCCGGCACCGTAGGTTTGCCGCTGCCCGGTTGCGATTTACTGATTCGCGATGCCGCTGGCAACGCCTGCACAGTGGGTGAGCCGGGCGAGCTGCTGATTCGCGGCCCGCATGTGGTAGGCAGCTACCTGAATCGCCCGGATGAAAACCGAGAGGCGTTCTGCGATGGCTGGTTCAACACGGGTGACATCGCCGTGATGGACGAGCAAGGCTATCTGCGCATTGTTGATCGCAAGAAGGACCTGATTCTGGTGTCGGGCTTCAACGTCTACCCAAACGAAGTGGAAGACGTGCTGGCCGAGCATCCGGATGTGGCTGAGGTCGCGGTGGTCGGGGTGCCCGATGACAGCACCGGTGAGGCGATTCGCGCCTTCGTTGCCCTGCGCAGTCCGGGCGTGTCGGCGGAGCAGCTGATCCTGCATTGCCGCGAACGGCTGACCGCCTACAAGGTGCCGCGGCAGATTCTGTTTCGCGAGCAACTGCCCAAGTCGCCTGTTGGCAAGATACTGCGCGCTGAGTTGCGCGCTGAACAATGACGGCCGCGCTGGCCGCTTACACCAAGGAAATCATCATGTCAGATCTGCAACTTCAACCGGCCGCGGCGGCCACCCTTGAGCATTGGCACCAGATGGTCGAGCGCAAGGACCTGGGCGAGCTGATCAGCCTGCTGGACGCCAAGGCCGTCTTTCGCTCGCCGATGGCGCACTCGCCGTACCCGGGCGCCGAGGTGGTTTCGACCATTCTCAATACGGTGCTGCAGGTGTTTGAGAACTTCACCTATCACCGTCAGTTGGCGACCGGTGACGGCCTCAACGTGGTGCTGGAATTCAGTGCTGAAGTGCATGGCCGTCAGCTCAAGGGTATCGACATGATTCGCTTCAACGAGGCGGGCAAGATCGTCGAGTTTGAGGTGATGGTGCGGCCGCTGAGCGGCTTGCAGGCGCTGGGCCAGGAAATGGGCAGCCGGCTGGCCAGCTATCTGGCGGCAGCCAAGGCCAAAGCCTGAAGCAGCGGGGCTCTGTAGCCCCGTTTGTCAGTAGTGATACCAGCGCAGTTGCAATGCAAACTCGGTCTGCGCTGCGCTGAACTGACTGAACTCCCGGGACGCCTGCAGGCGTACGCCGAGATTGCGGCCCAGCTCCCACTGCTGGGCCAGGTTCAGGCTGCGGCGCACCTCGCCGTTGTCAAAATAATCAGCCTGCGCCTCCAGCAGCAGATTACCCAGCGGGTTACGCCAGAGCAGGCCGGCATCAAACCCGGCCGCAGCACTCAGCGGTGCATCAAAGTCGCGGTGATGCTCCAGCCGCAGCGTTGCCATGCTGTAGCCCAGTACATTGTTCCACGGCTGCCAGGCAAAGCCGCCGCCGCCGTTGAGGTGCGGTACCAGACGGCGCTGGCCGTCTTCGCCGGCCACCCGCTCCCAGCCGGCTTCAACCTGCCAGGACCAGGGCTTGAGCAGGGCGCTGCGTGGCGTCAGCGAGCGAATGTTGACCAGGCCAAATTCTTCCAGCTGCCAGTGGTTGCCTTCGTACTGGCGCAGCTTGATGTCACCCAGCTCGATCTGCGCGCCCAGCGGGAAGCCGGCCAGATTGTCGGCCAAGTCGTGGTAGGCCATGCGCAGGCCGTATTCGGCAAAGGCGCGGCCCTCGCGGCTGCCGGCGGCGAGTTGCCAAGTCCGCGACTCGTGGCCATATTCCGGGTAGGTCGGTGTCTCGATGGCCAGCGCCGGCGGCGGGTTGCGGTTGATTGCCTGCAGTATCTGGTAGCTGCGCGCGGCGTTGGCGCTGTCGCGCTGCTGGCCGGCGGCCTCGTAACGCACCAGACGGTAGGCGGCTTCCTGAATCAATGCGCGCCGCGCAACCGGCAGCGCCTGGTATGCGTCGTCCTGCAGCACGGCCTCGTCGTCGGCCAGCTGACGTACCCAGCGTAGCTCGTCGGCGTCCAGCGGTGCGGCGCGGGCCAGTAGCTCGCGCTCACGCGAGGGGCGGTAGTTGACGTCGCTGATCATGCCTGCCTCGCGCACGGCGCGCACGGTATCGGCAGGGATCGCGGTCAGCGGAAACTGCTCGGTCAGGCGCAAGCCGGGTCGAGCGACTTCCAGCAGCTCGAGCAGGCGATAGGAGCAGTTCTCGTCGAAGAAGAAGTAGTCAAAGATGACCTGACGCAGCTCCCAGACATGCTCGACCATACGCGCGGTTTCTTCCGGGCTCAGGTCCAGCTGGTACTCCCACAGGTCGCGGTTTTCCAGACGACTGTATTCGCCGATCTTGTCACGGTAGGGCAGCAGCGAAAACTGTCCCGGGTAGCCGCCGGCCAGCCCTTTCCATGCGTACAGCATGCTGTTGTCCATGCTCTCGACCATGGCGCCAAAGTTGAGGGCGTAGGTCAGCAGGCTGGTGCCGCTGGCCTGAGTGTCGGGCGAATCAATGCGCAGCAGGGTGTGGCCGAACATCGAGGAGGGGCTGTTCAGGTAGGCATCCGGGAACACCAGCACGGTCGCGTGCGGATTGATGTCCTCATACCACTCTCGGTACTCGCTGCACTTGGGTGTCGGTAGCCCGGTCAGCTGCAACTGCTCGCTTAGCCAGCGGGTGCGCGATGGATAGCGGCACTGGGCGTGCTGGTTGGGATCGTCTCCAACGGGAGCGTACAGCGCTTGCAGGGTGGCCTGCAGCTCACTGCTCGGGTTGCTGGCGCCATCGGCAGCCAGAAAGAAACTGTCGTCATCGACATAGCTGCGCCACCCGCTGAAGCGACCGGGCTGGTAGTGCCCCAGGTTCAGCCAGTGGCGCTCTGCTGCCAGAGCCTGCAGCTGATTGTGGGTCACCGTGGGCGCTGCGTGCACACCAAGGCAGGTGCTGCCGAGCAGCAGGGGAATCAGGCGTTTGAGCATCGGAGGGGTAGCAGCAGAGGGAGGGAAAAACGGAGCCGGCACGTGCCGGCCCCGGGGCATAGCGACTGATTATGCCTGTTCTGCGTACTTGGCCAGGATCGGATCCTTGCTCATCAGGCTCAGGGTGGTGGCGTGAACCTGCTCGGCAGTCACGTCGGCACTCGGGAAGATCTCGCTGAAGTGCGCGTGGGTAACCGCAGCAAAGTGGTCACGATCTTCAACGTCGATACCCAGTACGACGGCATAGGTGGTCAGGGCTTCGCCTTCACCGCGGGCAACGTCTTCGGACAGCTCGCTCATAATGCTGCTCAGTACCAGCATCGGCTTGCCGTTGTAGGCCAGACGACCGCTGGTGTCACAGCCGTTGGTGCCGGAGGTCATGCCGAAGGTGGCGTTACCGGAGGTGCCGTTGGTGATGGAGGCGATCAGGTGGGAAGGCAGGCCGCTCTGACCTTCAAACAGCATGTTGCCCCAACCGCAACCGGGGCCGCCCGGTGCAACAGCAAAGACATTCATGGAGGCAGCAGCGAGCACAGTACCAATCAGGATCCGTTTCATGATGGAATTTCCGTTTTATGGGGGGGAGCTTGGAATCTAGCAAGTTCACCGCTTTCATTGCAATTGCATGACCTGATTGCTGCACTTTGATGTCGACTGGTTGGCTGAAAAGGGCGCGTTTGGTACTGTCCCGGCCGATCAGTCGGCGTCCGTTTGTTCCAGCTTGACCACCTCTGCTTCCAGCAGGGCAACCGCTCGCTCCAGTTCGGTGCGCAGCGCCGTGATCCAGTCGGGCATGCTGAGGGCGGCTTGCGGGTCTGTTCTGAACGCCTGCTCCAACTCGGCGCAGTGGCGCGATAGCCGGGTTGCGCCCATGGTGCCGGAGCTGCCCTTGAGCGTATGCAGGTGGTAGAGGATGGCGTCGATGTCGGCGTTGTCCACCTGCTGTTGCAGGTCGTCGAGCAGCCTATGCGTCTGATCGGGAAACACCAGCAGCACCGAGCGCAGCAGCGTCAGCTTGCCGCCAAAGCGGTCGAGTAATTCGTCGGGGGTTTCTATCTCAGGCGCGTCGCTCGCCGTTGCTGGCGCTGACCCGGCGACCTCGCCGTTGCACTGCCTGAGGATCACGGTGACCAGTTTCTCCAGGTCGATAGGTTTGCCGACATGGTCGTTCATACCGGCCTGCAGGCAGGCCTGGCGGTCGGTTTCTGCGGCGTTGGCTGTCATGGCGATAATGGGCATGCGTGCGCGGGTTCCGGCGGCGCGAATCCGGCGGGCGGCCTCAAGGCCGTCAATATCGGGCATCTGAATGTCCAACAGCACAACGTCAAAGCCCGGCTCACCTAGCGCTTTCTCCACGCCTTCAAGGCCGCCCTCGGCGAGCACCACGGTTGCCCCTTCGCCGGCCAGCAGCTCGCTGGCCACCTGGCGATTCAATGCGTTGTCTTCGACGACCAGCAGATGCAGTCCCTGCAGCCGCTGCGGCGCATTGGCGGTTGGCGCAACCGCTTCAGCCACGCCGTGCCGGTTGGCCTGTATCAGGCTGGAGACCAGCTGCCGCGCGGTGATGGGCTTGGTCAGAAAGCTGGCGAAGGGCGCGTCGCCGGCGCTGTGCTGCTCTGCCAGCACTTCGCGGCCGTGGGCCGTGACCATGATGATGGTGGGTTGCGGGCCGTGCTCGCCGACGGACTGCTGTATCAGGCGCGCCGCCTCCAGGCCGTTCATCTCGGGCATGCGCCAGTCCATCAGCACGGCATCGTAGGCAGTGTGCCGGCGCTTGACGCGTTCAATGGCCTCGGTGCCGCTGTGGGCCTGATCGGCCTGCCAGCCCAGCTCGGTTACCATTGCAGTCAGCATCTCCAGCGAGGTGGGGTTGTCGTCCACCACCAGCAGGTGCTGGTCTTGCAGTTCAGCGCGCGCTTGCTCCTTCAGTGTTCGGGGGCTGGCGATCTTGAGCTCAAGGTCAAACCAGAAACGGCTGCCCACGCCGGGCTGGCTCTCTACCTGCAGCTCACCGCCCATCAGGGCAACCAGCCGTTTGCAGATTACCAACCCCAGTCCGGTACCGCCAAAGCGCCGGGTGGTCGAGGCTTCTGCCTGGGTAAAACCGTCGAAGATGTGCTTCTGCTGCGCCGCGCTGATGCCGATGCCGGTATCGCTCACGGCAATGCGCAGGCGCACCTGCTCGGCGCTGCGGCTCAGCTGTTTGACACTGACGATGACCTGCCCCTGCTGGGTGAACTTCAGGGCATTGCCGGACAGGTTGATCAGCACCTGCTGCAGGCGCAGGCTGTCACCATGCAGGGCCGTGGGCAGGCTGCTGTCGATGTCGAACAGGACTTCCAGATCTTTCTGGCCCTGGTTGCCGGCCAGCACCACGGCAAGGTCGCGTAGCAGCATTTCCAGCTCGAAATCGTGGTGGTCCAGCTCCAGTTTGCCGGCTTCGATCTTGGAGTAGTCGAGGATGTCGTTGAGCAGGCCGAGCAGCGAGTGAGCTGCGCCCAGCGCCTTGAGCACGTAGTCGAGCTGGCGCGGATTCAGGCCGGTGCCCTGTACCAGCTTGAGCATGCCCAGCACGGCGTTCATCGGCGTGCGTATTTCATGACTCATGTTGGCCAGGAAGGCACTCTTGGCCTGGTTGGCGGCATCGGCCTGCTCCTTGGCCTCACGCAGGCGCGTTTCCTGCTCCAGCTGGGCGGTGATGTCACGGTTGATCCCGAGCACCGAGACGATTTGCCCGCAGGCGTCGTGCTCCACCTGTGCCTTGGCCTGGATGTGCAGCACCTTGCCGCTGGTCTTGACGATCCGAAAGGTCATGTCGAAATCGGCCTCGCCGCGGATCGCCCGCTGCAGGCCGTGCTCCAACCGGTCGGCGTCCTCCGGGTGCAGTCGCGCGCGCCAGTGGGCGTAGGTCAGCCCGCGTGTCTGGTCGTCGGCGGTGTAGTCGTACAGCTCAAGCATGCGCTCGTTCCACTGCAGCTGGCCGCTGTCCGGTACCCAGGTCCAGATGCCGAGGCCTGCGACCTCGGAGGCCAGCTGCAGCTGGTCCAGGGCGGCTGCGGTTTCGCGGCCCAGACGCAGCAGCTCGGACATGTCCAGGGCAATCCCCAGATAACCGACCAGCTGGCCATCGGCGTCGCGCATGGCCGTCACCACCAGCGTCACGGTGGTGCGGCTGCCGTCCTTTCGCACGTAGGTCCATTGACGTCTCTCGGCACCCTCCAGTTCGGGTTTGTGAACGAACACCCTGAAGCCCTCGATGGCCTCGCCGTATTCTGCGCTGAGTTCGTGACTGCGGGCTGCTACCTCATCGGGGTCGTGCAGCATGGCGGGTGTCTGCTGTCCGATCATCTGCTCCGCACGGTAGCCCAGCAGGTTCTCCGCACCCCTGTTGAACACCTGAATCACGCCTTGGGTGTCGGATGCGATGATCGACACCTCCGAGGCGGATTGCAGCACGTTGTTGAGCAGCAGATTTGCTTCGTGCAGCTCCCGTGTCCGCTCGGCGACCTGGCTTTCGAGGTTGGCGTTGAGCTCCAGAGTCCGCCGTTCCGCCTCTTTCTGCGCAGAAATGTCGCGCAGGGTGCTGGACAAACCGCTGACCCGGCCGTGGTCATCGAGCAGGGGAGAGACGGCACAGGACACGTCGATCAGATGCCCATCGCGATGCCGTCGCTGCGCATGGTAGTGGCTCAGCTGCTCACCACGGGCGATGCGCAGCTGGACGGCTGCTGCCTTCTCAGCGCTGGCTGTGGGAACCAGCATTGCAATCAGGTCGCGTCCCAGTGCCTCGCTGGCCGGGTAACCGAACATCTGCTCGGCGCCGTGGTTCCAACTGGTGATAAGGCCATCCAGGGACTGGCCTATGATGGCGTCGGCGGAGCTGTTGACGATGGCTGCCAGCCGGGCCTGCTGAATCCGCAGCTGGTGATGACGGAAGCGATTCACCCCGGCGACGCCGGTCAGCGCCGCCAGCAGCAGACTGGCCAACAGGCCGCCGCCGGCCACCAGCCAGGGCGAGGGCAGGTCCAGGGCGGCGACAAAGGCGGGGCCGGCCATCAACTCGATGTGCCAGCGCCGGCCATACACTTCGTGCTCTCTCCACTGGTGCAGGCCTTGGGTCAGGCCGCCTGCGGGCTCGTCGCCCTGATAGAAGTTGACCGGCGTGGCGGGGTCGGTGACGTCGCTCAGGCGAATCTGCAACCCGTCATTTTCCAGACTCAGCAGCAGGCTGCTCAATACGTCTTCGGTCAGTAGCGGCGCGTAGCTCCAGCCGTAGCCCTCGCGCAGCCGCGCTTCGACGCTGTCTGGTGTCGCGCCGGTGCGGTAGATGGGCATCAGGATCAGAAACGATTGCAAGGGCTTGCCCGTGGCCTGGACCAGGGTGATCGGGCCGGTCAGCTGCACGCTCCCGGTGGTCAGTGCGGCCAGGGCGGCGTTGCGGCGGTTGGTTTCCGACGCAATGTCCAGGCCGACCGCCTGCCGGTTGGAGGCTAGCGGCTCGATGTACTCAATGACGTAGCGCTCACCGTCGTGTGGCCGAAGCTGGCGGATGCTGAAGTCCGGCTCGCCGTCGGCACGGGCGCGGTCCAGATAGGCCGCCTGCTCGCTGACCGGCACGCGGCGGATAAAGCCGAAGCCGCGCGCGCCAGGAAACTCGCTGTCTTTGTCTCGAGTCCGCGCGTAGTTGGCGAATTGCTCGCGCGTCATGCTGTGTTCTCCGCCCGTCAGCAGCGCACCCCGGGCGCCGCGCAGCCCGTACTGGTACAACTCGATGCGTTTGGTCACCACTGTGGCTGCTTGGTCGGTGGCCGAGTGCAGCGCCTGTTCAACCTCCCGCGCGTTGTCGCGCGCTACCCACCCGCACGCCAGCAGCGTACAGGCGAGACCCGCCGCGAGGACCAGCAGGGCGGCGCGTCTGGGTGTGTAGAGGGTTGCTATCAATTGTCGTTATCGTCCCTGCTGACAGTGTTGGGTGCGCAGTTGCTGGCGTAGCTGGCTGAAGGGGATCGGTCGGCAATAGTGGTAACCCTGCATCAGCCTGCAGCCCTGTGCCTTCAGTGCCTCGGCCTGCTCGGCCGACTCGACGCCCTCGGCGATCAGCTCCAGCTCAAGGGCGTGGCCCATCTGCACGATGGCTTCGACAATCGCAGCATCACTGCGGTCGCTCAGCATGTCGCGGACGAAGCTCTGGTCGATTTTCAGTACGTCGATCGGCAGGTTCTTGATGTAGGCCAGGCTGGAATAACCGGTACCAAAGTCGTCCACGGCGATACGTACGCCCATCTGCTTGAGTTCGGTCAGCAGCGTGCGGGTATGCTCGATATCTCTGGCCATCACGCCCTCGGTGATCTCCAGCTCCAGCAGCTCTGGCGGCAGGCCGGTGTCGTGCAGTGCTTCCCTGACCATGGAGAGAAAGGACGGATCGCGAAACTGCACGGTAGAGATATTGACCCCGACGCAGATGCGCAGCCCGTCCTGCATCAGGGTATGGGCGTCGCAGCAGGCCTGCAGCATGACCTGACGACCGAGCGGGATGATCAGCCCGGTTTCCTCCGCCAGGGGGATGAAGTCGGCGGGTGAGACCATGCGTTCGCCCCGCTGCCAGCGCACCAGCGCCTCCATGCCATCGGCCGTGCCGAGCGCGGCGTCATACCGCGGCTGGTAGAACACGCTGAGTGCTCCACTGTTGAGCGCTTCGCGCAGGTGCACCTCCAGCTGGTGGCGCGCACGGGCATCAACCTCCAGATGCCTGGAGAAAAAGCGGTACAGGCCGCGCCCGCTCTGTTTGGCCTGGTACATGGCGGCCTCTGCATGGCGGAACAGTACATCCAGATTGTCGCCGTCCTCCGGGTAGACGCTGATGCCGGCACTGCAGGTCAGCTGCAGGCGGTGGCCATCAATGCTCAGCGGTTGCGCCACCACCCTCAGCAGTTCGTCGACGCGTTCGCCGAGCGCCTGCGAGGAGGTGAGATCAGGAATCATCAGCAGGAATTCGTCGCCGCCATGGCGGCTGAGGGTTTCGGTCGCCGGACAATGGCACTGCAGTCGGTGGGCCAGCTCGATCAGAATGCAGTCGCCCATGCGGTGGTTGATCGAGTCGTTGATGCCCTTGAAGTTGTCCAGATCCAGCAGCACCAGTGCGGCCTTGCCGTCTGTGGCGCGCGCGCTGTGCAGGGCCTGCTCTGCACGGTCGCCCAGCAAGGTGCGGTTGGGCAGGGCGGTCAGTTCGTCGTAGTAGGCCAGGCGCTTGGCCTCAGCTCGCAGCGCCAGTTGAGCCTTGGCTCGGGCGCGGACCACCGGCAGGCTGAGTGGCTTCTGAATGAAGTCGATGCCGCCGTATTCCAGCGCCATCAGCTCGTTGTCGGTCTGCGTGTGCGCGGTAACGAACACGATGGCGGCATCCCGCAGACGCGGGGTCGCCTTGATCGTCTTGCACAGCTGGAAGCCGCTCATGCCAGGCATCTGCACGTCCAGCAGGATCAGGTCCGGGTGATGGGCGTTGGCGAGTGCCAGCGCCGCAGCGCCGTCGTGGGCCGTGTAGATATCCCCCAGGTCGGCGACAGCCTCCTGCAGCAGCAGGGTGTCAGTGGGCTGATCGTCGACAATCAGGATGACTGGTACAGGAGCAAAGCCGTTCTCGCGCATGCACAGAGTCCATTGTTTGTCCGTTGCGCTCCTATCGCCGTGTCGCTGGCCTGAAGACGGGCGCAACTGTTTTGTCCCTGGCTTTCACCTTAGTTGACACACGCCCCTCTGTCGAAGTCGGGCTGACGATCTGGCGAGCGCTGATGCCTTGGTCGAGCAGACCCTATCTGGTGCAGTCATTTCTATCGCGCACCAAGCCTGTGCAGGTGCAGGCCGATAACCTGCGCCGCAGCCCGCCAACCGCGGTGGTAGAGCGCTGGCACGATCAATGCTTGCTGGTGTGCATGCTGGTATACAAGCTGGTATTCAAATGCGTGCAGATGCTTCGTGGTCGGTGCGCAGGCAGCTGGCAGCGCACACTCACCAAGGAGCTATCCATGTCGAGCATTGATCGTCGTACCCTTCTCAAACTCATGGGCCTGATTGGCGCCACCGCCGCCATGCCTTTCAGCGTGGCTCGTGCAGCCGATAATCCGCTGGTTGTCGGTTTTATTTATGTCGGCGCCCGTGATGACTTTGGCTACAACCAGGCGCATGCCGAGGCGGCCGCCATCATCAAGACGCTGCCGAATGTGGTGGTGATTGAAGAGGAGAACGTGCCCGAGACAGTTGCGGTGCAGAAATCCATGGAAGCGATGATCCGTCAGGACGGCGCTACCCTGATTTTCCCGACCTCCTTCGGTTACTTCGACCCCCATGTCATCAAGATGGCCGAGCGCTTCCCCGATGTGCACTTCGCCCACTGCGGCGGCCTGTGGACCGAAGGCGTGCACCCGACCAATGCCGGCAGCTTCTTTGGTTACATCGACGAAGGCCAGTATCTGAACGGCGTGGTTGCCGGCTTTGCCAGCAAGACCAAGAAGCTCGGTTTTATCGCCGCCAAGCCGGTACCGCAGGTGCTGCGCAACATCAACGCCTTTACCCTGGGCGCGCGCTCGGTTGACCCGGAGATTACGACCACCGTGATCTTTACCGGTGACTGGTCCTTGCCGATCAAGGAAGCCGAAGCGGCCAACAGCCTGATCGACCAAAGCTGTGACGTGCTGACCTGCCACGTCGATGGCCCCAAGGTCATCGTGGAGACTGCCGAGAAACGCGGCGCCATGACCTGTGGCTATCACGCCGATCAATCCGCGCTGGCGCCCAAGGGCTACCTGACCGGTGCCGAGTGGAACTGGGAAACCCCGTACCGCGCCCACGTGGCGGCGTCGCAGGCCGGTGAGCCGATGATCAACTTCCTGCGGGGCGGCCTGAAGGAAGGCTTCGTCAAGACCTCGCCCTACGGGCCGCTGGTCAGCGATGAGGCCAAGGCACGCGCTGACGCTGTCAAGGCGGAGATGCTGGCCGGTGGGTACGCCATCTTCCGCGGTCCGCTGAAGGACAATCAGGGCAATGAGGTGATCGCCGCCGGCACTGCGCTGGGTCAGACCGATGTCGTGCTGGAGAGCATGGACTATCTGGTCGAAGGCGTGCGCGGCCAGATTTGAGGTAGCTGATGAAACCTCGAAATGCGGTCTATCGGGCCGGGGGGCTGTTGCTCCCCGGTCTGCCAACCCTGCTCGCTGCGCTGACAACCTTTGTGCTGTTCATGCTGTTTTTGGCAGTGCAGGGCAAGCCTGCCTGGCAGGCCTGTCAGCTGGTGGTACAAGGGGCATTCGGCTCGGCCTTCGCCTGGGAAAACACCCTGCAACGTGCCGCGCCGCTGATGCTGACGGCGCTCTGCGTGGCGCTGCCGGCGCGGGCCGGCTTGATCATTATCGGCGGTGAAGGTGCGCTGGTGCTGGGTGGGCTGGCCGCAGCGGTAACGCCGCTCTGGCTGCCGGGCTTGCCGGTGGTGCCCTTGCTGCTGTGCATGGCGCTGTCGGCGATGGTGGTCGGTGGGTTCTGGATCGGTCTGAACGGCTGGATGCGCCAGAAACGCGGCCTGAATGAAACCATCGGCAGCCTGCTGCTTTCCTACGTTGCCATCGCGATCTTCAACCAACTGGTTGAAGGCCCGCTGCGTGACCCGGCCAGCCTTAACAAGCCCTCGACCATTCCGCTGGATGACAGCGTTATGATCGGCCCGATCAGTGACGCCTTTCAGGTGCACTGGGGGCTGGTGGTGGGGGTTATCGCCTGCTTACTTGCTCAGGTATTGGTGCGCAACAGCGTTACCGGTTTCTCGCTGCAGGTAGTCGGTGGCAACGTCCGCACCGCACGCATGATCGGTCTGCCGGTTGACCGGTTGGTGATTCTGACCTGTGTGCTGGGCGGCGCTTGCGCCGGCCTAGCCGGGATGTTTGAAGTGGCCGCCGTGCAGGGCAGTGCCAACGCGGCAATTATCGCCGGCTACGGTGCCAGCGGCATTCTGGTCGCCTTTGCGGCACGGCAGAACCCGCTGGCGATCATTGTCTGCGCCATCCTGCTGGGCGGCATCGAGGCCAGTGGCAGTCTGCTGCAGCGCCGACTCGGCCTGCCGAACGCCACCACGCTGATCCTGGAGGGGATTCTGTTTACCAGCCTGCTGGCCTGGGAAGCCTTGACCCCGCGCATCGTCGCCTGGCGCTTGCGTCTGAATGAGCGTGCCGAACAGACGCAGGAGGCGTTGCAACATGGCTGATCTTGATCTGGCGACTTTCTTTCTGGCCCTGCTGGCCGGTGCAATCCGGGTCGGTACACCGTTCATTTTTGTCAGCCTCGGCGAGTGCCTGACGGAGAAGAGCGGGCGCATCAACCTGGGTCTGGAAGGCATTCTGGTCAGTGGCGCGATGGCGGGGTACGCCGTGGCTTACCTGAGCGGTTCGGCCTGGACGGGCGTCTTGGCCGCCGGCGGCACCGGTTTGCTGCTCGGGCTGTTGCATGGGGCGATCTGTTCGCTGCCGCGGGTCAACGACATTGCTGTGGGTATCGCGCTGATGGTGCTGGGCACTGGCCTGGCCTTCTTCCTCGGCAAGAACTTTATCCAGCCACAGGCGCCGTCTTTGGTGGCCATCGGGCTGGGTGACTGGAGCGATGACGAGCGGGTGCGCTCGGCGCTCAGTATCAACGTGTTGTTCTTTATCGGCGTGGCACTGGCCTTTGCGCTGCATTGGGGCCTGCGTAGTACGCGCTGGGGTCTGATGCTGCGGCTGGTGGGTGACCATGCCGAATCGGCCCGTGCGCTGGGCTATCGCCCGGTGCTGGTGCGCATCGCCGCAACCGCAGCCGGCGGCTTTCTGGCCGGTATCGGCGGTGCCTACCTGTCGCTGTATTACCCGGGCAGCTGGAACGAAGGGCTGTCGAGCGGGCAGGGGATCATGGCGGTTGCGCTGGTGATCTTTGCCCGCTGGCAACCCATGCGCTGCCTGTGGGCGGCGCTGCTGTTCGGCGCTGCCGGTGCTATCGGCCCGGCCTTGCAGTCGGTCGGCATCAGCGCGGGTTACTACCTGTTTGCTGCTGCGCCCTACGCGCTCACGCTGGCAGTGATGTTCATCACCTGCCGGCCCAATCAAACCCTGAGCGGCGCCCCCGGCGAGCTCAGTCTGACTCGATAGGAGATACCCATGTCCAGTGGTCTTGGTGGTCTTAACAAGTCGCCTAACGGTGTTGTCATCGGCCTGGCGCAACTGGCCTTGCCTGATCCGCATACCCGTGCCGAGCTGTGGGAGCAGACCCAGAAGGTCGTTGCCATGGTTGGCAAGGCGCGGCGCAGTGTGGCCGGGATGGATCTGATCGTCTTCCCGGAATACTCGCTGCACGGCCTGTCGATGGATACCTCCGACGACATCATGTGCACCCTCGATGGCCCGGAAGTCAGCGCCCTGCGTCAGGCCTGCGTCGATAACGCAATCTGGGGCTGCTTCTCGATCATGGAAGCCAACCCCAACGGTAACCCCTACAACAGCGGCATTATCGTCAACGACCAGGGCGAGATTCAGTTGTATTACCGCAAGCTGCATCCGTGGGTCCCGGTCGAGCCGTGGGAGCCGGGTAATCTTGGGATTCCGGTCTGTGACGGACCCAAGGGCAGCAAGCTGGCGCTGATCATCTGCCACGACGGCATGTTCCCCGAGATGGCCCGAGAATGTGCTTACAAGGGCGCGGAAATCATGATCCGCACCGCCGGCTACACCGCGCCGATCCGTCATTCTTGGCAGATCACCAACCAGGCCAACAGCTTCTGCAACCTGATGCAGACCGCCAGCGTGTGCATGTGCGGCTCAGACGGCACCTTCGACTCCATGGGCGAGGCGATGTTTGTCGACTTCGACGGCACGCCGATGGCGGTGGGTGGCGGCCGTGCCGACGAGATTGTCAGCTGCGAAATGCGCCCGGATCTGGTGCGCGAAGCGCGTATTCACTGGGGCGTGGAAAACAACATCTATCAGTTCGGCCATCGCGGCTACACGGCCGTCAAGGGCGGCGCGCAGGATGCGCCCTACAGCTACATGCACGATCTGGTCGCTGGCAAATACCGGCTGCCCTGGGAAGACGAGGTGGTCCACACCGACGGTACCTCCTGCGGCTTTGACACACCCGAACGCACCTATCAACCGGCTGAGGAGCACTGAACCATGACCGAACGCTATCTGGACTCTGCTCCCTATCCCTGGCCCTACAACGGCAACCTGACGCCGGAAAATACGGCGTTGATCGTGATCGATATGCAGACCGATTTTTGCGGCAAGGGCGGCTATGTCGACTCGATGGGCTATGACCTGTCGCTGACCCGCGCACCGATCGAGCCGATCAGCCGGGTGCTGGAGGTGCTGCGCGAGCAGGGCTTCTGGATCATTCACACCCGTGAAGGGCATCGCCCGGATCTGTCTGATCTGCCGGCGAACAAGCGCTGGCGTTCGCAGCGTATCGGCGCGGGAATCGGAGACACCGGCCCCTGCGGGCGCATTCTGGTGCGCGGTGAGCCAGGCTGGGAAATCATTCCCGAGCTGGCCCCGCTGGATGGCGAGATCATCATCGACAAGCCCGGCAAAGGCTCGTTTTGCGCCACTGACCTGGAGTTGATCCTGCGTACCCGTGGCATCGAAAACATCATTCTGGCCGGCATCACCACGGACGTATGCGTGCACACCACCATGCGCGAGGCGAATGACCGCGGCTTTGAGTGCATCCTGCTGGAAGACTGCTGCGGCGCGACCGACCACGCCAACCACCTGGCGGCCTTGAGCATGGTCAAGATGCAGGGCGGCGTGTTCGGCGCGATTGGCGATTCGGCCATGCTGATCGACTGCCTCAAGCGGAGCTGAGCATGCGTGCCCTGAGTCTGGAAACCATCGGCGCCGGCAAGGTCTTCGGCAATTTTCGCGCGCTGGACAACGTCTCCATGCGTGTGCGCCCCGGCACCGTACACGCGCTGCTGGGTGAGAATGGCGCGGGCAAGAGCACGCTGGTCAAGGGGATCGTTGGCTACGGCCCGCTGGATGAGGGCAGTGTGCTGGTGGGCGGCAAGGAGCAGAGTATCCAGTCCCCGCGTGACTCCCATTCACTCGGCATCGGCATGGTCTATCAGCACTTTACTGTGGCCCCGGGGCTCAGCGTGGCGGAAAACCTGGTGCTGTCGCGCGGTGAACTGCCGTGGGCCGTCGACTGGAAACAGGAGAGGGCGGCGCTGACGGCCTTTATGGCGCGCATGCCGTTCAAGCTGGATATCGAGCGGGCGGTCAGCTCGCTGGCGGCCGGTGAAAAACAGAAGCTGGAGATTCTCAAGCAGCTGTATCTGGATCGCCGTTTCATCATTCTTGACGAGCCGACCTCGGTACTGACCCCGCAGGAGGCCGAAGAAGTGCTCGGCCTGATGCAGCAATTGGCCTATGCCGGCGAGCTGTCGGTGCTGATGATTACCCACAAGTTCGGCGAAGTGATGCGTTTTGCCGACGATGTAACCGTATTGCGGCGTGGGCAACTGGTCGGCAGCAAGGCGGTCGCCGACACCGATGAAGCGGAGCTATCGGCCTGGATGATGGGTGAGAGCCGCGAACAGCACACCGCGCTGGAGCGCGTGATACGTGAGGATGAGCGCACGCCGGGTTTGGAAGTCAGCAACCTGAAGGTGGCCAATGATCGCGGCACCCTGGCGGTGCGCGGGGTATCACTGTCGGTTTTGCCGGGCGAGATTGTCGGTATTGCCGGGATTTCCGGTAACGGCCAGCGTGAATTGACCGAAGCCCTGCTGGGCCAGCGACCGGCCAGCGCCGGCGAGGTGCGGGTCAACGGCCGCCCCTACAGCGCCAGTCGCGCCGAGATGCAGCGCGAAAAAGTCTACAGTCTGCCCGAAGAGCCGCTGCGCAACGCCTGCATTGCCGGCCTTAGCGTGGCGGAAAACCTCGCGCTGCGCGACTACGATCATGCACCGTTGTGCCGCAGCGGCTGGTTGATCAATCGCAAAGCGATCCGTGAGCGCGCGCGTGAGCTGATCAGCCGCTTTCAGGTCCGTCCGAATGACCCGGACCGGCCAATCGGCACCCTGTCCGGCGGTAATGTTCAGCGTGCCGTGCTGGCGCGGGAGCTGACCGAGGACGTGGCTGTGCTGATTGTCTCCAACCCGGTATTCGGGCTGGATTTCGCCTCGGTAGCACTGATTCACCGGCGTTTGCTGGAGGCGCGCAACCGCGGCGCGGCGGTGCTGCTGCTGAGTGAAGATCTGGACGAACTGCTGGAGCTGTCGGACCGCATCCTGGTTATCCACGATGGCGAAATCAATCACCAGACGGTCCCGGCCGAGGCTGAACGGCAGGTGCTCGGACGCTATATGGCGGGTACCGAACAAGCAGCTCAGCAGGTGGCAGGATGATCGAGGTAACCGCAGTACCCGATAACTTCAGCTTCGACCCGCAGCGCACCGCGCTGGTGGTTATCGACATGCAGCGCGACTTTATCGAACCCGGCGGCTTTGGCGCCGCGCTGGGCAATGATGTCACGCCGCTCGCGGCTATCATCCCGGCGGTGCAGCAGCTGCTGGCGCTGGGGCGTGAGGCTGGGCTGCTGGTGATTCACACCCGTGAGTCGCACCTGCCGGACTTGTCCGACTGTCCGCCGGCCAAGCGCGCTGGCGGGCCGCCGGGCATGCAGATTGGTGATGTCGGCCCGATGGGGCGAATTCTGGTGCGCGGCGAGCCCGGCAACCAGATTCTGGAAGCCGTTGCGCCGCTGGCGGGTGAGTGGGTGATCGATAAGCCCGGCAAGGGCATGTTCTATGCCACGGGCCTGCATGAGCGTCTGCAGCAGCAGGGCATCGACAGCCTGATCTTTGCGGGCGTCACCACCGAGGTCTGCGTGCAGACCAGCATGCGCGAGGCCAACGATCGCGGTTATCGCTGCCTGCTGATCGACGAGGCCACCGAAAGCTATTTCCCCGAATTTAAACAAGCCACGCTGGCCATGATTACCGCTCAGGGCGGTATCGTGGGCCGCGTTGCCCTCCTGCAGCAGCTGCAGGCACGTCTTGGAGTGCGTCATGACTGATATCAACCTGCCCGAGGTCGTCAAACAGGTAACCGAGGCGTTTATCGACTACGAGCGGGCGTTGCTGGTCAACGAGATGGAAACGCTGGATCACTACTTTTGGGACAGCGAACATACCGTGCGTTACGGCGTGGCCGAGAACCTGTATGGCGCGCAGGAGATCGCTGCCTATCGGCGGGTGTGTGTGCCGGTCGGGCCGGGTCGTGAGCTGTACAACACGGTGGTCAGTACCTTTGGTGAGGACTACGCCACCGTCAGCACCCAGTTCCGTGACGGCGAAACCGCTCGCGTCGGCCGGCAGATGCAGACCTGGGCGCGGATCGACGGGCGCTGGCAGGTCGTCGCCGCGCATGTCAGTATCGACCTGTCTTCACTTCAGGAATGAGCGCAGATGGCGCAATTGCAGGCTGTTTCCCTGGCCGATCAGGTCTATCAGCGGGTCAAGCAAGATATCTTTGATTTCGTCCTGCTGCCCCACGACCGTTTCAGTGAAAACCAGATAGCAGAGCGCTATGAGGTGTCACGTACACCCGTGCGCGATGCGCTGTACCGCCTGGAGCGCGAAGGTTACCTGGAAGTCGGCCTGCGCCGCGGTTGGTCGGTCAAGCCGCTGGATTTCGAGCGTATCGACGAACTCTACGAGGTGCGCATCAGCCTGGAATGCGCGGCATTGGACCGGCTTTGCGCGGCCGAAGACGTGCGTCAGGTGCTGGAACCCTTGATGCGCGTGTGGGTGGTTGCGCTGGATGAGCGACAAACGGGCATGCAGGTCATGGCCGAACTGGATGAGCAGTTTCACTTCGAGCTGCTGCGTCTGGCCGGCAACCGCGAGGCGGCGCGCATTCATCAGGAAGTCTGCGAGCGCATTCGTATCGTGCGGCGTCTGGATTTCTATCAGGCGCAGCGCATTGAAAAGACCTACGAAGAACACGCCGATATCCTCAAGGCAATTGCTGCACGACGGCGCGACGAGGCCAGTCGTCTACTGCGCGCACACATCGAACACAGCCGGCAGGAAGTGCACAAGATCAGCCTGTCGATGCTGGAGGCGGCGCGGCGCACCTACCGCGGCGATTAAGCTGCAGCCAAGAGCAACAGGAAAGCCCCGCACTGGCGGGGCTTTGGTGTTTCTGGGCTGCGTCAGGCGCGCAGAATCAGTGCCAGCGGGCCGCCGCCGTTGGGGCCTTGATGCTCTGCACCGCCGGAGACGAACAGCCGAGTGTCGCCCAGCCTGCCGGCCAGCACGCCACCAACCAGCGAGCGCGCGTGGCGCGAGCCGTTGATGTCGCTGTCGTCACTCATCACGTGACGGTTGCCGCGAATCTCGCCGGAGGCTGAGGGCTCGGCCTTGACCAGCAGGCCGGTGAGGTTATCGGCGGTGACGGTCAGCTGCGCGCCGCCGGGCATGCTGGCCAGCGCGCGGTCGATGGCGGCGGTATCCAGTGCGTCTTCCATCACTGCGTGGCCGATACGGTAGGCCGGGTCCCAGCCGGCGGCGTTCCCCAGCACCAGCACTTCATTACGCAGCAGCTCGATGCCGGCAGACGTACTGGCACGGGTGGAGTAGAGCGACCAGTCGCTGCAGATTTTCTCGTTGCTGAGCTGTTCTTCCATCAGATCGCCCAGGGCCACGGCCACGCCCAGTGCCGAGGCGCCACGCGAGTAGCCCATGGATTCGTAGGTATCGTGGCAGGCGGTGGTGTGCCCCCGGCTGGCGGCTTCGCTGATGCGCGAGGCGGTCAGCAGCGGGCACTTGATCTGCACAAAATGCACGTCGTCTTGATGCTGGATTCCGGCGCTGGCCATCGCGCGCGTCACGGCATCGCGGGTTTCATTGACCTGCTCCAGGCGGCCAATTTCTTCCGGCTTGAAGTCGCGGGTAAAGGCGACGCCAGCGGCCAGACCCGGCAGGCTGTAGTCGGCCTGCTCGCTGGCGTCGACTTCGAATACCAGCCAGTGCGGACTCAGGCCGCCTTCGGTGCCGCCGGACATGACGAAGGCGATGCGCTCCTCGACCTTGGCTTCGGACAAGGTCAGCTGCTGGGCAAAGAAGCGGCGCAGGGTGCTGGTGGCAAAGGCGCGGGTGAAGTCGTTGACGCAGCCATTGCCTTCGGTCTTGCCAAGCACGGCAATGACGCGGGTGGGATCGATCTGGCCTTGGCTGATGGCTTGGGCCAGGGTAGAGATGTCGTCCGGCGCGCTGGCGCTCAGACGGGTGACGCGCGTTTTCATGATGGGTACCTTATTCGAGAGTGTCAGTCGAGTTCGAAGCTGATGTCCTGGGCGCCTTCCCAGAGGGTCTTCAGACCGAGGGCGCGGAGGTTTTCCCGGCCCTCGATGATGGTCAGAAAGTGGTTGCCGGCCAGTTGTCCGAGCTTGCTGGAAAAGCTGCAGGCGCCGTAGGCCATGATGATCTCGGTCTCGCTGTAACCACCGGGATAAAACAGCACGTCGCCGACCGAGGGGTGGCTGGTGTGATTTTCGAAGCCGATAAGCTGCTCGCCGTTCTTCAACTGGTAGTCGCCCAGCGGCACCCAGGCGCCTTCACCACTCCAGCGTACGTGGATCAGTTTCTGGTGATAGGGCAGCAGCTTGAGAAAGGCGGCCACGGTGTCGGGGGCGTCGGCGTGGCATTCGGCAATAAAGTCGAAGCCGCCGGCGCTGATCTTGATGCGGGTCATGGGGTTTCCTTGGGTCAGGAACCGGGCTGGCCGATCCATTTGGTGACGGTGGGGGCTTGCCATTGGTCGATCTGCTCAAGCGCTTTGAGCGGGTCGGCTTCAAGAATCAGCATGTCGCAGTGCTCGATCTTCATGAAGCCTTCAGTCGTAGCGTGCAGCAGCAAGGCGCGTAGCGGCACAAAAAAGTCGCGCACGTTGAGGCAGGCCAGCGCCTTCTGGTGCTCGGCCAGCTGGGTCAGGGTGGCGACCTCGAACAGCTCTTCCAGCGTGCCCAGCCCGCCGGGCAGGGCGACAAAGGCATCGGCCAGCTCGGCCATGCGTGCCTTGCGCTCACGCATGCCGGAGACCACCTCGTGCCGGGTCAGGCCCGGATGCAGGTGGCCGCGCTCACGCAGGCGTTCGGTGATCACGCCGATCACCTCGCCGCCGGCGGCCAGGGCGGCATCGGCCACCACGCCCATCAGGCCCTTGGTGGTGCCGCCGTAGACCATGGTCTGACCGCGCTCGGCAATCGCCTGCCCGAGCTTTTTGGCGTGTTCGATATAGTCCTCATGGCTGCCGAAGTTGGAGCCGGAGAACACGGCAATACTGTTGATTGATGGGTTGCGGTTCATGCGGCCTCCGAGCCTTTGCCACGTTGGGTCCAGCTGGTGAAACGGTTTTCAAGCAGGGCCGAGACGGAATACAGGGCGACGCCCAGGGCAGCCAGAATGAACAGCCCGGCAAACACCAGGGGGACGTCGAAGTTGCCGCTGGCAATCATCATCACGTTGCCGATGCCCTTGTTGGAGGCCACGGTTTCCGCCAGTACGGTACCGATGAAGGCCGAGGTCAGGGCGATCTTCAGCGAGGCAAACAGATAGGGCAGGGTGCGCGGTAGGCCGACGTTCCAGAGAATGTCGCGCTTCTTGGCGCCGAGTACGCGCAGCACGTCTTCCAGCTCCGGCTCGGTGGTCGCCAGACCGGTTGCCACGTTGACCACCACCGGGAAGATACCAATGACCATCGAGGTCAGAATCGCCGGGATGGTGCCCGAGCCAAACCAGACTACGAAGATCGGTACCACAGCGACCTTGGGAATGCTGGAAAAGCCGACCAGCAATGGATAGGCGATATCGTAGGCGACCCGGGAGGAGCCGATGATCACGCCAATCAGCAGGCCGATTAACACACCGAGAAAGAAGCCGATGAGGGTGGTCATCAGCGTCTGCTGGGTGTGTGGCCAGAGGATCGGCATCTTGTCGATCAGCACGGCGGCGATCTGGCTGGGTACCGGTAGCACCAGCTCGGAAACACCGAGCAGGCGGCAGAGTACTTCCCAGAGCAGGAAGAAACCGATCATCGCCGAGAACGACAGCAGGTTGCGCCGCCAGCGCGGCAGGGGCTTGTTCATACGGATACCTCTTCAAGCGGACGGCGGGGCTCGCTGCTCTGCGTGCTGCCGGGCGCGCGCGCCTCGGCGATGCTCATGCGCAATTGCTGCACCAGGGTGGTGAAGTCCGGCTGGTAGCTGGATTCCAGGGTGCGCGGCCGGGCGAAGGTCACGCGCTGGTCTTCGATGATGCGGCCGGGGCGTGAACTCATGACGCAGATGCGGCTGGCCAGATAGGCCGACTCGCGCAGGTCGTGGGTCACCAGCAACACGGTCGGGCGGCGGTTGATCCACAGGTCTTGCATGGTGTCCCACAGCTCTTCGCGGGTGAACTGGTCGAGGGCGCCGAAGGGCTCGTCGAGCAGCAGAATATCGGGCTCATGCACCAGCGCCCGGCACAGGGACGCGCGTTGCAGCATGCCGCCGGACAACTGCCAGGGGCGCTTGTTGCCGAATCCGGCCAGGCCGACCTGCTCCAGCAGCGCCTCGGCGCGTTCGCGGAACTCGCCCTTGCGCTTGCGGCGGTAGTCCTGGCGGAACGGCTCGACGATCTTCAGCGGGATCATCACGTTGTCGAGAATACTCAGCCACGGCAGCATGGTCGGGTTCTGGAAGGCCAGGCCGAGGCGCTTGGCGTGGCTGCCGATGGCGCCCACTTCACGGCCACCGACAATCGCGGCACCGGCGGTCGGCTCCAGCAGGCCGGCGACCAGTTTGAGAATGGTGGACTTGCCGCAGCCGCTGGGGCCGACCAGGGCAACAAAATCGCCCTTGTCGATGCGCAGGGTGGTGTTGTCCAGCGCCACGACATTGCCGCCGTAACGCACGGTCACGTCGGACAGCTCGATCATCGGACGTTGGGCACTGGCTGATGGGGTGTCAGTCATGGCTTGCTCCTGTTGCACGGCCTCGGCGTGGAGCGCCGGGGCTGTCATAGGCCAGCGGCTCACCGCCGCGGCTCCGCAGTCGGGCGCACGCCCTCAGGCGTGCTCAGGATTGCGTCCGTGTAGTGTTCGGTGTTCTGCGGACGCGGCGTCGGCATCTGCTGGATATCTTTGACCGAGCGCCCCCAGCCGGCGGTCTCGGTGACCAGTTCGCCGTTGCGCATAACGAATTTGCCGCGCACCAGCGTGTGCAGCGGGTAACCCTTGACCGGGCGGCCATGCCAGGGCGAAATCTTGCTGGTGCTGTGCAGCTGGTTCTCCGAGAGGATGCCGCTGCGCTGCATATCGACAATGGCGATATCCGCGTCGGCTCCGGGGGTGATCACGCCTTTCTTGCCGTAGATGCCCCAGGCCTTGGCCGGGCTGACCGAACTCCAGCGCACGTAATCCATCAGGCTGGCGCGCTCGCGGTTGACCTCGGTGAGCATCAGCGCCATCTGCGTCTCGATGCCGGGGAAGCCGCAATCACACTCCCAGATGTTCTCGCGAGTCTTTTCTTCCGGGGCGTGCGGCGCGTGGTCGGTGGCGATCATGTCGATGGTGCCGTCCATCAGCGCATCCCACAGCGGCTGGTTGTGCCGGGGTTCGCGGATCGGCGGGTTCAGGCGCAGGATGCCGCCCAGCCGGTCGCTATGGTCGGTGTTGAGCAGCAGGTACTGTGGGCAGGTCTCAACGGTCACGTCCACGCCGCGGCGCTTGGCTTCACGAATCAGAAACAGCGAGTCGGCGGCGCTGTGGTGGGCAATGTGCACGCGCGCGCCGGTCCATTCAGCCAGGGTCAGCACACGGCCGATGGCCTCGATCTCGGCCACCACCGGGCGCGCGGCAAGGTGGGCCAGCGCGTCGATACGCCCGGCGTCCTGCATGCGCTTCTGGCGACGGGAGAGAATCGACGAGTTTTCCGCGTGTACGACGGTACGAATACCCAGTGGCGCCAGCTTTTCGAAGCCTTCCAGCAACGCGCCGTCGGTGGGCGCCGGCAGGTTGCCGAAGGTATTGCCGACAAACGCCTTGAAGCTGGTGCAGCCGGCGTCGACCAACTCTTCCAAGTGGCCGACGGTGTCGTCCCCCAGCAGGCCGTGAATACCGTAATCAACGTAGGACGACTCGGCGGCTTTCTGCTTCAGGCGCAGGGCTTCGATGGTGCCGGTCGGCGGGTTGGTGTTGGGCATGTCGAACACGGTAGTGACGCCACCGCAGGCGGCAGCTGCCGAGCCGGTCTTCCAGGTTTCCTTATGGGCGTAGCCCGGATCGCGGAAGTGGACGTGGCTGTCGATGGCGCCCGGCAGCAGGAACAGGCCATCAGCCTGTACGACTTCGCGTGCCGACGGCATTAGCTCGTCGCGGCCGACGGCGACGATCTTCTCGCCGTCAATCGCGACCGAGGCTTCGATAATCTGGTGGTCTGATACCACGCGGGCGCCGCGGATCAGCAGGTCAACTTGGTTCATAGGGTTCTCCTAAAGCATGGCCCAGCCGCCATCGACCGGGAGGTCGACGCCGGTGATCTGGCGGGAAACGTCGCTGCCGAGAAACAGGCAGGCATTGGCAACATCCTGGTCGGTGGAGACGCGCTTGAGCGCATAGTCGGCGGCGTGGCGGGTGGCCGCTTCCTCCGGGCTGATATCCAGCTGGGCGGCCATGTTGGCGCACACCTTGTCGCGAAAGCGCGGGCCGTCAACCATGCCGGGGGCGACGCAGTTGACGTTGATACCGTGCGGGCCGGCCTCCAGCGCAAAGCTCTTGGTAATACCGCGCAGGCCCCACTTGGAGGCGGAATAGGCCATGCGGCCGGCGCGGCCGCGCATGCCGAAGGTGCCGCCAACGTTGACGATCTTGCCGCTGCCCTGTTCGATCATGGCGGGCATGACCGCGCGCATGGTGTTGAAACAGCCGGTCATGTTGAGCTGAACGATCTCGTCGAACTCGCTCTGGGTGGTCTCCCAGCCGGTCTTGCCGATCGGGCCGGAGCCGCCCGCCACGTTGACCAGCACGTCGATGCGGCCGAAGCAGTCCAGTGCCGCGGCCGCAAGGGCCTCGGCGTCTGCACTGCGGGTCATGTCGCATGGCACCACTTCTACCTCGCTGCCTAGCTCGGTGACTTCCCGGGCGACCGGCGCGATAGCGTCCAGGTCGCGACCGGCGAGCACCAGGCGGGCGCCTTCGCGGGCGAAGGCGAGGGTGACGGCGCGGCCCATGCCTTTGGCCGGGCCGGTAATGACAACGACTTTGTCCTGCAGATCAAGATTCATCAGTAGCTCCCGTTGCTCACAGTTCGCTCGGGCGGTCAGCCCGTGGCGGCAGGAAGCTGCGGTCGAAGATCTGCGATGGTGCCGGCGCGTTCTCCAGCTGGTTGGCCTTGACCACGATGTCGATGTTCTTTTGCAGACGGTCGTCGCTGACGTCACCCAGGCCGATGTCGGCGATTTCCGGGTGGCTCATGTCGTTGCGCACGGTGGTCAGCATCTTGTCGGTTTCCACTTCGCGGTTGAGCAGCGGTTCACGGCGCATCAGCGCGTCGATGGCTTCTTCGGGGTTGGCTACAGCGTCCTGAATGGCCTGGTTAATGGCGGCAACAAAGCCACGCACGGCGCCTGGATGCTCGGCGATGAACTCCTGGGAGAAGAAGATTGAGTTGGAGTACAGGTCCATGCCGTGGTCGCCGTAGCGAATAAAGCGCAGTTGCTCATCCGGGTTGATGCCCATGCCCTTGGCGCTGAAGCTGATGGTGGTGATGTAACCGAAGGCGGCGTCGATCTGGCCGCGCATCAGCAGTTGCTCACGCAGGTTGGGCGCCATGTTGTTGATGGTGACCTTGGACTGGTCGATACCGGTCATCTCGGCGAAGGCCGGGAACAGCTTCAGTGCCGCGTCGTTGGCCGGTGCGCCGACGATCTTGCCTTCCAGATCCTGCGGTTCGGTGATCGGGCTGTCGCTTTTCACCGCGATGACGAACGGCGGGGTGTTGTAGATCATGTAGACGCCCACAGGCGCGCGCTCAGGCTGGGTCGAGGCCAGCTGGATCAGCGCATTGGTGTCGCCAAAGCCGGCATCGTAGACGCCGGAGGCGACCTTCGGAATGGACGCGGCCGAGCCTTCACCCTGGTCGATAGTGACGTTGAGGTCGTGCTCCTTGAAGTAGCCCTTGTCTTCGGCTAGGAAGAACCAGGCCTGGGCACCTTCGTATTTCCAGTTGAGTACCAGGTCGATATCGGTTGCGGCCTGCGCGCTGGCAGAGGCCAGCAGGCCGAGTCCGAGACTGAGGGCGGTGAGGGTGTTGGCCTGGCGTGGCCGACGGGCTTTCGATGACATGGTCATGACTCCTGTTGCATTGAGGTAAGAGCGGTATTGAGCGCAGCGGCCGTGGCGACAAAGCCGTGGCACTGGGCGACGAGAAAATGAACGGCGCGGCTGACATAGGCCGGGGAGGGCGTTGAGCAGGCGTCTCGCAGCAGAACGCAGTCGTAGCCGAGAAAGGCCGCATCCTGCAGGGACGAAAAAACACAGCGGTCTGTGTTGATGCCGGCAAACAGCAGGCTGGTGATGCCCTGCGCGCGTAGGATGCTGTCCAGCTCGTTATCCCAGAAGCCGCTGAGGCGGTGCTTGTACACATGGATATCGGCGGGTTCGATCTTCAGCTCGCTGATCACCTCCGCGCCCCAGGTTCCCTGCACCAGTGCCGGGCCGTGATCGATTGGCGAATGCTCGCCGTAGCCCACGCCGCTGGCGCTGCGCTTGCCGACGAAATGCACTACCGGCGGCAGGTTCAGCCGGTCAGCGCGGATGCCCCAGTTGAGCCAGATAACCCGGCCACCGGCAGCGCGCCAGGCCGGCAGCAGGCGCCGCAGGCGCGGGATGGGGCGCCGTGTTGCCTGCATGCTGGCCCCTTTTTGGGCAAACCAGCCTTCGGGGTGGCAGAAGTCGTTCTGCATATCCACCACCACCAGTGCGCTGGCGCCGATATCCAGCTCCAGGTTGCCCTGGTCGCTGGTGAACAGCAGCGGCGTTGGCGTGCGGGCTGGACGCAGCAGGCTGGTAACACCGTAATGCTGGTGCCAGGCGTTGTCGGGGTGGGGCCCGTAGGCCACGGGAGTGCCGGGAGTCTTTTTCATGCTGGCAGACGATGCAGCGCACATGCCATGAGTGACTATCAAATGTCGCCTTTTCGCGTGCGTTGCGTTGCCGATACGGCAACGGATATGCTGGCGCAAGGATGCCATCTGGCCCCCGGCAAATCGCTTGCGTGCAGGGGGTGGTGCTTTGGCCGCCGGGTTCGCGCGCCGCCACGTCTGTGGCGGGGCGGTGGCTGCGCCGGGCGCGCGGCCTTTGCACCGCCCGCGGGCAGGTTTCTGCACCGCTGCGGTGCTCGACGGGGCCGTGCTGGTCCGCATGACAGGAGCTGACATGAATCATCTGCGCTTTCTGCACTATCTGGATGAGGTGGCCAGAGTGGGCTCGATCCGCCAGGCTGCCGAGCGTCTGCACGTCGCGCCGTCGGCGGTGAATCGCCGTATTCAGGACCTGGAAGACGAACTGGGTACACCACTGTTCGAGCGTCTGCCGAGGGGCATGCGGCTGACGGCGGCCGGCGAGCTGTTTGTGCATTACATCCGCAGCCGGGCTGCGCATCTGGAGCAGGTGCGCTCCGAGATCGAGGACCTGCAGGGGCTGCGCCGCGGCCGGGTGCGGATCGTCGTCAGTCAGGCCGCCGCGGGTAGCTACCTGCCGGAACGTATCGCCGGCTTTCGGCAGCAGCATCCGCTGGTGGAGTTTCAGGTGCAGGTGGGCGATCACCATCGAGCGCTGGATGCGCTGCGCACCTTTGAGTCTGACCTGGCGTTCATCTTTCATCTGACGCCGGAGGCGGACATCGAGCGCTTGCACGATGTCGCCCAACCGCTGTGCGTGGTAATGCACCGCAGTCATCCGCTGGCGGCGGAGCCGGGGCGGGTCAGCCTGCGCCAGTGCCTGGACTATCCGGTGGTGCTGCCCGGCCGGGATACTGCCGGTCGTCAGCTGCTGGATACCTATCTGGCCCGGCGCTCGATCAAGCTGCGGGCGCTGATCGAGAGCAACAGCTTCGAGTTTCTGCTGGGTTACCTGCGCTACGAGCAGGCGCTGAGTTTTCAGATACAGATTGGCGTGCCCAGCGTGGGTGGCGAGCTGGTCAGTCGGGAGATTGCCGACCGTGGCTTTCCGTCGGCCAATCTGGTGCTGGCTTGCCTGCAGAATCGGCAGTTGCCGGTGGTGGCGTATGCCTTTGCCGAGTACCTGCGCAACTCGGCCGCGTGAGTCGGCGGATTGCCGGACGAGCCGGTGGTACAGTGCAGCCTGACAGTCAGGGCCGGAGAGAAGGCATGAGCCTGCAGAATACGCAGCTGAACGACAGCTGGACCTTGTATCAACGCCTGCGTGAGCAGACCCCGCTGGTGCAGTGCATTACCAATTACGTGGCGATGAACATGACCGCCAACGTGTTGCTGGCCGCCGGCGCGTCGCCGGCGATGGTGCACTGCGCCGAGGAGTCCGGTGAGTTTGCGGCTCTGGCATCAGCCTTGAGTATCAATATGG
The DNA here is from genome assembly GCF_003444685.1 of Pseudomonas abyssi. Taxonomy (NCBI): domain Bacteria; kingdom Pseudomonadati; phylum Pseudomonadota; class Gammaproteobacteria; order Pseudomonadales; family Pseudomonadaceae; genus Pseudomonas; species Pseudomonas abyssi. The sequence continues at coordinate 65,879 of NZ_LMAZ01000005.1, read as the reverse complement.
GCACGCCCTCGCCGCAGTGGGCTGAAGGCATGTACGCGGCCATCGCCGGCGCTCAGGCGGCCGGGGTGCCCTGGGTGCTTGATCCGGTGGCGCACGCGGCAACCGGGTTTCGCCGCCAGCTGGTGACCGCGCTTTTGGCCCGGCGGCCAACGGCCATTCGCGGCAATGCCTCGGAGATCATCGCGCTGGCCGGTGCCAGTGGGCAGGGCCGGGGCATGGATAGCGGCGACAGCGTAGAGAGCGCTGGCGAGGCTGCGCGTCAGCTGGCGCGCGCGCAGGGTTGCGTGGTGCTGGTGACCGGTGAGGTTGACCTGGCGACCGATGGCCAGCGCAGCCTGCGCATCGAGGGCGGCAGTGCGCTGATGCCGCAGGTGACTGCCATGGGCTGCGCGCTCAGTGCCCTGCTCGCCGGTTTTATTGGCGTTGCGCCGGGGCAGACGCTAGCTGCCGCCGTGGCCGCCGCCCAGGTGTTTGCGGCTGCCGGTCTTAAGGCCGAGCAGCATGCCCAAGGCCCGGGCAGCTTCCTGCCAGCCTTTCTTGATGCGTTGCACCTGTTGCAACCGAGTGATCTGCAGCGCTGCCCGGTCAGCGAACAGCTCTGATACCGCAGTCTGATGACGGAGTAGCCATGGTTTCCAAGGACGAGTTGCAGCGGTTTTTCGATGCGGAGTTTCCGCACTCCCGCTTTGATATCGAATCGCTGGGCGAGCGCATGGCGGTGATCCGCAAGCCCATCACTGGCGCGCACCTGCGCCCGGGCGGCACGGTGTCGGGTCCGGTGCTGATGGAAGTCGCGGACGCTGCCCTGTACGTGGCGTTGCTGGGCACCTTGGGGCTGGTGGCGCTGGCGGTGACCACCAACCTGAACATCAACTTTATGCGTAAACCGCGTGCCGACCGCGACGTCATCGCCGAATGCCGCCTGCTGAAAGTGGGCAAGACCATGGTGATTGGCGAGGTCTCGCTGTATTCCGACGGCGAGCCCGAACCGGTCGCCCACGCCACCGGCACGTATGCGATTCCGCCGGTGCGTTGACTCACCCTGCGCTCGACGACACCTGACGCGGCAACCCCAGCGAAATCAACGCGGCCAGCAGCACAAAGGCACTGGAGATCCACAGGCAGGCGCCTAGGCCGTATTGCTGGTAAACCCAGCCGGACAGCAGGGTGCCGATCAGCCGCCCCATGGCGTTGGACATATAGTAGAAACCGACATCCAGCGACACCCCGTCGCCTTTGGCGTAGCTGACAATCAGATAGCTGTGCAGCGATGAGTTGATGGCGAACACCACACCAAACAGCAGCAGGCCGCCAATCAGCACTGCGCTGGCGTTCTGTGGCGTGAGGTGCATGCCCACGGCAATCGCAGCGGGCAGCAGGGCCAGCAGCAATGCCCAGCCGGCAGCGCTGCGCCCGCCCGGCACTTGCTGCCGGCCGGTTAGCCGTGGCGCTATCGACTGAACCAGCCCGTAGCCGATCACCCAACTGGCCATAAAGCCACCGACCAGCCAGAAGTCCCAGCCTAGCGCACTGCTCAGGTACACCGGCAGGGCGATCACAAACCACACATCACGGGCACCGAACAGAAACAGCCGCGCTGCGGAGAGCAGGTTGATGGCGCGGCTCTTGGACAGCAGCTCCCGGAATTTGGGCTTGCCGCTGGCGCGCCCCAAGTCCTGCTTCAGCAGGCGCAGACTGATCAGCCACACCACCGCCAGCGCCATGGCCATCGCCAGCACCGCGCGGGTAAAGCCGAGCAGCACCAGCAGCGCACCACCGAGGAAGAAGCCGACGCCCTTCAGGGCATTTTTGGAGCCGGTGAGAATGGCCACCCACTTGTACAGCGTGCCTTGCTGTTGCTCAGGCACCAGCAGCTTGATGGCGCTCTTGGCGCTCATCTTGTTCAGGTCCTTGGCGATGCCGGACAGCGCCTGCGCCGCCATCACACAGGGTACGCTGAGGACGCTGGCCGGTAGTGTCAGCATCAGCAGCGCCACCACTTGCAGCGCCAAGCCCAGATTCATGGTGCGGTTCAGGCCGATGCGCGCGCCCAGCCAGCCGCCGACCAGGTTGGTGACCACGCCGAATATTTCGTAGAACAGAAAGAGCGCGGCAATCTCCAGCGGCGTGTAGCCCAGACTGTGAAAATGCAGCACCACCAGCATGCGCAGCGCGCCGTCGGTCAGGGTAAAGGCCCAGTAGTTGGCGGTGACCACCAGATACTGGCGCACGGCAGCGGGCAGGCTGGACAGGGTGCGCATCTCACGAACTCCTCAGGCGTACTGGCCGACCAGCCGCGCCAACTCCACGGCGCGGTTGGCGTAACCCCACTCGTTGTCATACCAGGCGTAGAGCTTGACCTGGGTCTGGTTGATCACCATGGTCGACAGCGCATCGATGATCGAGGAGCGCGGGTCGGTGCGGTAATCAATGGACACCAGCGGGCGCTCCTCATAACCGAGAATGCCGCGCAGCGGGCCGTCGGCCGCCTGCTTGAGCAGGGCGTTGACCTCGTCCACGCTGGTAGGCCGTTCAACCTCAAAGACGCAGTCGGTGAGCGAGGCATTGGCCAGCGGCACCCGCACCGCATGGCCGTTCAGGCGACCGCGCAGCTCGGGGAAGATCTCGGCAATCGCGGTGGCCGAGCCGGTGGTGGTGGGGATCAGGCTCATGCCGCTGGCGCGGGCACGGCGCAGGTCCTTGTGCGGCTGGTCGAGAATACTCTGGGTGTTGGTCAGGTCGTGGATGGTGGTGATCGAGCCGTGGCGAATGCCCAGCGCCTCCTGAATCACCTTGACCACCGGCGCCAGGCAGTTGGTGGTGCAGGAGGCGGCGGTGACAATGCGGTGCTGCTGCGGGTCGAAGCGGTCGTGGTTGACGCCCATCACCACATTCAGCGCCCCCGGCTCCTTGATCGGCGCGCAGGCCACCACCCGTTTGACGCCCTGATCCAGGTACGGCTGCAGGCTGGCGAGGGTCTTCATCTTGCCGCTGGCCTCGATGACCAGATCACAGTCGCTCCAGTCGGTATCGGTCAGCGCGCGATTGGCTGTCACCGCAATGGCCTTGCCGCCGATGATCAAGTGCTCGCCGTTACTGCTCGCTTCGTTCTGCCAGCGGCCATGCACCGAATCGAAGTTGAGCAAGTGGGCGTGGGTTGCCGCGTCGCCCGCCGGGTCATTGATGCGCACAAACTCCAGCTCCGGCCAGTCCCAGGCCGCGCGCAGCGCCAGCCGACCAATGCGACCAAAACCGTTGATACCTACCTTGATACTCATAGCGGACTCCTGCCTTGTGAGGTCACTCTGTGCCTGGGAACCAATGACGGGTGCGGTTGGCAAAGGCCACCAGCGAGAGCATGACCGGTACCTCGACCAGCACGCCGACCACCGTGGCCAGGGCCGCACCGGAGTGTAGCCCGAACAGCGAGATGGCGACCGCGACCGCCAGCTCAAAGAAATTGGAGGTGCTGATCATGCAGGCCGGCGCTGCAATCGGGTGTGGCAGGCGCAGCTTCCAGGCGGCCAGATAAGCGAGCGCAAAGATGCCGTAGGTCTGCACCAGCAGCGGAATGGCAATCAGCACAATGGTCAGCGGCTGGCTCAGCAGGGTATCGGCCTGCAGACCGAACAGCAGCGTCACGGTGCCCAGCAGCCCCAGTATCGACCAGGGTTTGAGGCGCTGCAGCAACTGCGGCAGCTGCTCGGGCGCCCGACGCTGCAGCCATTGACGGGTCAGTACGCCAGCGCCCAGCGGCAGCACCACGTAGAGCAGGACCGACAGCAGCAGCGTCGCCCAGGGCACCTGAATATCGCTGACGCCCAGCAGCAGGCTGACCAGCGGCGCAAAGGCAAACACCATGATCAGATCGTTCACCGACACCTGCACCAGCGTGTAGTTGGGGTCGCCGCGGGTCAGCTGGCTCCAGACAAACACCATCGCGGTACAGGGCGCCACGCCCAGCAGGATCATGCCGGCGATGTACTCGCCCGCGCTTTGCGGGTCCACCCAGTCGGCAAACAGCAGACGAAAGAACAGCCAGCCGAGCAGCGCCATGGTGAAGGGCTTGATCAGCCAGTTGATGGTCAACGTCAGCACCAGCCCGCGCGGACGTTTGCCGACATCGCGCACGGCGGCAAAGTCGATCTGCACCATCATCGGGTAAATCATCACCCAGATCAGCACCGCCACCAGCAGGTTGACGTGGGCAAACTCCAGCGCTGCGACACCGGCAAACAGGGGCGGAAACAGCGAGCCGAGCGCGACGCCAGCCGCGATGGCCAGCGCCACCCAGACACTCAACCAGCGCTCAAACAATCCCATGCTGGCTCCTCAAATGCCCTGCTGATTGACGCGCGCTGACAGCTGCTCGGCGGACTCGCGCCGCTCGGAATAGCGGTCCACCAGATAGTCGCTGTGCTCGCGCAGCAACAAAGTGAATTTCACCAGTTCTTCCATGACATCCACCACCCGCTCATAGCAGGGCGAGGGGCGCATGCGCCCGGCCTCGTCAAACTCCAGAAAGGCCTTGGGCACCGACGACTGATTGGGGATGGTGAACATGCGCATCCAGCGGCCAAGCGCACGCAGCTGGTTCACCACATTGAACGACTGCGACCCGCCACACACCTGCATGACCGCCAGCGTCTTGCCCTGGGTTGGACGCACCGCGCCGATGCTCAGCGGCACCCAGTCGATCTGCGCCTTGAACACCGCCGTCATCGCACCGTGGCGCTCGGGCGAGCACCATACCTGGCCCTCGGACCACTGCATCAGCTCGCGCAGTTCGACCACCTTGGGGTGGGTATCCGGCGCATCGTCAGGTAGCGGCAGGCCAGATGGATCAAAGATGCGGGTCTCGGCGCCAAAGTAGGTGAGCAGCCGGGCGGCTTCTTCGACCAGCAGCCGGCTGTAGGAACGCTCACGGGCAGAGCCGTGCAGCAGCAGAATGCGCGGCGCATGCGCGGCGCGCAGCGGGCTGCGCAGGTGCTCCAGATCCGGGCGGGGCGCCAGCTCGATATCCAGATTAGGCAGGTCAGGGTGAGACATGGTGACTCCGATTGCAGCAATTCATGAGGTGGCCGGCGGGCAGCAGCGCGCCGCCCGCTCAGGACGATCGCCCATCTGCTCCAGCCGCTGATGATCCGGGCTAAGCCAGTGGCGATTACTGTCCAGCGTGGTGCGCAGCAGTTGGATAACCCAGTCGGGCAGGTGAGGGTGCAAACGGTAATACACCCACTGCCCCTGCCGCCGATCCGCCAGCAACCCGCAAGTGCGCAATTGCGCCAGGTGGCGGGAAATCTTCGGCTGGCTCAACTCCAGCGCCGACGTCAGCTCGCAAACGCATAGCTCACCCTCGGCGGCAATCAGCAGCATCAGACGCGTGCGGGTCTCATCGGCCAGGCACTTGAAGACGGTGGGTGGGGTTAGGTGTTCGAGCATGGTGGTATAGGCTGGCTGTGCTTGTAGATATATATGGTTTAACGAATATAGTGCGTGAAAGGGGCGTGTGGCAATCGGATTATGGCTTTATCAGCTGGGGAGGGAAGGGTTGTGCGTAAAATATACGGAAATGTATATGTAATGTTGAGGTTTGCCTGGCGGGGCGGACGATTCAGGCTAGAGGCGGGGCAGCAGGGGCTTCGGCACAGGTCGCCGGGGCAGCAGGTTATGTGGTGGGGACGTTCGTGGGCGAAAAAAGGACGCCTTGTGGCGTCCTTTTTTATATTTTGATTTGGGGGATTTGAACCCGTTGCACTGCTGCTGCATTGCTGCTCTATTTTCCGCTTTGCCTTTGAAATCAGAAGGCTATTGTCTTCCTTCCTCTGCACTGCATCGCAATGTCCCGCTATGTCTGCGACACTTTTTCGACACCATGACCACTCTCTGTTGGTCGTGCTTGGTGGTTCTCACCCCCCGCGTCTTGGACGTACACTAGTCCTTTACGTACATGGAGGTAGAGAATGGCTGTCCCAAAAATATTTGTTAGTTCGACCTGCTTTGACCTGTCTGAGATCCGTGAGCAGCTCGCGAAATTTATTCGTTCTTTCGGTTTCGAGCCCGTTATGAGTGAGTATGGTGATGTGTTCTATCACCCTGAGCTCCACACGCACAACGCGTGTATCCAAGAAGTAACCAACTGCGACATGCTGATTCTAATCATTGGTGGTCGCTTTGGTGGGGCATACGTAGGGGATAAGAATAAGTCTATAACAAACGCTGAATACGAAGCGGCTAGGAATGCAAATATTCCTGTTTTTACGTACATTCGTAAATCTGTCTTGGAAAATCACCATTTGTATCGAGAAAATATCGATCAGTCATTTGTTTCTGAGATTCGATATCAGTCTATAAGTAAGCAATCCGATGCGGTGAATATTTTTAGATTTATAGATCATGTTCGACAGTCTCCCGTTAATAACGCATTTGAAGGTTTTTCGGGTTTTGCTGATCTTGAAACTCACCTCAGAAAACAATGGGCAGGAATGTTCTTTGATTTTTTGCGTAATCGCGATGCTAAGATTAGTTTTGAAAATACTAATGCTCTTCTTTCTGGGCTGGAGGCGTCTAGTGGAAAGCTAGAGGCTCTCGTAAAAAGCTTGTATCGTTCGGTTATTCCCGGGGACTCTTCTGTAGACAAAAACATAGAAGAGATCGAGGTTTTTTCGTATCTTAAGCGGTTTTCCAAGATATACTCGGAGTTGATGTTGAGTTGGAGCCTTGGGCGGATGTTGATTTTCTAGAAAAGCCAGGAGCAATTGAAGCCCTCTGTGATGTTGACCCAGCAGGGCTGAGTTTGATTGATTATTTACTGGCGACGGATCTTTTTCATTTTGATAGTTACCATGACGATGTTGTTTATCTTATGTTCCACAGCGGCGCTTACACGTATGACCCAGAAGATATGCCCGGTAGGCTTTGTACGTATTATGATTTCGGTGTAGTGCCCTCAACAAAAGATCAGCGTCTTGCTGCTGTTAGGGATGTCTTGAGGATGAGGGTCCTATAATTGACCAAGTATATGGATGCAGGACTTCCTCTTGACGTTTTTCGACTTGCAGTAGGCGATGAGGTGAAAAAGTCTGTTCTTTATCGGCTTGTTCAGCTATCGAAGGTTGAAGGAAGCGATCTCTGGTCCGGCCCAGAGGGGGTCATATTCAACACGCCGCAGCAGGGAATTAACTGGATAGGTGGCTTTCCCTCTTGCCGCGGAGTTATCGTTAAAGCTCGCCCTGGTGCTTATGTCCACGATGGCTGGGTTGACGCTGAAAAGAGGGCTTATAACTACTCTTTAAAAGCCCGAAACGGAGTCGTAAATGAGTCTGAAAAAGCTAATCGCGTCCTTATTAATCAGCCTCAATTCGGGTACCCGATTTTTCTATTCTCTGACCGCAATGATCGCTGGGTCTATGAGGGCGAGTTTTCGGTTGCAGCGCTACATGCTCAATATGTCGTTCTAGAGCGGGGCTGCGACAACGTCGACTTATCGCTTTCCGCAGAGGATGAATCAGGCTACCAAGAAGGTGGTAAGAGTTATGTGTCTCATCTTATGGCTGAGCGTAATCGAACTGTTGTTAAAGAAATAAAGAGTAGATCAGCTGATTGGCTGTGTGATATTTGCGCAGTATGTTTCGCGGACAGGTACGGTGTTGAGTACATAGAGGTTCACCACAAAATTCCAATTTCCACCTACTCAGAGCCGCATAAAGTGTGTTTTGATGACTTCGTGTTGCTCTGTCCTAATTGTCACAAGGCGGTCCATATATTAATGAGGAAGGAAGGTCTCTGCTATTTAGATATTAAAAATAGTTTGAATTTCTCGTTAAATATGTAATTTGACGAAGCTCATCATTTTAGATGTTCGTAGATTCCTGCTATACCAAATATATGTGTCCTGTCGGTGTTTTGGGTTTTACCCCTTTGCGTCGCACTTGTTTTTATATACCACCTCTATGAAATAGTCATCACCCTTAAGCATCTCCTCTTCAAACCATTCTATGTAATATTTTTTGGAGTGCTCTAGGCTGTCAGTTATAGCAGATTCGTAGCTCATGGGTATAGAGCTGTAATTTTCTCGAGTAGAAGGCTGTTCTGAAGTCTTTACAGTACTGTTTTTTTTCACACTGTTAGCGAAGGTGTGGTTTTTCATTTCACTTTCTCCGACTTCTCAAGTTCATCTACAAGTATGGACAATATTTTGGCAATTGAAGTTCCAAAAATCGCATCTCTGTTTTCTGAGAACTGTCCTGCCCTGTTGCTAGTAAATACTAGCACTCCCAACGGATTTCCGCTAACTGCAGATATTTGCGGATCCCTCACAGGGATTGATAAAAAGGATCGATAGTTCTTGTGGTCGTTGTTATTGCTTGAGCTCGAAGAGAGTTCTGAGCTTTTCGTAATGTCTTGGCATATCTTCAGCTCGTCCTGTATATATGTTAGCCCCACGTGGCCATGTCCTGGAGCCCAGTTTCTGTTTGACGTGCTCATTCTATCGTCGTGGTTACGCCAATAGATTTCCAATTTTTTACTCTCTTCGTTATAGATGTAGAAGCAAAAGTTATAAAGGTCATGCCCCTCGTAGCCAAAAAGCTCAGCACGGTTGAGGGTTAGAGGGTACAGCATGCTCTCGATTGCATTATTAAATTCGGCCTTCTTTTTTTCTTCTGGATAGTCGACGGGCCATGCGGTTATGAGGTCTATTGTTTTCTCTAGTTCAAGCAGCATTGAATAGATGACCTGTGTTTGTCTTCTAAATACATTTGCCGCTTTTCTTGCGTTTGGTAAAAGCTCGTTCTCGTATTCTTCGTTTTCTGCAACAACTTTATCGAAATGGCTTGATACTGATTTTCTAGTGGTGGAGTAGAATAGAAAGAATGAAAGTAGTAAGTGCACAATTCCGCAGCAAATATAAAATGATAGCCTGAGCGAGCTTATGTCTGTGCGTTGATAAATATCGTTAATGAAAAGCCCTGCCGCGATTGGAGTTCCTATGGTTATCCAGGTTGAGCATAGATAGATAAACCAAGATGCGAGGTTCTTTTCAATTTTTTTATTATGCTCATTATTTACGGATTCGGATTTCATATCTATCTCTTTGGATATTCATTTTGCGCTCGCTATCATTTGCCAAAGTTATCTGTATCTCTAGCAGCTCTCAATTTCTTCTTCTACCCGGGCGTACCAGCGCCTTACAGCTTCTTTAGTGATCGCTATCCCGCGTGGTGTGTTGGCAACTTTGAGTTAGCTTCGTCGTAATCGGGGCTTGTCTGCCCGATCTCTGGTGCGGTGTTTCCTGTGACCAGCCAAAGTGCGTACTGCGGATACACGCTCACAAGTACGTCTATTTCGTCAGCGCTTACCCGCACTGCGCCTTTGCTTACGTTCCGCCAGCGTTCGTAGTCCCCGCCTCGCGCACTTGCTTTCTTTGGCCCTAAAAGCTTCAGCAATACGCGTGCTCTATTAGCAGAGCCATTCATATAGAAATTTATTCCCGAGTAGCTATTGCTCGAAAGTCGAGCCTGGGCAACAATCACTCCGGAGTAATAATTACCCGAAATGAGATTTTCGTCATTGCCAAACATAGTGGAACAAAGCGTATGGATATGGAAGGCGTAGGACCGGAAAACCTCATTGGCGCACCGCAGTGATGCCGTGGCCCAAGTTTGCCGAGTGGATCGGCATGGGCGATTGACTCCGCGTCGTCGAGTCATGGGTGCGGGGCTACCTCTCGATCAAGAGAACCGATAAGCGCCAGCCCAACTGCGCGACGCTTATCCTGGCGGTTGCGGATAATGCCGGGCAGTTCAGGGGGCGCTCTCTTGGATCATCATGCGATATCCCACACCGGCTTCGGTACGTATGTAGAAGGGCTCGGCCGGATCATCACCCAGTTTCTGGCGCAAATGGCTGACCACGATGCGCAGGTAGTGACTATCTTCCTTGTGCTGTGGCCCCCAGATCTCCTGCAGCAGTTGGGTTTGGGTGATCACGCAGTTGGGCGACCGGGCCAGCATGGCCAGTACCGCATATTCTTTGGGGGTGAGATCGATTTTTTCGCCGGCCAGCGTCACCCAGCGTTTACCAAGGTTGATATGGAGATGGCCGTCGTCCAGTACCACGGGGGAATCTGGCTTGATGTGGTCGCGCACGTTGGCGCGAATACGCGCGAGGAGCTCTTCAACACTGAAGGGTTTGGTGACGTAATCCTGTGCCCCTGCGTCCAGGGCCTGAACTTTTTCCCGGTCGCCACTGCGTACCGACAGTACGATAACCGGGGCTTTCGACCAGGTGCGCAGTTCTTTCAGCACGGCGTGGCCATCCATACCTGGCAGCCCCAAGTCCAGCACCACAAGGTCCGGCTGCTGACGGGCAATCGCGACCAATCCGGACTCTCCGTCTTCCGCTTCGGTCACATCGTAGCCTTCGCTTTTCAGGGCGATGCGTAACATGCGCCTGATCGAGGCTTCATCGTCCACAATGACAATCTTGATACTCACGGTCTAGGTTATTCCTGGTCGCTTGGGGAGGCCTTGAGCGGCACATCTAACGGCAGCTCCACGACAAAGCGGGTACCTTGGTGTTTGGTTCCTTCCGTCGCCTGCACGCTGCCACCATGGGCACCGATCATGCCTCGACAGATCGCCAACCCCATCCCCGTGTTCTGTTTTTTCTTGTCGCCGTCGGCAACGACAAAGAACATATCAAAGATCTTTTCTCGCAGCGCTTGCGGGATACCGGGGCCACGGTCTTCGATGGCGATGGTACAGCGCTTGTCGCTGGTTTTAATGGCAACCTCAATTTTTTCATTGGCGGGTGTAAAGCGCGCGGCATTCTCCAGAATGTTAAACAGGGCTTGTTCAATCAATGCCGCATGCACATACAAGACGGGCGCTGTGTCCGGAAAGTGCGTCTCGGTTTGTACGCCGGGGTAGTAGCGTTTGAGGCGTGACAATGCGCTGCCGACGATATCGGCGATCGACACCCAGTCGCGCTCGATCTTCAGTGTGCCGTACCCCAGCCGCGTCATATCCAGCAGATTCTGGATATAGCTGTCCAGGCGACGACTCTCCTGCAAGATGGTGTCCTCCAGCTCCTTCCGATCCTGGGGCTCGAGTTGCTGATCCAGCAACTGCAGACTCTCGGCCGCGCCCATCATCGCCGCTAACGGTGATTTGAGATCGTGGGAAACCGACGACAGCAGCGCTGAGCGCAGTTGTTCCACCTCGGTTTTGACGCGTGCTGCCTCCAGCTCGCGGACCAGTTGTGTCCGTCGCCAGGTGTCGGCGCCCTGGTTCACAATGGCCGTGATCAGGGTCTTGTCGCCAGGCGCGAGAATCGTGGCTGAGTCGGGAAACTTGAGGGCAGCACAGGCGATGCACTGATCGTCCTTGCTGACCGGGAATAACGTCCACTCGGACGCATTCAATGTGTCACTGAAGCGGCCGGAGATTTGCTGATTGCGCGTGGTCCAGTCAATGGCTGCCTGATCGACGGGCGTGAAGGGGCGTGTCGGTCGTGGCCAGGCTTCACCCTGCGTAGGCACGATGACGCATTCCACCGGCAAGGATTCTGCAATGACCTTTTGCATGCCTCGCCAGATAGCCTTGGGGTCTTCGGCGATGGAGAGCGCCTGCCCCAGCAACCGCATGGCTTCGGAGTAGCGGTTGGCGTCGCGCAGCAAGATAAATTGCCGACGAATCCGGGAGGCCGCGGGGCCGCAAGCAAAGGCGATGACCAGCAAGAAAAACAGCGTGGCAACGTCATCCTGACGGGTGACATGGAAGGTGTAGCGCGGGTCCGTGAAAAAGAAGTTGAAGCTCAGAAACGCCATAAGCGACGCAGTGATCGCAGGTCGCCAGCCATGCCGCAGCGCGGCGGCAATCACTGCCAGCACATACACCAGCACCAGCGTGGTATTGGCCACTAGCTCCAGAGGAATCGCCACCGCGGTGGCGACTATCACCGCCAACGCGGCAAAGCCGTGAGCGCGCCAGGAGCCCAAAGGCGCAGTGCCGGTGGGCAGTGCCTGTGCGGGTTGACGGGAGGCGGCGTCCGGTGGGCGAATGACCGAGACTTCCAAGGGCAGGCCGGACTCGACCAGCTGCTGATAGAGCCGTTTACGCCAGAAGCGCAACCGGCCTCGCTTGCCGGCCCCCACCAGAACAGTGTTGATCCGATGCTCCCGGATAAACGGCACTATGGTCTGGTAGGTGCTGGGACCGCGCAGCGTCTCCGTCTCGGCGCCCAGGTCGCGGGCCAGTGAAAAGGCCGATTGCAGGCGCAGCGACGACTGGCGGCTGGCTACGCGCCCTGTATCGACCCACACCACGGTCCAGGGCGTTTTGCGCCGGTCCGCAATGTGACGGGCAATGCGGATCAGATACTCGTGATCGGTGTTCTGGCTCACGAGTACCAGGAGCTTTTCCTGAATGGCGAAAGCACGTCCGTTGGCACCGGCCTGCAACTCGGTGGTCAACTTCGCATCCACGCGCTCCATCACTTCGCGCATGGCCAGCTCCCGCAAGGCCGTGAGGTTGGCCGGGGAAAAGAAGGAATCCAATGCTGAGCGGGCATACTCCGGGAGGTAAATCTTGCCTTGCTGCAAACGCTCGATCAGGGTCGCCGGGGGCAAATCGATAAAGATGATCTCGTAAGCATCATCCACAAACTGATCCGGTACGGTTTCGCGCACCCGAACGTTGGTGATCTGCAGCACCAGATCGTTGAGACTGGCCAGGTGCTGAATGTTGACGGTGGTGTAGACATCGATCCCGGCACTGAGCAGTTCGGCAATATCCTGATACCGGCGTTTATGTCGACTGCCGGGCACATTGGTATGCGCCAGCTCATCCACCAATATCAGTTGCGGATGCCGCGCCAGCGCCGCGTCCAGGTCGAATTCCGTCAGGGTGGTGGTGTGGTAGTCGATTGCCGTACGCGGCAGCACGTCCATGTTGTCCAGCATGGACTCGGTGGCGCTGCGCCCATGGGTTTCCACCAGGCCCACGAGCACATTCACGCCCTCCTGCTGCCGCTCGCGGGCCGCGCTGAGCATGGCGTAGGTCTTGCCGACACCCGGTGCCGCACCGAGAAAGACCGTGAGCCGGCCGCTCTCCTTGTCCTTGATGCGCTGCAACAGCGCGTCAGCATGACCAGACCGCTCATCCATGCTGAGTTCCCCTGCGTGTCATGGTCGTTACCGGGCCCCTTGTTACGGCAGTAAATGCTCCGAGTATCTGCATGTTGCTGTGTTTTTAACCCTTATTGGTGATCTTTTGCATTATCCGCGAGGTCGTCAAGCGCCAGGTTCAGCAATAGAACATTCACCCGTGTCTGCCCAAACAGGCCCCATTGCGGCCCTTGAACCTGCTGCTCAATGGCAGCCAGGACGGTTTGTTCTGGCAGGCCTCGCGCGGCGGCTACACGGGGAGCCTGAAGACGTGCCGCCGCTGGGGAAATATCGGGGTCCAGGCCTGCGCCCGACGCGGCCAGCAGTTCCACCGGGATGTTATCGGCATTGACGCCTTCTTTGGCTTGAATCCGCGCACTGTCGCCCATCGCCCGCTCTCGCAACGCGGGGTTGCTGGGTGCCAGATTACTGCCCCCCGTCGCGGTTGGGTCGTAGTTGGCCGCGCTGGGACGGCCATAAAAATACGCCTCGCCTGCAAACGCCTGGCCGACAAGGCGAGAGCCAACAATCTGGCCGTTACGCTCGATCAAACTACCCGTTGCCTGGTGGGGAAAGAGCAAGCCGCCCAGAACGGTGGCAACGCCGGTGTAGCCAAGACCGCACAGCACCAGGAAGAGTACGGCGGCACGCAGCGCCGTCAGTAGCTGGCTCGATATCGATGGGGTACGGAACAAATCAGTCGTCATGGAGTATTCCTCAACTCAGGGTCAGCTCAAACAGTTAAAGCACGAGGCTCAGCAGAACATCGATTACCTTGATCGCCACGAAGGGCAGCGCGACACCGCCCAAACCATAGACAAGCATGTTGTTGCGCAGCAGCTTTTCCGCCGTCATGGGGCGTAGCTTCACGCCGCGCAGAGCCAGCGGAATCAGCGCCGGGATAATGAGCGCGTTAAAGATCAAGGCGGCCAGCACGGCGCTGACCGGGCTGTGCAGCCCCATGAAATCCAGCGCGGCAATGGCTGGCAGCGCACCCGCAAACACCGCCGGGATGATGGCGAAATACTTGGCGACATCATTGGCCAGCGAGAAGGTGGTCAGCGCGCCTCGGGTTATCAACAGCTGCTTGCCCACTTCCACCACCGCCAGCAGCTTGGCCGGGTCGGAATCCAGGTCCACCATGTTTCCTGCTTCGCGCGCGGCTTGGGTACCGGAGTTCATGGCCAGCCCCACATCCGCCTGAGCCAGCGCCGGGGCATCGTTGGTGCCGTCACCGACCATCGCCACCAGACGCCCCTTGGCCTGCTCGGCGCGGATCAGGTTGAGCTTGTCTTCGGGTTTGGCCTCGGCAACAAAGTCATCCACACCGGCTTCCGCCGCGATGACACCGGCAGTGACGGGGTTGTCGCCGGTGACCATGACGGTACGAACGCCAAGCGCTCGCAGGCGCGCAAAGCGCTCTGCAACCCCCGGCTTGATCACATCGGTGAGGGCGATCACACCGAGAATCTGTGCATCGGTGGCGACGACCAGCGGTGTGCCTCCGCTCTGCGCGACCTCTTTGACAAGGGTTTTCAGATCGTCTGGGATGCGAATGTCGCGGGCGTCAGCCCAGGTCGTGATCGCGTCGCTGGCCCCTTTGACGAAGGTGGTCCCGTCGGCCAGGGTAATGCCCGATAAACGGGTCTCTGCGGAAAAGGGGATGTAGTCTGCGCTGACCGGGCGCTCGGGTACCCGATACCCCTCACGTTCCGCCAGCTCCAGGACAGACTTGCCTTCCGGCGTCGGGTCTTCATAAGACGTCAACACGGCGGCGTTGACCAGTTCCACCGCAGGCGCATTGCCTGCCGACATAAACCGGGTGGCCTGGCGATCACCGAAGGTGATAGTGCCGGTCTTGTCGAGCAGCAATGTATCGACATCCCCCGCGACTTCCACGGCTTTGCCGGACTTGGCCACCACATTCGCCGCCAGTGCCCGGTTCATGCCGGCAATCCCGATGGCGGGCAAGAGCCCACCAATGGTTGTGGGTATCAGGCACACCAGCAGGGCGATCAGCATGGTGTAGTCCAGGCTCACGCCCATGAAATGAGCCATCGGCGGCAGGGTGACAACAACCAGAATAAAGACCATGGTCAGCGCCGCGAGCAGCACGGTCAAAGCCATTTCATTCGGCGTTTTCTGACGCTGAGCGCCTTCGACCAAACCAATCATGCGGTCCAGGAAGCTGTGGCCGGGGTCGGCAGTCACCTCAAACTCGAACTCACCGGTCAACACCTTGGTGCCACCAATCACGCCACAATGGTCGCCACCGGCTTCCCGGAGTACAGCCGCCGACTCACCGGTGACTGCCGACTCGTTGATGGTGGCCACGCCTTTCACTATTTCGCCATCGGCGGGTACGTACTCGCCCTGAACGACGCGCACCCGATCACCCTTACGCAGCAGATCCGCATCGACGTTCTGTTCATTCCCGTTCTTGATGCGCCGGGCTTTGAGCGCGCGTTTGGCTGAGCGCAAGCTATCCGCCTGTCCACGCCCGCGTGCTTCAGCGACCGATTCGGCAAAGTTGGCGAACCACACGGTGAACAGCAACAACAGGGTGGTTGCCAATTCAAACCCGAAGGGCTGGCCGGCAAATAGGCGCTGGACGGTGAAAAAGGCAGTGATGACGGTGCCTATCAGCACAACAAACATCACCGGGTTGGTTGCTGCTGCTTTTGGCGTCAGCTTCTTGAAGGCCAGCCACGCTGCAGCACGCAGGACCGTCTTGTCCAACAGGTTGGGAGATTGTTTTTGCATAACCTTACTCCTGACTCACAAGCGGGGAGGACAACTCAAGGCCTTCACCAATAGGCCCCAGGACTGCCGAAGGCAGGAACGAAAGGAAGTTGAGGATTAGAATCACCGCAATCAGAGTGGCGCCAAAGGTGACGCTTTCGAGCCGCAGGGTGCTATTGGATGCAGGCGTCACACGCTTGCTGGCAAGCCAGCCGGCAACCATTAAAGGCAGGACCATGGGAAGGTAGCGGCCGAGCAGCAATGCCAGCACGCAGGTCAGGTTCCACCAGGGTGTGTCGTCTCCCAGTCCCTCGAAACCGGAGCCGTTGTTGGCAAAGGCTGAGGTGTATTCATAGAACACCTGGGAAATACCGTGGAAGCCCGGGTTGCTGTTTTGCGCCAGCCCCGGCACACCCACGGTAATGGCAGTGAGGCCCAGGATCACAAAGGTCGGTAGCACTATTAACGCGCCCAGCGCGGTAATTTCTCGGGTTTCGATCTTGCGGCCAAAAATCTCGGGGGTGCGGCCAATCATCAAGCCCGACAGGAAGACTGCGATCCAGACGTACACGATGAAGTTTATGAAACCGACGCCCACGCCGCCCCAGATGGCGTTGATGAGCATTCCCGCGCGGGTCACCAGGCCACCGAGAGGGTTGAAAGAGTCGTGCATGGCGTTGACAGAGCCATTCGACGTTTGCGTGGTGAAGGTGCCCCACAGCGCGGACAGTTCAGGGCCAAATCGCAGCTCTTTACCCTCCATGTTGGAGCCATCGGCACTCAGGCCGGCAAATGCTGCATTGGGTTGCATTTCGCTGTAGACCGTCGCCGCAATAAGGGCAACGCTCATCACGCCCATCACCGCCAGCGACATCACTGCAAAGCGGCGGCGACGCAGCAGAAAGCCCGCCATAAAAACAATCGACATCGGGATGAGAACAAGAGCGACGGTCTCGATGGCGTTGCTAACCGGCGTTGGGTTTTCCAGCGGATTGCTGCTGTTGGGGCCGTACCAGCCGCCACCGTTAGTGCCAAGCTGCTTGATCGCCACCATGGGCGCCACCGGGCCCACAGGAATGACCTGCTCGCGCATCTCGGCCGCCGTATCCAGTGGTTGCGCCACCTGAGCGCCTTGATAGGTGCTCGGTACGCCCTGCCAGGTCAGCAGCAATGACGTCACCAGTGCCACGGGTAGCGCCACCCGCAGCACGCCACCTACAAGGTCAACATAGAAGTTGCCGAGGTCACGTGGCTCGCCTTCTTTGGCCCTGTCTGCGTTGCGACCGCCAAACATACCCCGCAATATCGCCACGCAGGCGGCCAGGCCGGTCATTGGCGTTACCACCTGGAGGGTCACAATAAGGAAGCCTTGTGACAAATAGCTCAACTGAGCCTGCCCCGAGTAATGTTGCTGATTGGTATTGGTGAGGAAGGACACCGCTGTATGCAGCGCCAGGTCCCACGACAGAGGGCCGATATTGTCGGGGTTCATCGGCAACAGATGCTGGAGCAGCAGGATGAGATAAGCGACTCCCCCCAGCACCAGGTTGCACAACAGCAAAGCCCAAACATAGGTCTGCCAGGTCATGCCCTGCAGCGGGTTCACCCCGATGAGTCGGTAAGTGATGCGCTCAAGCGGGCCAAACAGCCGGTCGCTGACATGCGGCTGGCAAGAGAAGACCCCAGCCATATAGCGTCCCAATGGCCAGGCTAGCCCCAAGGCAAGGACGAAAATTAACGCAACTTCAAACATGGCTACCCCTCCCTAGAACTTCTCCGGTGCGAGCATGACGGCTCCCAGGTAGATAATCAGTGCCAGTGACACCAGCAACAGCACGGTACTCATAGCGAACTACTCCACGGTTAGGTCGTGCAGTCAGCGTAGGAATGGGAGGGGTAAAGGCTCTAGATTGAGGAAGTCGCAGGGCGTAAATTTTTTGTATGTTTTATTGGAGTGCCGGCTAACGAGTTTGCTTTGAGCTGTTCGGTAACGGCTCCCTTAGGCAGGTATACGGTGCTTTCCTGATACCCGGTTCAAGGCGTTTGCTGTATCAAGCGTGCCTACCACAATGCCCATATTCAGCAGTCCGCCATGGCCTCCACTTGGCTCAGTACCGGCGGGGCAGTGGATATGCACAGCTTTTGTTCTGCCAGAGCTGGAATGGGCATTCTGGCCTGTGGCTCCTGGCCGCTCTGCGGCAAGTGATATGGGCAAACGGGCGATCTCTCACCATATCCGTGACCTGCTCAGCAATGCCAGGTTAGAGGGGGGCAGGGCGGCCTGATGGCGATTGCCAGGCAAGCTGCTGGCCGTTGGAAAGCGGACGTTGAACCCGCTGAAGCGAAAGGCTTACGCAAGACACGCAAAACCAAGGCTGAGGCCCTTCGCTTTGAGGCGGCTTGCCGAGCCAAGTTGGTCCAGCAAGCACCGATTGGTCACCGAAGCCGCCGACCGTCGTCGGCTGGCTGAATTGACGACCAGATAGCCGAGCTGATGGACGCCATACGGTAAGGCTGCGATAACCCGCACGTTGAGCCGATAGTGATGGTCTGCCTGTCCACTGGTGCACGTTGGTCTGAGGCCGAAAGGTCAGGCCCTGCCTCGGTAAGAAACGGCGTGATTACCTTCAGCGGTACCAAAATCGGGAAGGTCAGCTCTGTCCCGATCTCTGCCGACCTGCAAACACTGCTGCTTAAGCACTGGCGTCAGCACGGTCCTTTTACCCCGGCCATTACCTCATTCCGGCGAGCACTGGCTAGAACCACGATCAAGCTACCGAAAGGGCAGGCCGCACACGTCCTGCGGCATACCTTGGCTAGTCACTTCATGCAGAACGGCGGGAATATCCTGACACTGCAAAAAATCCTAGGGCATTCGACTGTCGTCGTTACGGTGCGTTATGCGCATCTTGCGCCGGAGTACCGTGCGACGCTGTTCGCTACAGCCCTTTATCTACTTCGAAAAAGAAATTCAGCGACCTTCGAAAGCAAATGTCACCAGAGTCTCAGACGCGTGTTGAGGCTAGAGCTGAACAGCTGATGCCTGATCGATCAGGTGGCAAAAACACGTAGCAGCCCGTTTTCGACACTTTTTCGACACTGGAAAAGAAAAATCCCTAAAAGCTTCAACGTTTTCAATGGCTTGTTTGGTTGGGCTGGGGGCTTATTGGCACTTAATGGCTCTATTCCGGAGCTTCCAGCGATATTTTGCATGAAATTTGGATGTGGTGGATTTCACAAAGACACTGCGAATCTTATGGGTTATTGACAGGCTGTAAAGAGTGATTTAACCAAGAGTTTGTCTCATGACGGCGGTAAGCGGAGGGTGGGTTCAAATCCCATTTGAGGAGTTGAATCGGCTGGAAAGTGTCTAAGAAATCTGGGGCAGTTCACTTCGTCATGAAGCAAAAGAATGTCTGAGGGTAGTCCAAGCATAGGCTAAGGGCGGCTGCGAGTGTATGGGGGCTAATCTTCTTACTGGTTTAACCTTCGGAAACTGGGCCGCTTCAGCGGTTGAAAGAACACCTGTCACCGTTTTTCAGAATGAATCACTTGATTTCATTTTGAGAATATGAATGCCGCTTCATTTTTTTTGGCCTGTATTGAAAAGCTTTAATTATCACTACTTAGTGAATTATTTAAAAAATTTCATCGTTGGCTCAAAACTTGCGAATTCATTAGTCATCCCGGAAGGAGTTGCTGATGAAAAATCGTATTCGAGGCGTAAAAACAGCGGTGGACCCATTCGAGCAATTTGCGCTTTCACAGGCGATTATTGTTGAACCCTGGATCTTCGTTTCTGGGCAGGCGGCTATTGACGACAGAGGGGAGATTATCGGTAGCACTGATTTTGTCGCTCAGGCTCATGCCAGCTTTTGCAACCTGCGGGAAGTGCTCGAAGCAGCCGAGTCCAGTCTGGATGATGTGGTCAAGGTAACCATCTTCCTGACTGACATGTGTTACTTCGGCGAGGTGGTGGCGCTACGGCGCACCTATTTCAACCCGCCTTATCCCGCAGATTCTATTGTGGAGGTTCGTGCATTAGCGATGCCCGAACTCCTTTTTGAAATTGAAGCTGTTGCCGTGCGCGGCGCGGGTAAAAGCAAACTGAACTGATTCATTGCTGAGCCGTCTGCCGGTCGGCTAGCGGGGAGAGAATATACATGTGGAAAGTTACCCTGGGGGAAAAGCCTGGAGTAAGCCAATTGAAGCGTGAGAAAACGACAGTACCGCGTCCTGCAGTTGGTGAAGTATTAGTTAAAGTGAAGGCGGTATCCCTGAATTACCGAGACTGGGAAGTCATCAACGGTCAATACCATGAAGTATTTTCTTCTGGAATGGTGCCCCTCTCCGATGGCGCGGGAGAGGTGGTTGAAGTAGGTGAAGGAGTGGACCGGTGGCAGCCGGGAGACAGAGTAATTGGTAGTTTTTGGCAAGGCTGGCTAGCGGGAGACCTCAAGAACGCGATAGCGCCCAGGAGCATGGGAGGGCCCCTCGACGGAATGCTTAGCGAGTTTGTGAGTTTGCCCGCGAACGGTTTAGTGCTATGTCCATCACATTTGTCTTACGAACAGGCGGCCTGCTTGCCGTGCGCGGCGGTTACAGCCTGGCAGGCGTTGGTAGTTGAAGGTCATGTTAAGGCTGGCGATTGGGTCTTGGTTCAGGGTACCGGCGGCGTCTCGCTGTTTGCCCTTCAGTTTGCAAAGTTGCACGGCGCCAGTGTTGTACTGCTCTCTTCAAGTGAAGACAAGCTCGCGCGCGCTCGGGAACTGGGTGCAGATATCACCCTGAACTATCTCGAATGTCCCGATTGGGGCGCCGAGGTGCAGTTGCGTACGGGAGGGATTGACCATGTGGTGGAGGTAGGCGGCCCCAACACTCTGGTGCAATCTTTCAAGGCCCTAAGGCTGGGTGGGCAGGTCAACATCATAGGTTATCTGGGTGGCAAGTGTGGTGAGGTCAGCCCTCTGCTCATTCTGCAGAGTCACTCCAGGGTCCGGGGTATAGCGGTAGGCCCATGCAGTTCTCTTGAAGCCCTGTGCGGCGCGATTCAAGCAGTGCAGCTGATACCTGTCATAGACCGGATCTTTTCTGTTGATAACCTCGGTGAAGCCTTCGATTATCTGGCATCGGGCAGTCATATGGGCAAGGTGGTGTTGAGGCTCGATTCATGATGGTCGGCTGATGGAGCGCTGGGCCTGGACCTGGGTCCTCTTCACCCTGCTGGCAGCAATAATGCAATCAGCCCGAACGGCTGCCCAGAAGCATCTTTCATCCCGCATGACGGCTATGGCGGCAACATACCTCAGGTACCTGTCTGGGCTGCCCTGGGTATTGATCTACGTGATCTGGTTAGGCGGAGGTACGGCCCATGTCCGCGATCTGAAGGGTGCCGCATGGGGTTGGATTCTGGTGGGCGGTCTCACCCAGGTACTAGGCACCTGGGCGCTGGTAAAAGTTTTCACCCAACGCAATTTTGCAGTCGGGTCCATCTTCAGCAAAACGGAGGCGCTCCAGACTGCGGTCCTGGGCGCGTTATTTCTGTCCATTCCCCTAAGTACAGCTGGCTGGATAGCGATCGCCGTCGGGGTGGCAGGCATCTTTTTTCTGATATTACCGGCCCAGGGATTGAGTTGGTCGTCCTGTATGACGCCGGTGACCGGATTGGGGCTACTCTGCGGGTTAAGTTTTGCTGTCTCCGCCCTGGCAGTTTATCAATCCAGCAACCTGACGGGGTTGGCGCCTCCGCTATCGGCTGCATTTGTTCTCACCGTGATGGTCTGTATCCAGTTAACGGTTATTGCTCTGTGGCTTGCGTTGTTCGAGCGCGGCTCAATTGCGGCGGTGGTTCGCGACTGGCCATGGAGCCTGTTCGTAGGGTTATACAGTGCGGTAGGTTCGATCGGCTGGTTTACCGCCATGAGTCTGTAGAACCCGCACTGGTGAGAACGCTTGGCCAGGTAGAGTTTCTCTTTACCTTGATGTTGACATGGTGGCTGTTTGGCGAATGCATACGCTGGAACGAATGGCTCGGCTGCAGCTTGATCCTAGCGAGCGTGGTTATCCTGTTGACTGGCTAGGCCGAGTGAAGGGATCGCCGTACGGCCGGTTGTAGTCCTTCTCCCGCTCTTCAATTTGAAAGAAAAGCGTTTCATCCTGCATCTCGAATTTACCTCCTCCTTCGCTACACCCCGCTTAACTGTCTGATAAAAAACAGAAATAAAAACAAAGTGACGGCTGGCGTAATTGTTGCTGAAGGTATGACTCGGCGTGTGCAGCTGAGCCAGGCCGAGCAGGCCTCTGCTTCCTGCTGCTGCATGACGTCACGGCCTAATGACAGTACAACAAAATAAGGACCGATCCATGAGTTCCGAGAACAACATTGATTCCACGCGCTACCCACACCTGTTCAGTTCCCTCAAGATTGGCAACGTGGTTGTCCGCAACCGTCTGATGCAAACTGCGCATGCCAAAGGCTTTCATGCCTCTGACGGCCTAACCAATAATCGCGATATCTTCTACCATGCCGAGCGCGCCAAGGGTGGTATCGGGCTTATCGTCACGGGGGCACGTCATGTGCACCCCAACTCAACCGGCCCAAGCCGCACGCTGGCCCGCGGTAACCGACCGGAGATAATTGAGCGAGATGCGGAGATGGTCTCTGCGGTCCACGCCTTCGGTGGCAGGATTATTGCGCAGTTGATTCACTTTGGTCCGCAAGGCCGTAGCGGCTCACAGGATGATTACCGGCTGCTCTGGGGGCCTTCGACGATGAAGTCCCCGGCTTACAACGAGTGGGCCAGGGAGATGACCAAGGCGGAAATGGACGAGGTATCCGATGCCTTTGCACAGACTGCCATCAGCTCCAAGGCAGCCGGGTTTGATGGCGTGGAGCTGCACTATTCCCACGGTTATCTGCATCAGCAGTTCCTGTCCTTTGTCTACAACAAGCGTACCGACGAGTACGGTGGCAGTCTGGACAATATCGTTCGTTTTCCGATCGAAACCCTGGAGCGCGTGCGAGCGGCGGTGGGTCCGGATTTTGTTATCGGTATTCGCGTGTCGATGGATGAATGTACGGTCGATGGCATGCATGCCGATGATGCGATCGAGATGACCAAGCGCATGGTCGCGACCGGCCTGGTTGATTATGTCAGCGCCACCGCCGGCACCTACGCCGCCCATGCCGATCAGATTCCACCCGGTGACTATGCGGAAAACTGGCTGGTCGCCGATGGCGCAAGAATGCGCAAAGCAATTCGCGAGGTTCGCGATATCCCGATGTTTATCGTTGGTCATATCGTCGATGCGGATAAGGCCGAGGCCTTGGTTGCCTCGGGGGCCACCGACATGGTGGCCATGACCCGCACACAGATTGCCGATCCGCACTTTGCCAACAAGCTGCGCGAAGGACGCGAGGATGAAATCAATCACTGCATTCGCTGCAATCAGGCCTGTATTGCCCGTCTGATGGTCGGCAACGCCATTTCCTGTGTGGTCAATCCGGCGGCCGGGCGCGAGCAGCGTTTTGGCAGTCATACCCTGATACCGGCTACCACAGGGCGACCCTGGTTGGTCGTCGGCGGTGGCCCGGCAGGCATGCAGGCCGCGCTGGTATTGCAGCAACGTGGTCACCAGGTCACGCTGCTTGAGGCCGGAGCGCAGTTGGGCGGGCAACTCAACTATGCCGCGCGTCTGCCACGCCGCCACAAGTTTGGCTTTATCCCCAGGGACATGGAGCGGCAATTACGCAAGGCGGGCGTGGATATCCGCCTGAATACGCGTTGGGATGCCGAGCAGATTGCTGCCTTCGGCGCGGAGGCAGTGGTCGTGGCGACCGGCTCGCAGCCGTTGAAGACCGGCTTTACCTCGACCCGACCTGCCATTGACCGAGTGCCGGGTACTGAACAGGCCAATGTGCTGAGCGTCATTGAGGTGCTCGATAACCCCAAGCAAGTTGGCAAGCGCGTGGTGCTGTTTGATGAGGACGGCGGTCGCTATGCCTTGGGCACCGCGGAATTCCTGCTGGATCGGGGGCATCAGGTACATCTGGTCAGCCGCTTTATCTCGCTTTCGCCAAACCTGGCTTTGACCTTGGATTTGCCAGTGAACTACCAGCACGTATTCCGCAAGGGATTGGAATACACCATCAACAGTTGGGTGCGGCACATAGACGGTAACAGCGCGCAACTGATGAATCTGTTTACTGATACCGACAGTCAGGTGCTGGACGCCGATACCTTTGTCATGGCGTGCGGGCATACGCCAGTCAACGATCTATACACCGCCCTGGACGGTCGTGTAGACCGGCTCTACTGCATCGGTGATGCACAGCTGCCTCGTCCCTTGCAGGATGTGATTTACGAAGGAATGCTGGTGGGCCGTGAGATGCTCGATTCTCCCGACCGCTTTATCGAACAGGGCGCCCTCGAGGGATTTGACGGCAGCTGGCGTCAGGCTTTGTTGTGAGTCGAGTTTCCTCGCTGCTGATGGCGGCGCTGCCCCCGGCAATCTGGGGCAGTACCTATCTAGTGACTTCGGAGTTCCTTCCCGCAGACCGGCCGTTGACCGCGGCCGTGATGCGGATTCTGCCCGTGGGCCTAGTGCTGGTGTTATTCAGCCGGCACTGGCCGCGTTCGAATCAATGGCTGAAACTGACAGCGCTTAGCCTGCTACGTATGTCGCTCCTGCATTGGCCGCTGTTCGTCAGTGCCTATCGTCTGCCTGGTGGTTTGGCTGCGCTGCTAACCGCTTATAGTGGTTGCGCTGGGCTTCGCCCTGTTTCGCCAGCGCACCTCGCCCAGGGTGATGGTGGCCGCGATGCTGGGTTTTGCTGGAGTGGCACTGGCGCTGATTTCACCCACTCGGCTTAAGTGGGACATTCTCGGAATTCTGGTGGCAACGCTGGCCGCGTGCAGCATGGCGCTGGGCACGCTGCTGATCCGACGCTGGCAGTTGGATATGCCGCTGTTTGCCTTCACCGGCTGGCAGTTGCTGCTGGGGGCTGATTTTGTCGCCGTTCATGCTCTGGCTGGAGCTGCCCCTACCGGACCGGCACATGGGACATCTGGGCGGGTACCTCTATCTCGCTGTGCTCGGTACGTTACTCCCCTGTCTGCGCTGATCCTGGGATATGCCTGGCCGGAGCAGACTCTGACGTTCTGGCAGTTGCTGGGTGCGCTGCTGGTTTTTGTCGGGATTGTTCTTAGCCAGACAGGAAGACGTGCGGCCTTTTCAAAATGAAATCTGGATTTCAGGTTGTTATATCAAACCTTTGCTGATGATGAGAACGCGTCTGCGCAGAGACGATTATATAAAGCAAAAACAGCAGGTTAAAAATTAATGTCGCGCTGATTGTCGATTGGCCCATGTCTTGCTTTGTCTCCAGGTATTGCTTTCACACCCTGCGAGCGACCCATTCTCGGGGAAAAATAACAATAGTCAGGACAAGAAGGTCATATCATGACACACGCACGTTACCCCAAGTTATTCACACCGATTACCCTGCGTAATGTCACCATCCGCAACCGCATCATGCAGTCCGCCCACGCCATGGCGTTCAATACTCGCGATGGCATAACTACCGAACGGGATATTCATTATCACGTCGCTCGGGCGAAGGGTGGGATTGGGCTGATGATCACCGGTAATCGGCTCGTGCATCCGACATCAAACACCTTCTGCCGCGGTTATCCCTATGGTTACCGTGACGAAATGGTTGAGCGTGACCGTGCGCTGACCGATGCCGTACATAAACACGGCGCGAAAATCTTTGCCCAGCTCAACCACTTCGGCGTCATGGGCGAAACCCATGCGATGGATGACTACCGGGTGCTCTGGTCCTCATCCAATATCAAATCTCCCGTTTTTGGCGAGATGGCCAAAGCCATGGAGCGCAGTGATATGGACGAAGTCGTCCATGGCTGGGCGCTCTCCGCGCAGTACACCCAGGAGGCAGGGTTTGACGGTGTTGAAGTACATCTGGCGCACAGTTACCTATTGCACCAGTTCCTTTCTCCGGTATTCAACAAACGCACGGATGAATACGGGGGTTCTCTCGAGAACCGAATGCGCTTTCCGCTTGAGGTAATTCGTGCGGTCAGAGAGCGGGTCGGGCCTGATATGGTGGTGGGCATCCGTCTGACGGTAGATGAGATGGTTCCGGGCGGTGTTGAAACCGAAGACTGGATCGAGATTGCCAGGATCATCGAAGCCACCGGCATGATCGACTATGTCATGACCACCGCGGGTGCCTATCAGTCAGCGACCTACATCATGCCACCCTACGATATACCCGATGCCTGGCTGTTGCCGCCCATCGCTCGTTTGAAAAGAGCGCTGTCGATTCCCGTTTTTGCCGTCTCTGGCGTTGGCTCGGCCAAGCTCGGTGAAGAGCTGCTGGAGCGCGGCGATGCTGACATGGTAGCAATGACGCGGGCGCAGATCGCTGATCCGGATTTTGCCCGCAAGACAGAGGCTGGCCGCGAAGACGAAATCTACCACTGCCTTCGCTGCAACCAGGGCTGCGTTGCACGACTGTTTCACGGTTCCTCAATGACCTGCCAGATCAATCCGGCCACTGGACGCGAAGCGATCTTTGGCCCGGAGACCCTTAAACCAGCTGAGCAGCCCGCGCACTGGGTCGTTGTTGGTGGTGGTCCCGGAGGTATGAAGGCGGCAGAGGGGCTGGCGCGACGCGGACACAAGGTCACCCTGCTGGAGAAAGACACGCAATTGGGGGGCCGGGTAAACCAGCTGATCCAGTTGCCGCGCCGTGACTCCTTCGCCTGGATTACCGAAGATCTGAAAGTGCAGCTGATGAAGCTGGGGGTAACCGTATGCACTAACCACGAAGCCACCCTGGATTCCGTCAAGGCCTTGGACCCCGACGGGGTGATTGTCGCCACCGGGTCCGTGCCTGATAAGACCGGTTATAGCGACATCAACCCCATGCAGGCGGCGATACCGGGTGTTGATCTGCCCCATGTGCTGGTGATCGACGATGTGCTGAATGAGCCTGAAAAGGTAGGCCATAACGTACTGATCCTGGATGAGCACGGCAATCGGTATTCCGCCGGTATTGCCGAGCTGCTAAGCGAAAAGGGCCACAAGGTGCATGTGGTAACCCGTTGGAATTCGCTGTTTCACAAACTGGGCCATACCCTCGACCAGCCGGTGGTCTATGCCAACCTGTTTTCCGCAGGCATGCAGCACACCCTTAACAGTTGGATCGGTCAGATTGATGAGGCTGGTGTCGAGCTGTTCAACCTCTATAGCGGAAATACCGAGCGTATTGAGGGGGTTGATACGGTCATTCTGGCCGTGCGTCATCTGCCATTGGAGGCGCTGTATTTCGAGTTGAAAGCGGCAGGCTTGCGAGTCGAGCGGGTCGGCGACTGCGTCACCCCCAGGCAAACCGATCACGCCATCTTTGAAGGATTCCTCGCCGGTCGTGAAATGTTCGACAACTGGACACGTTATGTCGAGCCAGGCTCCCTTGAGCAGTTTGACCCCCGGCGCGCCGTGGCGATCTGAGGTACATGACACTAATTTGAAGCCAGGAGGCAGCATGAGTAAAAGAGTAAAGATCATCGTCCCGATCCCGATGGACAAGGCTGGAGTGGAAAACCGCTCCGCACAGATTCCCGATGGTTTTGTGCTGCCGGGCTACGAGGTGGTGTTCGAATCGGTAAAGGCGGGTGCAGCATTTGGTGACAGCTATTACGACACCCTGCTGATGGACTATTCCGTCACTGAGGCTGGCTTGCGTGCCGAACAGGAAGGTTTCGATGCTGTATGCATTGATACCGTGAGTGACTCGGGCCTCAATGCGCTGCGCTCGCGTCTGTCCATTCCGGTCATCGCGCCGGGTATGTCGAGCTTCCATATTGCCTGCATGCTGGGGCAAAAGTTCTCAATCATCACCATGTGGGACGAATGGTTTCCGCTGTACAAGAAAACACTCACTGAATACCAGCTATGGCCCCGGGTAGCATCTCTGCGTTCGATCAAGACCCGGCCGGACCTGGCAGAGTTGCTTGCGGGCAAGGAGGAAGTCGTCTTCGCCAAGTTGCTTCAACAGGCAACCCTGGCGATTGAGCAAGACGGTGCCGATGTCATCGTGCTTGGGTCCACTACTATGCATCAATCCCATGCCTACCTGGCCAGCAAGCTGTCGGTACCCGTCATCAACCCCGGGCAGGTCAGTTACAAGCTCTGCGAACTGCTGTTGCAACTGGGGTTGAGTCACAGCAAGAAAGCATATCCTGCACCGCAGGCGCCTCGCGATGAGGTATTCCATATTATCGACCAACTGAACCAAGCGTGATGGAGAAAACAATGACAACGTTGAACCGAGAGCAACTGATTGACCTAGCGACCAAGCAGTATTTTGCCAATGTCGACTGCAAGAATATGGATGCGGTGCTGGCCTGCTTTCATCCGGATGTACAGTTCACTATCCAGACCGACAACCTGACCCATCCGGGCGTGGAGGGTGTGCGTAAGATGTTTGAAGGACTGTTCAGTACTTACGACGAAATCTGGCACGGTGATTTTGAAATGGCCGCAGATGACGCGACGCAAACCGTTTGCGCACGCTTCAACGTGTATCTGAAGGATCCGGCCGGCAATGAAACACGCCTGTCCAACTGCAATTTCTGGTATGTACGCGATGGCAAGTTCGAGCGCGTGTTCGTGTTCATGAGTGGCGACAACGTCTTGAAGTAGCTCCTGAGGTGATGCTCCTGTGTGATTTGGCCCGCGACGATATGCCGCGGGTTTTTTTTCGCCGGAGTATTTCAAATTGATTTTTCAGAGCCTTTCACATTGAAACGCCGCCGAGAATTACCGCGTTTCAACTGGGCAGTTGAAAGCAGGGTTTGTATTGAATATTTAATAAAATCAACATCATAAAAAAATGATTTGCGGCATGTCTAACTTGGCACCCGGTTTGCTATCAGGAAAGTAACAAAAAATTTTCCATAACAAACTATAAGGCAGCCATGCCATGAGCAAGCCATTAGAGGGTGTCACGGTCCTCGACCTGACCCACATGTTGTCGGGCCCCTACGCGGGGATGATCCTCGCGGACCTAGGTGCCGACACCATAAAGATCGAGCCGATCAAGGGAGAAGGAACCCGGGGCCTTCTGGCCAGCGATCCACGGAATTCGTTCAAAGGTATGGGGGCTTATTTTCTAACCCTCAACCGTAATAAGCGCAGTGTGTGCCTGGATCTGAAATCCGAACAGGGGCTGGAGGTCTTCTATGACCTAGTGCGCCAGGCAGATGTGGTACTGGATAATTTCAGTGCCGGCGTTCCCGCCAAGCTCAAGATCGATTTTGAGCATCTTGCAAAGATCAATCCCAAAATCATCACTTGCTCCGTCAGTGGTTTCGGTCAGGACGGTCCCAACTTCCAGCGTCCGGCCTTCGATCAGGTAGTGCAAGGCATCGGTGGCGGTATGTCCATCACCGGCCAGGATGAAGATCATCCCAATCGGGCTGGCATCCCAATCGGAGATCTAGGCGGCGGCATGTTTGCTGTCATGGGCATCCTGGCCGCGCTGCAGGCCAGGGAGAAAAAGGGCTATGGCCAGCATGTCGACATTTCCATGCTCGATTGCCAGATCAGCATGCTCAATTACATGGCGACCATGCATTTCCTCAGCGGTGAGAATCCGACCCCGCTCGGCAATGGGCATTTCGTGCATGTGCCCTATAACACCTTCCGCACCGCAGATGGTTTTCTGATTATCGCTGTGATCTTTGATTCGTTCTGGGAAAACCTGGTCGAGCTGTTGGATGTTGACTCCCTGCGTGATCCGGTTTTCAAGGGGCAGCCTGGGCGTCTGGCCAATCAGGCGTTCATCGAAGACACACTCAACGCGGTGCTGGCCACGCGCGGTACTGCGCATTGGGTGGAGCAATTGGATCGGGTACGGGTGCCATGTGCTCCGGTGAACAAGTTCTCCGATGCCCTTTCTGATCCTCAGGTTCTGCATCGCAAGATGGTGGTCGATATCCCGCACCCCGAGGGTGGCTCCGTCCGCGCCCCGGGTAATCCGATCAAGCTTTCGGTCGACAACGAAGACCGCTTTACTCCCCCACCCCTGCTGGGGCAGCACACCAGGGAAGTCCTGAGTCGCATGGGCTACTCGGATCAGCGCATCAGTGAATTGCAAGCTGACAGGATCATAGGGGGTTGAGCATGAGTGTCGACGTACTGATCAATGAAGTGGGTCCTCGCGATGGACTCCAGAGCCAGGGCAAGACTCTGACTGTGGGGCAGCGTGCAGAATTGATTGGCGCACTGGTGGATGCCGGTATAAGTGCTATCGAGGCTGGCAGTTTTGTCTCGCCAAAGGCCGTGCCGCAAATGGCGGGCACAAATGAGCTCTATGCCCTACTTCCAGCTGCGGAGCACGTTGCGTACTCCGCCCTGGTGCCGAATATGCGGGGCTACGATCTGGCTGTTGCCGCCGGTGCACGCACAGTCAATGTGGTGCTCTCGGCAACCGAGACCATGAACCAGAAAAACATCCGCATGAGTCTCGAGCAGACCACTTCAGTGTGCGCGGAGATCATGCAGCGATGCCGGCAAGACGGCATTAATGGCCAGGCCTATGTTGCCGTGGCTTTCAGTTGCCCCTTCGAGGGTGAAACCTCGCAAAGCGTCGTGCGTTCGCTGAGCGACCGGATGATGGAAGCGGGTGCCGGCAAGGTCATCATTGCCGACACCATTGGCGCAGCCAATCCACGGCAGGTCACCGGTCTGATGCATGACCTGGTCGGCAGCATCAGCGCAGAACGTCTGTCATGTCATTTTCACGATACCCGAGGTATGGCGTTGGCCAATGTGCTGGCGGCCCTGAATGAGGGGGTTCGTGAATTTGACAGCTCCATTGGTGGTCTCGGTGGTTGTCCCTTCTCACCTGGCGCCAGCGGCAATCTGGCGACCGAAGATCTGGCGCTGATGCTTGAAAGCATGGGTATGGATATTGGCTTCGCCGCCCAACGGCTGGTGCCTGTCGTGCGCACGGCAGAGCGCTTGACCGGCATCACGCTTGGCGGTCACAGCTTTCGCTGGTTGGCCAGGCAAGTGGAGAGCGAAGAGCAGGGGGGGGGGGCATGACCTCGTTCCTGTTGCGTTGGCTGGCTCGACTCAGTCCGTGGATGTTCATTGCCAGCCTCGCCTACGCGGCGATGTTCATTCAGCTCAAAGCTGACGACAGCGCCCTGGACCAGCCGCTTCTGGAAAAACGTGATCGTTTTTTCGGTGCGGCCGCAAACAACAACGCGCTCTGGTTCGTGGGCGGCGACGGGGTCTTGCTGGAAACCGGTGATGGCGGTCAGAACTGGGCGCGGCAGAAACTGCCCGGTGCAGTGAACCTGCAATCAACGGCTGTCAGCCCCGCGGGGGTCCGTGTTGTGGTGGGCAACCAGGGAAAGGTCTTCGTCGGGACGGTGAACAGCCAGAGCTGGAAGAGCTACGTATTGCCGCTGCCCGACTACGCCAACAAACTCAATCAGGTGCAGTTCTTCGACGGGGCGTTCTGGGTGGTTGGTGAGGTTGGATCAGTCTACCGCCTCTCTGCAGACGGCATGACCTGGAAGGATTACAGCCTCGGTGACGACTTCACCATCAATGACATTGCCCGTGCAGAAAACGGCGCCCTTTGGCTGGCGGGCGAGTACGGAAATCTGTTCCGCAGCGCGGATAACGGCAATAACTGGTCCCGGATCTCCCTCTCCGAGGAAACCCTCAGAAGCATCCAGTTTCACGCTGGGGAGGCTGTGGTCGTTGGCAACGGCGGGCAGGTGTATGTCAGCGAGGACGGTGGAGCCAACTGGTATCGCCAGCCCCCCTTCACCGCTGAACATCTGTTTGATGTAACCCGTCATGGCGACCGCTGGGTAGCGGTTGGCGATCAGGGGCAAGTGTTCGCCGCGCCGACTGCGACGGGCGAGTGGACGCAGACCGAGCCCGGCGGAATGAGCAAGAGTTTCTTCATGAGCGCGGTTTCGGTCGACTCGGGTATAGCCCTGGCGGGCAAGAGGCCGGGTCTCGTTGATAACAATAATCGCTGGGTCACCTGGCCGGAGGGGGAATAGGACATGTCAACCAATCTGGCTAGCCGCTTTTCAGAGTTCTGTATTCGGCATCGGGTCGTGGTCAGCGTTGTTATTGCGTTGGCTACCCTGGCGATGGCTTCAACCCTGACGCGAATCGATGTACGTACCGTCTTCAGCGATATGGTGCCCCACGATCATCCCTATGTGCAGGTACATGAACGCTACCGCGATACCTTTGCCGGCAGCAACAAGGTCACCATCCTGCTCAAGGTCAACGAGGGCGAAATCTTCCGGATTCCCGTGCTGGAAGAAGTGCAGCGTATCACCCAGGGGCTTACCCAGATTACCGGTGTCAACTCCACACAGATCGTGTCTATCGCCAGTCGCAAGCTAAAGCGAGTCAATGCTTCCAGTGAAGGAATCGAGACCCTGCCGTTGATGTGGCCAGAGCTTCCCAGCAGTCAGGAAGAGGTGCAGGCCCTGAGGCAAGCGGTACTGAACAACCCCCTGGTGTATGGCATCTACGTCGACAACAATCTTGGCTCGACCCAGATCCAGGTCGACTTCTACGACCAACTGGTGGACTACACCAAGATCTTTCCAGAGATCCAGGGCCTGCTCGATGCGTCGCCCATTGCGGATCAGGTCAGCCTGCACATGGTCGGTGAGCCGATCCTGTATGGCTGGGTAAACCATCATTTGGGAGAAACCTTCACCATCTCGATGATATCGCTGATCGCGATGCTGGCCTTGCTCTTCCTGATGAATCGAACCTGGCGAGGCACTGTCCTGCCGCTGATCAGCGGCCTGGTCAGTTGTATCTGGGCGCTGGGTACGGGCGTTCTGCTGGGTTTCAACTTTGACCCTCTGGTCATTGTTGTCGCCTTCATCATCACGGCCCGGTGTTTCTCTCACGCGGTGCAGATGATCGTGCGCTTTGACGATCTGGGGGACGCCGGTTTTGAACCGCGAGTCGCCGCAGAAATGACCATGCGTGAGCTGTTCCGCCCCGGTCTGCTGGGCATAGTTTCGGATGCTGGCGCGATATTGTGCGTGATAGCCACGCCAATTCCATTACTGCAGAAGGTCGCTATTCTCGCCACCATCTGGGTAATGACCATCTGTATTTCTGCCGTGGTGTTGACTCCTGTGCTGCTGTCTTGGGTGCGCGCTCCTCTGCGCTTTGCTCATCCGGTAAAGGTCGACGGCGTTCTCAGGGGCATACTCGGACTGACCGAGAAGGTCGTGCGCACCCGCGCTCGCTTCATCGTGCTCCCGCTGGCTGCCGTTCTAACCCTGGCCTGCGCCTATAAGGCGCTTGATCTGACCATAGGTGATGCCAGCCATGGCTCACCGATTCTCTGGGAAGACTCCGACTTCAATCGCGACAGTGCGCTGATAAACGAGCTGTATCCCGGTTCCGAACAGATGTTCGTTGTGGTCGAGGCGCGTGATGAGGATGGCCTCAAATCACCGGAAATTCTGCAATGGATGCAGGACTTTTCCCGCTACATGGAGCGGATGCCGGAGATAGGCGGTAGTGTTTCCCTGGCTGACATCGTGGTTGATGTGCGGCGCAACCTGTTTGAGGGTAACCCACGTTACCGGGAACTGGGTGCCACGCTTGAGGAAAATGGTGAGCTGATCAGCTTCTACGCCCAGGGCATCGATCCTGACGACCTGGCACAGTTCACCGATGCCCGATTCCAGAACGGGGCCGTGACGCTGTACTTCCGTGACCACAAGGGCGATACGCTTCGTAACGCCACCTACCATGCCAACCAGTTCATTACCGACAACCCGCTTGAGGGTGCGGATGTGCGCCTGGCAGGGGGGGTGCTCGGCATCATTGCCGCGGTGAACGAAATTCTCCTGGCTGACCAGATCGAGGCGATCTGTCTCGCACTGCTGGTGGTAGTTATGTGCTGTGTGCTGGTCTACCGGTCTTCAGCCAGCGGCATATTCTTTATCGTCCCCGTGGTGATTTCCAATGTCGTGACCTTTGCCTTCATGGCCTTCAACGATATTGGCATGAGCATCAGTACGATTCCGGTGGTCGCCCTGGGCATCGGCCTGGGCGTCGATTACGCCTTTTACATCATCGATTCGATCAAAGAGTACCTGGAAAAGAACCCCATGGCGTCCCCGGAGGAGGCCGTGGTGCAGGCTCTCTACTCTGCCGGGCGAGGGGTGCTGCTCACCTCGGTGACCTTGGCTGCGGGGGTGCTCTTCTGGTCCTTTTCGTCACTTCGTTTTCAGGCGGAGATGGGGATGCTGATTGGTCTCTGGCTTGTCACCTCAGCGTTCACCTCACTTTTCGTCATGCCTTCGCTAGCCCTCGTGCTCAAACCGGCATTCGTGTTCGGGCATGGTCAGGCGAATAGCGCCCCGGCGGTATCGGAGCGTAGTAACCAACCTAAATCGATCGGGAACTAAAAAATGAGCGCGAAAAAGAACAACAGGAACACCGAGTTCGCACGCCGTTCGTTACTTTCAGCTGCGGTGCTTATGGTAACTGCGGGACAGAGCGGAATGGTAAGTGCGCAGGAAGGTTTTTTAGAAGGCTGGGAGGTGCATGGCTACCTGCGTCAGTATCTGTCTTTTAATCTTGAAGATCCCTATCTGGGGGACCCTGCAACTGGAGGGACGACGAGCAAGGGTGACTATAAGTACGACCTCTCCATGGCTCGATCGGTGGGCAAGCTGAACCTGTACAAGGATATGGGCAACTCTCAGCTGTTTATTTCCGGTCGGGTAGCCCAGGAATACGAGACTGACTATCTCGAAGATTTGCAGGAGGTCATGGATCAGTGGGCCCAGACCGGAGGGGCGAATAAATCCGGTGTCGATTTGATGGACGATGTCTATAACGAGGCCGAGATACGCGAATTCTGGTGGCAGACCGACATTCGCCCCAGCAGCACCCTGAAACTGGGCAAACAACAGGTGGTCTGGGGGGAGACGGACTTCTTTCAGTCCTTCGATGTGATACATGGCTACGATTTCCGCTGGCGGTCCTTTCTTGAGCCCGAGAACGAGGAACTGCGCAAGCCGCTGTGGATGGTCAATTTTACCGAGCGCTTTGACAGTGTCGACGGCAGCCTGCAGTTGCTCTACATACCGGGTCGCATGAACGCCGCTGATCAACGCGGCAACAGCTACGACGTGGAAGGCGGGCGTTGGGCCAATAACCCCAACAAAGGTCTGACATTCGAGTCAGCTCCCTTCGGTGCCAACGTTCCGTATAACTATGACCACAAGGCTGCTGACGCGGACGACGCGGCCTTCGGCTTCCGCTGGAGCGGACTCTATGGGGATTGGGGGTATTCGCTGGGCTGGTTCCGTGGCCCTGCACAGGTGCCGGTCATCAACCCCAATCCTGCAGCCAATGGCGATGGGGCGAACGGCGAGCAGTTCCTCGGAGCCTATAAAGGCGACTATCAGTCCGATCCGGCAGCGTCCGTTGGCGAGTTGATATTCCCTCAGATCGACGTCTTCGGCGTGACCGCCAACCGTTACATCGAAGGCATCGATGCGGTGTTTTCCACCGAGGTCTCCTACATTCCCGATAACCCTTACAACGTGGGCGTCGCTGCGGGTGAAGCCGGGGGTTGCGGATTTTTTCCGGGTTTCTGTGGGATCACCGAGAAGGACGTGGTCAAGACCATGTTCCGCCTCGACAAGCAGGTCAATCTGCAATCTTACATCGGCACCAGCCGGCCTTCCTTTTTCTCCGTACAGCTGTTCGATACCTGGATAACCAATTACGACAAGAGCGATGGGGTCGTGAATCTGGCCGGGTTCAGCGGCGAGACCGAAGAGCATAGCGCGATCATCACCGGCATCCTGGCAATGAACTACTCCAACGACCGGATCAACCCGACCCTGGCGGTGGGTACGGATCTGACGTATGGCGGCGGTTTTGTCATTCCCAGCGTCGAGTACATCTATGGCGACCATTGGCGCTTCCGCGCTGAAGCCGACATCTTCTTCGACCAAAAGAGCCAGAAAAACACGCTGGCGGGTTTCAACGATACCAACCTGTTCGGCTATTTCGCAGGCAACGATCAGTTGGCCCTGCGTATCACTTACCAGTTCTGAGGAAGCGAACAATGAAAACAAGTATCTCCGCACTTAAAGGTCTGGTTCTGGGCTGCGGCCTGGTATGGAGCCTGGGGCAGACGGCCTGGGCTGCCGAGCTGAATCCGGGTACTGTCATTTCGGCGACCAACATCGACCAGCATCTGAGCGATACCTTTGAAAGTACACCGCTTAGCGATCTGCTGACGGAAAAGGTACAGCTACTGATCCGCAGCGAGGGTCTTACCATTCGCCTCAAGGCGTCGGAGCCGATCAAGCTCGGACGTGACTATCTGGCGGCAACCGAAGCCAACCGGGGCAAGGCTACTTACAACCCCGACACACGCATGGTTGAAGGCTGGGTAGCCGGTATTCCGTTCCCCGACGTTGATGCCGATGACCCCCATGCGGCCGACAAGCTGATCTGGAACCACAATTACGCTCAGCCGGTAAAGAACACCCAGGACTATCCCAAGTTCGCCTTTCTTTTCGTTGATGAGGAGCGGGGTCTGGAGCGGGTGCAGAACTGGACTTTTCTGCGCTACTACATGAAAGGCCGGCTAGGTGAGGACGGTCCAGTTGATGGCGACGGCGAGATATTCCACAAGACCTTGCTCTACGCAACATACCCCAATGATATTCGCGGACTCGGCGTGTTCACCCAGCGCTACGACTCGCCCAAGCTGGAAGACTCATGGGCCTACCTCAAGTCGGTACGCCGCACCCGCCGTCTGTCCGGTGGGGCCTGGATGGACCC
Organism: Pseudomonas abyssi; assembly: GCF_003444685.1. Taxonomy (NCBI): domain Bacteria; kingdom Pseudomonadati; phylum Pseudomonadota; class Gammaproteobacteria; order Pseudomonadales; family Pseudomonadaceae; genus Pseudomonas; species Pseudomonas abyssi. Next base: position 29,056 of record NZ_LMAZ01000005.1, on the reverse strand, counting down.
CATCGGTGGCACAGATCAGCTGAATGACGACATCGAGATCTTCAATGCACACCCTACCTGGTATCCGGAATATCGTCTGCTGGGCAAGCGCCGCATTCTCGTGATCGCCAATGCCGACACGCCAAGCTGGGATGAATCCGCGAGCGGCGATGCCGCCTATCCCATCGTCGACCTGGCCAACGCCCCGTATTGGAACCCGACCGCCGGGTGGGAGCCGCGGGACGTCTGGGTCATCGAGGCCATTACACCGCCAGAGCACCCGTACAGCAAGAAAGTGATGTACATGGATGTCGAATTTCCCCGCTTCTACCTTTCCGAGGCTTACGATCGCAAAGGTGACTTCTGGAAGTTCTTCAACTTTGCGCTGGGTACCATGGAAACTGAGGACGGCGACAATGCGATCTACTCAGCGGCAGGTTTCTCCCTGGACTACCAGCGTCGGCACGGCACAGTGTTTCTCTCGCACCCCTCGTGGAAGATGAACACCCCCGGTATCACTGCCGATGATGTCAGCCTGAGCGTGCTTGAAAGAGCCGCGGCCCGTTAAAAAAAGAAGAGTCCTGGCGTGGCTGCATCGGCCACGCCCAGGCGCAGATAATGCCTAGGAGCCACTATGAGTTACCGACTTGGTGTCGATGTCGGTGGTACGTTCACCGACCTGTTGTTGATCAATGATGAGACCGGCGCCAGCTATACCGCAAAGGTTCCCTCGACCCCCACGGATCCCTCTGAAGCGGTGTTGAACGGGATTGAAAAGATTTGCCGAACCTCTGGAGTCGGGCCCCGGGAAATACGTTATGTCATGCATGGGACAACCGTGGCGACCAACGCGATTCTGACCCGTCGCGGGGCAAAGGTAGGCCTGGTTACGACAGCAGGCTACAAGCAGGTCCTGCATATCGCCCGGTCTTTTGTACCCGGCGGGCTTGGCGGGTGGGTTACCTTCAACAAGCGTGAGCTGCTTGCTCCCCTTGAATTGACCATCGAAGCCAGGGAGCGCATCGGGGCCAAGGGGGAAGTGATTACTCCTCTGGATGAGGAGTCATTGCGTGCCGACCTAGAGGCTCTGGCGGAAAAGGGGATTCAGGCCCTGACCATCAGTCTGATCAATGCTTATGCGAATGATGCGCATGAACGGGCGGTACTCGCGATTGCGAGGCGTGTAATGCCTGATGTCCCGATTTCGCTGTCTTCAGTCGTGGTCCCCGAGATGCAGGAATATGAGCGTACCGAGACGACTGTCGTGAACAGTTACGTCCGACCCGAAGTAGCCAATTATCTCGATCATCTGCAGGAAGAGCTATCAGCCCGCCTGCACCCCCAGGTGCAGCTGTCGATTCTGCGTTCAGACGGAGGGCTGGCAACCAGCCAGTCCGCTTCCGAAGCTCCGGTCAACCTGTTGCTGTCGGGGCCGGCCGGTGGCGTGGCAGGCGCAATCTGGTTCTGTTCGCGTGGCGGCTTCGACAAAGTGCTTACCTTCGATGTTGGCGGCACCTCCACCGACGTGGCTTTGATAGAAAACAATAGCGCGCGGATCCGCCGGGAAACCAGCGTAGGCGATGTGGCGGTGCGTGCACCCTCCGTGGACGTGCGGACGGTCGGTGCGGGTGGCGGCTCGATTGCGTTTGTGCCCGAGCTTACCCGAGCCTTGCGCGTGGGTCCCGGGAGTGCTGGCGCAGTACCCGGTCCCGCAGCGTACAACCGAGGCGGCACCAAGGCCACGGTGACCGATGCTAATGTGGTGCTGGGCTACCTGCCAGCCAGTCAGAAGCTGGGTGGTGACATGCTGGTACGCAAGGATCTGGCAACCGCAGCGGTTCAAGAAGTAGCCGACGCCATGGGTATCGACATCTACGAAGCTGCAGAGGGCATCACGCGGATCGCTAACGAGCACATGTTCGGCGCTCTACGTCTGATCTCTGTCGAGCAGGGCTATGACCCTCGCGATTTTGCCCTCTGCGGCTTCGGTGGTGCTGGTCCCTTGCATGCCAACGCGCTGGGTATTCTGATGGACGCCTGGCCGGTTATCGTACCGCCCGGTCCGGGGGTCTTGTGCGCATACGGAGATGCCACAACGCGGGTCAAGGACGAAGCGTCCCGGTCCCTGATCAAGCGCTTCAGCGAGTTGGATAACAGCTCCGTGGTCGGGTATTTCCATCAGTTGGCAGATACCGTCAAGTCATCACTGGCCGCACAGGACATCCCCGCGGAAAAGCAACAGCTCAATTACGAAGCCGATATCCGCTATCAGGGGCAGGCGTTGCTGCTGACTCTCGAAGTTGATCTCGCCGACTTTGAGCAGGATGGTCTGGAGCGCCTGGGCAAGGCGTTCGACGCCGAACATGAACAGCTCTTCTCCTTCGCCTTGGATGAAAGCCAGGAGCTGGTCAATCTGCGTGCCATCGCCCGAGCCCCGCGCCCGAATATCACCGAACGCGACCGTGCTGCAGGGGCGACCAGGCTCGAAGACGCGATCGTCGATAAATCGCCGCTTTATTACCAGGGTGTCCATCACGACGCGACGCTCTATCAGCGTGAGAAGCTCAGCCCGGGGGACGTTGTTCCGGGACCGGCCATCGTCATGGAGATGGATTCCACTACCGTTGTCTTCCCTGGTTTTGATGCCCGTGTCGATCACATCGGCAATCTGCTTATAAATCCCGTTTCCACGAGCAAGGAGTGAAGAGATGCCTGCTCAACTGATTCAGCCCAATACCCAGCCACTCAAGCGCATCGCGGTTGATACCGTGACCCTGGACATCATTGAAAATGCCATGGGAAATGCCCGCAATGAAATGGATGCCGTATTGATCCGCACCGCCATGAGCCCGGGCATCCGAGAGCAGGGCGATGCCTTCCCGATGATTGCCAACCACGAGGGCAAGATGGTGGTCGGCCAGTTCGGTTCTTTCATCACCGGCTTCCTTGAGGCCTATAACGGTACAGTGGAAGAGGGCGACATCTTCCTGACCAACGACCCCTACATGTGCAAGGGCGCCGTCAGCCATCTGCCTGACTGGCTGGTGCTGGTCCCAGTTTTCAAGGGCGGTCGCATCATCAACTGGTCGGCCATGTTCGGGCATATGAGTGATGTCGGTGGCAAGGTGCCGGGCAGTCTACCGGTAGATGCCCGCTCGATTCACGAGGAAGGTATCCGTATTCCTCCGATCAAGATCTACAAGAAAGGCGAACTGAGCAGCGATGTGCTGGAAGTGATCCTGCACAATGTGCGCATGCCCGGCTGGAACCGCTCTGACCTTAACGCGATCATTGCTGCCTGCCGCACCGCGGGCAAACGTTGTGTCGAACTGGCCGACCGATTCGGCGATGATATCTTCTCCAGCGCACTGGGCATGATGCTGGACCGGAACTATGTGGCGATGAAGGAAATCATCCGCATGGTCGTGCCGGAAACCAAGCGCAGCTTTGAAGATTACATCTGTGATGACGGCGTTGGTCTGGGCCCCTATACCCTGCGCTGCTCGTTCTGGCGCGAGGGTGACAAGGCCATCTTCGACTTTGCCGGTACCGACCCGCAGGCACCCTCATCGGTGAACTTCTACGTCAACGAAGAAATGTTCAAAATGTTCTTCGGCGCTTTCATCATCAATCTCTTCGATCCCTCGATCCTGTTTAACGACGGTTTCTATGAGCTGGTTGATGTGCGCATACCCGAAGGCTCGATTCTTAAGCCCAAGGAGCCGGCTGCCCTGTCATGCCGTACCCACCTGCTTGGTCGGATTTTCGACATCATGGGCGGCCTGCTCGGCCAGGGAACGCCAGATGCCATGAGTGCGGCAGGCTTCTCCGACTCCCCGCACTTCATGTATTCCGGTTACGACGACAAGGACGAATGGTTCCAGTTGTTCCAGATCGGTTTTGGCGGCATTCCTGGTCGCCCGGTGGGTGACGGACCGGATGGCCACTCGCTGTGGCCGGGCTTCACCAACGTCCCCAACGAATTCATCGAAGCCTACTTCCCGCTGCGGGTCGAGGTATACGAGACCCTGGCCGACTCCGGAGGTGCCGGACTGCACCGCGGGGGTAATGGCCTGCGCACCTCCTACCGTCTGCTTGCCGATGGTCAGGTATCGATCCACGACGATCGCTGGTTGACTTATCCCTGGGGGGTAAACGGCGGAGCGCCCGGCCAGCGCAGTCGCAAGGAACTGATTCGCGCTGATGGCAGCCGCGAAATCCTGCCTTCCAAGTGTGACCGTGTGCAGGTGAAAAAGGGCGACCTGATCGTCTTTGATACCTGGGGGGGCGGCGGCTGGGGTGACCCTCTCCAGCGTGATCCGGCCATGGTGCTGGTGGACATTGAACGGGGGCTGGTCAGTGTGGAAGGGGCGCGCCGCTATGGCGTGATCATCAAGGACGGGCAGGTCGATGCAATCGAGACCGCTGAACTGCGCCAGAAAATGGCCAGTGAGCGCGGCGAGGTCGAGCTCTTTGATCGCGGCGGCACTATCGATGAAATCAAATCACGCTGCCTGGCGGAAACGGGGCTGCCCGCTCCCGCTACGCCGGTCTGGGCTTGAGAGAGGTGAGTCCGATGGGGTTGGATTCACAGATGCTCAAACCGGCCAAGCGCTACGCGTTATTGCTTGTGGACCTCTCCATCGGGTTCACCGATCCGGCCAGAAGTCCGCTGGCCGCACCGGTGGACGCGGTCATCGAGGCCAATCAAACCCTGTTGACGGCCTTTCGGTCGCGGGGATTGCCGGTGTTCTTCTCTACGGTCATGTACGACAGCCCGGAGCAGTCGGCTGTCTTTCGCGAAAAAATACCCGTACTCGACATACTGAGTCACGGCAGCGAGCTGGTCCAGATCGATCCGCGGGTATCGCCGCTGGACGGCGAACAGGTGATCGTAAAACACGGTGCCAGCTTCTTCTTCGGGACCGACCTTGCCGAGCGTCTGCGTCAGCAGCAGGTGGATGGGGTGGTCGTAACCGGCCTGACAACCAGCGGTTGCGTGCGCGCGACCGTGGTCGATGCCCTGCAGCATGACTTTCGCGTGCTGGTACCCCAGGAAGCGGTAGGCGACCGCGACCAGGGCGCTCACAACGCCAACCTGAAAGATATGGGGATCAAGTATGCAGATGTTGTCAACCTGGAAGCGTGTTTGTCTTTGCTCGCTTAGCCTGGGTGTTATCGTCCTCGCAGGCTGTGCCGCAGGGCCTACCCGTGAGGGTCAGGCTGCGATGCAGACCCGGCTGTCCTCTGAGCCGGCGATGTGTCGGGAATTTCGTAATACCTGGGTGGCGCTCTTCAAGGCGAACGTTCAGGCAATGAGTAGCGAAACGCCCCTGCCGGCTAGCTATCAGCAGAATCTGGAAGCGGTGCGCGCGCAAATGATGGCTGCAGGTGCGGATCCGCAGGCGTGCAGCAAACCCAATTGCATGATCGACCCGCTACCAGGCGGAAAGCTCGATAGCTATTGCGGATACCGTGTGACAGCGACCCATGGGGAGGACCTCTACCAGTGGGTGCCCTGGGACGGGCAGTGAGCTCTCTATCGAAAACGGGGCGAACAGAATGAATAGCATGACTCTCTACGACAAATTGTGGGCACGCCATGTGGTGGACGAACTCCCCGATGGCAGCGCCTTGCTGTATATCGATCGTCATCTGCTGCATGAGGTGACGACTCCGCAGGCGTTCTCTGGTTTACAGAAAAACGCACGGCCAGTCTGGCGCCTGAGCACCAACCTGGCTGTGCCGGACCATGCGGTACCCACACAATATCGCGAGCTGGGCGTGCAGGGCATTGCCGACCCGCTGGCGCGACTACAGGTCAGTACCCTGGAGGCGAACTGCGAGACCCATCGTATCCCGCTCTTCAATTTGCAGGACCAGCGCCAGGGTATCGTGCATGTGATTGGTCCCGAGCAGGGGCTGACGTTGCCGGGCATGACCCTGGTGTGCGGTGATTCGCACACTGCTACCCACGGCGCACTGGCAGCCTTGGCCCAGGGCGTCGGCAGTAGCGAAGTGGAGCACGTCCTGGCGACCCAGACCTTACGTTCTCGCAAACTGCTGAATATGCGCGTGCTGGTGCAGGGAAAGTTGCCCGCGGGTGTGACTGCGAAAGACCTGATCCTGCATATCATCGGTCGCATCGGTACCTCCGGCGGTAGCGGTCACGCTATCGAGTATGCCGGTGAGACCATCAGCAAGCTGAGCATGGAAGCACGCATGACCCTGTGCAATATGAGTATCGAGGCAGGAGCGCGTGTCGGCTTGGTAGCCTACGACGAGGTGACGGAAGCCTACCTGGAAGGCCGGCCATACGCTCCAAAAGGGGATGCCTGGGATCGGGCTGTGCAGTACTGGCGCACGCTTTACTCCGATCCCGGTAGCCGTTTCGATGCGCTACACCAGATCGACGCTGGCGCCATCGATCCTCAGGTAACCTGGGGCACATCGCCGGAAATGGTCGGACCCATCAGCGGCATGGTGCCCGACCCGCAACAGGAGCCAGACAAAGGCCGGCGGCTTGGCCTGGAGCGAGCCCTTGAGTACATGGGACTGGCGGCAAACACGCCCCTGCAGGGATTGCCGATAGATCGGGTCTTCATCGGCTCCTGTACCAACGCGCGGATCGAGGATCTGCGAGCGGCTGCGGCGGTGGTGCGCGGCAAACGATTGGCGGGCCGGATACGTCAGGCAATGGTTGTTCCCGGCTCCGGCCTGGTGCGGCTGCAAGCGGAACGGGAAGGGCTGGACGAGACATTCACCGCCGCAGGCTTCGAATGGCGCGCCCCGGGCTGTTCGATGTGCCTGGGCATGAACCCGGATCGACTCTTGCATGGTGAGCGCTGCGCCTCGACCTCGAATCGCAATTTCGAGGGACGGCAAGGCAAGGGCGGACGCACTCATCTGATGAGCCCGCAAATGGCCGCAGCGGCGGCAGTCAGCGGTTTCATCTGTGACCATAGGGAGCTGTGAATGGCTATTGAACCCTTGATAGAGCACCGCGGAATCATGATTCCCATGGGCCGCGGTAACATCGATACGGACGCCATTCTGCCGAAACAATATCTTAAGAAGCTCGAAGGTGAGGGCTACGGAGAATACCTGTTCGACGATGAGCGTTACTTGGACGTTGGGGATCTGGACGTGTCAGTGGAAACGCGTCGGCAAAACCCGGATTGCATACTCAATCAGGCCCCCTACGATCGCGGTACAGTTCTGCTCGCCGGCAACAACTTCGGCTGCGGCTCCAGCCGGGAGCACGCGGTTTGGGCTTTACGGGACTTCGGTATTCGGGTGCTGGTGGCCCCCAGTTTCGGCGATATTTTCCGCAACAACTGCTTTAACAACGGTCTGTTGCCGATTACTCAACCCGAGGAAGTGGTCGATCATCTCCTGACCCTGGCCCGCGATGAACCGGGGGTTATGTTGGAAGCGGATGTAGGGCGCGGTGTGATGCGCTGTGCCGATGAAACATGGGAGTTCCAGCTTGATGAGGGGCGTGCCCAAGCCCTCATTAAAGGCCTGGATGAAATAGGCTTGACCCTAGAACGCAGTGCCAGCATAAAGGCTTACGAGGAAAGGCGCAGGGCCATAGAGCCCTGGCTGTTTGAATAATTAAAAGAAGAGGCAGCCATGAACTTCGCGAACGAAGAGCAATCGCGCGTGCGCATCTGCATGCTGGGTAACTCCAAATTCAGCCAGATGGTGCATAGTCTGATCCCGGAATTTGAGTCTGCCGCAGAAATCACCATTATCGACAATGTCTTCTTTGATGCCGTCAAGGCGGCTCGAGAGCGGGTTGAGCGCAATCAGGTAGATATTTTCATCAGCGCCGGGGCAAACGCGTTCTATCTGCAAGATACCCTACCTATGCCGGTGGTAGCACTCAAGGTAGAGCAGGCAGACCAGATATCGGCCATTCTCAAAGCTCGGCGGTATGGCTCCCGAATTTTACTGCTGACCTACACACGGCAGGAAACCAATATCGAGTTCGTGCGAGCGCTGGATGATCTTGAGGTCGTGCATCGCACCTACTCGAACGCCGAAGAGGCGCGGGAAGTTTTCCACAGTATGCGCTCGGAGGGCTGCGATGTAGTGGTTGGGTCAAGCTATGTGTGCGACCTTGCAGAGCAGATGGGGTTTCCCTATGTGCTTCTCTATTCCAAGGAGTCCTGTCGTAACCTGATCCGCAAGGCAGTGCGCCTTGCGGGCCGTCACAAGCGCTCCGTACAACAGTCTGCTCTCACCCAGTTTCTGGTGGAGCATAGTCCTTACGCGCAGATTCTGACCAATCGTCGCGGCGACGTAGTGTCTTTCAATTCAATGGCAAAGCATTTGCTCCCTGACCTCGCAGCAAACCGCTCGATTGAGCAATATCTGGATGCACGCTTTGTGCAGCAGTCGCAATTGATGGTCGAAGGGGTGAACCTGGGCGACCGACTGGTGCGTATAAGCAAAGACCCTTTTGATCTGAACAAGGAGCGTATCGGCTATCTGTTCAACCTGCACCCCAGTCCTGTGCGCAGTAGCAGCAGCTCTCCAGATGGTCGCCGCCTGGTTTTCAGTTCGGCGCCAATGGCTGAATTACACCAGCTATTGCGCATGTATGGTGCTACCCCTGGAACCGTGTTGCTTCGGGGCGAGACTGGCACTGGCAAGGAGCTTGCCGCCCGGGAGATTCATGCCGCCAGCCAGCATCCCGATGGACCTTTTATCGCTGTAAACTGTGCAGCGATACCCAGCGAACTGTTTGAGGCAGAGCTATTTGGCTACGCTGATGGTGCCTTTACGCACTCACGTAGTGGCGGCAAATCAGGCCTACTCGAGGCGGCAAATCACGGCACCTTCTTCCTCGATGAAATTAACGCCATGCCTATGCCTCAGCAAGCAAAGCTACTGCGGGTTTTGCAGGAAAGGGAGATTAGGCCCGTGGGCTCCAAGCGTTCCATTGCTTTGGATATCAAGTTTGTTGCGGCGTGTAATCTGGATCTTCATGCTGAGGTGAGTGCGGGACGTTTTCGTGAGGACCTTTATTACCGTTTGAACATATTCACAATTAAATTGCCTTGTTTACGAGAGCGCCTTGACGACCTCCCTCTGCTTGTCGACTATTTCGCCGAGCGTTTGTGCGAGCAATATCAGTTATCGATCAATCAGCAGGACTTCAGAGAGGCACTGCTTCCGTCTTTCCGGCTCTTTGAATGGCCGGGTAACGTCAGGCAGCTTGAAAATCTGCTTGAGCGGCTAGTTGTATCTTACTCGCTCTTTGGCAACATCAGTCACTTTAAGGAAGCTCTGCCACGCTTGGTGCCGGAGATATTTGACCGCCTACACAGTGCCGACGCTACCATAGAGGAACCGCATGGTCACCTGCAGCAGCTAGAGCATGAAGAGATAGTTCGAGCTCTTGAGCGTTTTAGCGGCAACAAGACTCAAACGGCCGAGTACCTAGGTATAAGTCAGACTACACTATGGCGACGATTGAAGCAGATATCCCAGTGAGGGGGTCTCCGTACTCTATGCTGACTCGGTTTCTACCCCTTCTTCAAAGGTACCGGTTTCAGAGACCGATTGAGGTTGGTCGCCTCGTGAGGTGTAGCTGCCGAGCCGGGAGCTACAGGGGTACTCAGTAGATATCAGCCCAGCATGTCGTAGCAGCTTCCGCTGGGCGGGTCATGGTGTGCAACTGCCATTCAATGAGCGCCCTTGTGGTGCGCTTTATACTGGCATTGGCAATAGCAACCATGAGCTCAGGTAGCTCATCCGGATTCAGAGCTGCCATATTCTTCTTTTTGGGCTTCTTGAATACTGCCCTGATCCCGCTGAGAGGGTTGGCTTGCACGAGGCCTGAATTGACGGCATAGGTCAGGATTTCATTGAGGCGCTGTGACAACCGCTTAACGGTTTCAAGGCTACCTTTTGTCTCCAGTGGCCGAAGCAGCTCAATCACTTTAGGCGCTGTGATGCTGGAAATTTGCAGATGGCCTAGGTCGGGAAAGACGTGCAACGTCAACGAGCTCCAAATGTCCTCAGCGTATGCCTGGGTGACGCCTTCCTTTTTTAGGTCGAACCAGGCTTCAGCTACCTTTCTCAGGGTGTGCTCGCTGGCGGCCCGCAGTTGCTGCCTGGCGTTGTCACCCTCTTCTTTGGGCCAGACCTTGGGCAATGAGTTGCCTTGCATCAATAGTCAGCTTTCGGACTTGAGCAAGGCTTGTCTCTAGGAAGCTCCCAACCCCATGTTGATGCTTTTTTTGGTTACGGGGTGGTAATAGTTGAAATTCCACAGCCTGGAGCCATTGCTTCTCACTCGCATCTGAAAGCCGTCACCTTCACCTAGCACGCAGTCTGATGCTTTGGGTGCGGCGTTTTTAATCTTGGCTTCGGTGAGGCGTACAGCTTTGGCGCCCATTCTTGGTATTCCATCAGTGGTTTGGTATTCCAAAAAAATAACAGAGGAGGGATGGAATACCATGTGGAATGCCAGGAAGCGTGGCTTCCCATGGACGTCAATGGACGCCTGTTTATCGTAAGTTATTGATTTTTGGTTGATTCAGGCACAAAAAAGGACGTCCGTGGACGCCCTTAGATGTATATTTGGTGGAGCCGGGGGGAGCTGCAATCTATCTTTGCTTGAGCGCTCTATTCCGGGGATCCTAGTCAATTTTCGTGCGAACTCTGGACTTGGTGGATTTCACAAAGTGTGCGGTAGATATTATGGGATCTTGGCTGCGTGTCAAGTATTCAGAGAGGCTCTTAAGAAGCGCTCCACCTGTCAGCAACGGTGTTGCGTTAGTTGTAAATGGCTAGCGCGCACGGCGTTGATCATGCTGCCCTGTTGTGGATATTTTCATCCGCGCTAATGGGTTCAAATCCCTTTTTTGGAGTTGAACTCAGGATCTTTTTTGTGTTGTCCCATGAGGCTAGACGCCATTCGAGCATTGGATTGGGTTGGCGAAGCAAGCGTGGGGGATGCCGTTTCCAAACTTCATAAACTACTACCCGAGAGCGAATGGGGTGCTCTGGTGTCATCTCACCGCTCGTTGCCTATCTGGATGGCGAGTGCAATCTGCGCTCAGTCGAGTTGCACCCACCCTTTTAAGTTGGGCTAGCGGTTAGCTGTAGCCTACTTACCGCCAGACCGGCATCATCTGGAATGGGGCAATTCGATGTGAAAGCCCGTGAGGCCAGCGGCTGAGGTGCACCAGATGCGGCCTTTGTGAGCCTCAATGATGGACCGGGTGATGGCAAGTCCGAGCCCGGCGTTGCTCGGGCTTCCCTCCCGCCGAGCGGGGTCGACCCGGTAAAATCGGTCGAAGAGCTTCTCTAAATGCTCTGAGCTGATTGTGTCCCCTGGGTTCTCGATGCTGAATGTGGTTGAGTCCGCTGCCTGGCGGATCAGAACCGAAATTGTCTTTCCCGCCGGCGTGTAGCGCAGCGCATTAGATAGCAAATTGGATAGCGCGCGATCAAGCATCAGCCGATCCCCCTGCGCTTGGCCTGTGCCTGTGAGCGATAGCTCAATGCCACGCTCTTCGGCTAGGAGGTGGTAGTAGTCAAACAGCTTGTAGACTACGTCAGCCAGTTCGATCCTGGCCTGCTCTGGGATGATTAAGCCATTATCAGCCTTGGCCAAGAACAGCATGTCATCAATCATTCGAGACATGCGCTTCAATTCTTCCAAGTTGGAGTAGAGGTTCTCCTCGTATGCGGTGATGTCGCGCTTATGGCTCAAGACCACCTCAGTATGGGTCATGAGGTTGCTGACGGGCGTTCGTAGTTCGTGTGCGATGTCCGCCGAGAAGTTGGAGAGTCGAATGAAGGCCTCTTCAAGTCGAGCCAGCATCGCGTTGAAGGACAGAACTAACTGCTGAAGTTCTTGCGGTACTGGTTCGAGAGGAATTCGCTCCTGCAATGATCGGGCGGACATCCCGGAGGCCACGCGAGTGACTTGCCGCAGAGGCTTGAGGCCACTGCGAGCTACCACCCAGCCGAGCGCGGCACTGACCAAGGCACTGATGATCAGTCCAATCCAGAACCATCGCTGCAGCGTGTCGAAGAAGTGTGTGTGATTGGTTACGTCGAGAATCAGCAGGGCTGTGAGAGGCTCAGGTTGATCGGCTACCGAGATTTGGGCCGTCATACCGCGGTACATGTGCTGGCCGTTCTGCCACTCCCACATGTTCTGCTCATTTGCGCGCCTGAAGCGCTCAGGCACCTCGACTGCTCTGGGGTCGGAAAATAACACTGTGTCGTCGCTAGCCAGGATGGTGGCCGCCAGGTCCTGATGGGCTCCCAGCAAGGCCCGCAACTGCGGTAATTCTTCCGAAAGGCTCGCTTCACCGCGGGCATTGTTGAGGAGATGTTTGGTAGATTCGAGTTTCTCCACCAGGGCCTGCCGATCCAGCATCTTGAAATGGTGCTGACTGAGCATATTGAAACTCAGCCCTGCTACCGTCAGGACTGCAATTACCGCGGACATGAACATCAAGCTCATGCGTGCGGTCAGCGAAAGGTGCTTCATATTCACTCCGGAGCATCCATCATGTACCCCATGCCGCGGGCGGTATGAATCAGCTTGAGATCGAAATCGTCATCGATTTTTGCGCGTAGCCGGCGTACCGCGACCTCAATGACATTGGTGTCGCTGTCGAAGTTCATGTCCCAAACCTGAGAGGCAATCAGCGACTTCGGGAGCACTTCACCGCGTCGGCGCAGCAGTAACTCCAGTAGTGAAAATTCCTTCGCCGTCAGGTCAATTCTTTTCCCGCCCCGGACAGCACGTCGCTTCATCAGATCGACTTCCAGATCGGCAATTTTCATGGTGGTCTGCGTCGGCGAACCATTACCTCTGCGCAACAGCGTTCTGACCCTGGCCAGAAGCTCTGAGAAAGCAAATGGCTTGATCAGGTAGTCGTCCGCACCCAGCTCCAACCCTTTAACGCGGTCTTCCACACCATCGCGTGCCGTCAAGAACAGTACAGGGACGTCTTTTCCTGCTGCGCGCAACATGCGCAGCACTTCCCAACCGTCCAGCCCAGGCATCATTACATCCAGAATTAGCAGGTCATAGGCTTCGCTAATTGCATGCTGAAGGGCATCTGTACCGGTCATAACCCGGTCGACATTGAACCCAGCCTCGGTTAGACCTTGCTGGAGGTACGTACCGGTTTTGGGTTCGTCTTCAGCTACCAGTAGTTTCATGTGTGCATACTCCAAAAGTCGGTTGGCCTGAGTTTGCAGGCAAACCGCGGCCCCAACCAGAAGCTTACGAAAATGTAATTCTGACTTCAGCTCACTGACAGGGTGGGCTTGTCTAGGGTGCAAGCATGAGTACTAGGTTGTGCTCTCGGCCCCCGACAGACCAAAAGCAGAGGTGCCGGCCATAGTTTGCACTGATGGAGACTGCCCATGAAATCGCTGAAACCTTTGCTTCTGGTTGGTTCGCTACTGCTGTCTTCCATGGCTTGGGCCGAAGGGGGCAGCGACCGTGTATTCGAGCGCATCCAGCAGATGCGCGACAAAGCAGAAGCCGTGCTGATCCAGGCGGAGAAGGCCTCGGTCGGCGAGCGGCATGTGCACATGAAGGAGCATATGAACATGCTCGAAGACATCATGAGCCAGCTGCACAACGAACATCCCGCGCCAAACATGTCTGCCGAAGAGCATCTGGCCTGGATGGAAAAGCATGACAAGCTGGTAGACGACGTGCTGGGTCAAATGATTCGAGAGCACAAGCTGATGATGGCCGACAAGGAATGCCATCAGTAAAGATTTCCCCCATCTTACAGGCCTTTCGTGATTGCTCCTTCGGCCTAGTGGCGCCTTTATGGCGCCGTGCTTTTTCCCAGCTGACGCAATTGTAGTTTTGGGGTCAGCGGCCTGGCAGCAAGCGGGGAATAGCATGAGATTTCCAGCACCCATCTCGAGGTCTCACCATGAAACGCTTACCCCTTAAACTGCTGATCAGCACTCTGTTCATCAGCACCACCTTTCCGGCATTTGCCGAGGTCGGCGGCAGTAGCAATGGCATTGGGCAGCAGGCCCAGGCGACGCCAGCGACTCGTACCATCTTGGTAAAGATGGACGACATCAACTACAGCCAGAAAACGATCGATGTGAAGCCAGGTGAAACCGTGCGCTTCGTTCTGAAGAACGAGGGCGCGTTGATGCACGAGTTCAACATCGGGCAGGCAGCGTCCCAGCTGGAGCACCAGCGCAAGATGGCGTCCTTGTTCAAGGACGGCACACTGACCCCGACCGGCATGGCCGAGCGCATTGTCTGGCATGAGCGTTATGGCACGGGAGACTCCAACCCTCCAGGCTATCCGGAAGTCATCAAAGCCAAGCATGACGACCCGAACGCGGTTCTCGTCGAGCCCGGCACAACCAAAGAGTTCGTGTGGACCTTCCCTAAGGCGGGCAGTTTGAGCTTCGCCTGTACATTGCCTGGGCATTACCAGGCGGGGATGGTCGGTGAGTTTGCTCTGCGTTAGTCCGGCATCGGTGCTACCCGTTGGCCGCGAGCTGGGTAGCACCGATCTGACGAACCTTACTGCGATGTAGTTTTCACGTCAGCGTACCGCCAGCTGCACCTCATTAGCATCGGGACTCATCCCTCCTCAACACCTCAGAGGCACACCATGAAACTCAGACCCGCTTTCATAATCACCACCCTTGGCTTGCTGCTCAGTGCTGCCAATGCGCTGGCCAGCCCGGGCCACAAGAAAGACAGTATTGGGCAACCGGGAGACGGTCAGGCAGTAGATCGCACCATCGAAGTCCGGATGGGGGACATCTTCTTCGAACCCAAAGCAATGGAGATCAAAGCAGGCGAGACAGTTCGCTTCGTCCTGAAAAATGACGGTGCACTGCTACACGAATTCAATCTTGGCAAAGCGGCATCCCATGCCGCGCACCAGAAAGAGATGGCCGCGATGTTTCAGAACGGCACGCTGTCCCCTACAGGTGCACATGACATGAGCAATATGGGCCATGCCATGGGCGGCATGAAGATGGTCGGTATGGAACACGATGACCCCAACAGTGTTCTTGTCGAACCTGGAGCACGCGAAGAGTTGATCTGGACCTTCTCCGCCGCCACCGAACTGGAGTTCGCCTGCAATATTCCAGGACATTATCAGTCGGGAATGGTCGGTAAGGTGACCGTACGCTGACGTTTATTGATACTCGTAAACTCCGTCCAGTCTGAGACACCTATACTGATCCGGCCGCCATTGAAACGAGGCTATTGTCGTGGACCATACCCATCACACCAGTACCACTGAGCCGCCTTTTTGGAAGAGCAAGATTGGCATTGCGCTGATCATGCTGGCCGTAATCGGCATCTTCTATGTAGCGCGTGAGCATTACGGTCATCTTTCGCAGGCCCTGCCGTACCTCATCCTGCTGCTATGCCCGCTGATGCATCTGTTTGGCCACAATCACGGCGGGCACTCCCACTCCAGCAGCACCGCTGTTTCCAAGGACGAAGAAAGGACATAGATCGCATGCAAAAGACCTCCTGCCATCATGACCAGGATCATTCACATAACTCGCACGCCCACTCCGAGAGCCAGCGCGACCCGGTGTGTGGCATGGAGGTCAAACCTGATGGCCCTTATCGCGAGAGCTTTGAAGGGAAGGCCTATCATTTCTGCAGTGCGAAGTGCCTAGAGAAATTCCAAGCAGATCCTCATCAGTACATGAGCCATCAGTCTCATGGGGAGCATCACCAGCACGCGACTCCAGCACCCACATCGACACCTGTAGGTGCTGAATACACCTGCCCGATGCATCCAGAAATCCGTCAACCGGCTCCCGGAAACTGCCCGATCTGCGGGATGACGCTGGAACCTGTCATCCCGGAGCTGGAAGAGGAGGAAAATCCAGAGCTGAAGGACTTCTCGCTGCGGTTCTGGTGGACCCTACCGTTGACCGTCATCGTGACCGTATTGGCGATGGCCGGCCATTCCTTGCAACTGTTTCATGGCACGACCCAGAACTGGGTCGAGCTGGCTCTGGCGACGCCCGTGACGCTATGGGGTGGCTGGGTATTCTTCACCCGCGGCATTGACTCCATCCGCCACCGCAGCCCCAACATGTGGACCCTGATCGGTTTGGGAACGGCCGCTGCCTACCTCTACAGCGTGGCCGCTACCTTGGTTCCGCAGTGGTTTCCGGCGGCTTTTGCCCAGGACGGACGTATCGGCGTCTATTTTGAAGCAGCCGCGGTGATTATCTCACTCACGCTGTTGGGCCAAATGCTCGAACTCAAGGCCCGCTCGCAGACTTCGGCAGCCATCAAGTCACTGCTGAGGCTGGCACCAAAGACTGCGCGTCGCATCAAGCCCGATGGCCAGGAAGAAGATATTCCGCTGACACATGTCCATCAGGGCGACCACCTACGTGTCCGGCCGGGAGAGAAAGTCCCGGTGGACGGTACGGTTCTAGAGGGGGAGAGCGCCGTCGACGAGTCGATGCTTACCGGAGAACCGTTACCCGTGACCAAGCGGGTAGGGGATGCCCTTATCGGTGCCACCCTGAACACCCACGGCAGCCTGGTGATGGAGGCGCAGAAGGTCGGTGCCGAGACCATGCTGTCGCAGATCGTTCAGATGGTGGCCAGAGCCCAACGTTCCAAGGCCCCCATGCAGCGTATGGCTGATGCGGTGGCAGGGTATTTCGTGGTCGGGGTGATCCTGATCGCGATTCTGACCTTCTTCGGCTGGGGGCTATTAGGGCCGGAATCAGGCTGGGTATTTGGCCTGATCAATGCGGTGGCGGTGCTAATCATTGCGTGTCCCTGCGCTCTGGGTCTGGCAACCCCGATGTCCGTCATGGTTGCGACTGGCAAGGCCGCTAGCAGCGGTGTGTTGTTCCGCGATGCCAGCGCCATCGAAAATCTATGCAAGATCGACACGCTCATCGTCGACAAGACTGGAACCCTGACTGAGGGGCGTCCCGTATTTCATAGTGCGGAAGGGACAGGCGGTTACGACTCCAATGAAGTGCTGCGCCTGGCTGCTAGTCTCGACCAGGGTAGTGAGCACCCGCTGGCTCATGCCATCGTCGATCATGCGCGCGGTCAGGGCATTGCACTGGTCAAACCGGACACTTTCGAATCTGGCTCGGGTATTGGTGTGCGCGGCCAGGTCGATGACCATCAGCTGCAGCTCGGCAACACCGCACTGATGGACGAGGCGGGCGTCGATATTACCCCGCTGCGCAATCGCGCCGAGCAACTGCGTCTGGAAGGCATCAGCATCATCTATTTGGCCGTTGATGGTCGCCTGGCGGGACTCCTGGCCGTTTCCGATCCGATCAAGCCTACTTCTCAACAGGCTGTCTCCAAGCTTCAAAGCGAAGACGTAAAGGTCATCATGGCCACTGGTGATGGCCTCACCACAGCAAGAGCCGTGGCGAAGCAGCTCGGAATCGAGGAAGTGCATGGTGAGGTCAAACCGCAGGATAAGGAGAAACTGGTCGCCGATTTGCAGGGCTATGGCCGTCGTGTCGCCATGGCGGGTGACGGCATCAACGATGCGCCCGCCCTGGCCAGATCTGACGTAGGTATCGCCATGGGCACCGGTACCGATGTGGCGATGAACAGCGCCCAAGTGACGCTGGTCAAGGGAGATCTGATGGGCATCCTGCGAGCGCGCACCCTGTCAGTGGCAACCGTGAAAAACATGAGGCAGAACCTCGCCTTTGCGTTCCTCTACAACGCGATGGGAATCCCGCTAGCAGCGGGGCTGCTGTACCCGCTGACGGGGCATCTTCTGTCGCCCTTGATTGCTGCGCTGGCGATGAGTGTCAGCTCGGCGTCGGTGGTCTTCAATGCTCTGAGGTTGAAATCAACGGACATCGGATAGGCTTCCATACCACCGACCAGGTGATTATTCAGAAGCGCATCTGACCGGAAAATGCCGTACGGTAGTTTCCGGTCCGACCTATCTGTCGCAACACATAGTGACGAGGTGACGTTCGATGGACTGTTGCCGCTGCGGGTAGGAGACTGGTCGTCGTTAACCCATGAGGACTCTCCGTGGCCCGCATTCGCAGACTGATTATCAGCAACTTCCGATCTATCCAGGCGCTCGACTGGGTGCCGGCCTCAGGAATTAACTGCCTCATAGGTCCTGGCGATAGTGGAAAGTCCAGCATTCTAGATGCGATTGACCTTTGCGTCGGTGCCCGCCGGGGCGGCACGTTCGGCGACATGGACTTCTTCGCTCTGAACGTCGAAACACCCATCACCATCAGTGTGACGCTTGGCGATTTGCCGGTATCGCTGATGGATATCGATGTTTACGGCGAGTTCTTGCGTGGATTCAATCCAGGAACGGGAGAAGTCGAAGACGAACCGCGAGCGGGGCTGGAGACCGTTATCACCTTGCTCCTGCAAGTTGGTGCCGATTTGGAACCTACCTGGACACTTTTTTCTGAGCGTGCGGAGCAGCAGCAACTCGAACGCACTCTTCCCTGGAAGGAACGAGCGGCACTAGCACCCGCCCGTATCGGCAGCTTTGCGAGTTCGAACTTGTCGTGGAGTCGTGGCTCAGTGCTCAATCGACTTACCGATGAGCGCGCCGAGCTTGGTGCTGAACTGGCGCGCGCCGCTAGGCAAGCAAGAGCGAACTTTGGCAATCAAGCAGCCGAACATCTGACCCAGACGCTTGAGGTCGTGCAACGCACAGCACAGCATCTTGGCGTTTCGGTCGGGGCTATGCCTCAGGCGCTCCTTGACGCACATTCTGTGTCGATTGGCGAGGGGGCGATCGCGCTGCACAGTGAAACAGGTATTCCGCTGCGCTCCCTTGGCACGGGCTCGTCACGCTTGCTAGTGGCAGGGCTTCAAAGGGCTGCGGCCAGCGCCGCGCCAATTGCCCTGGTTGATGAGGTGGAATATGGGCTTGAACCTCATCGGCTCATGCGATTCTTGGACTCCCTGGGCGCAAAGTACGCTGCCGCTCCGCTGCAGGTCTTCATGACGACTCACTCACCGATCGCGCTGCGCGAATTGTCCGGCAGCCAGTTATTCGTTGTTCGGTCTGGGCCTCAACGCCACAGCGTTATGGCGGCAGGGGAGGCCAACGAAGTACAAAGTACCCTTCGGAAGGACCCAGAGGCATTCCTCGCCAAATCCATTATCGTTTGCGAGGGTGCCAGCGAGGTTGGCTTCGCGCGTGGCCTTGACCAATGGTGGGGCAGCCTTGGCGCTACCTCATTCCTGGCTCATGGTGGCGCTTATGTGGACGCCGGCGGGGGAAGTCCCGATAACAGTCTTATCCGTGGAACGGCACTTCAGAACCTAGGCTATCGCGTGATGGTTTTTGTAGACGCCGACAAACCTTCGACCGCAGGGCTACCTGAAGCATTCTTGGCCGCAGGCGGACAAATTCTGACATGGCGACCAGGTCTCACTCTGGAGGACGAGATCTTCCGCCATCTCAGTGACCAAGCACTCGATGCTCTTCTGGCGAAAGCCGAAACAATAGTGGGTGCAGAGCTGATGAATGCGCACATCCAGACGAAGTCCCAAGGACGTGTGACACTACATGACATCAAAGCTGAAAGACTTATTCAGGGCTACTTGCCCGCGACGCGAGAGCTTTTGGGAGCCGCATCTCGTATCCGCAACAGCGGGTGGTTCAAGTCGTTGACAACCTATCAGGAGGTTGCAAGGGACATCGTCGGCCCGTCTCTACAGAACGCCGACCCGGGCTTCATGGCAGTCACGAATCAGCTCTGGACGTTTACAAGTGCCCCTTGAGATCGATCTTTTCGCTATTGAGCGTGGCTCCATAACAGCCCCCGCAGGTTGTGGAAAAACGCAATTGATTGCCGAGACGCTCATCGCGCATAGGCAGAGCAAACCCATACTCGTACTGACGCACACGAACGCAGGCGTTGCGGCCTTACGGGCACGCCTGAGACGAGCCGGCGTTCCTAACTCCGCATATCGAGTCTCCACCATTGATGGATTCTCGATGCGCCTCATCGCTAAGTTCCCAGCGCGAAGCGGCCATAACCCACAGATCTTACAGCTCCACCAGCCCAACACCGACTACCCGGCAATTCGGCACGCCGCCATGCTGTTACTGCAGGCAGGCCACCTTGCTCAGCCTCTCCGTGCCACTTACGCGCGCTTGCTTGTCGACGAATACCAGGACTGCAACGTCGTCCAGCACGCCATCGTGTCAGGTTTGGCCCAGGTGCTACCAACCTGCGTGCTCGGTGACCCAATGCAAGCCATCTTCGACTTCCGTGGCAATCGACTAGTGCATTGGGCGAATGAGGTGCAGCCCCTGTTCCCCGCGGCGGGAGAGCTGAGGATACCCTGGCGCTGGCGGCTGGCCGGAGCTGAGAACCTTGGGCAGTGGCTGCTCGCCATACGGCAACAACTTCAAGCTGGCCAGCCGGTGGACCTGCGCACGGCTCCGGCAGAAGTGCGCTGGGTGCAGCTCAACGCCGGGACCGAAGTCAAGCAGCGGCTGGTGGCCGCGAGAACCGAGTCACCCAACGCTCGGGGCAGCGTCCTCATCATCGGGGACTCCATCAACGTGCAAGGTCGCCATCAGCTCACGAGCCAGACACCCGGCGCCATGGCCGTCGAAGCCGTCGACCTAAGGGACCTCGTCAACTTCGCCAGGAACTTTAACCTGCAGGGTGCCAATGCTCTGGCACAACTTGCGGAATTTGCTTCAAGCGTGATGACGGGGGTGGGTGCAGCAAACCTGCGAACGCGTGTGGAGTCTCTGCGCACAGGACGTGCCCGAACGCCACCGACCCCGGCCGAGGCCGAGGCCGTCGCATTCGTCGGGGAGCCAACACCGCAGCGAGCACTCCTTGTGCTCAACGCCCTCGCCGAACAGCCGGGGGCACGGGTGTACCGACCGGAAGTTCTGCACTGCTGCCGGTCCGCTATGCAAGCTGTGGCGGGAGGTACAGCCGACTTTCTGAGTGCAGCCATTCAAGCGCGAGAACGCAATCGACACCTTGCCCGCCCCATCGCAAGACGCTCGGTAGGCAGCACATTACTTCTCAAGGGGCTCGAGGCGGATGTCTCGGTTGTTCTGCATCCTGAACTTATGACCGCTCAGAATCTGTATGTCGCCCTGACGAGGGGCGCAAGGCACGTAGTGGTGTGTTCATCGAACCCCATCCTGATGCCTGTGAACAACGGCTGAGCCTTATTGTTGCGTTTGCGCACTTGACCTTGCCATCGTGTCAAGGTCGATACTGTCTGTGCGGTAACTTGAGCCGCGGACGAAATGAGGTGAGAGAGATGTTCAGCCTGAATGTTTCGGGTATGGGTTGTGGCAGCTGCGTCAGCAAAATCACGAAGGCCATCCAGACGCTGGATCAGGACGCACGCGTAGAGGTGGATCGGGCAGCCGGCAAGGTCACTGTAGAGAGCACAGAAAGTGCCGAATCGATCCGCGAGCTGATCCAGGAGCTTGGTTATGCGGCCCAGGTCAGCGCTTGAGCGCTGGCCTGCCGACCGACTAAATCTCCAGTTCTGAGAGCTCTTTCAGCCCGTGGATACTGGTGACCTCGTTAGTAATACCTTCTTCCCCATCTCGGCCGCGAAGCCAGTTTGAGTGATTGCCTGGCTCGCGCATTTCCAGCGTGTCATAGGAGTAGCGCTTTCGCTTGAACAGGCTTTTCAATGCGGCGAACTCGTGGCTTTTCTCGTCTTCTATTCCGACGACTTTTCCTACAAGCGCCTCCCAATGACCTACGCCGTCGGCCAGCATCGCCTGGTAAGTCTCTGGGTCCAGCAAGGCTTGCTGTTTGAAATGAATGATGCGGTGTGTCATAGACGCGCTCGGGAGTGGCCAAAGAGAAGTCGCTAGCCTATAGGTTCCGGGTCATTCGTGAATAGTTGCCCTGAGCTTTAGCAAACCTTCGTTGACCCACAATTTCAACCAAGTTGCGGCCTGCAGGGGGGCTTGCTCTCCATGTATTGCGCTCAATGACTCGCAGAGTTCGGCGAACGATCCACCCTCGACGAAAAACCGCAATGCTGACGCCTCTTCTGGCTCCAGGCTTCGGTACTGGCATACGAGGTTATGACGCCAGACCAGACAGTCTCGATTCCCGGCTGGTTGGGTGGCAACGGGAAGCAGATCCCCAGACTTGGCAGCCTTCCACAGCGCCAGGGTGTTGTACTGCAATCGCAGCCATCTGGCAGATGGAGTCAGGGAAACCCTGAATGAAACCCAGTCTTCAGCCGAAAACTCACTGATGGCCTGCAGTGAAAGCGCTTCGACGTCCTGCGCATCGAAAGCCAGTGTAAAAGTCCACTCAAGCTCCGCGAGTTCGCGAATCGGTGAAAGTTGAGGTTCCGCAATGTAGCTGCCAATAAACTCGGGCAGCTTCTCACCAAGCCAGCGAATGCTGAAATGCCGTGGTGGCCAGGCGGTGAAATAGGCCAGTGCGAGTTGCTCGAACGACTCTTCTCCCAGCCATTGCTGCAGCGCCGGGAAATCCTCGCGCAGCACCGCCAGCAGGCGCGAGCGATAGGCGTTATGGTAGATCCGCAGGCCTTCGAGGGCACTCAGCGCAGTGCAACCCCGGACTTGCTCCAAAAGCTCGTTGGAGGGCAGGGCACCATCTGTCAGGTAAGTTTCAAATGCAGTCTGTAAGGCGCTCAGGCTCAAAGGGTTGCCCTCGATATCACGCCATTGGCGATAGCTCGGGCATGCTCCAACTCGGATAACAGATCCTCGAACGGTGGAAAATGATCATCCCGCTCGATCAACGTCGACGTTGGACCCAAGTAGCTCAAAGTCTTGCTGTAGAGCGCCCAAACCGGGTCAGCGATGGGCTGGTCGTGGGTGTCGATGAGGTATTGCCCGTAATCGCTATGCCCGGCCAGATGAATTTGACGAATCCGCTCGTGCGGCAATTCCAAGATGAACTGCCATGGGTCAAAATCCTGATTTCGTGCGCTGACGTAGACGTTGTTCACGTCAAGGAGCAATTCGCAACCGGTCAGGAAACTCAGTTCCGAGAGAAACTGCGATTCGCTCATGCTGGACGTCTTCCACTGCACGTAAGAGGAAACGTTCTCCAGCACAATGGGACGTTCCAGAACATCCTGCACTAGACGCACCCGCGCGGCGACATGCAGCAGGCTTTCTTGGGTAAATGGCAGCGGCAGCAGGTCGTGGAGTTGATGGGCGTTGCCGCGACTCCAGCACAAGTGGTCGGAAACCCACTGGGGCTGTATCCGGTCCGCCAGTTGCTTGAGCTGTCGTAGGTAGCCCATGTCCAGGTTATGTGAACCGCCGATCGACAGCGATACTCCGTGCATCACCAACGGGTATTGCTCGCCAATCGCATCGAGAAAGTAGAGGGCCTTGCCACCGCCCACCAGGTAATTCTCGGAAATGATCTCAAACCAGTCGACCGCAGGTCGCTGTTCAAGAATCTGCTGGTAATACTCACTGCGAAGGCCAAGACCGAACCCCAGTGTTTTGTGCTTACTCATTCAAGACTCCAGCAGGGGAGTGGCAGGCACTCCCCGCAACGGCATTATTCGCTGGTCTTACCACCGGCCTCATCGCACTTGGCCTGAGTCATCAGCTTGAAACCCTGGCCTTTACATTCTCCCTGGCCTTTGCAGGCATTTTTGGCGGTCATGCAGTCGTTCTGGCCCTTGCAACCGTTGACGCCGAAGCACTTCACTTCAGCTGCTTTGGTGTCCTGGGCGGCCTGGACAGGCAGGGTAGCAAACAGGCTGGCGGCCACGAGAGCCAGAGCGGCACCGGTAGCGACGTTGGATTTATTCGACATAGTGACAATGTCTCTTAATTGTTGGTGGTCTTATCCGCGGGTGCGAATGACCCTGAGTAGCTTAGGCATCGCTGCCGAGCATGCCCTCTCAAGAAATTCGCAAGGCTTTATGAGGGCATGAAAGACAGTACCGAGCCTTCTGGATGGGCTACAAGAAAGAAATAGCAACCTGACAGAACCGTAATGTTCGACTCAGGTTGCTGACAGGCCCTCTTAGTTAACGTGACATCGAGCCTAAAGCTCGGCCTCTGCAGTTGCAGGGACCACTTAACTTACGAGGAATACCCAAAATGAAATCGATCAAAGCTCTGCTTGTAGTTACTGCTCTGAGCATCTCCAGCTTGGCAATGGCTGAAGGTGGTGCTGACCGAATCTTCGCGCGCATGGAGCAGGCACGCCAGACGTCTCTGGAGGCCTACCGGGTGGCCCAGCAGCAGAAAGTTGAGGCTCCTGTAGCCAGCAGTCCAACCGAGCAAGCAGAGCACACCAACTGCTGAAGTCATCTACCTTACAGAAATGTAATCACCCGGATGGTTGGGATATGGCAGTTTCATACTGCTCATCGTCGGTAAGGCATTGTGCAATGCACCGACGTGGAAAGTTGAGGGGTAAATCCCCGACATTGAAGCAGCCATGAACCCGAGACCGGGCACACCATCACCGGCTCATTTGACGGATTGGACAAAACGGCATGCAAAGCAAAACCTCAAGGCGCACCTTCGTCAAAGGCCTGGCAGCCACCGGTATTATCGGCGGACTTGGCCTGTGGCGCACGCCGGTCTGGGCGGTGAACAGCCCCGGCCAGCCCAACGTACTGACTGGTAACGAATTCGACCTATTCATCGGTGAAACCCCGGTGAACATCACCGGCGCAGCGCGCACGGCCATGACCATCAACGGCTCGCTCCCTGGGCCGATTCTTCGTTGGCGCGAAGGCGATACCGTCACATTGCGCGTGCGCAACCGCCTCAAGGAGGACACCTCCATCCATTGGCACGGCATCATCCTGCCGGCGAACATGGATGGCGTTCCTGGCCTGAGCTTCCATGGCATCGCCCCTGATGGCATGTATGAGTACAAGTTCAAGGTCAACCAGAACGGCACCTACTGGTATCACAGCCATTCTGGGCTCCAGGAGCAGGTCGGCGTATACGGTGCGCTGGTCATCGATGCCAAGGAGCCCGAGCCCTTCAGTTACGACCGTGATTACGTCGTGTTGCTGAGCGACTGGACGGATGAAAATCCAACGCGGGTACTGGCCAAGCTCAAGAAACAGTCGGACTACTACAACCAGCACAAACGCACCGTTGGTGACTTCATCGATGACGTAAGCGAGATGGGTTGGTCCGCCGCCGTAGCCGACCGTAAGATGTGGGCCGAGATGAAGATGAGCCCGACGGATCTCGCTGACGTCAGTGGCTACACCTACACCTACCTGATGAATGGCCAGGCACCCAATGGCAACTGGACCGGCATATTCAAACCAGGCGAAAAGATCCGCCTGCGCTTCATCAACGCCTCGGCGATGACCTATTTCGATGTGCGCATCCCGGGCCTGAAGATGACGGTAGTCGCGGCCGATGGTCTGCACGTCAAACCGGTCAGCGTCGACGAGTTCCGTATCGCCGTGGCCGAGACCTACGACGTGATCGTCGAACCAGACAGCGAACAGGCGTATACCGTGTTTGCACAATCCATGGATCGCACTGGCTATGCGCGCGGCACCCTTGCTGTACAGGAGGGGTTGAGTGCACCAGTACCCAGCCCCGACCCGCGTCCGCTGATTGCCATGGGCGACATGGGTATGGATCACGGCAGCATGGGCGGTATGGATCACGGGAACATGGCCGGGATGGATCAGGGCAATATGGCGGGAATGGATCATGGCAGCATGCAGGGTGGCATGGCTGGTATGGATCACAGCCAGATGGCCGGAATGGATCATTCAAATATGGCTGGCATGGCTGGCAACATGCAGGCACACCCGGCCTCAGAGACCAACAATCCTTTGGTCGACATGCAGACCATGACGCCGACGCACAAGCTGGACGACCCAGGTATCGGCCTGCGTGATAACGGCCGGCGCGTGCTGACGTACTCTGACCTGCGCAGCACCTTCCCTGATCCGGACGGGCGTGAGCCAAGTCGCACCATCGAGCTGCACCTCACCGGGCATATGGAGAAATTCTCCTGGTCCTTCGATGGAATCAAGTTCTCTGACGCCGAGCCTCTACGCCTCAAGTACGGCGAGCGTGTTCGCATCACGCTGGTCAACGACACCATGATGACTCACCCGATCCATCTTCATGGCATGTGGAGTGATCTGGAGGATGCGAACGGCAATTTCCTGGTGCGTAAACACACCATCGACATGCCGCCAGGTTCCAAGCGCAGCTATCGGGTGACCGCCGATGCGTTGGGGCGTTGGGCCTATCACTGCCACCTGTTGCTCCACATGGAAACGGGCATGTTCCGTGAAGTCCGTGTGGATGAGTAAAGGAGATTTCTGATGAGTACTTTTATGAAGCGTAATGCCCTGTTTGGCAGCGCAGCGATGTTCAGTCTTTTGGCTGTTCTGCACGCGCCGACGTCATTGGCAGGTGAGGGACACAGCGAGCACGAACAACATGCTGCCGAGTCGGCTGCGCCCGACGCCAGTGACAAGCCTGCAGATCAATCGAAAGGCAAGGCCGCTGGCCATCAGATGGATCATGGCGCCATGGATCATGAGGGTATGAACCATGACGATATGGGGCACGAGGAGATGATGGATAAGCATGGCGGCACCGAAGCCGAAGCAGGTTCGAACCATGACCACTAGGTTTTCACGCCCGTCCCTCATAGCGCTGGCCGTGTCGCTGAGTGCACTCAGCGGCGGCGTTACCCAGGCTGCGGAAGAAATGGATCATTCGGCAATGGGGCACGGCTCCATGTCGATGGACCACAGCCAGATGGGCCACGGTTCCGCCAAAGCGCCGATGGAGGGCATGGATCACAGCAAGATGGATCATGGTGCCATGCAGAGCGAATCGGGCAGCATGGACCATAGCCAGATGGGCCACAGCCAGAGCCAAGAGAAGGCCCCAGCCATGGACCACAGCAAGATGGGACACGGCACCATGCAGGGACAGATGGAGGGCATGGATCATTCGAAGATGAACCATGGCTCCGCTGAAGCCCCGAGAACTACCAGTCGTACGCCGATTCCCGTTCTGACGGATGCTGATCGCCAAGCGGCTTTCCCGCCACTGCCTGGCCACAAGGTGCATGACAGCGCCATCAACAGCTTTTTCCTGCTCGATCAGCTCGAATACCAAGACGCAGATGAGGGCAGCACCCTGGCCTGGGATGCGTCGGGTTGGGTAGGCGGTGATATCAACCGGGTCTGGTTCCGCTCCGAAGGCGAGCGTACCAACGGCGTTACCGAGGACGCTGAATTACAGCTGCTGTACGGCCGCTCGATCGGCCCTTGGTGGGATGTCGTCGCGGGCGTTCGCCAGGACTTTAAACCGGAGTCGCCGCAGACTTGGGCTGCCTTCGGTATCCAGGGCATGGCGCTTTACGCCTTTGAGGCCGAAGCCACGGCCTTCGTCGGCGAGAATGGCCAAACTGCTGCCCGACTGGAGGGCGAGTACGACATTCTGCTGACCAACCGGCTGATTCTCCAGCCAACTGCCGAAATGAACTTCTACGGCAAGAACGATCCTGAGCGAGGTGTGGGGTCTGGGTTGGCAAATACCGAGCTCGGCTTGCGTCTGCGTTACGAGATTGTCAGGGAGTTTGCCCCCTATATCGGGGTTTCCTGGAGCCGCTCCTATGGCAACACGGCAGACATGGTGCGCGACGAGGGCGGTGATGTAGACGAGGCGCGTTTTGTCGCCGGTATCCGGATGTGGTTTTGAGAACCTGACATGAAAAGAACAATTAAAACTTTGGTGGCGGCCGGCGTGGTCGGTAGCACAGCTGTCCTGGCCGGCGCCTACTTTGGCGTGGTCAACGTGGGGGCCGACGATCCCCATTTTCCTGCAGTGCATGCGTTTCTCACGATGGCCCGTGACCGCTCTATCGAAGTCCGTTCGCGGGACATCGAGGTTCCCAACCTAGATGATCAAGCTCTTATTCGCGCCGGTGCGGGCAACTACAACTCCATGTGTATCGGCTGTCATTTGGCGCCAGGTGTGGCGGAGACCGAGCTAAGCCAATCGCTTTATCCTGCGCCCCCCAACCTCGCCAAGATCGGTGTCGATGGCAATCCGTCAGCAGCGTTCTGGGTGATCAAGCATGGCATCAAGGCAACGGGTATGCCTGCGTGGGGCAAGAGCATGGGAGACGAGTACATCTGGGGCATGGTTGCCTTCCTCAACCAACTGCCGACGATGGATGCCAAGCAATACCAAACACTCGTCGCATCCAGTGGCGGCCATCAGCACGGTGGTGGGGAAACGCAGATGCATAACCATGAAGGACAGCACGGCGACAACAAGCCTGGCCATCATGACAATAGTGGCGGTGGCGATGACCATCATGGATCAGGTGATGCTGGAGAGCCTGGTCATCACGATGCCGCGGCTACGGATAGCGAGGGTGGCTCCGCACCTAAGGCAGGTCACCATTCGGATATGAGTGGCGATGACCACCATGCTGGGGATGAGGCGTCGTCCAACGGAGGTGATCATCACGCCGAGCAGGCTCCGAACGCCTCGCCCAAGACCCACACCCACGCCGATGGCAAAGAGCACGTACATGAAAGCTAAATATCTGGCCTTACTGGCCGCTCTCTCCGTCACGTCTGCGGTTCAAGCAGCTGATGCCCTGACGATTGATGTCCATCGTGATGCCAATTGCGGATGTTGCAAGAAGTGGATTTCACACCTCGAAGCGAATGGCTTCAAAGTCGTCGACCATGTTGAAAGCAACATGACAGCAGTGAAGCAAAGACTGGGCGTCGCGCCACGGTTAGCGTCTTGCCACACCGCGGTGATTGACGGCAAGTTCGTCGAAGGTCATGTGCCGGCGGCTCAGGTCATCGAACTCACCAAGCGCGATGATCTGCTGGGCATCGCTGTTCCCGGGATGCCGGCGGGCTCCCCCGGCATGGAAGTCGATGGCGTACAGCATGCCTACCAGGTCATTGGCTTGACCAAGACGGGTTCTGATCAGGTCGTTGCAGAATATCCCGCCCAGTAGTACTGCCTGCCAGCACGGCCGCTTGTGTGTAGTGGCCGACTCATTTTCATACGTCCTTTAACCTAAGTAAAAAAGGCGCCCTAGG